>NZ_JAFQ01000004.1:1219127-1828691 GCF_000526215.1 Nocardia sp. BMG51109
TGCGGCGCACCGAGCGGAACGTCTCGCCCAGCCGCGCGGCGGCCGCGTGCATGCGTGCCGTCTCGGCCTGGCGACGCCGGGATTCGGCCTCCGACAACGCCTCCGGGGCGTGCGCGTCCCACACGGTGGTCCCATTACTGTCGATACGTACGGCGGCCTGCAGTTCACAGAGGCGGTCCAGCGCCGCCTCGACCGCCTCGAGCGGGCTTTCCAGATAACGGGCGAGTTCGGGAAGGCTGGAGCGCGGATGCTGGACGAGCGCGGCGTACGCCCGCCCGTGCACCGATCTGGGATCGAATAATTCCTGCAAGCCCGTCACACCATCAGCCCCCACAACCGAAGACCGCACCGGCGTCCGGCCATTGACGCCCGCGACGATTACTGCGGTCCCCACGACTGCTGCGACAGGATCACACCCTTACTGGCCAGATAGGGCGCCGGATCCATCTTCGCGTCGCCCGGATCCCAGATCTCCAGGTGCAGGTGCGGGCCGGTGGAGTTGCCGCGGTTGCCGACGGTGGCGATCACGTCGCCGGCGTTCACCCGCTGGCCGACCTGGGTCAGGATGTCGTTGACGTGGCCGTAGACCGCGGTGGTGCCGTCGTCGTTCTTGACCCGCACCCACTGGCCGAAGCCCGACGCCGGGCCCGCCTCGATCACGGTGCCGTTCTCCACCGAGCGGATCGGGGACCCGAGCGAATCGGCGAAGTCGATGCCGGAGTGCATGGCGCCCCACCGGTAGCCGTAGTTGGAGCTGACGGCACCGGCCACCGGACGCACCGCGGCGGGCGGGGCCGCCATCTGGTTCTGCAGGCCCTTGATGACCTGCTCGGCCTGCGACAGCGGGCCGGCCACCTCGGGCGGCAGATTCTGCAGGCCGAAGGGAGCGGGCGGCGCGGGGGCGGCGACCGGTGCGGCCACCGCCGTCGCCGGCTCCGGAGCGGCGGCCTCGGCGGGCTCCGGCTCGGCGGCCTGCTGCTCCGCCTGCTGCACCGGCGCCGAGGCCTTCGCCAGCTCGGCCGTATCGGGGCCGTTGTCGTGCCCGACGGGTAACAGCGGCGCGGCCTGCGCGAACTGGGCGGCGGTGCCGACGATGGCACCGGCGGCCACCGCGGCGCTCGCGGCCAGTTTCACCCGGTCGGTCGTGCGCGGCTCGGCGCGGTGCCGGCTCGGCCGATCGACTACACCCTCCCTGAGCAGGTCCTTCACGGATATGGAACCGGCGGTCTCACGGTGCTGCGGCAAGGCTCGTCCTAGCGTCGATCAACATCGGTGGCATCCCGATCCGAAACCTCGATTTCGGTAACGATTCGGCATACGCTGTGACGGAAACTGTACTCCGCCGTGACCTTTTCGCAACCTTCCGAGGGAAATGCCCAGCTGAAGCGAGTACCGCGGTCCTGATCTACCGTTACCTGAGCCAGACTGGAGGTGTGATCCTCGACGACCTGCGCACCCCGATCGTGCTGGCACCGATGGCCGGCGGACCCTCCACCCCCGAACTCGCCGCCGCCGTCTCGGCCGCGGGCGGCCTGGGCTTCCTGGCCGCGGGCTATCTGAGCGCCGGAGATACCGCCGACCGCATCGTGCGCACCCGGGTCCTACTGGGCAACGACGCCACCCCGTTCGGCGTGAACCTGTTCGTCCCCGGCGCACCCACGCCGCCGGAGCGGTTCGCCGGATACCTGGAGCGCCTGGGCCGCAACCACCCGCTCGGCGACGCGAAGTTCGACACCGACGACTGGGACGCCAAGCTCGACGCCCTGGTCACCGATCCGGTGGCGGTCGTGTCGTTCACCTTCGGCTGCCCGGCGGCGAGCGAGGTGGCCCGGCTGCACGCGGTCGGCTCGGAGGCGTGGGTGACGGTGACGTCGGTGGCCGAGGCACATATCGCGCTGGAGGAAGGCGCCGACGCACTGATCGCCCAGGGCGCCGAGGCCGGCGGGCACCGGGCGACCTTCGTGGACCGCCCGGACGACGACGCGGTCGATCCGCTGTCGACGCTGGCCCTGGTGCAGCTGCTCACCGCGGCGACCGATCGGCCGGCGGTGGCGGCCGGCGGGATCGCCACGGGCGCGGCCGTCGCCGCCGTCCTGACCGCCGGGGCGCGCGCCGCTCAGCTCGGCACGGCCTTCCTGAACTGCCCGGAGGCCGGGACCGCGCCGCTGCACCGCGACGCCCTCGCCATCGACACCCCGACGATGCTGACCCGCGCGTTCAGCGGCCGCCGGGCCCGCGGGCTGCGCAACCGATTCATCCTCGACCACCCCGACGCACCGGCCGCCTACCCCGAAATCCATTACGCCACCGGGCCGTTGCGCAAGCAGGCCCGGGCCGACGGCAACGCCGACGCGGTCAACCTCTGGGCCGGACAGACATACCCGCTGACCAGCGCAGACCCGGCCGGGGACCTGGTTCGTTCGCTGTCCGCCGGAGCGAAAGACGCTCTGAAATCGGCACTTTCGCGGGGAATCCAGGATTGTTGACAACGTTTTTCGTTTAGAATCGGGTGACATCATCCGCCATCCCACGAGGAGAGCGCTATGTCATTGGACGTTCCAACCGCACTACTCGAGCAAGCCGAACGCGGTGAGGTCTCCGACGCCGAGTTCGTCGAATGCGTCCGCACATCGCTGCCCTACGCCTACGAGGTGGTCAGCCGCGTGGCATCCGATCTGCGTTCCGGCACAGCCGAATTCGCCGACAACCAGGTGGCCCCGCCGGACGAGGTGGCCCGCGGCCAGCTGCTGCGCGCCATGGCGTCCGATTCCATCCGAGGCGGCCTGGAACGGCACTTCGGGGTGAAGCTCGCGTTCCAGAATTGCCACCGGGTAGCGGCTTTCCCGCTGTCGGAGGTCGGTGGCGATACCTACACGACCTTCATCTCCACCCGCGCTCAGCTGCTCAACCAGAGCCCGGAACTGCGTAACTGCTGACCGGATACGCCGCCGGCGCGGGTGATCCCCTCCGCCCGCGCCGGTGTCGGTTGCGCACGCTCGCCCTGCCCCGCGCTATCGACGCGGCCGCAGTTCGAGCGTGGTGGATCGTGCCCTGGCACTGGTGATCTCGGAAATGATGCTCGCGGCGTAGCGCTGGTACTTGGTCGCGTATTCGGTATCGATGTCGCCGGCGAGGGCCGGATCGGCCTCGACGAAGGAGACGTCCTGATCGATGCTGCCCGCACGGATCCGGCCGTGCCCGCTCTCGGTCGCCGTGCGGTACCAGGTCGCGGTCGCGCCGTTCACCGAGCGCACGTACAGGCCGCGGTCGTGCCGCACCACCCAGATCGTCACCGGCATCCGCAGCGTCCCGTCCCGGCCGGCGGCCGCCAGACGCAGTTCCTCCATCGCCGCGATCCTGGTGAGCTCGTCGGCCGTCCACTTCGCCATCGACGTCTCCTTCCGGGTGTCCCGTGGTGAAACTGGAAGGTATCTTTCCCTCTCCACGCCCCGGGCCCCGGTTACGACACCGGCGAGTCACAGCTCCCGCAGCAGCCGCCCGAGCACCTTGCCGGTCGGATTGCGCGGCAGCTCGCCCAGGAAGACCACGTCGCGCGGCACCTTGTAGCGCGCCAGCGTGGCCTTGACATACGCCCGGACATCGTCGGCGCTGAGGGTCTCGTCCTCGCGGACCACGAACGCCTTCAGCCGCGCGCCGAACTCGCGGTCGGGCACGCCGATCACGGCGGCCTCGCGGATCCGCCGGTGCGCGTTGAGCAGTTCCTCCACCTCGCCGGGGAAGACGTTCTCGCCGCCGGAGACGATCATGTCGTCGTCCCGGCCGTCGATGAAAAGCCTTCCGGCGGAATCGAAATGGCCGAGATCGCCGGTGGCCATCAGCCCGTCGACGCGCTCCCTGCCGCCCCCGCCGGTGTAGCCCTCGAACTGGGAGGCGTTGCCGACGAAGACCCGTCCGGTGACGCCGGCCGGCGCCTGCGCGCCGTCGGCGTTCAGCACCCGCACCACGGCGCCGAGCACCGGCTTGCCCACACAGCCCGGCTCCGCGGCGAGATCGCCGGGGGTGGCGACGGTGGCGTAGGCGACCTCGGTGGAGCCGTACAGGTTGTAGACCACCGGCCCGAACATGATGGTGGCGCGGCGGCACAGGTCGGCACCGAGCTGCGCACCGGCCACCAGGATGACGCGCAGCCTGGACAGGTCGCGCCCGGTCAGCGCCTGCGGGCCGAGTTCGGCCATCCGGGCCAGCATGACCGGCACCGCGATCAGCGACGTCGCACGACGCTGGTCCATGCTGTCGATCACCCGCTGCGGATCGAAGCGGCGCCGGATCACGAGCGTGGAACCGAACCCGATGGCCAGCAGCGACATCGCGAACCCCAGCGAGTGGAACAGCGGGGCCGGGCATTCGGTCACCTCGCGGGGCCGGAACGGCACCTTGCTCAGGACCGCCCCGAGCGGCTCCAGCGACCGCGGCTCCGACCGCGGCGCACCCTTCGGCGTACCGGTGGTGCCGCTGGTCAGCAGGATGATCCGGGAACCCGGCCCGACCGCGGGCGGCGCCGCGGGCGAGCCCGCGGCGATCAGCGATTCGATGCTGCTCGCGTGGCCGTTCTCGGTCCAGGCGCGATAGGCGCCCCGGCGCGGGCTCAGGTCGCCGAGGATCGGCTCGTACTCCTCGTCGTACACCAGCAGATCGGCGCCCTCGCGGGTAGCGACGTCGCGCAGCTGCGGTCCCGCGAAATCGGTGTTCAGCAGGATGATCCGGGCGCCGCACTTGGCGGCGGCGAACATCGCGTCCAGCAGGCCGCGATGGTTGCGGGCCAGGATCGCGACGCCCTCGCCGGACCGCAGGCCGCGCTTGCGCCACTCGTTGGCCAGCCGGTTGGACCGGTCGTCGAGATCCCGGTAGGTCAGGCTGCCCAGTTCGTCGACGAGGGCGTTGCGGGCGCCGTAGCGCCCGGCCGAAAGTCGCAGCAGCGCAGGCAATCCGCCGTAGCGCAGCATGGCCGTCCCGGCCGACAGCAGCGGCACCGGGGAATCGATGCCGACCAGCCCGCTGCTCACGCACAGCCGCAGATATCCCAGTTCGGACCACAGCCTGGTGCCGAGCGATCGGAGCAAGTCCATCGTCATGCACCAACCCCTTTGTAGCACAGCATCTCTCGCGTCACACGCACGCGAACGACGCCCGTGCCGGACCTCCTCGTCCACCTGCCTGTGGCATGTGCTCCCAGGTTAACTCGCCGGGCCGAGTCCCTGCCGACCGATCTCGATCGACGGTTATTTCCCGTGCGTGCGCAGCTGATAGAGCCCCGCCGTCTCGGCGACCACCACGCCGTCGGCGTCGGTGACGGTCGCGTTCAAGGTGAACTCGGCCTTCCCGTCGGCCTCGGCCGCGGCGGTGATGCGGGCGATCTCCTCGTCCGGCAGCGACGCCTCCGCCCGCACATCGGTTTTCGCGGGCTTGCGGAAGAAGATCTGCAGATCCTTGACCAGCGGATAGTACTTCGAGGCGTCGAAGGTGGCGAGCGGGATTGCGCCGCCGAGGATTTCGGCGACGGTGAACAGCACGCCCGCGTACATGACGCCGAAGTGGTTGCCGTTGCCCTCGATCGGCACGGTGGTGGCCGCGAAGCCGGGCCGCACCTCGAGCGCCCGCACACCCATCGTGTGCGCGATCGGGATCGTGGCCTGCAGCGCCCCATTCATCATGTCCGCGAACGCCGGAGCGTCGCTGTTCGTCTCGGCCATGCCGCAACCGTCCCTCTCGTCGCACACCTGCGTGCACCGGTGAACCACCGGTGCGCCCAGCGTACGACACCCTGTTGACAACACGCCAACAGGGTGTGTTCCGGCCCTACAGCGTGACCACCTTCAACTCCCCGTCCGCGTACCGGGCCCGCAGGCGCTTCTTGTCGAACTTGCCGACGCTGGTCTTCGGAATCTCGTCGACGACGGTCCAGTACTCGGGCAGCTGCCACTTGGCGAACTTGTCGGCGAGGAAATCGCGCAGTTCGGCCGGTTCCGCCGTGCCGCCCTCCTTGAACACGACCGCCACCAGCGGGCGTTCGTCCCATTTCTCGTCGGGGATGCCGATCACCGACGCCTCGGCGACGGCCGGATGGCCCATGATCGCGTTCTCCAGATCCACCGAGGAGATCCACTCGCCGCCGGACTTGATCACATCCTTGGAGCGGTCGACCAGCGTGAGGTAGCCGTCCGGGCTGATCTTGCCGACGTCGCCGGTGCGCAGCCAGCCGTCGTGGAACTTCTCCGCATCCACCGCCTGTCCCTCGGGCGAATAGTACGAGGCGGCGATCCACGGCCCGCGCACCTCCAGCTCGCCCAGCGCCTCGCCGTCGTTGGGCTGCACGGTGCCGTCGTCGCCGACCAGGCGCGCCCGGACGCCGGCCGGGAACCGGCCCTGCGTGTAGCGGTAGGCCCACTCCTGCTCGCCCTCCGCACCGCGGGGCGGATGCCCGACGCTGCCCAGCGGGGAGGTCTCGGTCATCCCCCAGGCGTGCAGCAGCCGCACGCCGTGCTTCTCCTCGAACGCCCGCATCATCGCCGGCGGGACCGCCGCACCGCCGACCACGCAGGTGCGCAGGTGCGAGATGTCCTGCGGGTGCGCCTCGAGGCCGGCCAGCACGCCGCCCCAGATGGTCGGCACCGCGGCGGCGAAGGTCGGCCGGACCGCGGCCATCATCTCCAGCAGCGGCGCGGGCTGCAGGAACCGGTCGGGCATCAGCAGACTCGCGCCCGACATCAAGGCCGCGTACACGATGCCCCACGAGTTGGCGTGGAACAGCGGCACGATCGTCAGCACGGTGTCGTGGGCGGTGAAGCCCATGCCGTTGGGCGAGATCACCTGCGCGGCGTGCAGCCAGTTGGAGCGGTGCGAATAGACCACGCCCTTCGGATCGCCGGTGGTGCCGGAGGTGTAGCACATCCCGGCCGCCGAGCGCTCGTCGAGCACCGGGTAGTCGTAGGTATCCGGTTGCGCGGCAAGCAGTTCGGTGTAGGAGTGCACCCGCACGCCATCGGGTGCGGACAGGCTCGCGGCGTCGCCGTTGGCGACGATCACGTGGCGCACGGTCTTCAGGTCCGGCAGATATTGCGCGAACATCGGCACCAGCGATCCGTCGACGATCACCACCTGGTCCTCGGCGTGATTGGCCACGTAGATCAGCTGTTCGGGGAAGAGCCGGACGTTGAGCGCGTGCAGCACCGCGCCCATCGCGGGCACCGCGGCATAGGCGACCATATGCTCGGTGTTGTTCCACATGAACGTGCCTACCCGGTCGCCCTCGCCGACCCCCAAGCCGCGCAACGCATTCGCCAGGCGCGCACATTCGCGGCCGAGTTCGCGGTAGGTGGTGGTGCGGGCACCGTCGCCGGTCCAGGTCGACACCGTGGCGTCGCCGTGGAACGTCGTCGCGTACCGCAGCAGCGTCGCCAGCGACAGCTGTTCGTCCTGCATCGTGCTCAACATCTGAAACGCCACCCTTCACCAGTGAACGAGATCACACTTGCCGCGAGGATAACCGAATTCGGACACGCCGGGAGCAGGCTCGACTGAAGTCGGGTGCCCGCACAACACGCCACGCACGCTGGGAAAACATGGGACGACCCGATCGACCTCGGCCGCGGCGCGGCGGGACCCTCGCGGCAGTCGGTCGTCGGGCATACCGCAGACGCACCCGGGCCTGCGCGGCCCGCCATTCCGATTCTCATGGTGTGCGGCGAAATAGCCCCGCGACGCATGACCAACGGGCCAGTTCGACAGGAGGAGCCGGTGACCTGCACAGAACCCGCGACGAGATGGCCGATAATGCCAACTGATTGTCCGCAGATCCCTTCGCCGGCGCGGACCGGCCCCCTAATCTCACTGTATGACTCGCACGCCGTCCATCCTCATCATCGGCGCCGGATTCGGCGGGCTCGGCATGGCGCTCGAACTCCAGCGCGCCGGCATCGAGAGCTTCGCGATCGTGGAGAAGGCCGCCGATCTGGGCGGAGTGTGGCGGGAGAACACCTACCCCGGCGCGGCGTGCGACGTGCCGTCGCCGCTGTACTCGTGGTCATTCGAGCCGAAATCCGATTGGCCGCGGCGTTATTCGGAGCAGGCCGACATCCACGCCTATATCCGCAAGGTGGCCGAGAAGTACGGGCTGCTCCGCAAGATCCGTTTCGGCACCGAGGTGACCGACGCGGAATTCGACGAGCGACAAGGGATCTGGCAGGTCCGCACGTCCGACGGCGCGACGCTGACGGCCGATGTGCTGGTGCCCGCGGTGGGCCAGCTGTCGCGCCCGGCGCTGCCGAACATCCCGGGCATCGAGACCTTCGCCGGCCCGTCGTTCCACTCGGCGGAGTGGGACCACGGCGTCGACCTCACCGGTAAGCGGGTGGCGTGCATCGGCACGGGAGCCAGTGCGATCCAATACATTCCGGAGATCCAGCCGGCGGCCGGCCACCTCACGCTGTTCCAACGGTCGGCCGCCTGGGTACTGCCCAGATTCGACACCCGGTACAGCGCGACGCATCACGCGCTGTTCAAGCACTTCCCACCCAGCCGCCTGGCGGAACGCTTCGCGATCTGGGGCGTGTTCGAACTGCTGTCGCTGGCGCTCACCGACCTTCCCGCCATCCGCAAGCCGGTGATCGCCCTCGCGGATCGCCATCGCACCCAACAGGTTCCGGACCCGGTGCTGCGCGAGAAGCTCACCCCCGACTACCAGGCCGGCTGCAAGCGCGGCCTGTTCTCCAACGACTACTTCCCGGCGTTGGCACAACCCAACGTCACCGTGGAGACCACCGACATCGAGGCCATCACCCCGACCGGCATCCGCACCGCCGACGGCACCGAGCACGAGGCCGACGTGATCATCTACGGCACCGGATTCAAGGGCACCGAGATCCTGTCGCCGATCAACATCTACGGCATCGGCGGCCGCAAGCTGTCCGACGAGTGGTCCCCCGAGGGCGCCCGCGCCTACCTCGGCATGTCGGTCCCCGGCTTCCCCAACCTGTTCATGATGTACGGCCCGAACACCAACCTCGGCGCCGGCTCCATCATCTACATGCTCGAATCCCAGGCCCGCTACATCCGCCAGGCCGTGCACTACCTGTCCACCCGCCCCGGCCGCTTCATCTCCGCCCGCCCCGCCACCGAACAGTCCTGGGACGACTGGCTCCAAAAGCGCCTGAAAGACACCCCCTGGAACTTCTGCTCCAGCTGGTACCGCAACGCCTCCGGCCGGATCACCAACAACTGGCCCGCCGCCACCGCCATCTACCGCTGGAAAACCAGACGCTTCCACCCCACCGACTACGACGAGTCCACCGCCCCCACCCCGCCGCCTGACCCGCACCCCCGCCACGATGCCACCCCACACCCCCCAACCCGGTAGACTCCGGCCAAACCAGGAACCGGTTCGCTCCCGAGCGCCCGGACTCCGCCCTCGTAGCTCAGGGGATAGAGCACCGCTCTCCTAAAGCGGGTGTCGCAGGTTCGAATCCTGCCGGGGGCACCAACCTGCGACGCGTTTCCGCAGCTCAGCCAGCTTGACTCGATTCGAACATCTCATTCGACGCGCCGTCGAAACGGAAACATGCAGGTCAAACAGTTTCCCGATGCGAGCCCTCGAGGAAACACAAAACATGGGCAACTCAGGACTGAGTCCTTCGCCACCGTTCCGGTCGGCGAGACGGGGTGGTGGGTTGCCCAGGACTACAGCAGGGCGCCGGGGCGTTGGTCTGCACCGAGCTAGCGACCGCTGCGACGCACGCGAGGTCGAAGTGATCGTGGTCCGCGATGCAGCCCATGCTACCCGTAACGGTCGGATGTGCGTTGTGACGCCTTTTACGGCTTTGTTGGCGTCGAATGCTGTGCCGATTCGACGCGACCGACTCCTAACCTGAGCTGCGGCGAATGTGAGCAGGGACACCGCGAATGATACCGAGGATCATTCGGCGAGGTGAGTGGCGGATGAGTTTGCGTCTGGACCCTGCATCGCGATCGGTGTCGGCCGGTGAGCGAATGATGGGGCCCGTCACGCTACTGCCGATGCGGCTCGTGCAGGTTGACATGGCGCAGGCGCCTCAACCGACCAGATTTCCTGCTGAACGAAAGAGAAGGAGTGATTGCCAGATGACCCAGCACTCGCAGGCGGAAACCGTCGAGCTCGAGGTCGTTGGATTGCCCCCGGGAGAGGTTGACCCTGACGCGGAGCTCGGGAATGTCTTCACGGCTCACAACGTCTCCGGTAAAGACAGGGCTGCATATGCGCTTGCAGATGATGTGGTTTCCGACTACAAGCTGAGCGATGACTCCATGCCTCAGGAAGGTGTGTATTCCGGCACGTATTACCACTTCCGCTGGGTCAGTAACCTTGTTTACCCCGGCGTCGCCAGAAGCGTGTACCTGTACGTTCCGTACGGTGCCGACCAAGCTGAATCCGTCAACCTCCTTGTATGCCAAGACGGCCCCTATTACGTCGGTCCGCAGCTCCGGGCGACCACTGTCCTCGACAACCTCGTGCACAAGGGCGAGATTCCTATGACTGCCGGCCTGTTCGTCTGCGCCGGTGAGAGTGGTCCCGGCTACCCTGTCTTCGGAGGGAACCACAACCGCAGCATCGAATACGACGTGGTTAATGGCGACTATGCACGATTCTTGGTGGAGGAGTTGTTCCCGGTCGTTCGCACGAAGGTGCGGCTCACCGATGACCCGCGGGGTCGCGTTATTTGCGGCATCAGTTCGGGTGGCGCCTGCGCCATGACAGCGGCGTTCCATCGTCCGCAGGATTTCGGTAATGTCATCTCGCACTGCGGCAGCTTCATCAATATCCGCGGCGCCCACCAACTCCCCACGATGTTTCGACAGACGCCGCGTAAGCCGATCAGGATTTGGCACCAGACAGGGTCACGCGACCTCGACATCATTTTCGGGAGCATCCCCATCGCCAACTACGACATGGATGCGTCTCTGAAATACCGCCGTTACGACTCTCGGTTCGTTTTCGGGAACGGGGGCCACAGCCTCCGCCACGGAGGGGCAGTGTTTCCCGAGACCCTCCGATGGATCTTTCGCGACCAAGTCGACGACAGATAGACTTCTGCTTCCGCAGGCGGAGGCTCCATCTGGTCAATCCGCCGGAGTGGATGGCTAATGGCTGCGCCGAAGGTGAAACTCGCCGATACTGCGTCGCCCCGTCGGTTCCTGCCACCCCTGCCTAGCAGGTCCCACATACCGGCCGAGCCCGGCGAGGCGGCTACGCCGCCCACTAGAACGCGGGTCCGGAAGAGCACCTCAGGCGAGGTTGCTCTTCCGCCGCGCTGGAACGCCGCCGTTAGAACAGTCGCGCCGCGACGTCGGGACGATGTGAGACGGCGAGTAGCTCTCGCAGGCGGTCGGCCTGGACGGGGGCTCCCGGGTCGGCGAGGTAGTCCGCGGCGAACTTGTCCTCGTCGGCGGCGTAGATCGGTGTGTATGCACCGGACTCCGGTTCGAACCTCCAGGATTCGGCGAGCGTTCCGGCGTCGACGGTGTCGAATCCGAGGGTGTTCACGATCGTGGCGACCCGCGCTTTTGCCTCGCTGTCGTCTCCGGCGATCGCCAGCGCGGTGCGCGGGGAGGAGTGTGCCAGGTTCGGGATGTGGTGGAAGAGGATGTTGTTGAACGCCTTGACGATCGTCGTGCCCGGGAGAAGCGACTGCTCGTACTCGGCGGTCGTGTTCTTCAGGGAGTCCAGCTGTTCGATGCGGCCATCGCGATGAGGGTAGTAGTTCCCAGTGGAAAGGACCGTCTTCCCGGCGAAGGCGTCGACGGGCAGGTTCGGGTACGCGGCTAGAGGCACGGCCAGGACCGGGATGTCGCCGAACTCCGCTGCCGCGCGGACCTCGCCGGCCTGGGCCCGGGGGCCGAGTTCGTCGATCAGGTCCGTGAGCGACGCCGGGCCCCGCGAGTTCGCGATGAGGACGTCGTAGTCGGCTGCGACGGCCAGTCGAGCGACTGCCGCTCCGATCGATCCGCTACCGATAATTCCGATGCGCTTCATGGTGTTCTCCTTGCTGTCGATGAGTTTTCACGCCCCACACGAGGCGTGACTTCTCGGCTACCTGTTGTCGGTGATGCCCGTCGTGGGTGTGGTCGATTCCCACCCGCGTCTGATGAGACCGGCCAGGGCCGCGGCGGACGCGTCGTCAGCCATAGCCGCACCCCGTACCCAGCTCGTGGCCAGAGCAGCCAGGAAGAGATCCCGGGCCCGGATGTCGCTGCGCGCACTGCCTTCGCGCTGGGCGGCGTGCAAGAACTCCTCGGTGGTCGTAATGAATCCCTGGCACGTCACGGCCAACGGAGAAGAGCCCGTCATCGTGGCTCGCAGCGGCTCCGGCAGCCCGTCGAATGCGCCGGCCCACTCGGTGAGCGCGTCGAGCCAGCCCTCGAGTGCGTCGGCCGCGTTGGCCGACCGGGTGCGGAGTTCATCGCGGCGGGACACGAGCGCCTCGTCGCGCGCGGCGAGTAACGCGGCGAGCAGTGTTTCCCGGTTCGGGAAGTGTCGGTACAGGGTCGCTGAGCCGACGCCGGCCTGTTTCGCGATCGCGTCGAGCGAACCGTTGACGCCGTGCTCGGCGAAATACCGCTCGGCGATGCCGAGGATGTGATCTCGGTTGCGTCGGGCATCAGCCCGCGGGGCACGAGCCCTGCTCGTGGCGCTCTCGGACATGGCGTTCACCTCACATTGGCTAAGCGGGGAGTGTCTCCGTATAGTCTACCCTAAAGGGAGAGCACCTCCGTTTAGCCCTGAGGGGCATAGCACCCCTCCGGCGCGCCACCCCGGACCAGCGACCGGACGTGAACCGTCAGTACGGCCTTCATCGCCGACCGCGTCTTGTCCGACGACGACCCCGCCTGCACACCCCTCAGCGCGCAGTCGACAGTGACGAACAGCTCGATCCGCACGGAAAGACGACATGATGGACAGACAGATGATCATCGGCATGCATCTGGACAACGGATACGGCAACCTGCCCGGCGCCTGGCGTGCCTCGGCGGTCGATCCCATGAGCTATACGAGCTTCGACGCGAAAGTTCGGCATGCCCAAGCGGCCGAGCGTGGAAAGCTCCAGTTCCTGTTCCTCCCCGACGGTCCCAGCCACGTCGGCGACATCAACAACGAGCCACCCAACTTCAATCTCGATGTCATGGTCACGTTGGCGGCTGTCGCGCGCGAGACGAACCGGATCGGCCTCGTCGCCACCGGCTCGACCACCTTTAACGAGCCGTTCAACCTCGCGCGACAGTTCAAGGCACTCGATGTCATGAGTCATGGACGGACGGGGTGGAACGCTGAACCGTCACGGGTAAGGGACCGGCTTCGGTTTCAGGCCAGCGCCGGTCGGCGTGGCGGTTGTTGAGAGTAGTACGCGGCTTCGTATTCGGTCGGGGTGAGGTAGTCCAGCCGCGAGTGCAGGCGGGCGTTGTTGTACCAGTCGACCCATTCCATGAGCGCGAATTCGACCTCGGCGAGGGGCTTGAACGGGCCGTGCCGGTTGACGACCTCGGTCTTGAACAACCCGATGATCGACTCCGCCAGCGCGTTGTCATAGGCATCGCCCACGGAGCCGATCGACGCCGAGAGCCCTTGCAGAGCAAGGGATTCGGTGAACTTCACCGACGTGTACTCGCCGGATTCAATCGGTCGTCGCAACACCGGTTTGTTGGAGTGATCGTAGATGTTCGTCGAACGCTTCGGCGGGGGTCTTCCAGCCGAGTGTCTTGCGGGGCCTGGTGTTGAGGGTGTGTGCGATCGCTCCGATCTCCTCGGCGTCCCATCGGGATAGGTCGGTGCCCTTCGGAAAGTATTGCCGCAGAAGACCGTTCGTGTTCTCGTTCGTGCCGCGCTGCCAGGGGCTCTTAGGGTCGGCGAAGTAGACCTTCACTCCGGTGGTGATGGTGAATCTGGCATGGTCGGACAGTTCCTTGCCCCGGTCCCAGGTCAGCGAGTTGCGTAGTTGCTGCGGCAGTGTGGTGATCGTTCTCGCGAGTGCGTCGGCCATCGCGACGGCTCCGTAGCCGGCCAGGGCCGGTCCGTTCTTCGTGCGGGGGACAATTCCGTAGCCGTCCTCGCGGGGCAGGTGGATCAGCATGGTGAATCGCGTGGTCCGCTCCACGAGTGTGCCGACCGCCGAGCGGTTGAGCCCGATGATCAGATCGCCTTCCCAATGCCCGGGAACGGCGCGATCGGCCACGTGCGGAGGCCGCTGACTGATCAGTGTTTCCGGGGTGACGTGGGCCCACGCTTTCTGTTTGCTCCGGGCACGTGGCACCCGCAGAGCGCGCCCTTTGCGCAGACATCCGACAAGGTCGCGTTTGAGCGCGCGCCGCGGGATTCGACGTAAAGCGCCTGGTAGATGGCCTCATGGCTGATGCGCATGGATTCGTCCTCGGGGAAGTCGATCTTCAGCCGGTTCGAGATCTGCTCCGGGCTCCATGCTGTCACCCACGCCCGATCGCCGCGATGTGGCTTGTTCCGACCTTTCCAATCAGGCGCTGCCGGCCCGGCCACAACCCCTCCATCGGCAGTGCGCACGACCCCGGCAAGCCGGTCCTGGACGTATCCGCGCAGCCGGTCGTTGGTCACCAGTTTGGCGGCTTTCGGGCGCCTGGCGCGCCGCTCGGCATGCCATTGCGCGGTCGAGGCCTTGTAGTCCAGCCAGTAGCTGCGCGTGGAGGCGTTGCGGCGCAGCTCCCGCGAGATCGTCGACGCAGACCGGCCCAGCCGGCGGGCGATCTCGCGCACACCCGCGCCCTGCGCGCGGAACAAGGCGATGTCTTCACGCTCGCTCGATGACAGATACCGACCCGAAACCGTCGGTGCCAAACGGGGATTCACGCCGCCAGCATGGCGGAACCACCGGAACCCGACCGGTGAGGACACGCCCGCTGCCGTCGCGGCGTCCTCGGTCATCACCCCGCGAGCGATCGCCGCCCAGAACCGGACCCGGTCTTCCCGCCACGCCACCGTCGGCCGACCCGGTGAGGGCATCTGCCCCCGATACTCACGAACCTTCTTCTGCCGCGGACCAATTCCCATTCAACACCTCCGAGATCAAGGTGTTGCGACGATCAGTTGAATCCGGCCTGACTGCCGGCGTCGGAGTGGTGGATCAACCCGGGCTCGACCGGGTGCCCGTAGTGGTCACGCCGCCAGATCGCCATGTTGAGTGCCTTGGACACCAGCGTGGTCGTTCTGGTGGACGAGGCGGCCCAGCCGACGATCGCGCGGGAGTAGGCGTCGAACACGAACGCCACATACGTCCATCCGGTCCATGTCGACACGTAGGTGAAGTCGGCGACCCACACGTGGTTCGGCGCGTCGGCGGTGAAGTCCCGGTTGAGCTTGTCACCGGCCCGCACGCCGTCCTTGACAGGAATCGTGGTGCGTAGCTTGCGGCCTCGCACCACCCCGTTCATGCCGATCTCGCGCATGATCCGGTCCACCGTGCAGAACGCCACGTCGTGGCCCTGGCGGCGCAGATAGCGGGTCATCTTGCGGCGCCCGTACATTTCCTCCGGCGTGCCGGCCAGGTCCCGTAATGCGTTCTCCACGTGGGCATCAGCAACATCCCGGGCCGAGGGTGGCCGGCGGCGGGCTTTGCGGTAGGTCCTCGGCGCGATCTGCACCCCGTGCGCGCACAGCGCGCGGCAGATCGACTCGACCCCGTAGACCTTGCGGTATTCGTCGATGAACCCGACGATCAGGGGTGTCGCGGGTCGAGTTCCCGCGCGAAGAAAGCCGACGCCAGCTTCAGGATCTCGTTGGCCTGCTTGAGATCCCGGACCTCTTTCCGCAGTTTCAGCAACTCGTCACGCTCGGCGTCCGACACACCCGAACCGCCCTTGCCACCCGGCCGGGACCCCTCGGCGAGGGCCTTCTTCACCCACACCCGCAATGTCTCGTAATGCACATCGACCAGCGGGCCGATCGCCTTCGCAGCGGCATACGGGGACTCGAACTCATCGAGACGCTCCAAGACCAGGCGAACGGCCTTCTCACGAACCTCGGGCGGATAACGCTTCGACATGATGGAGACCATCTTCCTCAAGACAGGAAGCGGCCCCAAACCCGGGACGGTTCACCGGCCGGCTCACAAGCGTCCCGCCGTGCTCCAGCCCTGGACGGGGACAGCTCTGACCGGAAGAACGTCTGCCGAACACGACCACCACGGCGGTGCTGACGGGTGATCCACGAGGCCGGGGGTGAGTTCGATTCCGCTGGTGTTCCTAAACCTCCTCGTAGCCCCAGGTGGCAGTGGCTGTATCGCTCCCAGCCCGGAATCTCGAAGTCGCATGATCTCGGGAGCATCGCCGTCCCAGCACGAATGGGGTGTCCCACGCATTGGCGTAGACGCTCAATAAGCGGCAGGTTAGTGCATTCAGGTGTCGAGCAGCGCCCAGTTCTGGGTCCCCCACGACGTACTCGGGCGGGTCACCGCCAGCATGCGGACCATCTCCAAGGGCGCGTTCCTCGGCGGTGTCCTCGGTTTGGGGTGTCCCTATGTGGTTGTCAAGCCGCGGCTGGAGCAGGAGCTGGTTCGGGTTGGCGGTAGTGGGTGCCGTTGCGGAACGCCGAAACCGTTTCCCGGTCCGAATTCAGCGCGACTTGCCTTTGCCGTGGGCTTGCCCGATTTCCGTTCAGCGCCCAGCGCCTGCACAAGGTGTTCACCTCTCTGACGCAGAGACACCATTCGCTAATGGCCTCCGCCGCGGACAGGGCCGGGGGCTCCGGTTCCTTTGGATCTACAAAGACGGACGTGCTGGGGCTCCCGGGAGCAGACCCAGAGACCTAAGTATGCGTCCGGTATCGGCCCCGTCAATGATCATATAGAAACGGGGGTGCCGGGCGTCGTGGGCGTAGGCGTCCATCATGCCAACCACGCTCGGCTTGATCTGATGACAGTGCTGCAGAACGAGTAGCTCCGCGGGCTCGGTGAACAACCGATCGATCTGGTCACCGTTCTTGCCCAGGGCCTTGACGTCCATCGCGCGAGGGAAGCCCGGTCCCTTGAACAACCACGCGGCCGACACCTGGCGCCCACGGGCGAACACTCGTGACGTGTAGAGGTCGGAGCGCTCGCCACCCCAGTCCTTCGGAACGTACGACTCGCCGATCAGCCCGGCAAATGCGCGCTTCACCGTGTCCTCCGGCACACGCAGCACCGCTTCACCCTCGGCCTCGGCGACGGGAGAGGCGAAGTCGATCCCGCTGAACTGGCCGATATCGCTGGGGTAAACCCGCGCTCCCGGCGCTGGACCTCCGTCGGCAAGGTCGTCATCAACGAACGACCTGATTCCGATGAAGACCGGCCTGAGCTCAACGCGCTCCGCGCCGAGATTGGTGACCGTCCCGATCACGTAGACCCGCCTGTTCCCGGTAAGGTTGCCGGACGCGGAGGAACTAGCGATTCTTGCCGCGTTGAATGTCCCGGTGACGCGCACCGGCTCTCCCACGTCGAGCACCGCCGTGAAGCTGGCCGACTTGAAGCCTGGGGCGTCGCGGTCCCGATCTCGCTGGAACGCAAACTCCAGCTCGGTGCCGACGACTTGCCCCGCACGTAGGTCCCGCTCCAGGACGCGCCTCGCCAGTTCGCCGACTCCCAGCGAGAAGAGCGCCTCGGCGAGTTCTGCGGCGAGCACGTAAGGCAACGCTGCTTCGGGATCGCTCCTGCGGGCCGCCCGCGCGCGTGCGGACTCTGTCCGCTGCTCTCCGAGAAGGGACCGAACCTGGTCCTGGTGCAGGAAGTACGGCTCTAGCGCAATGCGCGTCACGACAACATGATCCTTTCAGCTGGGACGGCGAGGGAACGGTCACGGGATGTCCTTGAGCAGGCGGAGGAATTCATCCACGTCTTGTGGCCGGTCGGATGGGCTGTGGTGGGTTGCCTCCGCTACTACGGCTACCCATGGTCCGCTGGCAGGCAGCAGTGGTAGATTCTGCTCCGGTCGTTCCCTGGTCAGGATGGCTGCAATGAGCCGCCCGATGCTGTAGATATCGGCGGCGGCCGTCACGTTGTGAGGGTTTCCGGACGACAGCTCCGGCGCGGCGAATCCCTCGGAGCCGAAGCCGGTGCCGGTCCGAGTTCGGCGCGGAATGCTGGTTTCCCCCCGGGGCTGTCGGCCTAGCCCCCAGTCCGCTACGACCCACTCGTCGTTGAGGAGCAGGACGTTGGCTGGCTTAATATCGCGGTGGATCCTGTCGTCGGTGTGTGGGCGGCGCAGTCCTTTGCAGACCGCTGTGACGAGGTCCCGGAGGCCTCCTGTTTCCCGCTGTAGGCGTTCCGCGTGGCTGGCGGCACTGCCGTTCGCGAGCGGCATGACGAACCACCGCCCGTCTGGGTCGGAGTCCAGGACCGGCATGACGTTCGGGTGCCCTCCGTAGAGGTGCCCGATGGAGATCTCGCGGCGCATGCGGTGTAGGGCGTCTTCATCGCCGTAGCGGAGTTGCTTCAGCGCAATGGGGATGCGGGTGCGTTTGTGCATGCCGCTGTAGACCGCGCCCTGACCACCTTGAGCGAGCGGCTCTTGGTCCCTGTCGTAGTCCGACTTCGTTCCGCGCTTGAGCCAGCGCACAGCGGCCCACGGCGCGGCCCTACCTGTGTCGGTCATGGTGTCGTCGGCGAGGAAGGCGCGGGCGGTCTCGATGACGTGGTCACGGTATGGCCCGCCCCTATGTGCTCTGAGGATCGCTACAAGGGGCTCGGCAGCCGGATAGTGGGTGAGCTCGGCAGCGAGGCGGCTTGCCTCGTCGTCCTGAGCGGCCCGGCGGGCGGCGCGCTTGCTGTTTTGCTCTTGCCAGGCCGCGTGCAGGTCAGGATGAGGAGCCCAGCCGCGGGGTGGATGGCAGATCGTGCCTGATCGGTAGTCGTGTTCAAGGCCAACGCATCCTGCTCGGGCCAAGGCGAGCGCCACGTCATCAGCACGATCACCGAGTTTGGTCGTGATGGTGTTCCATCGGCGAGGCGCGGTGGTGGCCCAGTTCCAGTCGGCATCGTTGACGAGTCCGTCTGGCCGCTGTGGTGCAGTGGGTGGATGCGCACGTAGGTGTACTCGCCCCACTTTGGGCCGGCCAGCGCGGTCGTGGTCGAAGGTGCCGTCGGCGTGTGTTGGCTGTGCATAGGCGCAGAGTCCCTCGGGCACGCCGGGGTGATCGGGCATGGGGAATTCCCCTGTTGGGTGAGAAGGTTCGGTCACGCCGCGCCCTCATCCGAGTTGTCCTCATCGGACTCATCCTTGGCGATGTCGGCGGCGGGTCGGTAGGAGGTCAACCATTCCCGGAGCAGTTCGACGCGGGCACGGATGGTTTCGTCTCCGACGATGACAGGTGCTTCGTTGTAGGCCATGCTGTCGGAGCGGCGGCGGAGTTTGATGTAGAGCCCAGATGCTTCGATGGCATAGCGCTCCATGTCGTCCTGTAGCGCACCGATCACGGTAACGTTGCGGTCCTTTCCGATTTGCTCGAACAGCGCGACCGCCTCACGGCGATGCTGCTTGCCGAGATTGCGGCCGAGTTCATCCAGGACGAGCAGCAAGGGGCGACTGCCTCCTCCAGCAAGCGCGGCGGCGCACACCAGTTTGACGGCCTTCTCGTCCATTTGGGCGGTGTTGCTACGAAGGTTGTAGCCCGACATCCGTTGTCCCTCGGCGCGCCGCCACTTGGGTGTGACGGTCCACCGCCACGGCCGATCGGGTTCTGCGGGTGGCTCGGGTTCCGGGTAGTCCAGGCTCGCCCCGTAACCGCCGTACCGTTGGTCGAGGCGGTCGAATTCTTCGCTTACATTCTTGAGCCTCGCCTTGATTCCCAGGGCAAGCGATGCCCGGTGCGCCCGGGAGGTCTGCTCGGCCTCGCTCAAGCCTTGCCGAGCCGCCTCCAGGTCACCGGTGCGCTGCCCACGCTGGGTTGCGATTTGCTGCTGCTGGTAGAGGTCGTGCTGTTCGGTCTGGGTCAGATGGGTACGCAGTGCGCGGATGAGCGCGGGAACCAGGCCGACTCGAGTGTCCAGTCCGCCGCGTTGCCAGCGTTGTTCGATGAGCAGTTCCCGGATCTCGGCGGGCATCTCGTCGTGTGGTGTGCCCTCGGGGAAACACCGCCGCACAACCTCATTGACTTGATAGCAGGTTTCCTCGTTCCACGCTGCGGTGGTACGGGCCTGCTGCTCGGCATCCAGGGCCAGCAGGAACCGGTGCGCGGACTCGGGTGAGTCTCCCCAGGCCGCCTCGCGGCCGGGCAGGTCCAGAGCCAGCCGCTCATCGGTGAGCTTCGTCTTGGTTTTGTCCTGCTCGGTCAGCTCACCCTCAAGGCGACGTTTTGTGCCGCGCAGGTTCTCGATCCGTTCCTCGCGTGCTTTCCCCATGCCCAGCGCGTCGGTGTAGGCCACGCGAGCGCCGTCCAGCACGGGCTTCAGCGCATCGCGTCGTTTCTCTCGCTCCCGGTTGGCCGCTCGCAGTTCGGACATCTTCAGCGCGGTCGCGTCCGCTTCCTCACTGGCCACGGCCGCTTCGGTACGGTTTGTGGCTCGGGACAGCGTGTGCCGGGCCATGGCGAGGAGCTTGTTGGCTTCGATGAGAAGATCGGCTTTCGCGCGATGTTCCGCGCGGGCCGCGGCGATGCGCGCGGTTCGGCCGGTGAGTGGTTCTGCGAACTCGCCCACCACGATTACCCCGGCGGCCACGTCGATCTCCGCAGGCTGGGTGCCTGCCCTGTCGACGATCGCGGTGAAGAACGTGGTGAGGTCGAACCTCGTATCGGCGCTCGCGGGCAGGCTGGTGCTGTGGGTAGGCGCGTGCGTTCGAGGCGGGTCGGCGATAACCAGCGTCGCCGCCCTTGGCCGCCCCGCGAGTTTCTCCCGGGCTTGGTCAGCGTGCCCGCGTGGGACCACGACGGCACCGCTATAGGGCACGAGGCGGGGCTCCCAGCTGCGTCGCTGGTCGGGGTTGAGCTGGACGACGTCCAACAAGGCGGCGGCGGGGATACCCTCCTCGCGCAGCACCTGTAGCTCGTCCGCGGCGACGTCCTCACCGGATTCGGCGGCAGCCAACAGCGTGCTCGCTCGTTTCTCGGCTTCGTCGGCGACGCCCTTGGACCCGAGAGCCTGTTCCACGGCCGTGCGTGCGTCGGCCTCCTCAGCCTGCGCGGTCTCGACGCTGCGTCCGTCAGCAGCGCGAGCCTTGTCCAAGAGCTTCCGATGTTTCGTAGCCAGGTCTTCCAAATTCTGGGCGGCGACCTGATGTTCGGTGTCCAGGCGCTGGTCACGCCCGCTGAGTTCCTTCCAGCGCCCTTCGACTTCGCGGAAATTGCGGTTGAACTCCTCGTCGTCGGTCAGCCCTGAAAGATCGTCTTCCACAGTGGACAGCTTTGCCTTCAGTTCTGTGGCGCGGACGTCCCGCGCGCTGAGTTCGAGGCGGATCTCGTCGGTGCGGGCGACCCCGTCGAGGAAGCGTCGAGCGCAGCGGGCTTGCCACGACGCCTTCGCATTACCCAACAGGTGGCGAGCTTCACCGCGCAGCGCAATGCCGGCCTCAACGACTGCCATTTCGTGTTCCCAGCTATCGAGATCTCCTACGGCGTTGCGGACGTTGTTGCGGCGGGTGTGCTCAGCCGACCGGAGGGCCTGCTCTTGTTCGAGTTCGCGGTCCAACCCGGTCAGTGTGGCGATGGCGTCGAAGATCCTCCGTGGGTCCAGGTCGTTGAGAGGTTGGGCGAGCAGGTTGGCCGCTGGACTGGAACGCACCGAGGTCGACAGGAACGACACACACCGCACGTGGCTGCCATACAGGACGGACGCGAGCCGGTTCGCGTGGAAGTCGGTACGTCCGTTGCTCGTAGGGAGCGCATCCCACAGCATGTCGACTCCTGCGGCGCGTTCGAACTCGGTCGTTCCATAGGGGACGTAGAGCCCGTCCTTCCAGCGCAGGTGTACGTGCGATGCCTTGCGGTTGATCCGCACCCACACGGTCAGGGCGCTAGCCGACAGCTCATCGGACGTGTCGGCGCGGGGGTCGGCGAACACACCGATCACATACCCCCAGTCGACGTTGGACCAGCGGCCTTCTTGCGCGGCGAGTTCGGCGGTGAACAGCAGCTCCGCAGCCTCGGCCGCCCCACCGGCCAGCCGCCATTGCTCATCGGCGTGCAGCAGGCTCACCGCGGCGATCAGTGAGGACTTCCCGGCACCGTTGGAGTCCTTCGGGCCTTGACCCGCGACCGTGACCAGGCCCTGGCTGATCATCGGTACTGGGTGCGTGGACAACCGAGAGATATTGACCACTTGGACGCCGACCAGCACCCGCTCGCCGACAACGTCGAACGGGCCGGAATCGCCGCCCGCCGTAGACCAGGTTCGGGCTGTGCTCACTGTTCTCCTCGGAGATGCGCGCGGCGTGCTCGTATCGCGGCAGCCAGCGGGCTGTAAGGTGCGGCAGCCAAAATCAACTCTTGCTGCAACGCCTTACGTGCCACGGGTGTCAGACGGTGAAGTTGGGGACCAGGTAAGTAGGCAGTCCCGCCGACGGAACCTCGGCCACGAGTGGGCGCGAGCTGTACGAGTCCAGCAGCACGTAACCTCTGCAGAGCGACACGAACGTCGCCTTTTCCTGGCTGCGCGTAGCGAAGAAGCTCATCGGCTGGCGTCGGTTGCGCGGAGATCCAAGAGTCGCCGGACAGTATTCCCTGGCTACGGGGAATCGCGACCGAGTGGATCAACACCAGCACGAGCACGGCCCGATCGATGACCGGGAGGGCGTTCCAGCCTGCGTCGGTCAGTTCGGCAGCGATGTCGTCGCGATACCCCGAGGTCCACTGCGTGCCGCCCACCAGGACCAGTGTCCGTCCCACTCGGTGCAATAGCCGCTGAAGGTCCCTCCGTAGCGTGGCATCCCGCAACGCCAACATCTGCACCTCGGGCACCGGGTGGGCGCTGTGTTCCACCGCCGCGAATGCGGCTAGGACTTCGTCGCGGTGCTGTTCGCTCAGCTCTGCGAGGATCGGCTCGAATACCGGATGCGCCGCGTTCGCGCTGGTCATCGCCGACCTTCCGCGTCGCTGCGGCCGATGTCGGCGGAGGAGGGCAACATCCGCCAGAGCTCGCGCAGGGCGCTCAGATCCGCTGATCCCCATGCGGCGACCCGCGGACCGAGCCGCATCGTCTGGCTGGGCTCGTCCCACAGCAGCCAGCTGGCGCCAGCCAGGCGCCGGATCGCCGCGAGTAAGGCTCGGTTGGAGGCGGCCTCGTCCCGGTTGGTGATCTCCCCGAACACCGCTGCCACCTCATCCCTGGACGCAGGTGTCCCTGGCCACATCGGCCCGGTCGGTTCCGCCCAGCAGCAGCGCAGGCACGCAGCGAGCACGCGCGCGGTGTCGTTGGGTTGTTCGACGGCGAGCGCAGGCAGTCCCAACTCTTCCAACACGCTGGGTCTCGCGCCCCCGGGAACCACTGTCAGCAGCCACACCGCAGTGACGTCGGGCTCGACGAGGCGCAGCATTCCTGCTGGGAAGGCGCTGCTTGGTGCCACGCGCTGCGGGCCGGCGGCGCGGACGCGCGCCCACCACAGTGCCGTTTCCGACTCGTTCACCCCTCCTCTCCGCCCGCCCGGCTGGCGCGCCGAAAGCGCCCATGCGACGTCCAGGATGGGCTGGCGGCGACCTCGATATGTACGCCGTCGCCCCACACAAGTTCGTAGTCGAGGTCAGGGTGGTGATGGATGGCGGTGACTTCGGCGAGCACGCGACGTGCCGATATCCAGTCACCGGCCTCACCCAGCACATCGACAACGCTCACCGAGTCCGAGTCCGCCAGCAGCCGCTCTGCGATGGCTCTGAGTTCCTCAACGTCATCGGTGATACCAGCATCAGCCTCTGGTGCTGGCTCGGCGTCATCCGAGCGGGGAGGCGGAACCCTCGCCGTGCTGATCTGGCGTCCCGCTTCTACTGCCTCGATCAGCACTTGCGGTGAGAACCACGGCGCAGGGGCGTCGAAGACGAAGCGATCGAGCACCGCGGCCAGCGCTTCCGGGCTCGACTCGCGGCCGAAGGTACGCCACACCTCCACCGGAAGCAGCCCTAACGCGCGAGTGGTGCCGGCCTGCGCGATCAGGCGGTCCGCCGCCGCGTCGATCGCGTCCGCGTAGGCAGCGAGCGCGACCCGGAGCTCCGCGCAGTCGCGATCGAGTTCGGGCCACCTACCAAGCACGACAGCGTGGACGTCCTTGGCCTGGTCAATCAGCGACTCGTTACCCCACAAGAGCTGGGCGTTGTTGCCGAGCGTCTCGGCTGTGCTGCCCGCCGCCAGGATGGCCAGTTCATTGCCCAGCAACCGGAATACCTTGGTCAACCGGCGCACCGAGGCCACGCCGTCGGCCGCCGTAGCGTTGGCGCTCTTGACGTTCAACTGCTCCAAGGTCAGCAGCTGGTGCAGTTCCGACTGACCGCCCTGCTCGGCCATGCGCCGCAAGAACAACAGCATTACATAGGGCGCGAACGCGGCCCGGTGGTAGAGCTCGTTCGGCCGATCATTGACCCGGCTGATCGCGCCGTAGTTGCGTAAAACGTCGAACCGCCGCCTCACGATCGGAGCATCCCATTGTCGGCACTCGGCAACAGCCTGTTCCACTGTCAGCCCCTCGCTGCCCGCCTCAGCGAAGGCTTCCAAAATCGATTCATCGACATCGATCGTGGTCGGATCCACGATCATTGCCCCGGCCTCGCGAGCGAGCACCGAGAAGACCTGGCGGTAGACCCGCAGCACTGCGGCCTCACCAGCGAGATCGTCCAAGGTCAGCTCTGGCGGGTCGGCCAACGCGATCGCTCCTGCCTCCAGGCGGCTACGGACACCATTCCGCTCGCGCGCCCGACATGGGCGCGGCGTCCCCAGTTTGGGCACAAGCCAGCTGTCTCGCGATCGACTATAGGCACGTACCCGACAATCCGGCGATGCGAACAAATATTCGAGTAACTGCACGTGTCAAAGCCATAAGGCCATTCGAGTTATGCATCCACCTCCTGCTACTCCAATATGGTTGCTCACCGGGCCGCGCAATGGGGAAATCCCGCCCGATTCCTGTCGGCCGTGCCCGCCACCAACTCCGCCGAACGGGTTCCGTGGCTACTCGCAGGTTATGTGAGCAGGCCCGCCGTCAGTTCGTTTGATGATGACCTGGTCGCGCTCGGCTGGGGTCAGCCAGCGTGCCTGACCTTGGCCGGAGCAACATCCCGCGCGCACCCGAGTAACCCCCTAGGACACTCCGAACATGGGAACGGCAAGCAACCGGCACAAGCAGGTCGCGCTGCTCAGATCGAGTAGCCACCCATGATGACAAGGCGTTTTGCAGTTACTCATGTTGGTTTGTCCTGCTGAGGGCACAGAAGCACCCCAACCAGCCGTTGGGCCGTGCCCACTCACTGTGCAAGCTGGGGTCGGGCGCAGCCGTGAGTACCCAATCGGTTCACTACCTATCGCCGACGTTCTACAGGCGAGGAAGAGATCGCCGTCCGACCGCGGCGCAGCCTCAAACCCATCACCCGGTTCTACGTCACCGGCGCAGGTGCCAAACCGACAGACCCGTCAAGCATCTCCTGACGACAGACCGTCAAGGATGTCCTGAGCCCTCACACCGACATCCACGGCACCCCAGACTCCTCAGACGGCAATCTTCCCGTTCATACTCCAGCAAGAAAGGCGCTGGCGACCGGCTCGTCCCCACCGACTGATCGACGAATTCCCGCCGACGTTACCTGGTCGGGCCCGGTCTGTCGGAGCCGTCAATGATCGAGGCGCATCTGGGACTTGTGGGCAAACTCGCTGTCTCTCGGCGATGTGCTCGTGAGGCGACCATGGTGCCTCACTCCGATGTCGGTTTCCGTGCCACACCGACACGCCGGGCAACCACTTTCGAGGCACGATCGTATCGACGTAACCCGCAGAGCGAGTGATGATATCGGGATGCAGCAAGATCTACATCTTGACTTCTTCCCGGATGCCGAACTCCCTAGCGATACCGCCGATTCGAACGACCCGCTGCCGTTCACCGCGGCAGGGCTCGTAAGCAGGCAGCTCATCGCAGACGCGGTCGTGATGATCCCCGGCATCATGGGCACAGAGCTGGTGGACACCTCGGATGGTGGCCGAAAGCTGCTGTGGGGGTTGGCGCCTGGGCCGCTCGTCAAGCTGTGGTCAGGGTCCGTGACGGCGTTCGAGCGGCTGAAGTACGATCCGGACCATACGGCCATGATTCCGGGTCGCCTGTTGCGGCGGCCAGCATATGCTCCCTTTCTCAAGGGCATCGATCCCTATACCGAGCTCGTCAACGATCTACGCACGATTGTCCGGCGCCCCGACGCGGTCCTCGAGTTCGGGTACGACTGGCGGCTACCGGTACGGCACAATGCCGAACTGCTTGCCCGCGAGATCGATCGCCACCTGACCACGTGGAGACGCAAATCCGGCCAGCCGTATGCGAAAGTCCACTTGGTGGCGCATTCGATGGGTGGCATGCTCTGCCGCGCACTTGCGGCGATCCCCGGGGCGATGGACGACGTCGGCGTGACTGTCACATTGGGTACGCCGTTCGCAGGTGCTGCGATGGCGATGGTCATGCTCGGTTCCGGCGGCGAACACGCGTTCCCGGCACGGCGTATGCGTGCACTCGCCCGCACCATGCCCGGGGTCTACGATCTGCTGCCGACCTACCCTTGTGTCGAGGCGGACAACCACGTTCGGATGCTGACCGTGGACGATGTGGTGCGGGTCGGCGGAGACCGGCGCTTGGCGGAGTCCGCCTTCGCCGACCAGCGGAAGCTGGCCGAAGTGCGGATTCCCAACCATCGCGGTGTGATCGGCATCGCACAACCCACGATCTGCACGGTCACGATCGACCGGCGAGACCGAGTCGAAGGCCATCACCACACCTTCCGATTCGATGAGCACGGACCGATTCGCCGGCCGGAGGGGATGCTACGACGCGAGCCCGGCCTCGGCGACGGTACCGTGCCACGCGCGTCGGCAGCGGTGGCCAATTACCAGACCCTGCCGCAACAGCACGGCGCGCTCGCGAAGACGAGCGAAGCATTCGCGGATGTCTCCGACTGTCTACTCAACCACCCGTGGAGTACTCGGCTGGCAGGACGCGAGTTGGGACTCGAGCTTCCCGACAACATCTCTGCGAGAACCCAGTTCGAGATCGGCGTGAGCGGCGCTGATCGCGTCACAGGGTTCAAAGTGCGCGTCACGGAGGAGATTGATGATCCGTGGCGGCGCAGCCGGAGTATCACGCTGTCGGCGGAGAAACGTGACGGTCGGATCGTCGCCATGGGAAGGATCGACAAGCCGGGCCTGTACCGGGTGTCCTTGGCCGGTGCCGGCACGTCACCGGTGACACAGCTGGTACTCGTCGATGACGGCGGTGACAGATGACCGACAACGTCGAACTGTTCCCGATCGCGATCGGCGAGTTCGACTCCGCCGAGTGGGAACGCATCGATGGGATCGACGCGAATCTCGCCGGGTTCTTCGGTGCGTTCGACGGATTCGCATGCCACGTAATCGATTGGGAGCGCACGGCGCCGTGCTGCGGGAAGCTTCCGGTCGGCCGAGAGCTACAGTGCTCGTCCTGCCCAGACAGGAAAGGCGACCACTACCGAGGGCACGACGACGTCAGCGCGCGACTGCGGCAATGGTCCGACGGTGATCCATCCATACGATCAATCCTGTATTGGGTCGGCCACGGCTGGTCCGACGGGCATCAGGCCGCGTTGATACATAGCAGAACCAGCCCAGAGCATCCTGGCACGGAAGGCATCGGGCCCGAGCGCGTCGCCGAGGCCGTCTCGAGTCGGTACCCGAACGACACTCAGCCCTGGGCGCTCGTGATGATCGAGGCATGCCAATCGGCGCACTTCACCCGCTTGGTGCAGAACGCACTGAACCTTCTCGAACACAGGGGCAACTATCTGCTGATAAGCCCCACTCCCAAAGACGGTGCCGTCGCGCTGGGCAGCCTGCAGAAGACCCTAGACACGACGTTCGCGGCCGAGGACGTATCGCTCGACAGGCTCGCCAAGGCGCTGAGCGATAAAGGCCTGCAGGTCATACAGTCCAAGCCGATTCCTGACGATGTCGTTGCGCTGGAGCGCCGCGTCCGGCTTCCCGCGAACATCACGGTGGACGCACGAGGACAACTCGCTGCCGCGGTCGACATTTTGCCGTCGGATGTGAAGCGGCACTTCATCACGAAAGCTCACGGCGGTCTCGGCTCGTTCGAGCACGTAGTACTCAACGAACAGTCCTGGTACTTCGAGGGCCGTGAGGACGACACCCAGCAGGTTGTGTCCTGGCTGCGCGAGAATTCGAACGGGATACTGGTGATCACCGGCTCTCCCGGCTCGGGAAAATCGGCCTTCCTGGGCAACCTCATCGTGCAGGCCAACCCCGCGATGCGCGCGGCTCTACGCTCCGCCGAACTATTGGCCGAAACCCCGAAAGGCTTGCCTGACAACGTATTCGACGTCTGCACGACTGTGACCGGCCTCCCGTCCGAAGACGTGGTCGCCCGATTGGCCGAGGCCATTGGCGCCACAATGCCCGACGACGTAGCGGGTGAAGGAATAACCGCCGCAGGGCATTGGCTGGCGCAGGAGATGCGGGCCCGGACCGAACCGATCACGATCGTGATCGACGCACTCGACGAGGCAGCGTTCCCCGAAGAACTGGCCGGCCACATACTTCAGCCGCTGGGGCAGGTGCCGACGGTTCGGCTACTGGTCGGCACCCGCAAAAGCACCTTGGACCACGTCGACGAGCCGACGGACGACGAGAGTCTTCTACACGCACTGGGCACGTCCGAAACCGACATCGTGACGATCCGAACCGACCGTCAGGCTATCCGGCGCTTCGTCGCGCACCGCCTCGGCAACCGAGTACAGCGAGACCAGTCGATTCGGCTGAACGTCGATCGATTCGCCGACGCTGTGGCACAGCACGTCCCGCAGTTCCTGATGGCACAACTTGCGGTTCACGAAGTCCTCAGCAACCCGGAATGGCACTCGGACCGCACGTGGAACGACCTACTCTCGCTCAATCACCAGGGGCTTTTCGGTCTCGCCGTCACGCGGTTGTTCAAGAAGCATCCGTCGTATCAGTCGATACTGGTGGGGCTGGCCTTCGCGCGTGGGCACGGAATCCCGATCCACGACGGGGTCTGGCGCACCGTCGCCCAGGCGATCGGGGACCACGAACGCATCCGGCGGAGTTCGGTCATGGATGAGCACATCGAGCGCTTCGTGGACGATGCGGCGCCCTACGTGATCGTCGACAACGAGTACGACCAAACCGTCTACCGATTGGCCCACCGTACCTTCGCGGAGCACTTCACCGGCAATATGAATGCCGCGGCGGGTCGGGACCTTGCAATCGCCGGTGCCTTGATGTCATCCGCCGATGAGGTGTTGGCAGCATCCGAGACCGCAGCGTCACCTACTGTAGTCAATCCGTACATCCGTCAGTACCTATCGACTCATGTGGCAAACGCGGGTAGCGCGGGCTGGAGCCTTCTGGCCGACCACAAAAACCTCATCACCGTGCTCAATCCGGATCAGGTCGGTGCGGACGCCCAGCAATCCGCGTTCGGGAGGTTCCCGCTTCCACCGATCGTCGAAGGGATAACCAACGCACGCGATTGGCTGAGCCGAGTGGACCAGGACAGCTTTCCCTTCGCTGTGGCACTCGCAACCGGGCGGACAACCGGTGAACACAAGGCAACCGAAACCGTCGACGACGCCGATTCGATGATCGAGTTGGTCTGGGCAAAGCTGCGGAGGCGGAGGCACTTTCGTACCCTGACCGATCTCGCGGGATCGGTCAGGGCGATCGCAGCGATTCCGGCTCCGGACGGCGGTACGTGGCTTGCCGGAGGAGACCAGGAAGGTACGATCCGCCTCTGGGACCCCGTGACCGGCAAGCTGATGAAGAAGCTGACGGGCCACACCGGTGCGGTCACGGCTATGGCTGTCTTTCCAAATACCGCCACCGGATCCGTACTCGTCAGCGCTGCTGAGGACCTCGAGATCCGACGCTGGGACATACAGTCGACGGTGACGCGTTCCGAGAAGATCGCCAACTGTCCTTCGATAACAGCGTTGGCGGCTAGTCAGACGGTGGACGGACAGCTCCTCCTCGCGTGCGCCAGTGCCGGCACGATCGCGATACTAGACGCTGCCGACGGCCGTATCCTGAGGAAATACTCCGGGCATTCCGACGACATCACCGCTCTGACGGTCCTGCCAGATCCCATTTTCGGCGATCTGCTCGCCAGTTCCGCGAGGGACCGCACGCTCCGGATCTGGGACCCTCGGACCGGTCGTACCTTCGATTCGCTGGAGACAAGTGTCCTTTCCGCGTTGATCGCGATCCCGGCATTGGATCACTCGTGGCCGACACTTGCCGGTGCGGCACCCGGTCGAATCCTGCTGTGGAATCACAGAGATTGGGATCATGCGACTCTCGAGGGGAAACAACCTCAGACCATTCTGTCGCACTCGAACGGCACGGTAACAGCGTTGGCAGCTCTTCCCATGCCCGGTCGCCGCCCACGCCTCGCCGGTGCCGGGCACGGAACGATAGCCATGTGGGACCTGAACCAGACACAACAGCATCCGATCATCCAACTCCTCAGCAATGAGACCGACATAAAATCCATCACGGCGCTCGCCGCGGTGCCGTCGGCGGCCGACGGGACACTGCTCGCCAGCGCGCACGACGGCACGATCCGGTTGTGGAATCCTCTCGCAGGACAATCGAACTCCGTTGGAAATCCCCGCATCGACGAGGATGCCGGCATCGGCTCTGTGACAACTCTGGCTACTGTTCGCTCTGCCAGAGGCACAACGTTCCTCGCCACCGCGGGTCAGAGCGCGTCGATCGATGTCTGGGATTCCGAGAGCGGGGACCGCCTACGCCCGCCCGGGACAGTCGCAGATCCAGAAAACAAGGTGACCGTCTTGACCACGATCTTCGCCGACGCTGATCGCCCCCTGCTGGTCAGCGGTTCCTATACAGGGGGTATCTCCGTGTGGGACCAGGCATTCGGACAAAGCCGTGCCCTCACGGGCACCGGGAGCCGCCCGGTGACTGCCATGACCGCAATCCCCACACGGGACAGGCTCCCGATACTGGCCAGCGCAGACGACTCCGGTGCCGTTCGCCTCTGGAACACCGCCACCAGCCGACAACAGCCGATCGCCACCGTGTCGACCGATCGTCCGATCACCGCACTGACCGCGATAATCGCCGACGACGGCGGTTCGCTGCTCGCCATTGCCGACAACGCGGGAGATGTGCGGGTAGTCGATCCGATGAAACCCGCTGCGGGACAACCTGTTGCAACCTTCTCGACTGGTTCTGCGGCGATCCGGTCGATGGTCGTCACGAACGACAGCACCGGCGTTCCCCTACTTGCCACTGCCGGTCCGAATGGCCCGATTCGCCTGTTCGACCCGACGAGCGCCGCTGCCACACAGCCGGTCACCACCCTGTCCGGACACAAAGGCGCGGTCACCGCCCTTGCCACCTGGCCTACCGCCGAAGGACATACCTTCCTCGTCAGTGGCGGCAGAGACCGCACCATACGACTGTGGAACCCCGCTCACACAACGGCCTTGCGCGTCATTCCCGTCGACGCACCTGTCGTCACCATGGCTACGCTGCGAAGCGACCGGCTCGCAGTCGCGCTAGAGGACGGGCTGCTCGTCCTCCGGATCGATATGGCGAGAATTCTGCGATAGCAGTGTTTGGAGTGGGACGATTCACCCGCTCGGACAGGCAGTGTCGGTGCCGTCAATTCGGATGCCGGACGATGCCATGGCCTGCCGAGCAGGCTAGAGTACCCCATCGCCGGGAACGTGACATGAAAGACATATTGGACGAACTGGCCGCCGGGCAATGGGCAATGGGCAATGGGCAATGGGCAATGGGCAATGGGCAATGGGCAATGGGCAATGGCAGCGTGCCCGTCGGCGACGCGTACACCATCGAGGTGCGGCGTCAATACGAAGCGCAGATCGAGGACGTCTGGGACGCCCTTACCAGCCCCGAGCGGCTGCATCGCTGGTTGAAACCGGTCACCGGGGATCTGCGGCTTGGCGGGAAGTTCGAGTTGGACGGTGGTGAGCACGGCGAGATCCTCGGGTGCGAGCCGCCGCGTCTGCTAAAGGTGTCCTGGCTCTACGGGCCGGACGCCGACGCTTGGCCCGGCACGAGCGAGGTGGAAGTGCGCCTGGTCCCGGGCCCGACCGGCGACACCGAATTCGAGCTGATCCACGCGGCGATCGTCGAGGAGCCCCTCTTCCCGGCATACGGCCCTGGTGCCGGCGGCGTTGGCTGGGACCTGGCTCTCCTCGCCCTGGCCCGGCTGTTGGCCGGTGGCGAGACCGCCGACCACGAGGGGGTCCATAAGTCGCCCGAAGGGCGCGATTTCGTCCGGCGCAGCGCCGCGGCCTGGGGCGAGGCTCATCTGGCCGCCGGTGGCGAACCGGAGCACGTCGCGGCCGCAGTCGAGGCCACTACCAAGTTCTACACACCCGACCCGACCTGACATCCCCGCTGCGGTGGGCTGACCGGCCTCCCTGGCGCTTGCACCCCCGATGAGAGTGTCAATCGCGAGACGGATGACGGATGTCAGACCTCTCCATCGAGGAGCAGGACGAGCAGCACAACAGCATGTTGTCCCACACCTAGAAAGAATGCGCGATGAAGTACACCAACTCGATCGAGATCACCCTGCCGCGGGAGCGGGTGGCCCAGCTGCTCGCCGACCCGGCACACCTACCGAAGTGGCTGCGGGGCCTGGTGCTGCACGAGCCGCTGAGTGGGATACACGGGCAGCTCGGTACCAAGTCGCGGGTCGTGATGCAGTCGGGGCAGCGGAAGATCGAATGCACCGAAACGATCACACGCCGGGAGCCGGCAGACCTGCACGGGATCCCCACAGGGATCGTCGTTCACTTCGACCGCGAGATCGCCGGCGCGGGCATGTGGAGCGCCGTGCGCGAACGGCTGACCGAAGCCAATCCGGAGACGACGCTCTGGGAGAGCGAGAGCGAATACCGGTTCAGCGGCCTGTTGATGCGGCTGGTGGGGCTTCTAATGCCCAGCGCCTTCCACAAGCAGTCGCAACAGCACATGCAGGATTTCAAGGCGTTCGCCGAACAGGGGAAGGATGTCCGCGAAGGGAAGAACTGATCGGCCGCAATCAGCAACGAGAATCTCCGACGGCAATCGGCCGCTGCTCGGCGCGCCCGGTCACGGGATCTTGGGGCGTGATCATCATCGGGCACTTGCGTTCCCACGTTCGGGTTCCTGGTGAGCGATCCTATCCGGGCGGGACGCGCCTGGAATGCCTGATTGTTCATCCGCCGAGGCGGTTCCACCGCGCCCGCGCGATCCCCACCCATCCCCGAACAATCACCGTCCGCGATCACGCGGCAGCGCAATAGGCATAGGACACCGCGACACTCAAATCCGGTACGCACCAACCATGACCAGGCGTTTTACGGTTGCCCATGTTTTGTGTGTCCTGCCGGGGGCACGGACCTGCGACAGCGTTTCCGCAGTCCAGGCCGATTCTTGGCGTTGCAGGTACGATTCCTCAGGGGCACTGTTCGTCATTCATTCGCGATTTCGCGCACTGAAACGCGCCGGTCGATCCACGGCTCTGACGCGAACCTCTAGTAGCACGAGACCCGAAACCGAGTCGGCAGCGCGGGAGTTTCAGCACCGGTCGACGTCGCACTGATCCGCTTGCCACTTCAACAGTGCAGCAAGCGCCTTCGCCTGGGCAGCGGCGATGCGTTCGCCTTCCACACCACCGACATACTGAACCTCGAAAGACACCGTCAACCCAGAACACAGCGCGTCAACAGCCCGCTCGCCAGGTAATCCGATCTGGCCACTACCCCGTCCGGCAACCGCATCGCTGCCTTCTCCACCCGCGGCGCCCACCGCACCCTGACTCACCGACACGTCCGGCCGGATATCACCGAGTCAGCGGGATCGACCTCCTTATCGCCAGCCACGCGAGAGATTCTCGACCAGATCACACTCCAGTTCCGACAGGCGCGCGGATGTATGCCGATCCAACCGTAGTGAAGAGAGCTATCCTGGGACCACCGTCACCCACTCGTGCAGCAACCACTAAGGAATGTAAGAGTCTGGTGTGCTGACACCTCCGACCCGCTGACCGCGAGCAGCGCGGACGTGACCGTACTGCCGATCCGCCGCAGCTGACATCGGAACCGCACACAAGCGGCCGGAATGCCAGGCCCAACAAAGGCCCGCGTAGGTCGTCGGTACTTCACCTTGACATCCTGCAGACCCCGAGGTGAACTGTGGCATGATCGAATAGCAGGCCACCATAGGGAGGGGAATTGCTCTCGGAGACATACGAACCCGAGATTCCGGCAGGAGGTCCACGGCATGGGCTACCTGCTTGCTCGTAGCCTGCCCTTTCTCGTCACCTCGGATCGGTCGGATCGAGACTCCTACACCACAGCTTTTCCGGACGACCTCAATCGCCCACCTGCGGCATTTCCTCACCTAGCCTTTCTGTTCAGCAAGGTGTCCAGGCGGACGCATCCGCTGATGCTTACCCACGTCGGTGTGGTGTCCAAGCGCGGACATCGGGTGACGGATCGTGAGCAGAGCCTGATGATCACGAATGTATGTGAGCTGCCAAAGCCGATTTCAACGTCGACTCTGCAAGGTGCACTGCGCAAGCTGCACAGCGACGCGGTCGCGGCAGCGATCAACGAGCGAGACGGCGTCCTAACGCAGGCAGCTGATGAGGCCATCGTGGATGCAATTGTGAGGTTACTGCCAGGGTTCGAAAGCACCCTCCTCCGTCTGCGGAGGCTACGGCAGGAACCGGTCAGATCCGTTGGCGCCGATCGCTGGGAACTCGGTCTCGATGCGATCCGTACTGCACTCCGGCTGGGAGACTTCGACACCAGGCAGCTGCGGACCTGGGAGGTACCAGACGATCCGACGGCCTCGGTGCTGGCCGGCATCAAGAAAACGTCCGAAAAGGATCTCATCGCACACGATCTCGAGGTGCTGCCCGGCTGGACACCTCGACGTCGACGGGACACGCACGTGCAGATATTCAGCGATGGGAAACGCCACATGCACGTCGTGAATGTAGATATCGAAGAGCCTGAGCGAGTCTTGGGCGCCGACCTCATCTACTACCACGTGGAGGCGAAAAGCGGCGTTCTCGTGCAGTACAAGAAGCTGGAGGACCACAAGGAGGTACGGGTCAACCCTCATCTGGAGAGTCAGCTCGATCGAATGGAGCAGCTGTCCGAATTCAGTGGCGAACCACAGTCCCATGCCGAGTGGCGGCTCGGCAAGGACTTCTGCTATCTGAAGCTGTGCCGCACGAAGACGGCGTCGGGCGAGATCGACCCAAACAATGCGGAACTCCTTCCGGGATTGTATCTGCCGCTGTCCTACGTGCGTCTGGCACATACAAGGAGCACCTCTCAGCACCAAGGACAAACCCCTCTGACCCACCTCGAAGAAACCGAAGCGCACGGTGCATCAACCTATTGCCTAGGCCCATCTTCTTATTCGACGTTCCAATCCGTTTCGCGTATAGCATCCGCCCAGTCTGTTGATATAATTGATCCGTCTGGGCGGATCTGCGCGCCGCTGTCGGTTGCCGAACTGATGATCGCGAAGACCCGTTCACCGAATCCGGCCAAATCATCCGTAGGTATGCTCCTCATCAAATCGGCTATTCCTTGCAGTAGACTAACTCGAAGTCCGAAGACACCGAAATCTACCGCTTCCATCTGGATACCCGAGTCTGCGACGTACGGTTGACCAAGGTTCAGAGCTTCGACGAAGGGGAGGTAATAGGCATATAGATACCGGTCTATCGTCAAGTCATCAAGCCGTATCGCGTCTTCAGCGGATTCGTCAGGATCGAACGCGTCCACAACCAAGTTCTCCCCAGCACCCGGAAAGTGAGCGACACACCCCAGCGCGAGGCTCGGTGGCGCTGACTCGATCGACAGCACAGAGCGCTTCTGATCTACGAGCTTATCGCGAAGCGCTCTCTCTATACCCCGAGATCGACCTTTCGCTTCAGCAACCATCCAACCCGCCGGGGATCGCCCGATATAGTCCGCCCGCTTACGGCCAGCCCGGAACCTCACGCCATATGTCGACCAGTAGCGATCGATGTGAAGAAGGTGGTCGACACGCAGAACCTGACGACAAAAAATACCCGTCATAGCCGTCCCGAGCGCATAGGACAGGCCAACCAGCTCCGATCTGTCCAATTCACGCGCAAGCCGTGAGCGAGTAAGTGCGCCGTAGGGGCGACGACGAATATACGCCGGAATGACAGCTGATCGGTGCAGGAATTCCCACAGTGATGCCCTGCCATGGTTGAGACGGTCACCAGGAGCACGCCCGGTGGTGAACATGGCGTGCGCAAGTTCGTCGGCACTGAAAACCAGTGAGCCGTGAGGCACAACGGCAGCCGGGAATGAGAACGCGTTATAGTTCACCTTGAAGGTCGGCGTCACTGGAACTGGCATCACAGTCGTTACTCCCCCTTGTTGCTGGCTTTCCCTGCGGCTGTCTCACAATATGGCAATCGTGAGCACTCTGTCCTTTGATCACGTCATGTCGACGTATCGGACCGGGACGACTGAGTACCTCAATCGGCTACCCAGCAGCCCCCGTCGTTGCTAACCTCAATATTTCGCGCCGGTGACGTGCTGGCCTGATCGGGTTTGGTGGCCCGTCTGTAGCCGGTGTGGCCGCAGAACGGTGTGAAGGGTCGGCCCGGGCCGCGGGCTGGCTGCCGGGTTCCCCGGGCCCGGGGTGGTCTTTCGTTGGTTGTTGGGGCGGGTTCGGTCTGGTCAGGTGGCCTGTAGCCGGTCGATCGCGGTGAGCGCGAGGGTGGTGGCCGATGCTGTGCGCGATAGTCGTAGGTGGACCCGGCGGGCGTGGCGGGCGATCCGGGCGGGGATCGAGAACAGGTGCAGGCGCAGGGTTTTCGGTTCCCAGCGGCGGGCGGGCGCCTCGTGCAGGGCGATCGTCTGCAGCCAGGCGATCAGGTCGAGCGCGAGGGTGGCGATGGCCGGCCAGATCCGGTTGGCGTCGAAGCTGCGGAACGGGAGGTTGCGTAGACCGGTGTCTTTGGCGGTGCGGATGCGGTCTTCGCAGCGGGCGCGGTGGCGGTGGCGTAGTTCCAGGTCAGCGAGCTGGCCTTTGCGGGTGTTGGTGGCGAACGCGGTCAACCGGTTGCCGTCGTGGTCGGTGAACCGCAGCTGGGCGCCGGGGTGGGGGCGTTCCCGGCGGATGATCACCCGTAGGCCCGGCGGCCGGCCGGTCAGGTCGATCAGGCCGGTGATCTCGGCGACCGCGGCGCCGTCGCGGGGTTCGCCGTCGCCGTTGCAGGCCGGGGTCCATACTGTGTCCGGTAGGAGATCCAGTGCGGCGACGATGGTTTCGTTGAGTCCGAACCCGACCGAGTATTGGACCCGGCGGGGGTGGCAGTAGCCGAGGAACTCGTGCGTGCCGCCGCCGGCATCAGCACGGACCAGTATCTTCTTTCCGACCCGGTAGCCCGGCTGACACGGCAGTTGCTCGATCGCGTCGTGCAGGACGCGTCTGTGGTCGGCGGCGGTGTTGGCGCCGGCGTTGCCCGCCCGCAGCAGCGCTGCGGCGGGTTCGCCGGTTCCGTCGCTGCCGTGGTCGATGAACGCCAGCAGCGGATGGAACCCGAATCCTTGTTTGAATGTCGGTGCTGCTCTTTCTTTTTCGCTGTGAGAGTCGATCAGGGTGGCGTCCAGGTCGATGATCAGCGGATGCTCGGCATCGATACCATGGTCGGGAGCCCGGTCACCGGCGGCACTCCACGCGGCCGTCCGCGCTGCCGCGCGGGCAGACGCCAACGCGGACAACGCTTTCGGTACATCGGCGGCGAGGGTGGTGATCAGCCGTGAGATCGTGGGATCCGACGCGACCGGGCCGAACACCCCCGGTTGGTCCCGCAGCACCATCACATCCGACACGCAGTCCGCGCCCGCGGCCACAGCGATCGTCAGATCCAGCACGGTCTTGCCCGGATCATGTGTCGCAAGCGGTTTCCGCCACGGCGCCAGCACCTCGGACAGGTCCTTCACCAGCCCGATCCTCTCCGCCGCGCGCACCAGCAGCACCGTCCCCGCCTGCGACACCAGCCCCGCACCGTCCCCGTCGGCGGCCAGCCGCGGATACCACGTAGAATCTTTCACCAGAAAGGTGCCTTCCGAACGCGATCATTCAACCTTCAGCAAGTCGAATTATCGCAGGTCGCAGGCACCTTTCGCCATTCCGGACCCACATCAGCCCAGCCAGCATGAATGCGCGAGGCTAACAACAGCCCATCCAGCGCCGACACTACCGACATGGCATCGTCCTACCGTGGCGTGAAGAACCGCATCGCCTTCGACCGCGGTGAGCTTCTGAGCAAGCTCGTCACCCCGTCCAATGTCATGGATCGCCTGGCCGAGCGCTACGCCGACCCCCACGGCGAACTCAACAGGTGGGTGGACGAGCTGCGGGTGACCACCGGCGAGAGCATCCCGTACTTCGACCCTCGAGCCGGGTCCGACGGTGCCAAAGTGCTGATGCTGCTGCAGGATCCGTCCGACGCCGCCGATGGCGAGTCCGGCCTCATCAGCCTGCACAACAACGACCAGACCGCCCACCACGTGCACCAACTGTGTGAAGAGACAGGTCTGCGCTACGCCGATTATATCCCCTGAAACGTCATCCCATGGTGGGTCGCCAATCCCACGAAGGGGAACCGGTCTCACGCCGCCGAAGCTCAACGCGCCCGGCCCTACCTCAAGGAAGTGGTCGACCTCCTGCCCGGTGACCTCGCGGCGGTCATCGTCATGGGAAAGTCGCAGACCTGGCCCGCCTGGGAAGCTGCAGTGGGACAGAACCATCCCAAATTCCGCGATACCGAGGTGCTGTTCACGGCCAACCCCGGCCCGCAGGCGGTCCACCAGATCGACAAGGACCGGCCATCGCAATCGCGACCACATTGCGGCCGCCTTCTCCCACGTTGCGAGGGTGATCCGATGAACCGCAACGTGCCGCCCGGCGCCAACGGCGAACCACCGCAGCCCAGCACCAGTCTCGATCTCGAGGAGGAAGCGGCAGCCGCTGACGAACGACCCGACTACCTGGAGAAGTCGGTCGACTCCGCACGCATGGGCAAAGCAGCCGAGTACCTGGTCGCCGCCATCTGCATCCTGGCCACCCGCGGCCAGCTGAACGTCTCCACCTCGATCGTCGACGATGAAGGCGTCGACCTCGTGTTCCACTTGCGCGATCACACCACCACGCTGGCCGTCCAGGTCAAGGCACAAATGTCAGATGGCTCCGTCGCCACCCGCGGCCGGCTCCAGGCGCAGATCCGCCAGGCCACCTTTCGACCCAGAGACGACCTGGATCTGCTCTTCATTCTCGTCGACATCGAGCACGGCACCCTCAGCGCGGCCTGGCTGGTGCCCAGCCAAGACTTCGACCAGTTCAAGGGCACCCCAACGACGCGGGGCACCCTGCGCTTCTCCGCATCGGCGAACCCTGAGAGCCAGGACAAGTGGTCACGCTACCGATTGAGCGCGGCGGAGCTACCGGGGAGGATTGCGGAGCAGGTGCAGGGGTTGGAGTCAAGGTAACGTAGTAACTCACAAGTCTCAGCAGCCATCGCTTATGTGATTTAAGATTAATAGAACATCCTAATTCTAGTGTAAATTTAGTGGTAAACAAATTCATCGCTGCGGCCCGTTCCCGTCAATATATTGCCTGCAACGGGCCGCAGCGAATTGTGCGGCTTCCATGTTGCCAGGAGAAGCGCCGTGCACAAATATTCCCAGAAAAGTGCGCAGAGCTGAGTTCGCGTTCGGCTTCTATTATATCGCACATTACGGCCTGGCAACCAATAACAAACGCCCTGCATGAAGTACGGCTACCGGCCCGATCCGATGATGGATCGGACAGCGAACGACATCGACACACTCATGCCGACGAAGGTCGTCACCGGCGCCGTTTCAAGGCGAGGTTTCTGATCCATAAGAACCTCCTTTATTTCAACCTGCCCGACAGACCAATCGGTCTTGATTTCATCTTCGTCGGACCATAAAATTCATGGTTATTGTAGAAGATCGTTAGTCTAACGACGTACAACGAGTAGTGGTAGATGCCCTAGCGTCCAGCAAGTATTCCTCCGCTAGCGCACCATTCCTTTTGATACTGATTAGTAAGATGCGACACTACTCTGCTCATGTCAGACTCAGGATCGTCCCACATCCCCAAAGCGTGCTCGGAGCGTTCCAAGAGAGGCAGAGGCGACCAATGAAAAACCCTAGGAACACAGGTACTTCAGCTACCAACCCGACGAACGACAGCAAGGCTGTTCGCGTGTTTGAGGGAATTGGTGCCCGCTTGACGTTATTGGGTGTGTGAATGCTAACCATTCTAGGGTTCGCCATCGCCAGCCAAGCCGTGGTCGCAACAATTTAGCGGGACAGACGCCCTGGCTGGTGACGGGCGGGTATCTTATGCTGACGTCCGGAGCTGCTATTGCAATAGTATTACGACTTCCGCAGATATTGGACGGGGTCGCGAAGATCGTAGCGACGCATAACGAGTCACTGGTCGTACTGTGGCCCGATAGCCGTCGAGTGGGTGTCGAACGGACAAAGATGGCGTCCAGGCGAAGGCGAACTCAAGACGGCGGCGCAAAGATGGCATGCAACCGACACCGCCGTACGCCGGCACCTTCAACGGTCCACTCACGGAAATCACGGACCGCCAACGTAACCGAAATGCGCAGGTCAAACGGTTGCCCGGATGCGAGGCCCCTAGATGACACGAAACATGGGCAACCGAGCCGCGGATCCGCCCGAAATCGGGATCGGCCGACATCGGAGCCATCCGCCTGCCATTTCAACAACGCGGCAAGCGCCTTCGCCTGCGCGGCGGCGATGCGCTCTTCGTCCGCGCCGTCACTCCGCAACTCGCGCCCAGGCCTCCCGAACCGTGGCCAGCGCGGTCTCGGCCGTAATCGCCAGTCGGGTCTGCCCGGCCAATTGTGCGTTCCAGTCGTCCTCGGGCGGTGCGTGATCGAACAATTGTGGGGCGGGGAGCCGGTTGGTCGGGCCGTATCTCCGGTACCACGCTCCCGCGGCGGCGTCGATCGCGCCGATGTCGTTCAGCGCCCACAGATCCCAGAGGTCGCGTGGTGCGTGCCGGTCGTGCCATGTGGCCGTCTTCCCCGCGACGAAGGCCGGCAACGTGGGCACGAACAGTTCGGCCGGTGGCGCGTCGCTGTATCGCTGCTCGAGTCCGCGGAGTTCGGCAGGCCACACCGTTCGGCCGCGGGCCGACAGCAACTGGATCTTCACGGACATACCGGAGGCGGTGCGAAGGGTGGCGCCTCCGGTATCCGGGACATTGCTCAGCGACGGTGCCCATTCCAGCCGACCGTGGCTCCGCGCGACCGATCGCGGCAGAGCGGTGTCGAGTTCGGCCGCCAGTGCCGTGCGATTGTCCAGAGCGACCAGGTCGATGTCTTCGCTGAGCCTGCCGTTCACCAGATGTGTACGCGCAAGGGCGGTTCCGCCGATGAAGTGCAGGCGGTCGCCGAACCTTTTGCTGATTGCCGCCAACAGATGAGATATCAGATGGTCGCGCTCCACCTGCTCCGGCGAAACTCCGAATCGAGTTGCTACGCTGTCACGTTCATCGATGTTCATGCCCCGCCCAACTTTCCACACGCCGAAGCGCCACTCCCAGACGCTGTTCCGCGGCTAGTTGCATGAGCCGCGCCGAATCGCTGCGGCGGTAGAGGGTCTCGATCGCCGGGCGAACCTCTGCCTCGGCATTGCCCAGCTCCGGACGCCGGGCAAGATCGAGCACAGTCTGCTCCGGCGTCGTGACCAGCGCAGGACCCAGCGGCGTTTCGACCCGCTCCGCGTCGAGTGCCTCGGTATCTCGGCGAACGAACCGAACTTGTGCCGAACGGTCGGTCAGTGCGACCGGCCGATGCTGACTCGGAACCGCGACAACCGCGGTCGCCAATGCGCGAGGTACGGCTCCCAGCAGACGGGCCGCGCTGATACCCATGACAACGACCTGACCCGCCCCGTAGATCGATGATCCTATACCCGCGGCAGCCGCCTCGAGGCCGGGCAGCCAGGTCCGGCCGACGTAATCCGGCGGGACGATGATGTAGTAGCCGTGAGCAACGCGGTGCAGCACACCCCGCTCGGCAAGCCGCGCGATCTCGGACCGCGGTTGGGCATAGATGCCGGCCAAGTCCTGCGGCCGCACGGTTCGAAGCGGCGCCCGCCAGAGCTCACTCGGCAGCAAGGTGCTGCGGCGCTCGACCACCCGCACCACCTCCTCGATAGTATGCATTTCGTAGGCTATTAACCAACGGAATGCATACTACCAAACCATCGCCTGCTTCCTAGTCCACTGTCCGGACTTGGCGCCGGCTGCGGTTGCCGACGGACACAGTGCGATCGGAAGCACTCAGACCGGGTACACATCCGCGATGACCAGGCGTTTTCCAGTTGCCCATGTTTTGCGCGCCCCGCCGGGGGCACGCATCCGCGGACCGACTTCTGCTACGAGTGCATGCCCGGCCGGCGGGTGACGCCACCGCCGTGCCGTCGGTGCGGACGAGTTGATGGCTACTACTCGGCCGGTCTGTGCGACCTGTGCCATCGGCATGCACCCCAGGTCGCGTCCGGCTACCGCGATTGCCACGGCTGGGGCGTGCGGGCTCAATTCATCCGCCCCGGCCACAGCCGCCATGGTCGCGCTGACCGCATTCCACGCTCTGCGGTCCGGCGATCTGCGCACCATTCGCCTTGCCGACATCCGTTCGGGCCGACTGTATCTCAGCACTCGTGTCATACCTCTCGCCGAGCCTGTCCGAGTCCGGATCCAAGCCTGGTTGTCCGAGCGCGAACGGCGCTGGCCCCATTCGGCTAACCCGTACTTGTTCATCAGCAGGCGCACGGCCGTTTGTGTCGAACCCGTTGGGGTGGCATGGGTTACGCAACGACTCGGACTGACCGCCCAAGCTATCCGCGAAGACCGGATCCTCGATGAACTGCACGCCACGGGCGGCGACATCCGACGCATCTGCGACCTGTTCGGGCTCGGCATCGCCGGTGCAGCACGATACGGCTCCGCGCTGGAGCATCCAGACCTCGCCTATTACAAATAGTGACCGGGAGCTTGTTGGCCACTGTCACACGATGCAGGCTCCGCTCGGGTACCAACCCAGGTTGGAGGGGAAGCGCCAGTCCCGGGTCAGCCTGATCTCGGGTGCGACTTCGCCACCGCGCCGCTCCTGGCCGTGTGCGATCACCACCGCTGTGGCGGACGGTTGAGTGAGGCGCGGGCAGTAGCTGCGGACTCAGCTGCGCACAGGCGCGAGAAGTCGATGACCTGGCGGGGACAGGTCGGGGTGGGCCGCGTGTTACGGCTCGCTGCTGTCTGCCGAATTCCGCCATTGCCGCGGTGTCATTCCGTAGGCCGCGCGGAAGCGGCGGCCGAAGTGGGACGGGTCACGGAAACCCCATCGCTGCGCAATCACGGCGATGGGCCGGTGGCGGTGTTCCGGGTTGGCGAGCTCGCAGCGGGCTCGATGCAGGCGTTGGCCGATGATCCATTGTCCGAGGCCGAAATCGGCTTGCGCACACAGCTTGTAGAGGTAGCGCAGAGAGATGTTGTGCGCGCGGGCGATTCGAGGCGGGTCCAGGTCCGGGTCGGTCAGATGCCGGCGCACGTACCCGCGGATCTCGGTCAGCAGAACCTCCGCCGGAAGCGCTGCCCCGTCACCGTTTCCGGTGGTTATGGAGATGATCAGGGCACGCACCAGTTCGGTGCAGACATCGCCGAGTTCCCGTGTGGCGGGATCGGCGTGCAGCGTGTCCGCGGACCCCACCATCCAGGCAATGTGATTGGCCACCATCGGGGAGAGTGGGCTGTCTTCCGGTCGGACGATGGCACGCCGGATCGTCTCGGCCGGCAGACCGAGCACATCCAGCGGAACCTGCAGGGCGGTGGCACCGCACGAATAGAGGTCGTAGGGCAGGTTGAGATCGACCCAGAACAAGGACCCCGGTACCAGCGTGTGCTGGACCTCCGCCTGGCCGAGCCGGGCAGTGTTGACCTCCTGGATGTTGATCCCCAGCATGGGGCTCGGGGATGTTCGTATTCGCTTGGTGGTTCGCACAAGCCGAAGGCCGGATGCCCGAACCCGGGTGAGGCTGGCTCTGCCGAATTCCCATGCGTCCACACGCGCTTGCACCGTCCCGCCCGGGCCCGAGACGGTCACATGGGACGGTGCCGACGCCTGTTGCATCACGACGGACGTGAATTCGGCGCGCTCACGCGGCTCAACCATGTCGGTGTCGAGCATGAGTGCCATGGTGCTTCCTCATTCATCCAGGCGAGCGGTTGCGGCACCGGTCGAAGGGTGTCGCTCCGCTCGGGTTGTGCATTGTCGGCCCAGACGTGGGCACGCACATCCGATTGTCGATTGCTCGCGTTTCGTAGACTTCGAGCGGGCCGGAGCACCGCCACAGCAACGGAGCCGGGGCGGCCCGGCCCCCGGGAAGCAGTTCACGCACGACGGCATAGTTCATCGGATCGTCCACGGAACCCGGGCCGCCCGTCGGGTAGAGGTCCGATGCGGGCGGTGACGGTGAGCATTGTCCGTGCGGCGTCGCCGATGAGCGTGTCGAGATCGCAGACGACATCGGTGATCGCGTCCCGCGCGGCTCTGATCTGCTGCGCGGGTAGATCGGGACGGTCGACCGTCCGTCGGATGTGGTGCAGGCGTAGTCCGATGTCGAATAGGTGATGCACCAACGGATCAGAGGTTTCGGCTAACACGGCGAGATCATCGACGAGGACAGACAGGGCATCGAACACTCGCTCCGTCGCCGGTGTGTCGCTGGCAGTGGTGTCGCCCATGACCTCCTCCTAGAGTTCAGGGCGGTTTTTTGGGGGAGGGAGCCGCCATATGGAGTTGAAATGTGCGGCCAAGTGTAGGTGCGGCTTTCCCACGGCCATAGCATCGACTAGGACCCCTTGACGAGGTCCTCCATACCGCGAGACTCCGCGGACACCGGGCTGCAACAGCCAACGGCGCCGCTCCGACCTCGACAGAGAGCGGCGCCCACAATCGATCCGCCAACCTTGACAGAGGGCCTCCTCGCCTCGGCCGTATGCGCGTTCCTGGACCGTGCTGGGATTCACCAACACCGTTGGCGTCCATGTCACCGACCCCGCCATCAGCGTGCCGAACAGTGCTCATCACTCGGCCGGATTGCTCTCAGGCGCAGCGGGTGCGGCGCGGTGCCGCTTCAGAACGGGAGGATCAGACCCCCACGGATCCCTACTGACAGCCTTCGCGTCGGTTCGTGCCTATTCGCTGAGGTTTCGCAGTTGCAAATAGCAACGAGGGCCCGAGATCGTCGGCCCGCAACTCCACAACCGTGCGCTTTTCGCCGTTCTGGGTCTCGTACGACCGCTGAACCAGAAGCCCCACCACCACGACCTTCGCACCGCGGGTGAGGCTTTCGGCGATGTGCTCGCCCAGCGCGTGCCATGCGCTGCAGCGCAGGAACAACGCCTCACCATCGACCCATTCGTTCGACTGGCGATCGAACCACAGGCCGCAGCGGCCGACACAGCGAGAGGAGTCGCGGTGCGGGCGCCGAGGGAGTCGGCGGCGATCGAGTCCATCTCGACGGGTACCGGACCACCGTTCTCCAGTGCGGCGTCGAAGGCCCGGCAGGTCCGCGGCTCGACCGCGACCACGCGCACGCCGTAATGCGCCGCGGCGGTGGCGATCCCGGCGTAGAGCCCGCCGCCGCCGAGTCTCGGCTGTTGAACACCGGCGCCAGCGCGAGGAACATGAACGTCACCGGGAGGAGTCGACCATGGGGACAGTCCAGGCTCGCGCATCGCGCTCAGGGACGTTCAAGAACGCATTGCAAGCCCACGACTCGACGGCCCTTGCCGCCATCCTGGCACCGGACGTGGTCTTCCACAGTCCGGTGCTCGCACGGCTGAAGTTCGTAGGCGCCGACGAAGTATTGCGGGTCTTCGGCGCCCTGTTCGACGGCATCAGAGACGACGAATACACAGCGATCTTCCGCGGAGATCACAACGCGGAGATCGTGCAGGGCCGGGCATCGGCCGAAGGCCGGTCGGTCGATGTCATGTTCCTGCTCACCTTCGGCGACAACGACCTCATACGCGACATCAGGGTGCTGGTTCGCCCGCTCGCCGGCCTCGGAGCAGTCACCAGCCTCATAGCGACGCGTCTTGCCGCAACCCGGGGGCCGGGGTGGGCCACGACGGCACGAATACTCACCAGCCCCGTCAAGGCGATCACGGGAGTAGTAGACGTCATCGCACCCAAGCTCGTCACCCGCACGAGCTGACCGCAGCCCATCCAGATCCTCCAGCGCTACACCTCCCCACCATCCGATGGTGGTGGGGAGATCAGCCGAGATCGACTGGCGCCCAATGATTGTGGGGCACTCGCTGGACTGGCACGGCCGGATGTCCGGGGCACAGCGAGCGGGCGTGGCGAAACGCGCCGTGACGCCGTAGCTGTTGTTCAGTCCTCGGCGGCTTCGAGGACCGGTCGGTGCGGGAGCGCCGACAGAATCTCCGCGACCTCGGCCAGCTGCTCGGTGAACGTGGCGGAGTCGACCGCGCCGATCCGCAGCAGGATGTGCCGGGCACCGGCGTCGACAAATCGTCCGAGCTGGGCGGGGATGTCCGGACCGGTCATCATCACCTGGATCTGCGCGACGGCCTCCAACGGCATCCGATAGGTGGCTCGGCAGTAGTCGTCAAGTGCCTTCGTGCCCCGCCGCACATCGTCGTCCGCGAATACGGTCGCGAACAGGGCCGGGGTGATCGGGCGCGGTGCGGTGCCGCGGATCGTGGCCAGTGCGGTCGCGTAGTCCGCCGGGTCGGGCGGGTAGGGCAGCCAGCCGTCGTACAGCCGCGCGGTGCGGCGCAGCGCGGCCGGGGTGATCCCGCCGAGCCAGATCGGCGGGCCTCCCGGGCGGGCGGGCCCGGGTACCTCGGGCAACCAGTCGTAGTGCAATACCTTGCCGTGGAACGATTCCGGCCTGCCGGTCCACAGCTCGCGCCACAGCGCGATCGTGTCGTCGAGCCGGGAGAAGCGGGTGCGGAAATCCACCCCGACGAGTTCGAGTTCCTGCTCACTGAACCCGGGAAAGCCGGCGCCGACGCCGAGCACGAGGCGACCTTCCGACAGCAGATCGAGCGAGCTGATCGTCACCGCAGCGTGCACCGGATGCCGGTAGGCGGGCATCAGCACCGCGGTGCCGAGCGTGACGCGTTCGGTCGCCTGTGCGACGGCGGTCAGCAGGGTGAGCGGTTCGATCCTGGCGCGGACGAGAGAGTCGCCGGCCCAGACGGAGTCGAAGCCGAGCCGCTCGGCCTCGACGGCGGTCTCGACCAGGCCCCGGGTCGAGCCGCCCGCGTCGAGTTGCGCCTGGCCCGCCGGAAGGAGAAGTCCGTATTTCATGTGATCAACCGTCGCCGAGCGAGGGTATGTGCTCAATTCCCTGGAGGGAATATGCTTCGCTCGCACCATGAACGGTTTCGGTGCGGCACTGAGGGAATGGCGGGTACGGCGGCGGCTGTCGCAGCTCGAACTGGCGCTGCGGGCAGGCACCACGCAACGGCACGTGAGCTTCATGGAAAGCGGCCGCTCTGCGCCGGGGCGCGGCATGGTGGTGCGGGTCGCCGAATCGCTGCAACTGCCGCTGCGGGAACGAAACGCGCTGCTGCTGTCGGCCGGATACGCACCGAGCTACCCCGAGACCGATCTGGAAGATCCTGCGCTGCAACCGGTTATGGACAGTCTGCGGCGGTTGCTCGACGGGCACAGCCCGTACCCCGCGATCGTGGTGGACCGGTTCGGCGATCTGGTGGCGGCCAACAACGGGCTCGGCATACTCGCCGAGGGCGTCGCGCCGGATTTGCTGGAACCACCGGTGAACGTGCTGCGCCTGGCATTGCATCCGCGCGGAATGGCGCCGCGAATCCTGAACTTCGACGACTGGGCGCAACACGTACTCGAACGGCCGAGGCAGGACAACGCCCGCGCCCCGCACGAGCGACACGTGGCGATGCTGGCCGAGCTGGAGGGCTATCTGCCGCACCCGCCCCCGATAGGCACGGATCACCTCGGTTTCGCTGTCCCCCTGCGGCTTCGGTCGCGTCTCGGCGAGCTGAGCCTGATCACCGCGATCACCATCTTCGCCACCGCCGTGGACGTCACGATCTCCGAGCTGCGACTGGAAACGTTCCTGCCCGCCGATTCCCGCACCGCGGCAGCACTCGAGCGAAACACCTGGAAGTCGAACTCGTCGACCTGAACCGCCCGTATCAGGGGACCAATTCCTCTTGCCGCCGGGAAAAAGTAGCGGGATACTTGCTGAATGGCCGAGATGGCGGCGGAGAAAATGCGGTGCGAGTCGGCGGAGGTAGGGAAGGCCGCTCGTAAACGGCTCAGTCGTACCGATGCCGGGGTGTGGGAGGCGGGAACGGAACGGGCGGATCCGGTCGCGATTCTGGAGGGGCAGGCGCGGACTCGGCTGTCGATGCTGGTGCCGATCCGGTATGCGCGAATGATGCAGTCGCCGTTCGCCTTTCTTCGTGGTGCTCCGGCGATCATGGCGACGGATCTGGCGCGGGGAGCGAATACGGGGCTGGAGGTGCAACTGTGCGGTGACGCCCATATCTCGAACTTCGGTCTCTACGCCTCGCCGGAGCGGAATCTCGTATTCGATGTGAACGATTTCGACGAAACACTGCCCGGGCCGTTCGAATGGGACGTCAAGCGGCTGTCGGCCAGTGCCGCCGTCGCCGCGTATGACGATGGTTTCTCCGACCGGGAGGCCGGTGCCGTCGTCCGGGCCGCGGCCGCGGCCTACCGGGAGACGATGCGGCAGCTGGCCGCCCGGGACAGCCTGGACGTCTGGTATCAGATCACCGCCGCCGACGAAGTGCTGCAACTGATCGACAAACCGAAGCAGCGCAAGCGAGTCGAGAAGGCCGCCGGCAACGCCCGGCGGCGCACCAGCCTGCAGGCGTTGGACAAACTGACCGAACCGGACGCGCACGGCATTCCGCGGATCAAGAACCAGCCACCGCTGCTGGTCCCGATCGAAACGATCGACCGGCGGCTGGTCGAGGAGACATTCGCCGACTACCGGAGCAGCCTGCCGGACGAACGCCGGGTGCTGATCGACCGCTACGAAATCGTCGACTTCGCATTGAAGGTGGTCGGCGTCGGCAGCGTCGGGACCCGCTGCTTCGTCGTTTTGCTGCAGGACCGGGACACCGCGAGCCCACTGTTCCTGCAGATGAAGCAGGCCGAACATTCGGTGCTCGCGGGGCATCTGGCACCGAGCAGATATCGGCACCAAGGGCAGCGCGTGGTGGTGGGGCAGCGGCTGATGCAGTCGGCCAGCGATATCTTCCTCGGCTGGTGTTCGGGCCCCGAGCACAACCACTTCTACATGCGCCAGCTGCGAGATATGAAGGGCTCGGCCGATATCGCCACGCTGACCGCCGACGATCTGACGGTGTACTCGTCGCTGTGCGGGTCGGTGCTGGCCGGCGCCCACGCTCGCTCCGGCGACCGGACAGCGATCGCCTCCTATCTGGGCTCGACCGACGTATTCGACAGGGCGATGGTCGATTTCGGCTTGTCCTATGCCGTCCAGACGAGGGCGGACATGCGGGCAATGCAGGCCGCCATCGACTCCGGTCGCGTAGCCGTGGCGGCCGAACCGTACTGAACTCGCACCGGCCGCAGTAGCGTCGAGAACCAGTAGCGTCGAGAACTCCGTTGCCATATCCGATCCCGGACAGATCCGGGGGCCGGAGCCGAACGGCAGGTAGGCGTGCCGGCGGTGAGGTGATCCGGCGCCTCGGCCGGACGGTCAGTCCGCAACCAGGTCGGACGGCGGCCAGGCGTCGCCCCACTCGACCTTCCTGGACCGGCGGTACGTCCGGCCCTGGCGCTTGGCGACCAGGGTCGGCACGACACCGTCCTCCGGCGTGCAGACCTGCATGGTGACCAGTCCCTTGCGCTCGACCGGATGCCGCAGGATCCGCCCCGCGGCGCGTTCGTACGCGGTGCGGGAGGCGATGACGTAGGAGAACTTCTCGTCCTCGTGGCTCAGCTCGCCACCCTTCAGCCGGCGGTGCAGGGAGGTCCGATTGATCCGGGCACTGAAATGACACCAGTCCGCGCCGTCGGCCAGCGGGCACGGATCCTGGTGCGGGCACGGGGCGACCACCGTCAGTCCGGCGTCGATCAGCACCTCACGTGCGGCAAGGATTCTCTGGTGCCCGTCGGGCGTACCCGGCTCGATGACGGTCACCACCTCCGCGCTTTCGGAGGATCGGGCGATCAGAGCCGACTGGTCGGCCTGCGACAGCTCGCTCAGCACATACGACACGACAACCAGATCCGCGCCTCCCGGAAACGGCGACTCGGCGAAGGTGACCCGCCGCCAGCCGGCGGACCGCACGGCCGCGGACGCGGACCTCTCGGCCAGACGGCGTCCGAGCCGCAGCGCCTCGTCCACCTGATCCAGCACGGTGGCGGCCGTCAGAGAGGGGAACAGGTCGGCTGCGGCCCACAACGCCGCACCGGTTCCCCCGCCCACATCGAGGAGGGTCTCGGGACGGAAGTCGGTCGCGAGCTCCAGGAACTGCTCCAGCGCGCTGTACACGGCGCCGAAAGTGGCGGGCATGCGGTAGGCCGCATATGCGGCGACCTCGGTGGGCGAACCCAGAATGGGCTCGGTGGCCGGCCGCGGATCCCGGTATCGCGATATCAACCGATCGACCGCAACGGCCAGCTGCCGCTGGGGGATGCCCGCACAGGCCCTGTCGAGCCCCTCGACGAGTTCGACAGGCAGAGGCAACCCGGGTGCTCCTTCGTGTGTGCTGGCCGGGCCGCCATTCTGCCATGTGGCGCAATGCTGTTCGGCCGACGACCCGCCCGGTCGTGCCGGGTGGCCGTCACCCGAGGTTGCCGAGCGCCGCGAGGATGTCGGCGACCTCGGTGCGGGTCGTGAATTCGGGGTGGATGTCGGCGAAGCGGACGATGCGGTCCCGGTCGACGACGAGGACGGCCGGATAGGGAAGCCGGAGCGACCCTTCGGCGTTGAACTGCGCCAGATCCATGCCGAGCGTGCGCTGGGCGGCCAGGACGTCATCGGCCGGCCGGAACGCGATGCCGATCCGGTGGGCCACCCGGCTGCCGGGATCGGACAGCACCGTGAACTCGAGGCCGGCCTTCTCCGCGGTGGTCAGCGATTCGTCCGGGGTCTGGGGACTGATCGCCACCAGGCGAGCACCGAACTCGCCCAGCCGAGGCAGGAGTTCGTGCTGGTAGGCCCGCAGTGCCATGTTGCAGTACGGGCACCAGCCGCCCCGGTAGAACACGATCACGGCCGGACCGTCCGCGAGGATCTGCTCGAGCGCGACCGGCGTGCCCGTGGCGTCGTCCAGGGTGAAGGATTCCAGCTTGTCTCCCGCCCCGATCGCCTCCGCGGGGACGCCCTGAGCGAGAAAACCTTCGGCGCTGCGATCGAACACATCGACCACCTCGGCCGGAAGGTGTTCTGCCGCTGCTGCTTTCAGTTGGTCGGACTGCTGACGGAGCGTGGCCATCGGACCTCCTGATTATGCCACCGCAGACTGGACTGCGTAGTCCAGTAAGAGTGTGGGGCCGACGCTATTGGACTGTCAAGTCCAGTGTGGCGATACTGTGTCGATGGGAGCCGTGCCGACCACCGAACGAGGACGCCGAACCCGGCAGCGCATCGTGACCGCCGCGCGCGAAGTGGTGGCCGAGAACGGCGCGCTCGGCGCGAGCCTGGACGAGGTGGGTGCGCGCTCCGGTGCTTCGCGCAGCCAGCTCTACCACTACTTCGACGACAAGACCGACCTGCTGCGCGCCGTGGCCGAGGCCACCAACGACGGGGTGCTCGACGCCCAGGAGGACCTCTTCGCCGGCCTCGGCACCTGGGCGGGACTGGTCCGATGGACCGATGCGCTGGTCGAACTCCAGCACCGGCGCGGCGGGCGGGGCGGATGCCCCATCGCGAACCTCGTCGGCCAGCTCGGCGAGCGCGACGCCGACATCCGCGCCGTGCTCGCCTCGGGATTCGACCGCTGGGAAGCCGCCATCCGCACCGGACTGACGACCATGACCCGCTCGGGAGAACTGCGGCCCGACACCGATATCGCCGCCCTCGCCACCTCGACCCTGGCCAGCGTCCAAGGCGGCCTGCTCCTCGCCCAGGCCCGCCGAGACCCGCAAGCCCTCCGCCGCGCCCTGGACGGCGCCCTCACCCTCATCGCGAACTACAGATCGACGGACTAACCGACCCGCCCTGTCCGCAGCCGAAGTTCCGGCCCGCGACACCTCACCACACCAACGGGTGGTACCATATATGGCATGGTGAAAACGACCGTGTACCTCCCTGACGAGCTGGAGGTCCGGCTCGACGCGGAGGCCGCGGCTACCGGAGTGAGTAAGGCGGAACTCATCCGCCGCGGCGTCGCGATGCTGCTGGATGCGTCCGACCGGCCGCGCGACGACGCACCGCTGCCCGTCTTCCATAGCGGGCACTCGCGTAGCGCCGACGAGATGCGCGAGGACATCTATCGGGAGATCAAACAGCGGTCGGCCCGTCGATGATCGTCGTCGCAGACACCTCCGCGCTCTTCGCCGCATTCGACGCCGACCAAGACGAACACGGGCCCGCGCTGTCCGTCATGGAACAAGAGACCCTGATCATCTCACCGCTGGTACTCACCGAGCTGGATCATCTGACTCGTCGCGATCTCGGCTTCACCGCGGCGATGACGATCACCGACGCGCTGCTGACCCGAACCATCGACGGGCGCTACCGTCTCGCGGAACTGAAACACGTCGATCTGTCCACGGCACAATCGGTCCGAGCCAAATACGAAGGGCTGCAACTCGACCTCGCCGATGCGGTCGGCGTCGCGCTCGCCGACCGATATAAGACCGACTGCGTCTTCACCCTGGACCAACGCGACTTCCGCGCCATCGAACCGCTGACACCGGGCTTCCACTCATTCCGGATCCTGCCTGCGGACACATAGCTACTCGGGCAGCGCGGCCACACTGCCGTGAAGCGCGCGTCACCGAGACCACCTCGGCGAGGGAGCCGCCGATTTCCGGCGACACGCCCCGCCCGGCAGGCCCGCGGTCTGGCGCGGGCCATCGAAACCGGTGGGGCTTGCCGGTCAGCCCATCGACTTGGCGCCGTCGATGGCCTCGCGAATGATGTCGGCGTGGCCGGCGTGCTGGGCGGTCTCGGCGACGATGTGCAGCAGGGCGCGGCGCACCGACCAGTGGGTGTCCTGGAACCACGGCGCCGCCGGCAGCGGCCGGGTGGAGTTCAGGTCGGGGAGGGTGGCGACCATGTCGTCGGTGCGGGCGGCCACCTCCTCGTAGGCGGCGAGGATTCCGGACAGGGTCTCGCCCGGCAGCATGCGGAACTCGTCGGCGCGCTGCGCGAAATCCTCCTCGGTCATATCGTCGAAATCCTTCATCAGCGACTTGCCGCCCAGGATGAAATCGGCCCAGCCCCGCTCCACCGCGGTGACGTGCTTGATCAGACCGCCCAGGCACAGCTCGCTGTGGGTCGGGCGGGACGCGGCCTGCTCGTCGGACAGATCGCGCGTGGTGAAACGCAGGAAACGCCGGGCCGCCGCGAGCTGGGTGAGCAGATCGGCACGCTCGCCGGACAGCGCAGTGTTGGACTTCGGGTTGCTGAGGGTGGCGGACTCGGCCATGATTTTCGCCTTTCGAAGGTGGTGAATGGTGCTCCGTTGCTTCGAGATCCACGGTATGACCCCTAGCGGCCACTTTCTGACCTGAATGCGCCGGACACCGCACCGCGGTCGGCCGACGAAGGCTCAGCGGTCACAATCCGTCCGGAATAGGACCGACAATCGAGGCATGGCGAATACGAGCACGCGGACGCTGCGCCTGTTGTCCCTGCTGCAGACCCATAAGTACTGGCCAGGCGGCGAACTCGCCGACCGGCTCGGGGTATCGGCGCGCACCCTCCGCCGCGACGTCGACCGACTGCGGGACCTGGGATACCCCGTCGACGCGCGCCGCGGGGCCGACGGCGGCTACCAGCTCGCCGCGGGCGCCGCGCTCCCCCCGCTGATGGTCGACGACGACGAGGCCGTCGCGCTGGTGGTCGGCCTCCAGACCGCCACCGTGATGACCGCGCCCGGCGTCGCGGAATCGTCGGTCCGGGCGCTCGCCAAGCTCGTGCAGGTGATGCCGCCGCGGCTGCGGCGCCGGGTGGAGGCCATCCGGGCGATGACCGTCCCGGGCAGCTGGGGCGGTCAGCCCGGGCCCGCCGTCGATACCGGTGTGCTCACCTCGATCGCCCTGGCCTGCCGGGACACCGAACGCCTGCGCTTCCTGTACACCGCCGCCGACGGCCGCCGCACCGACCGGCACGTCGAACCGCATCGGCTGGTCTCGCTGGGACGCCGCTGGTATTTCGTGGCCTACGACCTGAACCGCCACGACTGGCGCAGCTTTCGCGTGGATCGGGTCGCCGAACTGGAGGGCGACGGTTCGCGCTTCCTGCCCCGTGATCTCCCGGCGGACGATGCCGCCGCATTCGTCCGCGCCGGACTGGACAACCTGCCCGGGCTGTACCGGGTCGAGGTGCTGATCGATGCCCCCGCCGAAACGGTTCGCGAACGCATCGGCCGCTGGAGCACCATCGAGGAAGTCGATCCGGGCCGGTGCCGAGTCTCGATGACCGCCGACTCGCTGGACTGGCCGACCATGGCCCTCGGCGTCGTCGACGCCGACTTCCAGATCCTGCAACCCCCGGAACTCATTGCCCAGGTCAAGAATTGGGCCGAACGTTTCGGGCGGGCATAGGCTCCGACATGCGACCGGTGCGGCCGAGGCCGGACCGCGTCAGTGAGGATGTCAGGGGATGTCAGCTCGACGTCAGGCCGGTATCAGCCCGAGCGGCGACCGTGGTCCCCATGAACAGCACAGCAATTGCGGCCTCCGGGCTGCGAAAAGCCTACGGGGACAAGACCGTCCTCGACGGCATCGATCTGAGTATCGATGCCGGGACCATCTTTTCTCTGCTCGGCCCGAACGGTGCGGGCAAGACGACGGCGGTGAACGTCCTGACCACGTTGTCGAGGGCCGACGGCGGCACGGCGCGCGTCGCCGGGCACGACATCGCGTCCGAGACCAAGGCGGTACGCGCGGCGATCGGGGTCACCGGTCAGTTCGCGGCGGTCGACGATCTGCTGACGGGGGAAGAGAACCTGCACATGATGGCGGACCTGCACCGCCTGCGGGGCGCCGCGGGCAAGCGGGTCGTCGCCGAGCTGCTGGAACGGTTCGATCTGGTGGAGGCGGCGCGCGAGCGGGCGGCCACCTATTCCGGCGGCATGCGCCGCAAGCTGGACCTGGCGATGACGCTGGTCACCAAGCCGCAGATCGTTTTCCTGGACGAGCCGACGACCGGACTGGATCCGCGCAGCCGCCGCACCATGTGGGAGATCGTGCGCGAGTTGACCTCCGGCGGTGTGACGATCTTCCTCACCACCCAGTACCTCGAGGAGGCCGACCAGCTGGCCGACCGGATCGCGGTGCTCGATCAGGGCCGCATCGTCGCCGAAGGCACGCCCGACGACCTCAAGCGCCGAGTACCCGGCAGCCATATCCAGCTCCGGTTCGCCGGCCGCACGGAACTTGATGCGGCGGAACTGATTCTGCCCGACGCCACCCGGGACGACGAGGCCCTGACATTGCGGGTGCCCGGCAGCGGCGGGTCGGCATTCCTGCGCCACCTGCTGGACCGGCTCGCCGAATCCGCGGTCGAGGCCGAGGAGGTCACCGTCCACACCCCCGACCTCGACGACGTTTTCCTCTCCCTCACCGGACATGCGACCACGGAGGTCACCGCATCATGAGCACCCTGACCGCACCGCTGGCCGATTCGTCGATCATGCTGCGCCGCAACGCCAGACATATCGCCCGATCCCCGGTCACGATATTCAACGCGGCGCTGATGCCGGTCGTGATGATGCTGATCTTCGTGTACGTGTTCGGCAACGCCTTCGATGTCGGCGGGGACTACATCGACTACGCGACACCGGGTTTGATCCTGCTGGCCATCAGCTACGGGTTGTCGGGCACCGCGGTCGCGGTGAGCTCCGATATGGCGAAGGGCATCATCAACCGGTTCAAGGTCATGGACGTCTCCCGCGGCGCCGTGCTGACCGGACATGTCGCGGCCACCATCCTGACCAACGTGGTCGCCATCGCGGCCGTTGTCGGTGTGGCCTTCGCGCTGGGATTCCGTTCGCCCGCAACGTCACTCGAATGGCTCGGCGCGATCGGCATCATGGCGGCGACCTCGTTCGCGGCCTCCTGGCTCACGGTCGCGCTGGGGATGGCCGCGAAGACCCCGGAGTCCGCGGGTATGACCGTGGTGCCGCTGATCATGCTGCCCTTCGTGAGCAGCGCGATCGTGCCGGCCGACAAGATGGGGCCGGGCGTCCGGCAGTTCGCGCAGTATCAGCCCTTCACGCCGATCATCGAGTCGCTGCGCGGATTTCTCACCGGCACCCCGTCCGGCGGCTACACCGCCGCCGCGCTCGCCTGGTGCGCCGGGTTCGCCGTCATCGGATACGTGTGGTCACGCGCCACGTTCAACAAGCGAGCGTAGCCGCTACCAGGTCGCGCCAGTTCGCTTGTGCCCCAGCCCGCGTCGCCTCGGTGAAGAGTTCTTCGCCGAGGCGGCGCCGCGCGGTCCGCTCGATCCGGATCTCGTCCGGATGCGAACGATCGGGCAGCCCGCGCACTCCGGCGGCCGCCGCGAGCAGGCGCGCGGCCTGTTCGACGTCGCCGGCACGCAGCGCCAGGTCCGCGATCCCGACGATCACCTGGGCGGCGAGGGGTGCGTAGCCCGCCTCGGCGGCCGCCCGGAAGGCCGCGGTGTGGCGCGCGCGGGCCTCGTCGAGATCCTCGGCGAGGTTGCCGAGCAAGTTTTGTACCGTCGCGCTGATGTGCGCCTGCTCCGCGTCGCTGCCCAGAACCGTTGTCGCGGTGTCGATCTGGCGGTATGCCTCCTCGCTGTCACCGTTCCACCGATACAGTTCCGCCTTCGCGAGGGCCGCGAGGGCCAGGGCATTCGGCCAGGCCGCTCGGTCCGCGCACCGCTGCGCCTCGGCCATCGCGAACTCGCTCGCCTCCGAATCACCCAGCAGCCAGTACAACTGGGCCTGCCGCGCCCGCATCCGGACCGCGTCCTCGATCGCGCCGACCTCGGTGACCACCGCGACCGCCTGATCGAAATAGTCACAGGCGGAGGCGAATTCACCCCGCACGGCGATGCGCTCCGCCAGTTCTGTCAGCGCGAGCGAGATCCCCCAGCGCTCCCCGATCGCGCGGAACTCGGCGAGCGCCGCCTCCAGATACTCGTCCGCCTCCCACCCCGCGTGGCCGAGTACGACCCGCAGCCTGCCCAGCAGCAGCCGGGCCTGGGCGCGCACCCAGGGGTCGTCGTCGGTGAGTAGCGGTTCGAATGCGTGCAGGTATTCGTCCGGGCCCTGCAACATGTGTTCCAGCGCGGCGGCGAATGCCAGCAGCGGATAGCGGGACCGGCTGTGCCGGCTGAACCGGTACGACTTGTGGATCCACTCCGCCATCCGGCGCTCGTCGCTCGGCCCGGAACTCAGGAAATGCGTGACCAGCCCGTACAACATGGCCCGGGTCTCGTCGTCCACGTCACCGGGGAGGTCGGCGGCCGCGGTGACCAGTTCGAGGCCCTCGGCCTTGTGCCCGCTGAGCCACCAGTACCAGCCCGCGCCCGCCGCGAGCCGCATCGCCCCGGTCGCGTCGCCGGCCGCGAGTGCGCCGCGCATCGCGGCGGCGATGTTGTCGTGCTCGGCCTCGAGGACGGCGAGCCATTCCAGCTGCTCGACCCGGCGCAGATGCGGTTCGGCGGTCGCGGCCAGGTCGGTGAAGTACGAAAGATGTTCCCGGCGTGCGAGGTCCGCTTCTCCCGCGGCCACGAGCCGCTCCCGGGCGTACTGCTTGATCGTGTCCAGCATCCGGTAGCGCGGAGCGCTCTCGCTCGCGGGGAGCAGCAGCGATTTCTCGGTCAGCGCGGTCAGCAGGTCGAACACCTCCCACCGCTCGACCGCCGCATTCTCCTCGCCCACCTGCCGCCCGGGCGCCGCTCCTGCCTTCTCCCCCTGCGCTTCGGATCGACCGCCGGCGTTCCGTCCTTCCCCCCGCGCCTCGGATCCGTCGGCGCTGTTCTTCCCATCTTCCCGCGCTTCGGATTCGTCGCCGCTGTTCTTCCCGTCTCCCCGCGCTTCGGGCCCCACCCCGTTGCCCGCGCAAACCTGCTCGGCCGCTTCCACACTCGCGCCGCCGGAGAACACCGCAAGCCTGCGCAGAACGATCCGTTCGGCGTCGCTGAGCAGCTCCCAGCTCCAGTCGACCACCGCGCGCAACGTCCGGTGCTGCGGGATGGCGGTGCGGCTGCCGCCGGTCAGCAGGCGGAACCGATCGTCGAGGCGGTCGGCGAGCTGATCGAGGGACATCGTGCGCAGCCTGGCCGCGGCCAGTTCGATCGCCAGCGGAATCCCGTCCAGCGCCCGGCAGACCCGCGCCATGGTGGCCAGGGCGCGGGGATCGGCCGCGAGATCCTTGCGCACCGCACCGGCCCGGTCGCGCAGGAGCCGCACGGCCGGGGAGGATTCGATCTCGCCCGGATCCGCGTCCTCGGCGGGCAGCGCCAGCGGCACGACCTGCCACAGCGCCTCGCCGGTGATGCCGAGCGGTTCCCTGCTCGTGGCGAGAATCCGTAACCCGCGGCACTCGCCGAGGACCCGATGGGCGAATGCCGCCGCCGACTCGATCACGTGCTCGCAGTTGTCCAGGATCAGCAGCGTTTCGCGGTCGCGGATCGCCGCGATGAGCCGGTCGATCGGTTCCGCATCCGGTGCGCCGCCGAGCATGTTGTCCCGGAGGCCGAGCGCGGCGAGCGCCGATTGCGCCAGGCCGCCGGCACCCTGGCCGTCGGTATCCGCCGCCGCGTCTCCCCCGCGCCCGCCTCGCGAATCCTCCCCGCCCCCTTGACCTCCGGGCCCACGCCCCGCACCGGTCGCGCCGACGGAGGCCAGCTCCACCAGCCACGCTCCGTCCGGTAGGTCGTCGAGCAGGGTGCGGGCGGTTTCCAGCGCCAGCCTGGTCTTCCCCGAGCCGCCCGGCCCGGTCAAGGTGGTGAGCCGATGCTCCGCGAGCAGTTCGCGCACGGCGGCGACGTCGGCGTATTTGCCGACGAAGCTGGTCAATTCGGCCCGCAGATTCGTCCTGCGGCCGGTCTCCTGCGCTCCCACCTCGCCGCGCAACAGCGCGACATGCAGTGCGGACAGCTCCGGTGACGGATCCACGCCCAGCGTGTCGGCCAGCGCTTCCCGCGCCCGCTGGTACACGACCAGGGCCTCGGGGCCACGGCCCGCGGCGCCGAGCGCACGCATCAGCGCGGCGATGAGCCGCTCCCGCACCGGATTCCGGGCCACCAGCTCGGTCAGCTCGGTGACCAGCTCCGGCCCGCGGCCCAGGCGGATCTCCGCCTCGTATCGATCCTCGAGGGCGGCCAGGTACATCCCCTCGAACCGGATGATCACCGCGTCGACGGCCGCGCTGTCCTTCACCTCGATATCCCGCATCGGCGCACCGCGCCACAGCTCGAGGGCCTCGCGCAGCAGCTCGAGCCGTCGCATCCCGGCGCCGCCGCGGGCCTCGTCGAGGAGCTGTTCGAAGTGCACGGCGTCGACCGCGCGGGGCTGCACGGCCAGCCGGTACCCGCCCGCCTGGGCGTCGAGCGACCCGTCCGGTAATACCCTGCGCAGCCGAGAGACCAGGGCCTGCAAGGCGTTCGCCGCATCGGCGGGTGGTCGTTCGCCCCAGATCCAGTCGACCAGCGTCGATTTCGCGACCACGCGGCCGGGGTCGAGAGCGAGGGCGATCAGCAGCGCCCGTAACCGGGCACCCGGTATCTCGATCACTCCACCGTCATCTGCTCGGATGTCGAGCGGGCCGAGCAACGCGATCTGCACCGGACCATTCTGCCGTGCACGATCGGCGGCCCGCAGCCCGGCCGCACTCCCGCCGTCCGCTGTGACCAGGACGAACACCATGTCAGCCGGTCTGTCAGATCGATGTCAGGCCGGTATCAGCCGGTCAGGCGACCGTATTCCTCGTGAGCAGCACGGCGATCGGGACCACGGATCGACAATCCACCACCCCGCCGCGCATCTCACGCACCGACCGATTCGCACAGCCGAGGAGTACGCCATGACCACATTCCCGACCCCCGACCCGATTAGCGTCACCGTCGACGTGCTGTCCGGCACCGTCGAGGTCGTCGCCTCGGACCGCACCGACACCGTCGTCGAGATCCGGCCGGCCGACGAGACCAAGAAGAGCGACGTGCGCGCCGCCGAGCAGACCCGGGTCGATTTCGCCGACGGCGCCCTGACCGTGCGGACGCCGAAGGACTGGCGGACCTACACCCCGTTCGGCGGCAACCCGTCGATCGAGGTGACCATCCGGGTGCCCGCCGGCTCCCGGCTGAAGGGCACCGCCGCCGTCGGCCGACTGCTGGGCGCGGGCGAACTCGGCCGGTGCGACCTGGAGATATCCGCCGGTGACATCGAGGTCGAGCGCCCGCTCGGCTCGGTCACCGCGAAGACCTCCCAGGGCGACATCCGGATCGGCGAGGCGTCACGCGGCGAACTGCGCCTGGAGACGACCATGGGCGATCTGGAGGTGGGCATCCACCCGGGCAGCGCGGTGCGGCTGGAGACCACCGTGCAGCACGGTGCCGTGCAGAACCTGCTGCAACCGGTCGACCGGTCGCAGGACGGCGCGGACGTCGTGCAGGTGTACGCGCGCAACGCGTACGGCAACGTCATCGTCCGGCACGCCACCGCCGCCTGATGCGAACGGCGGCACTGTCGGCCCGAGCCTGCCACCCGCACCGGTGCGCGCCTCGTGCCGGCGAAGTGCCTTCCGGCGCACGCACGGAACCCACGTACCGCCGTGGACCGCCCGGCGCCGTGTCAGTGGACTGTCAGGCCGGTGTCAGCCGGTGCGGCGACAGTCTTCCCCTGACCGGCACAGCAATCGCGGCCTCCGAACCGCAGAAAACCCACGGGGACAAGACCTTTACTGCATCCCCTCCCGACCGTGCACGGGGAGATCACCGATGGAACTCAGGATGAACCGGGACCGCTGTATCGGTGCCGGCATGTGCGTACTGACCGCACCCGACGTATTCGACCAGGACGACGCGGACGGCCGGGTGCTGCCGCTGGACACCACACCCGCACCGGAGCGGGAGCCGGCCGTCCGCGAGGCCGTCCGGATGTGCCCGTCCGGCGCGATCACCCTCCCCACTACCGATTAGGAAATCCGATGAGCCAGACAGTTCCCGTCCCGCACGGCCTCCCCACCGAGCGCACTGCCGGCCCCTTCGACCCGCCCCGTGAAATCACCGCGCTGCGCGAGGCTCGCCCGGTCAGTCCCCTGATCTTCCCCGACGGTCACGAGGGCTGGCTGGTCACCGGGTACGAGGCGGTCCGCAAGCTGATGGCCGACACCCGGTTCAGCTCCCGCCAGGACATCGGCGTGGTGCACGCGCTGGAGAACATCCCCGACATGCCCGCGGTCACCGAGCCGTCCCCGCAGGTGCCGGGCCTGTTCATCGCCATGGACCCGCCGGATCACACCCGGCTGCGGCGCAAGCTCACCGGCGCCTTCACCGTCCGGCGCATGCGGCAGCTCGAGGAGCACATCGTCGATATCACCGAGCGGCAACTCGACGAGATGGCGCGCCTGAGCCCGCCGGTCGACCTGGTGAGGGCGTTCGCGCTGCCGGTGCCCTCGCTGGTGATCTGCGAAATGCTCGGCGTCCCCTACGCCGACCGGGAAACCTTTCAGGTCAACTCCGCGAAGTTCCTGATCAAGGATCAGCCGATCGAGGAGAAGATGGCCGCGTACGGCGCGATGACCACGTACCTGGCCGAACTGGTCACCCGCAAGCGCGCCGAACCGGGCGACGACATCCTGTCCGACCTGGCTCGCGACGAGGATCTCGGCATCGACGAGCTGACCGGCATCGCGTTCCTGCTGCTGCTCGCCGGCCACGAGACCACCGCGAACATGTTGGCGCTCGGCACCTTCGCGCTCCTGGAACATCCCGAACAGGCGGCCGCCCTGCGCGCCGACCCGGAACTGCTGCCCGACGCCGTCGAGGAACTCTTGCGCTATCTGTCCGTCGCCGACATCTTCTATCGCTACGCCACCGACGACATCGAACTCGGCGGCGAAACGATCGGCAAGGGTTCGACGGTGGTCGTCTCGCTGCTGGCCGCCAACCACGACCCGCGGCGCTTCGACAACCCCGACACCCTGGACATTCACCGCACGGCCCGCGGCCACCTGTCCTTCGGCCACGGTGTCCACACGTGCCTGGGGCAGCAGCTGGCCCGCATCGAGATGCGCGCCGGTTTCGGCGGCCTGCTGCGCCGCTTCCCGACGCTCCGGCTCGCCGTCCCCGCCGGCGAGGTGCGGCTGCGGACCGACATGAATATCTACGGCGTGCACGAACTGCCGGTCACCTGGACGGAAACGGCCGGGTAGTCCCTCTGCCGAGCACGCCGACTCGCGCCGGGCCGATTATCTCGATCGGCCCGGCTCGAGTGCCGAACCTGTTGCGCGACAGGCGCTTTCCCTCAGTACAGCCCGGAACTCAACGGTCCGGAAACAGCCTTCGACCGACGGGAGCACGACCCGACCAGCCGACTCCTACGCCGATCGGTACCGGCGCTCGTGCCAGGCGCGCAGCGAGCCCAGTGCCGGACCGGCGGGATGATCGTGGCTGGTGGTCTTGCGGCTACCGATCTCCTCACCACCGTCGCGAACGAGGGTGTAGCAATCCAGGGAACACACGTGATAGACGAGGCCACCGAAAGTGACGCACCGGCACTCGCGCGAGCACGGCCGCCCGCAGTGGTCACAACTGTCGGCCGTCACGTCGGAGGGGCGTGGGGGCCGACATGCCGCACCGTCATCGATCTCGCGACGAGTACGGGCACGCCGGATGGCTTCCGCTGTCGTAGTGGCCGGTGCCGCTCCCATGGCGAACCTCCCTGGTCGCATTGGCCGATCCTGCCGATCGCCTGCCATTCGCGTCTTACCCGGACGTCGCCCCACCGAGCCGGACGACCGACAAACGTTGCGCCCCCTTCAGTTTCCGCGCTTCGCCCGCAGCCGCAGCTACGGGCGGCTCAAGCGACTGTTTGGGACGCCCAGTACTCGCGGAGGTTCCGGATCAGGCCGTTGTCGAACTCCAAGATCGCAACCTCACGCATGACTTTCCGGACCTGTTGCGGCACATCGTCGAACGTGGCTTCCCATTCGGCGACAGCGGTGTCCCCGTCCATATATAGGCTCAGCAACTTGCAACTGATATTCGCTTGTTCTGCAACAACTTTGGATCCCCAGTACTCACGGATACCTTCATGGTTCGCGATCGGTGCCTCGAAGGCACGCTCGTGATAGGTCGCGTCCGCGGTGAAGATCGTGACAATGAGGTCCGGATCCTGGGTCTCCCACGCCCGGATGTAGTCCGCGACCACCGATTCCACATGCTGCCTGGTCAGAGTCATCGCGCCTCCACCACATCATCGACATCGAGGGGACCATCGGCATACGAGTGCATGCCGAGGCAACTGTAGACCAGCGCAGGATCCTCCAAATCAGTCTCGCCCGATCCGCGCCACCCGCGAACGTGCGCCGTCGCGCCGCGCCATTGGGTGCCAGCGGAATTCGTCGGTCCGGAGAAATTCGGTTGCTCGTTCTATGTGTGCACCGGTTCGCTGGTGGTATGTGTCGGGGAACGAACAATGTGCCGGTGCTGACCGACGGCCGCGGGGTGGTGCTACGTGGCCATCGACTCGGCGATCTGACCGCGATTGTGGAGCAGTGTTCCGACCCGGACATGGTCCGCTTCACGACAGTGCCGCGCCCGTACGGAATACAGGACGGCCGTGAGTTTCTGCGATACGCCCGGACCGCGTGGGAGCAGCAGGCACCCACGTCGACGCGGATCTGGGCTATCACGACCGAAGTCGCCGGAGTCGAACACTTCGCCGGGACCATCGACTACCGTCCGACCGGCCACGGCACGGCCATTGTGGGCTACGGACTCCACCCTGCTCATCGAGGGCGCGGTCTCATGTCGACTGCTCTGGGACTGGTCATAACCTGGGCGTTCGAGCACGACTGTCAGGAACTGTTCCAGTGGCAGGCCGTGGTCGGCAACTGGGCTTCGGCGAAAACGGCATGGCGACACGGATTTCGCCTGGAAGGCTGGGTTCGTGGGCTGTGCGTGCAACCGGACGGCGGCGTGTTCGACGGATGGATTGCCACACTGCATCGTGACGATCCACGCACCCCATGCCAGCCGTGGCCTTGGGTGGTTGAACCTCGATAACGCCGGCGCGGACGCGGTTTGCGGTTCATGAGCGTGTCGCGATAAGGGCTTCGGTTCGGATGTTTCCCGGGAAGACCCCGGAGGGGAATTGTTCGGTCAGGGCGTCGCGAAGTTCTCGTTCGAACGCGGCGCGTTGTTCTTCACTGTCGAACTGGGCGGGCGCAGAGAAGGAATAGGAGAACTGGAGCCCTACGAGCGAGTCGAGATCTCGTTCGAGCTTCCAGGTCCATCCGACGGTCTCGACGTTGGAGAAGGGGGAACGGTGTAGTACGTCTGCGTGGCCCTCTTCGGGGTGGCTGTAGGTGCTGGAGCCGGCACGTCGGTCCGGGCCCAGGTACTTCGTGCGGATGGCAGTGATGGTGTCGTTCCAGGACGGCGGGGTCTGGGTCTCGGGTTTACCACCGCTGGCGATCACGACGGCCCCGGCGGGCAGGATGAGCCGGTCCAGAACCCGGAGGACGGCGTCGCGATCCATCCAGTGGAACGCGGCGCCCATTGTGGCCAGCGTCAGATCCGGAAGATCAAGCTCGGACAATCGGTAGGAGTCGCCCACGAGCCACTCGATATTGTCGATCTCGCGTTCTTCGGCCAAGCGTCCGCCTTCGGTGAGCATGCTCGGCTCGGGGTCAATGGCCAGGACGCGGCCGACATGGGGCGCTAGGGGCAAGGCGATTTGGCCTGTGCCACAACCCAAGTCGAGTATCTGTTGGGTGCCGTCGAGCGCGAAGCGCGCGACGAGACGATCGAAGAACTCCGGCGGGTATCCCGAGCGGTATCGCGCGTAGTAGGGAGCGGTCGAGCGGAACAGTTCGTCCGGGTTGTAGCGCACTAGGTGACCTCGTTATGTGTTCGACGATGGGCAGTGGAACGTGGCGAGCAGGAGCCGGGTGATCGTGATACTTCAAGGGGCGCGGAGCTGCCGCAACGACTCTCGAGCCTGAGCGAAGCGTTGCCTCGCAGTACCCCGCGGGTTTCGTCAGCTTTTGGTCGGCGTCGGTTATTCGTTGGTACCGCGGTGGTCATGGTTGCCATGTTTCGGCTTCGTGTCGAGTCCACCACTGCCGCAGCGGTTCGGCTCCGCGCCCCTTGGCCACGGATCCGTCCGAGTTTCGATCGGTGGCGCCCAGGAGTTGGCGTTGGATATCGCTCAAATCGGTGCGGTCGAGCAGTTCAGGAGCGGGATCGTCGACGGGGGCGAGCCATCGGTAGCCGTACTGGATCATGATCGCGATGCGTGGGTGTCCGGAGGTGTTGATTCCCCCGGCGTGCCAGGTTCGGTTTTCGAACACGATGGCGTCCAGGCCGGCTTGTCGACCGGCGGGGTGACAGCTCGGGCGACGTCGATGGAGACGGCATCCTATATCGGCAGCTAAAGGCGTCCGACATACGCTGCAACACCGAATGTTGTCACCAGGCGATGGTCCAATGGGATGAGGAGGCCTCATGCTCATTAAGTGCGCTGATTGCGACGCGATGTTCGACCCTCGGCCATCAGGGCGCGGGCCGAGCCGTCAGCGGTGCGAGGAACACGTCAAGCTCCGTAAGGCGGAGTTGATCCGGGCTCGCGACGCCCTCAATCGCGCCAAAGAGTGGGGGGTTGCGACGGAACTTGTCATCGCGCGAGAGGTATTCGAGCGGGACGGCTGGATATGCCACCTGTGCGGCGGGCTAATCCCGGAGCCTTTGCGTACAACCCGAGTTCTCGGCGGCAAGCATGATCCACTGTCCCCGGTAGCCGATCATGTGATTCCGCTATCCAAAGGCGGCCCTCACACGATGGAAAATTGTCGTGCGGCTCATTGGACATGTAATGCTCGCAAATTCAACATGGAGCGAGAACCCGAGAGCAGCGCGGGGCCGCCCGCTGACAGACCTGCGCGGCAGGTTTGGGAGGGCGGTCGGGAGTGCAAGCTCGACGGGTGCCCGCGTCCAGTCGCAGGGCACAGGCTGTGCCAGGCGCACCTCCGGCGCTTGAAGAAATACGGTGACTCAAACAAAGTCAAATGCGGTTGTGGGTGCGGTGAACTGATAACCGTCGCGGCGAGCGTCGCCGTCGCTGTCGTTGATCTCGATGGCCACGGTGTCATGAGCGGCGTTGCGGTTTCTCCGGCGGTGAAGCTAAGGAACGGACTGGTTCCCCAGCCGGTCTCCCAGCGAGGCAAGAATTTTCACGGATTGACGGGCGATTGCCAAGTATGGACCGGTTCAAAGAACAAGATCGGGTACGGCCGCATGTATGTGAAGGTGCCGGGCCAGAAGCGTAGGGGACGTGTCGTCCAAGTTCACCGTCTCGCCTATGAGCTTGCCAATGGCGAGGGTTCAGTCCTCAATCTGACGATTGACCACTTGTGCGGCGTCCCATTGTGCTGCAATCCGCGTCATCTCGAAGCGGTGACGATCGGCGAGAACCTGCGGCGAGCTGCCGTCGTGATACTTGCTTGCCCACAAGGGCATCCCTACAATGATGAGAACACGGACTACAGTCCCGACGAGCATCGGCGTTGCCGTCAATGTAACACGGACCGATATCACGTCGAAAACCATGGGCACGAATTTGTCGCTGACCCCGAGAATGCCAGCGACCTGCGTCGACGGTGCCTAATCTGTCGGCAACGCGAGGAATCGACGCCCCAATTCTGCCCACAGGGACATGAATACACGCCCGAGAACAAGCGAATCGGCACGGATGGCAAACGATATTGCCAGCAATGCATTTGGGACCGGACACACCTCCCGCAATTTGGGCACTCATTTGTGCCAGACCTGGACGGCCCGGTCAAGAAACGGCGTTGCCTCACCTGTCGCAAGTTGAACCCGCCTCCAACGCATTGCGTCAACGGTCACAAATTTACCAAGGCGACAACGGAGTACACCGCAAAAGGGTGGCGCAATTGCGTGCTGTGCCGCCTCAACGCCGACCACGTTCCGAAGCATGGGCACGGGTATGTGATCGACGCGAGCAATCCGACGACGGTTCGCCGGTGTCGCGTGTGTTTCCAAGCGAAACATGCAGAGGCGAAGTTCTGTCCGTATGGTCATGAGTTCACACCCGAGAATACGAGACTCAAGAATGGGTGGCGGAACTGTCGAGCATGTGAACGCAATAGAGGGCACCGCAAGTTATTTGACCACGATTTCGTTGTCGACCCAAATAGCGGCAAACAAACACGCTGTCTGACTTGCACCCAAGCCCGCACGGCCCGCTAGTACTCCAGCCGGACATTTGATCATTGATGCTGCTGGTCAGCGGGCTGGACGTGGAGCGGCCACCGCATGATCATGATGATCATGTCGTGTTTGTGTGTGACACAACTGAATTGGCGGTGGCAGCGGCTGCCATCGTAGACCCTGATCGGTGGCAGCGGGAGTTCGAAGGGCTGACCGGCGCGTGGGTGCCCGGTTCGCGCGGGTGGAGACCCGCGCGGCCGGGGCGAGGTTGCTCTTCATCGAACGGGCACACCGGTACGCAAGATAGCCGAGAAATACAACGTCAACCTTCGCAGCTTCAAACGCCTCCTACGAGCCAATGGCGTACGCCGCTGGAACCACGAAGACGCCTCGTAGACAGTCACGCCAGATCGGCAAGCCGTGTTCGTTAGGCCGCCGATTGGGTACGGTCTTGCTCATGGCTGCTGAGCATCCGACCATCTTGGCGACTTCCATGGGGTTCAACCGTGCGCGCAACCCGTGGGAACCGTCGCCGGTTTTCCGCTTCGCCTGTGAGTTGGCCGGTGATCCATCGCGGCCGAAGTTGTGTTTTATATCGACAGGTACTGGAGATAAACAGGCCAATATTGACGCCTTCTACGACGCATTTGCTAATAGCAGCGTGGACACAAGTCACCTTTCTCTATTCGATAAACCGAACGTGCCGGACATAGCCGCGCACCTACACGGGCAAGATGTGATCTGGGTCGATCGGGGCAGTGTAGTAAATCTGTTGGCGGTCTGGCGTGCTCATGGCCTGGATAAGGTCCTTCAGGATTGCTGGCAAAAAGGTGTCGTTCTGGGCGGCGAGTCGGCGGGGTCGGTGTGTTGGTTCAACAGTGGTACTACGGATTCATTCGGTGACATACGGCCGTTCACCGACGGGCTTGGGTTTCTACCTTTCGCCAGCGCCGTGCATTACGGCGACCGTCGGGAGCACTTCCGGGAATGTGTTATGTCTGGAGCATTGCCGGACGGCTATGCCACCGACGCGGGTGCGGGATTGCACTTTTCCGGTACCGAATATGTGGCTGCGATCAGCGACCGAAAGAGCGCCGGAGCCTACAGAATTACACGCCAGGCGGACGGCACCGTTACAGAGGAGGCCCTGGACGTTATTCGCCTCAAGCGGTAGACATGAGACGCCGAATAACGGCTTTGACATCCTCACGGCCGTGCCATTGCCGAAGGACAGGCAACGCTCGGCGTAGTTCGCTGCGTGCTGACAGCGACCCTATACGGTCGATATCGTCCAAGGCAGTGAGAGACAGCTGCGCGGCCTCATAAGGTTGGCCGGCATTGGCAAAGGCGCGGACGAGCTTGGCGCGCGTAATAGTCGCGGTGCGAACCGATGAGGCCGACAGCGACGCTAGACGCGGTTGAAGAATCGGCACAACACGTTGGCCTCGACCAAGATAGATATCGCACGTGGTGCGAAATATGGTGAACAGGTCATCATCGACCACGCTGCGTTGACCAAGTAGCGCGTCGCCTTCGCGTACGGGCTTTTCAAGCAATTTCATGGCGCGGTCAAGCGCTCGGTTACTGGCGTTTTCGTCGCCAGCCAACGCGTACCCGAAGGCCATCTGTTTCACAGCCAATCCCTGAATACGGGGCGATGCGCCACTCATACTCAAGACAACGCTAGCGTTGTCCACCGCCCGGTAACCGTCGCTGGCGAAGCTAATGGCGACCATTGAACGGCGCACGAAACCATAGGCGGAAATATCATGCCAGTCGGCGGCTTGGCCCCACTGACTAGCGCGGTCAATCCAATACATCGCGGCTGTAACGTCTCCGGCTTCCTCACTGAGCCAACTCAACGATTCGGCGTATCGGGCTTGCATCCGGGTAAATGCCTGCCGCGTGTGGCCGGTGGTGCGGCGGCGTAGTCCATCCAGAATCGCTACGTTGCCCGTCAAACCGTCGATAAGGCTGGATGGTGGCAAGCTGCGGGCGGCGACTTGGAATCCGGCGTAGGCATCCTCAAAGGACTCCAGGGTGTCATCACCGAGCGGAATAGTTTCGAGCGCCTTTTCGAACTTGGCCAGCAGTTGCCCTGCGGCAATCCCGACGCCCAATGAGGCCAGCAGCTCCCGCCGTGACAGTGGCATCGAAACACCTCCTTCGGGCAGCTCCACAATGAGCGTGTCACTCTGCGATACCCCGCCAGCGCGACCGTTGACGCCATGGTCGGTGCCGCGCATCAGAGCGGCGATGACACCCCCGGTGCGGTAGATGTCGTCCAGCTCGGCGGCCAGCCACGGGTGCAGCTGACGACGGCCGGACTCTACATAGGACACCAGAGACTCCGCGCACCCCGCTTGGCGCGCGACCACCGCCAACGTCAAGCGTCGGGACTTCCGCAGATCACGCAGCACCGCCCCAAGCTCGGCGTTGTTGGGCATGGCCGTCACCTCTTGACAGTTCTTCACAAACGCGCCGGATTGATCGACTCCAACCAGTCAAACACACAAAACTACAGGTGAGACACCTAGCGCCGGAAGCGGTTACGGACGTGCCCGCGATGCGAAGAACGCTCGATGGGCTTCACCAGCTCGACACTCAGGAGGGAACCGTGGGCAGTTTTGATTCGGGACTTTTGGGGGCTGATCGGCGGTCCGGTCGAACGGTGCTTGTCACGGGGGCGGCCGGTCTGGTCGGGGTGCCAGTCGTGCGCTGTCTGCTCCGTGACGGGTTCCGGGTTGTAGCGGTCGATGATGGCAGCGCCGGAACATTGGAGCGGTTGGCCGAGTTCAACGGCAACCCACGCGTGGCGGTCCAAGTATTGGATATTCGCCATCGGTCCATGGTGGCCGGTGTGGTCGCTGCGGAACTCCCGTGGGGCGTGGTGCATTTGGCCGCGCGGCATTTCATCCCAGACTGCGAACAGTTCCCGAGTGAGACGCTAGAGGTCAACGTAATGGGGACACAGCATCTCCTTGACGCGTGCGCGGAACATCCGCCGCAACAGTTCGTTTTCGCGTCCACCGCCGACGTGTATCCCGTTGCCGCACAACCGCATAGCGAGTATGACGCTGTTGACCCGGTCGGTGTTTATGGGGTGTCCAAGTTGTTGGGTGAGCGGTTGTTGCGCGACCAGGCGGACCGGCTGGAAGGCTGCACGATCGCGATTGCGCGCCTGTTCAACGTGTATGGGCCGGGTGATCCGCATCCGCACCTGCTCCCGGAAGTGTTGCGGCAGCTTCGCAATGGTTCTGTTCTCCGGCTGGGTGATCTGGAGTCCGCCCGCGATTTCGTCTATGCCGAAGACGCTGCCGCAGCTCTGATAGCACTGTTGCACGTCGGGGATTCGGGCGTTTTCAACGTCGGGACTGGAATCGCTGTGAGTGGGCGGGAACTGGTGCAAACGGTGGCGGCGGTGATCGGCCGTGAGGTCGAAATAGAACGGGATCATGGGCGTTTGCGTCGCCGGGTCCGGCCGAATCTGTGTGCCGTGCCGGACCGATTGCGGGAAGTAGTGCCGTGGTGGCCGCGAGTTCCGTTTGGTGATGGTATCCGGTACACGGTCGAAGCCGAATTCGACGGGGCCGCTAGCAGCGGAAAATACGCCGGGAGTGTGTCATGAGTTCTTTTCCGGCGGTGGTTTTCCTGTTGGATACGCCGAACGTGTGGCGCGGCCGTGCGCTCGCGGGTACACCCGCGCGGGTGCTGGGTTTGGCCGAGCACAGTTACCGCGCCGGGGCGGCGGTGACGCTTGTTTTGTGTGATCGCGGGGCCGATTACGGCGCGGCCGAGGATTGGCCCTGTGACGTGCTGTTGGTGCATCCGAACGATTTCTATTCGGATCGGCGACTGGCGCGAGTGTTGGAATCGGTGGCGGTGGCGGCCGATTTCGTGTCGATTTGCGAGGCCGAAGCGCTGTTAGCGGTAGGGCGTGAACTGTCGCATCGTATAGGCGCGCGGTTGGTCTATGACGTTCATGACGACGAAGCGGCTGTGGCGTCCAGCTTGGGTGAGCTACCGGCCACGGTGCGGCATTACGGGGCGGTCCAACGGGCCGCGCTGGAGGCGACTGACTACGTTTTCGTGTCCACCCGCCACGAAGCCGGGTTGGTGCGTGAGGCGGGGATCGACGCCGCGCGTGTGGCCATGTTGTCCAACGGGGCCGACCCGCAACAGCACACGTGGTGGGGATCGGCGGTGGACGCTGCCACGTTGGTGTTCGTGGGCAACCTGTACTACGAACCGAACGCCCGCGCGGTCGAGGCGATCCGTACGACGCTGTTGCCACCGCTGCGCGTCGAAGGGCTCGACATTCGGGTACGGGTGATCGGTCGAGGACCGGCGGACCTGACCATACCCACGGACCGATTGGAATTCACCGGCCGGGTGGACTCGATCAACGAAGCACTTCGCGGCGCAACCTTGGCGCTGGCACCACTAACGGCGGGCTCGGGGGCGAAGATGAAAGTTCTTGATTACCTGGCCGCTGGTCTGCCGGTGCTGGGCACCAGCGAGGCCGTGACAGGCCTGTCCACCGATCATCCCGGCGTCGTGGTGGAGGACGACCTGAGCGCGTGGCCGTCCGTGCTCGCGGCGCTGCTTCGGGATCGCGTCGCGCTGAAAGACCTCGGCACCGACGGCCGCCTATCGGTGGAGCGGGAACTGTCGTGGCCGAACATTGGCTCCGACCTGCTGAGCAACGTGGGCATATGGCTTGACCATCCTGCCCCGAAGCAGCCGAACGCACAGGGCGCCACGGATGTGCTCAGCGTGCCGCGATGGCTCGCGGAACACAGCGTCCACAACGCTCTCGGCAGCCCAGAATTCGCCCGCCAGGGACGGCCGATATGGCTTCGCCGCTCCGACGTACACACGCCAATGCCGGGGGCATGAGGGCCGATGAACAGCCAAACCTATGACCTGGTGACGAGTACCTGTTCGATCACGGCGGACGAGCCCGTTCACACGATGATGGCCCACTATCTGAGCGCCTTTCACGCGCCCGAGCCGGCCGAAGCCGATATCGCGCTGACGTTGAACTACGACCGTATAGCTAGGCCGCGGCGGGCCGTGTCCGCGACGCCGCCGATCGAGGTTCGTCACAGCCACCCTGACCAGCGGTACCAGGTATGGGCCACCGAAGACCATGACGTACTGATACCCGAGCGAGAGTCTGACCATGTCATCACGGTCCGAGGAGACCACATCACGGTTTCGACTGAACGGGAAAAGGTAGCCGCGACGATCGGTGTTCGGGTCGTTCGCCAGCTCATCATGCGCGGGGGTGAGGCACGCGGCGGGCGATCCGTTCACGCGGGCGCGGTCGTGGTCGGCGGTCATGGCGTGCTGATTGGTGGGCAGGCCGGCGCGGGAAAGACCAGCGTTCTAACACGGTTGGTTGAGGACCACGGCGCGGCGGCGCTGTCCAACGACCGGACCATGGTCGTACCCGCTGACACGGGTACATGGTGCGCGGTCGGTGTCCCGTTGGCGTGGCGTTTCACCCCGGAAGGCATCGGCGGTTCGCCACGACTCACCGAGACTCTGGCGCACAGAACTCCGCGGCGCGGTAGCGGGATGATCGACGGCAAAGTCGAACTCACGCCGTTGGAAGTCAGCCAGATACTCGACAGCCCAGCCACGCCGACAATCCCGATCACTCACGTGGTGGTGCTCATGCGATCACCGGATGTACGACCGGAGACACCAAGCGCGCGGTTTCTCCGTCGTCACATGGACTTCGCCGCGGCCGACTTCTTCGCTGACGACTGGTTGGGTATCCGGCCGCACCTACCGAAAACCACTGTGTCCCAAGCGGACCCGGACTCGTGGTGGGCCAAGCTCGCTAGCCTGCCCGTGCATGTGGTCACGTGGGACGATCCTGCCGAGTTGGCGCGGGTCGCGGATGCGGTCGCGAGGGGTCAGTGATGAGGGGGTGTGTACTGGCGGGGGTGTGGGGTGCCGGAAAAACAGCTGTCTACCAGCGATGCGCCGCCGAGTTGATCGCAAGCGGCTGTGAGTCGCTGATCGCGCTACCGCAGGCGGCGACGTTGACCACGCACACCTACACGACCGGCAGCAGCGCCGACCACATGGCGGGCGTCCGGTCGTGGCTGGAGAACCTGACTGCGTTTCTCGAAGATACGGACCGGCGGTTTCAGGCAAGCACGTTGCCTAGCCACAGGTTCGCGCCCGCGTGGGCGCCGACGTGTTTGTTGGAAGGGCTCGGGTTCGACGTACCCGTCTACGGATTGCCGCTCGACCGGCGTTCACTGTTGGGCATCGAACACCGGCTCGCGGCGCTCGGGCTGCACTTGGTTGTTCTCAGGGTTCCCACCGACCGGATACGCCAACAGTGCATCGAGTCCACCCGCGCACACCGCAGCCCACGATGGGCCGCCTACGTCGACGGGTTCGGCCCCGATGACCGGACGAGAGCACAGTACGTGCAGCGCGCACAAGATCGCCTGCTGTACTGGGCGCGGACCTCACCCATCCCATCGCAGGTCATCGACGTTGGCGGGCAGGGCTGGGACGATCCCGCCGCCCAAATCGCGAACCTGATTACACAATCAACGAAGGCCACCCATGGACGGCACCGCCCGACCGCACCCACGCCCGCAGCCGCTGGAGGTAGTCATCGCGCATAGAAAGATCACTAACCCGTGTCCAGTAGTCCACGCCGGTCAGCAACTCCAACCCGCTCGCGACGGCAAGCCGCTCGGGCCACTGTTGCGGCAGTTCGCTCACGGTCTGGTAGCCGTTGGCGAACTGCTCCGCCCACTGGGGGTGTTTCTCGAACATCCACATGGCGGGCTTTACGAAATCCATTACCGGATCAACCCACCGCACGTGTTCCAGGTCCAGCAGCACCCGGAACCCTCCGGCGTCATCGACCAAGATGTTCGGCAAACACACATCCAAGTGAGCGACCGCCGGACGCACTACCGGCGACACCGAATCAGCCAGCGCACCAAGCAACACCAGCCCAGCGGCTACCAGATCACTTGTGCTGCTGTCGGTCTCATGCTCGCGGTACGCCCGCGACAGCAACTCGACACGGACCGCCACAGTGGTACTCCACGAATCCGAGCCCGCGCCGAGCCCGGTAGCCGCGTCACCGAACGTCATCACCGGGACGGCATGGAGCCGCGCCAGTGCCGCGCCGGTCCCGGCCATCACCCGCTCCATCGCGACCGGGGACAGCGAGCCCGCCGCATCGTAGGCATCGCGACCGGGCAGGTACTCGAACACGATCAACAGTCGACCGTCCACCAGGTCATCGGACGCCGAGAACTCCAACAGTCGGGGCACCGGCACGCCGTGCTCCCATACCCGGCGATGCTCGGCCAGCCTGCGCACGACAACATCACTGTGACCGGCCATCCCGACCTTGCCGACCAGCGGGCCGCGACCGGAGTCGAGAACCCGGGACACATGGCTACGGCCTTTCCGCAACGGCTCACGCGGGCGGACCGGAGCAGCGTCCGGCAACAGTCGCTCAACGGCGGCGGCCACCTGATCGGCCCTGATTTCACCAACGCTCACAAGGTAAATACTAGATCCACCCACCGACACGAAAGGCATGCCCATGGACGCGGCAACTACGGAAATCATTGCTAGAGCAGTTATCCGGCGAGACGGCAACATGCTCCTTGCCAAGCATCGAACAAAAAAGTGGTCGTTCCTGCCCGGCGGGCACGTCGAACCAGGCGAACGCGTGGAGACGGCGCTGATTCGTGAGATCGCCGAAGAACTCGGCACGGAGGCGAAAATCGATGGATTCGTCGGTGTGGTCGAACACGGCTACATCGAAGACGGCACCACACACCACGAACTCAACCTCGTCTTCGACGTCACCATCACAGACCCCGAGCCGACAAGCCGCGAAGACCACCTCGAATTTCACTGGCTCCCAGTGACACAACTCGCTGACACCGATGTCCGGCCCGGTGCAGTCAAAGACGCGCTACTGGCCGCAGGCGACGACACCGCACCGTTCTGGCACGCCTGGAACGGATAGACCCACCGATTCCGCGGTTCATGGACGATCGCGCCGTGCGGGCCGCCGGACGGTGGTATCTGTTGTGGGTGCGGCAATTCGAGAAGGTTGATGTCGGCTGTGAGCTGACCGCATGCATCGCATCGGGAGACATCCCGATGCCTGTGGTGCACGTAAACGCCCTTGGCACACCGCAAGACCAGTGGGATCAGGTCATACCCAAGCTATATCTGCACACCACCGTCACCTACGACCGTCCGGGCATCGGTCACAGCGATCCCCTGCCCCCACACCTGGCGGACCAGCCACGCACATTCGGGGCGTTGGCCGACGAGCTTCGCTCCATGCTCGACAAGCTCGCCATCGAATCGCCGCACGTGGTCGTCGGGCATTCGATCGGTGCCCTGATCGCCATGATGTACGCCGCACGTCACGAGGCACACACGGCTGGGCTGGTACTGGTGGATTGCACCACCTTCCAGCATCTGGCGGATAGTCACTGGCCGACACGCGAAGGGGGTGACGGCAGTCCCGGATCGTCGATGCTGGACATCCCAGGATCGATCGCCGAGCTGGAGGCCGCGGAATGGACACCCCTTCCCGCCGCGGTATTGGCGAGCGCGCCCGGGCGATGGACACGTCTGACGCCCGCTGAGGCAGCCGAGTTCGCACCGCTCACGCTCGAGCAACTCGATCAACAATGGCAGGACGCGCAACGGCTGCTCGCGAGAAGGCTGGATGCCCTGCTGGTCGTTGCCGACTGGGCCGGCCACCACGTCGCCGTGGACCAGCCCGAATTGGTCGCTGCCTGCATAAGCGCGGTCAGCGCTGCCGCCCGCGACCACCGGCCCGTCACCATTCCGTCCGCCCGACTGCGGTACGCGGGCGGATCATGCCCAGCATCCTGACTCGATTGCCAAGATGCTGAAGCGGTGCCCGCGCTCACTGAATCTCCCCACCGACGCTCAGGTCGCGTTTACTGTGAATCCCGTTCGCTGGCAACGTCACACGCAGATATCGCGAATACCGGGCAACCGTCCGTGAGGAAGGTACGCATGAGCATCCCTCGCAGTACTGTCCGTTCGGCCGTCACCGGTGTCGCCAGGCGACTTCCACGCACTACCGACCTGCTCGACTGCGGTACAGGATCAGTCCCGCGGGCTCGGCACCGCCGCGATCAGGACGCCGGGTCCAGTAGCCGTATCGAGTCTCCGGGCCCGCCGACGGTGGGACCTTCAGGCCAGAGTTGCTCGAGTTCCGCTGGGGTGAGCGGGGCCTGGTATGCGGCGCGGAGTACCTCCTGGATCACAGTGGTCTTCGCGTTGGCGAGGTTGACGAACCAGTCGAGGCCGGCCACATATGACCACATATAGGTTCTCAGCAGTGGATTGGTGCTGCGGTCGGCCAGAATGTCGGCGATGTGGCCGTCATTCCACCAGGGGACACGGTCGCGCGCATGGCGGGCGCATTCTTCCGTGGGCGTTCCGGCGTTCACGGCCAGTTGCAGTTCCGACCGAACCAATTGGGTGTAGTGGTCGATCCGGACACGCGCAACCAAGGCGTCATCGTCAGGTGCGATGAACAGCGGCATCGCCTGTGCCCAGCCTTCCAGGAGGACTTGCTGGGGGCCGTGAACGGACAACAGACGAACCCAAGGGACGTCCTCGACAGCACAGCGGGCAGCGATGCTGGCGCTTTGCAACCCATGGCCGAGGACTTCGTGCAACGCGAATCGCCGGGCCTGGACCTTGGTGTAGTTCGCATTGCGCATGTTCAGACGCAGCCGGACTCGCTGCCCGGCACCGTCGAGCCAGTACGCCCAGTAGGCATCGATATCGGTTTCCTCGATCGTGAGGTCGTATGGGGCCTGGCTACCTGTTGCTCGGCGGACGGCTGGTTCGAAATCACGCGCGGCTTGGCGGATCGCGTCGGGCGCGGCAGCGGCATCCAACGGACCTTCGGTGGCGGCCAGGTCGACGGCGGTGGATTCACCCCATCCAACACCGAGCCCCTCCAGGCACAGGCGCGCGGTCTCACCCGCGGCGGCGATGTACTCGGCCGGCCATCCGGCTGCGGGGCATCCCTGAGTATCTCGGACATAGTCGTCGAGACCGGGGCGTTCGCCCATGAGAGCGCGGAGGTAGGCGATATCGGCAGTGATCCGCCGTGCGACCGAAGGCTCGTGGGCTTCGTCCGCCAACTCGCTGAGCCGCCGGAAGGTGCTCAGGCGGTCGACAGCTATTGGCGCCTCGTCGGTCGAAGGGAGGAAATCGAAGTCGATCACGGCAGGTGCGCCACGGTCGACCTCATGCTGATTCCATGCCCTGAGCGCGTGCTCGACGGAATCACGAGTGCTCACGAGTTACCTCCCAGAAAAGTGTGACCGACTGGTTCGGGCGCAAATACTCCCGGTGGAGTGTGACGATGGCGTCATCGCCGTCGCAGTCCCAGATCAGGTCTTCGGTCGCGGAGTTCTCCGCGCCGTCTGGATGCTCCTCTGTCGCGGAGCAACTGATCAAGTCCCCGGCGTTCTCGTGCCGCAGATGGACACTGAAGTGGCGTGTGTACCGGGCAATCGTTTGCCGCCAGTACAGCTCGTCGTCGAACTTCCCGCCGTCGCATGTGTATCCGACCACCGCCGATTCGCCAGGCTGGATTGCCGGCGAGAGTTGGCACGCGAACTTCGACAGGCTCGGCGTGTCGTGGATTCGTTGGATGGCGAGACGGCGAGTGCTCTCGCGTAGCGGTCCGATGTCCAGCCCGCCGTCGGTGTATTTGAACCACAGCTCGCGCGACATGCGGGTCAACGGCCGACCGGTCATGTTCAAGGTTTCGTATCGGTAGGTCAAGTGAGCCGATCCGTCTGCGCTGATCTGAATGTCGATGCGGGTGTCGAGATCGATGATATGCCCGGCCAGGTACGCGAACTGGCTGACTTCACGGCTGTCGAGGTACTCCGTCTGCTCCATCTGAAGCAGTCGTTGGGCGAGCTGCCGGGTTGGCGTAGCGACGTCCCACTTGTCATGCGCAGTCAAGCCGGTGTGGGAGCGTGGAGCGTCGCCGGGCCGTTCTGGTTCCCAGTCGACTGAGCCGAAAGTCGGCTGGTTGATGCGGTTCTCGATGACATCGAGTAGTCCGGTAACGCTGTCGGCTACTGTGATTGCCGACGCATGCGAGAGGGGTAGTTCGTCGGTGTACCGCTCGAACAGTTGCTCTGCGGTGTAGCCCGGGAACATCCCCTCCAGAACTCGGCAATGGTGCGGGTAGGGAAGACCTTTCAGCGAACCGGACAGCCAACGGTGGAACTGCGTGCGCCCTGGGAATGTACCGACCAGTGCGGGATCGATCGTCCCTGCGATCTTGTCGTACTCGCGGCAGAAGGCGCTGTGTGTCTGCAAATGCCTTTCGCGCAGTTCGACTTTCAGGCGAATGAGCGCAGCTGCCACTATCCGACCCCTCGCGTCCCTCCAGCACGCCGAACGTAACACAGACGGACACGAGAAGGGACAGGATGGAACCCGGAAGTTCGAGACGGTAGTTGCGCGGGGTCGAGACGTGACACCGCTCCTTGTCAAGGTTGTGTCAGACCCTTTGGCGCGCATCGGCACCCGGAATTCAGCGCGGCTGTCGGGACATGTGTTTCCGTATCGCGCTCGGTGCCGGGCGGCTCTGCGCGACCGTGACCGCGCACAAGGTCGTGCACTCACGGCGAATGTGAGTGCAAGGAAGGAGAAGAAAATGAATCGAATGAGCAAGCAGCACAGCGTGGTTGGTTCCGCATCATCTCGCCGGTACTATCCGCCGGTCGTTGTGGCATCGTTCGCTCGGTCCGAGCTGGCGAACCAGCTGCCCGAGATCATCACCCCGCACATCCACACGTCGCAGAGCAGCTGACCGCAGAGCGCGAGCGGAGGTGACGTGATGCGATACAACACCCTGGGCATCCATCTGACCAATGCCTGCAACCTCTCCTGCGGCCACTGCATCACCGATTCCTCACCGCACGCGCGGGGTGATTTGACGTGGCCGCAGATCGAGGCGGCTGTCCGCAGCGCCGCTGCCCACGTCGACGGCGTGTGCATCACCGGCGGCGAAGCACTGCTGCGACGCGAGTTGGCGCTGCGGACAATCCGTCTCACACGCTCACTCGGCTTGCGAGCGTCGCTGGTGACCAACGGATTCTGGGCTCGCTCCCGCGCAGAAGCAGACGCCATGGTCGCTGAGCTGGTCGACGCCGGGTTGGACAAGCTGGCCGTGAGTTTCGACCGCTACCACTTCACCCCCAAACACCGGGGTGTCCGGGCCGAGCTGCTCGATACGCTGCTCGCTGCCGCGGCAGCAGCGCCGGATCTGGAGCTGGTTGTCCAGTACTGCGGCAGGGGAGAAGACGACGCCTACCGGATCGCCGCGCAGGCAGCGGCACGGCATGCGGCACGACTGGAAACCGCGGCGGTACTGCCGTTCGGTCGCGGCCGAAATCTCTTGCTGCGCCGCGAAGTTGACATCAATGAGGTTCCGGATGGGCCGTGCGGGGTCGTCGGACGTCCGATTCTGACCCCGGAGGGGGACTTCTACACCTGCTGCGGGCCAGCCCGCGGTGCTCATGCCGAGTCCCCGCTACGGCTGCCGATCGATTCTGCCGCAGACGTGGGCGGCGCCCTGGCGCGAGCCGAAGTCGATCCGATCATCAACACCATCCACACTCACGGACCGAAAGCGATGCTCGGCATGCTCAGCGACGTGACACGTCGGCGGGTGTCGGAAAACCTGCTCGACGGGTCCATGTGCTCGCTGTGCCGGGCCATCACCGACGATGCCGAAGCCACCGACGAGGTGCGAACAGCGTTGTCCGGAAACGAGGTTCGCCTGATCGCACTGTCGGCGGTATTGGGTGTGGCCCAGAACAAGCGGAAGGGAGAGCAGTCGACGTGTCGTCGTTGACGATCTCTGTCGCCGGTGCGGCGAGCAATGCGCACCGTGACGTTCTGCGCATGGCAGACGCCATGGCCGACCGGTCCCCGGCGTGGGCCGTACTCGGCGCATCAGCAGCGGCCTCGGCTGCGGTCGGAGGAGAAACCGATTCCGTTGCAGAATCGGGTACCCGCCTGCTGGGCAACGGAATTCGATTGGCAGTGGCCGGTCCCGAATGGCTCCGCCGCGAGCTGGACCCATTGGCCCGGATACTCGACGGCCCGGACACGCCGCTGGAGGAGATCGCGGCGATCCTGGCCGGGATCAGTGGTGACGCGCACTGCGCCGCGCTGGTGGGATCGCGGTGCGCGGTGGTGTTCCGATCACCGATGTCGGCGCGCCCGCTGTTCTATACAGTCCGCGATGACGGAACACTGCTGGTCGCCTCACAGATCCGGGGCATCCGTGCCGCGCAACCGGCCACAGCGATAGACACCGCCGGCCTCGCGCCGTTTCTGGTTCCGACGATGTGCGACCCGCAGGGCACGGCGTGGACAGGGGTTCGGCGGCTGCCACCCGGGCACGCGTTGATCGTCCGGTACGGGCGGGTCATGGTGCGCTCGATGCCGGCGCTCGAAGCGCCTGATCTCGATGAGGCCGCCCGGTCGGATCTGGTGGCAGAGTTCCGCAGTCGGCTGGTGACCGCCGTCGAACGCAGCAGCGGCCCGCCCGACGCGATTCTGCTCAGCGGCGGAATCGACTCCGCGGCATTGACCTGCGCGGCCAACGCGGCGGGTCTGTCGATGCGGGCGTTCTCTCTCACCTACAGCAGTCCTCAGCTGGCCGCATGTGACGAGCGCCGGTTCGTCGACGACGTCGAACACGCCACCGGGCTCCCGGTGACCCGGGTGCCGGCCGATCACCTGCTTCCGCTGATCGCGGACTATCCGCAAGCAGACGAGCCGGAGGCATGGCCTTATGCCGCGCGCAACGAGGCGATGCTGCAACGCATCAGCGGGAACGAAATGCCGCTATCGACCGTGATTGCGGGCGAAGGCGGTGACGAACTCCTTCTGGGCCAGGTCTTCACCGTCGCCGACCGGTACGCCCGCGGTGACACATCGGGCGCACAGCGTGAGCTGGCCACATTCCCGGACCCGGACGCCGCGGCACGGATCGTCGACGGCCTGCTCACCGGCAGCTACAACCGGCACGGAGCCTGCATTATGCGCGCACTCGCCGACATCCCACCGTGGCTGTCCGATCGGTACCTCGCAGACACCGGGCTGGCGGACCGTCTCGCGGACGGCTATCCCGAGCTGCCGCAACCCGGACGCCTCACCATCGACTACTCGCGGGCAATGATCGCCGAAGCCGGCGCGGCCGGGCGGGTGCAATGCGGCGGCTGGTGGGAAGACACCGGCCGCCGTCACGGACTGGCCATCTCCTACCCGTTCCTCGATCCGGACCTCGCCGCGCTGACCTGGGCACTCCCGCCACACCTGTTGCGCGACAACGGGATCGAAAAGGTGATCCTCCGCGAAGCCCTCGCCGACGAGCTGCCCACCAGTATCGCCGTGCGCCCGGACAAAGCCGATGCGCGGGCCATGATGCACGCCGGTCTCCGCCAATCGGCCGACCAGCTCCGCGCAGTCGCACACGCCGGGCCGCTGGCCGACCACGCCATTATCGACCCCGATTCGCTCTTGTCCACCATCGACGACTACGTGGCCGGCGACGACCGCCACGGCCCCGGCCTGTGGGCCACCGTCGCCGTCAACACCTGGATGAATCACCACACGGGAGGAACACGCTCATGAACACCCCGTCTCCCACCATGCCGACAGCCGCGGCAGCCTCAGTTACCCGTACCGGCGATATGTGGACCCTGGTTCCGTCCACCGCCGACGGGGAGGTTCTGGTGGTCAACCACACCGGTCATCAGATTTTCCAGCACTGCGATGGCAGACACAGCGCCAGCGACATCGCCCACGAACTCGCCGAAATGACCGGTGTCTCAGCCGATGACGTCATAGAGGATGTGACCAGATTCGTGCACAGGCTCGCGGCGGCGGGCCTGGTGGCCAGGTGACGATGTCGCCTACTGCGGCGAGGACAGCAGGGCCCGAGTGCGGTCGGGTCCGATGGACAGCAACAGCGTCGGCAGACGAGGACCGGTGTCGCGCGAGCACAGCAACTGGTAGAGAGCCTTGAAGAAGGCACGCTGTGCCTTCTTCAGCTCCGGGGTCGGCTGAGCATCCTCCGGCAATCCCTCCAGCAACTTCGGCACCGCGTACACGGTCCTGGTCAACCCGTCGAGAGTCCAGTCGTCGGTCATTCGTGCCGTCAACAACCGGACGCCCTCGCGGGTCTTGTCATCCAGTTGAGACCATGCCTCGGTGTTGAAATCGGTCCGGACGATCGTGCGGTCATCCGGCGGAAGTGCGCGGGCGAAGTTGACCGCGTCCGCCAGCCGAGGCTGCAACTCGTCCAGCAAGGCCGCATCGTCGGGAAGTGCAGTGCCGCTATCGGATTCGAGGTGCTGACGCATCAGACGCTCTACCTGCTCCGGGTTGGCGTCGGTGATGTCGGCCGCCGACGACAGCAGTCGGAACGACACCGGTCGCGCACTGCGTTCCACCAACCCTGCCGAGGTCCGCACGCACACCTGGTACAGGTGCTGCTCCACCGCCGACGCCGTGCCGTCCTCGGTGCGCGCCGCGAATCGGTCCCATTCGTCATACAAGCGCAGCACCGCAGGTGGGGACATGTCGATGGTGAAAGACTGCGATGGCAGCCGGCGCGCATACAGCCAACGGATCATCACCGGTTCGAGGATATTCAGCGCCGTATCTGGTGTGGCGGCACCGCCGGCAGAACCCGACATCTTCGACCGCCCGCCGGCCAAACCGACGAACGAGTACACGACCGTGCTCGGCGCGTCGGCACCGAAGATCTCCGGTGCCACTACTTTCCCTGAGGCAAAACTGCTGGATGGCGCATGGTGATCCTCGCCCGCAGGTTCGAAGGCGACCGATTCGAACGCCCATCGCATCGGCCAGTCGACTTTCCACACCAGTTTGCCCGACACTCGCTCCCCGTCGGCCAAGCCCATCACGCCTGCATGCCCGCATCGGCAGCGATACGTCAGCGTGAGACCATCCCAGCCGGTGACCTCGGTGAAGTCCTTTCCGCACACTTCGCAGTACGGTTTGAACGGGAAGTACACCGTGCGCCGCTCGTCGACCGGACGTTCGTGCCGCCCCTCGGTCTGGAAGCGCTCCAAAATATCGAAGATCTCGCCGCGGGAATCCATCGCCCGCCGGATCGAGGCGTTGTAGACACCGGCCGGGTACTGCTGCGACTGGCGGATCTCCCGCATCTCAACACCCAGCCGCCGCAGCGCCGCGGTGAACTGCGCAATGAAATGCGACGCATACGAATCGCGCTGCCCGTATGGGTCCGGTACCGCCGCCAGCGGTTTACCGATGTACTCGCTCCAGTCCTCTGGCAAGCCGGCCGGCACCTTCCGGAACCGGTCGTAGTCATCCCAGCTGTGGATATGCACGGCGTCGATGCCGCGGGCCTTGATCTCCTCCGCAACCAGGTGTGCGGTCATCACCTCGCGGAGATTGCCTAGATGGATCGGACCGCTCGGGCTGATCCCCGACGCGCACACGATCGCGGTGGCCGAGGACTTTCGCGCATGTTCGATCGCAGCATCGGCGGCACGCCGAATCCAGCTCGCCTCCGCATCAGCGTTGCGCGGATCTTCCACCCGGGACGTCGAAAGCACCCGCACACGCTACCAGCGCTAATGCTTTACAAGCGGTTCCGGCCTTCGCCGCTGCGATCAGCACAGCCTGTGCAGCCCCGGGTCACCTTGTGCCGTCCATGGCCCCCGACTAGAGACTGGGTGGCCGATTAAGCCTGCGGCCGGTTGAACTCGCCGTCCTTCACGCCGCCGGTGAAGGCTTCCCACTCGCCGGGCGTGAAGACCAGCGCTGGTCCGGACGGATTCTTCGAATCACGGACCCCGACCATGCCCTCATCGAGAAACGCCACCTCCACACACTCTTTTCCTGCCGAAGTGCGGCTGCTGGTGAACCAGCGTGCACCGGAAAGGTCGACGTTGTACTTGTCGGTCACGCTCTGTACTCCCTTGCTAACTGCCGAAGCAGGTCCCTGCTCGAATTCTCGTCCAGCGCGGCATGCTGGATGGCCTGGTACGCCTCATGGTAACGGCGAACGTCGATCTGCTTCTCGAGGTACATATCGCCAGTGAAGCTCTCCACATAGACCACAGGTGGCTCATGCGGCTCACCCCTGGCGCCCTTCCCGAACTCGAGCACGATGAACCTGCCTACTGGATCGCCCAGCGGAATGCCTGCCTCGAACGGCAGGATGCGGATGGATACGTTGGGCATGGTGCTCATGTCGGCCAGGTGTTTCAGCTGGGCTGCCATGACACGCCGGTTGCCGACAATCCGGCGCAAGGTGGCCTCACCGAGAACGACATTGAGCGTAGCTGGGCGGCGCTTCCGAGTGATGAGAGCCTGTCGGCGCATTCGGAGATGGACACGCTGGTCGATCTCATCGGACTCGCTGTCGGGATAGCCGGACTGCGTCAGGACTCGGGCATAGTCGGCGGTCTGGAGCAGGCCGATGACAGCGTCCGGCGAGTAGGTCGTGAGCACCGAGACCGCAGCCTCCAGACCCATGTAGACATCGAAATCCGCCGGGATCAGCTCACCGTACTCGTGGTACCAACTCTTACTGTTGGCCTGCTGAGCCAGTCCCAGGAGCGCTGCCGTCATCTTCTCGTCGGCGCCGAGAACGGCACACAGCTCACGAATGTCGGCGGTTCGGATCTTCTGCGGAAACTGCCCCTTCTCGAACCGCTGGATGGTGCTGGAACTGAGTTCGGCTAGGCGCGCCACCTCCGGAATCGTCATACCGGTCTGCATACGAAGCTCCCGCAGATACCGCCCGAGTTGACGCCGAGGGAGCGTGCTTCCTGACATGTCGACCTTCCCGTCCTTGGGTTCCGAATGTGCTGGTACAGGCGAGAACTGTCTCACGGCCCTGACCAGCGCACAGGCAGAATGAAGAGATCTGATTGGGAAACCCAGAATTGCGGGTGGAAGTCTGGTGCTCGTGGTGTTCTATCGCTGCGCCCGGCACGGCGGTCCGACGGAACACAGGCAGCAGCAACCGATTCCGGAACGACACGTCATCACCCCCGCTCAGGCCGGACGCACCCTCGAGCTTGCATCGCCCGACCGGAGGTACCGATGACGACCGTACAGCCGCACCGAACGGCAGACGAGGTGATCGCGCGAGTTGTGCACTACCGCAACGTTTGTGCGCTGCCCGCTCGAACCGATGGACGCATGATCACTGCCCGCGTCGGCGAGGTGGGCGCTGTCATGTTGCCGATAGACGTGGGTCACCCGCTGCACATTCGGTTGCGTCAGCTCCTCGCCAGTTGCCCGGTGATGTCCCACGCCGACAAGATGCTCACCTTCCTGACCCACGGCGGGTTCGGAAGCGATCCGAGCGGCAAGGCTCTCCTGGCGGGGCAGGGCGGCCGGCTGGTCGAGGACGGTCACCAGATCTCTCTGCCGTCGCCGATCACCGAGACCACCGGCAACCTGCGGTGGGCCGAACCGCCGGTGGATGCATTCCGGCCCCGCACGGACACCGTGCTCGAAATCCTTGCCTTCCAAACCAATCCGAACCGCATGCGCTACGAGCGTCGGTTGATCTAAGGGGACTCGAGTGGACACTGCTCTTCTTGTTACCGCCATCATCGCCGCCGGAATCGGTGCGGAGTGGTGGGTATTCCGCCGGGCCATCCGGCAGCACTCTCGATACCTGACGCACCTCGGCAAGCCGAAGGCGAGGGCGAGGCACGCGTTCGCCCCAGGACGAAGGCGCTCAAAGGTGTCGCGCTACAACACTATTCGCGAATACATCGAACGAGGGATGTAGCGATGCTCGCGCGGCCGACGGCGACAGTCCGGTCACCGCGACCGGACGAACCCGACGTGCACGTGCGAGTCACCTACGCGGACACCGCATTCGACTACATCGCCTGCAAGACGGCGGCGAGGAACTTCTTGTGCCGGTGGCAGCGAAGCCACCATCCCGGAGCCACGGCGACCGAGGTCCGGGACCACGCGACCACCCTGCAACGACTGCCCTACGAGGAACTATGGCTCACACCATGACATCGGGCCACACCGTGCGCACCCTGCATGCGCGGTACAACCGGATACACGGTTTCGAAGCCCGGATGTCCGGCGGCACTCTCTACACGCTTGCGCGCGCGATACACCTCGTCATTGTCGACCGGGAGGTTGGCGTGCAGGTACGCGATGACATGCGCAGGCGCACAATGCGGACGCCGATCCTGGCCACCAGAGGGATGGTGCGATGGATGTTCGTCGTCAGGCCGGACATCCGCATCGACGAGCATCGAGACCTCCAGGCGCGACTGTCCCGCCCTCCGATGTGCGGCCGAGTGAGCATCACGCAACCGGGCCAGTACTTCACGCTGCCGACACCGGGCAACAACCGCAGGTACTGGATAGAGGAACCCGTCGATCGTGACCGGTCGCCGCTCACGAAGATCTTGAACTTCGCCCAGAACGCACAAACTCTTCTCGATAAGAACAGGACGGCGTGGTTTGACTGAAAATACCCGACCCCGCTCCGCACGACTGCCCACCTCCGACACATTGCTGGCAGCTCATTGCGGCCGAATACCTGCCGACACTCCGATATTGACAGCGGTCAGGGAAATGCACAGGATGCACATGGTCCAAGTCCTGACGATGGAGGTCCTGATCGGGCGCTGGAGCCCTTTGCCGTCCGACGAGGAAATCGACAAGGCATCGGCAGATCTGGCGGTTGTCCGGAAAGCGATATTCACGCAGGGAAGAGTGATAGACGAACACGTATCCGGCTTGCGATTCGCGCCGCGCCGACCAGGCGCCGAGGAGATGCCGAGCACCCTGGGTGAGCTTGTCGTGAATATCATCGACGCCGCCTGGGTGTCGGACCGCCGCGTCATCGAAGGCAAGGAAAGAATTCGACCGCAAGGAACCTTGCGTAGGGCAATGGGCACGTACGACCAGGTGACTGCCCGCATCCTCACGGGGTCGATGTATCCGCCCAGCAGGGGTTTCACCCCGGACGGGTGAGCCGCGGTCGCGGGTGTCGCGGTAACACCGGCCGTATGCCGGCGACGACGGAAGTTACGCCTCCGGAGCGCGGCTCGCCGTGACCGGTGGGCGGCCGATCCTGTAATCGTTGGCAGCCGACCGGTTTCCGTGCACCACGGTCGGCTCGATACGGAAAAGCGGTGCGGTATGCGGGTGGTTGCCGTCGGCGTTCCAGCCGGTTTCGTGTTCTCCCGCGTGGGTACCGCGTGGAGGAAGTGACCCGTCGAGCGAGGAGGCCGCATGCGAGCCGTCACCTGGCAGGCACCGCGCAAGGTCGCGGTGGAGGAGGTTCCGGATCCGCGCATCGAGGACCCGACCGACGCCGTCGTCCGGGTGACGTCCTCGGCGATCTGCGGGTCGGATCTGCATCTCTACGAGGTCCTCGGCGGTTACCTGGACGCCGGTGACGTGCTCGGGCACGAGCCGATCGGCATCGTGGAGGAGGTCGGCTCGGCGGTGCGGACGCTGACCCCGGGTGACCGCGTCGTCGTGCCGTTCCAGATCAGTTGCGGTGGCTGCACCTCGTGCGAGGACGGCCTGCCCACCCAGTGCGATACCACCCAGGTGCGTGAATACGGCAGCGGCGCAGCGCTGTTCGGCTACTCGAAGCTGTACGGCCAGGTACCCGGCGGGCAGGCCGAATATCTGCGGGTGCCGCACGCCGACGCCACGCACATCTCCGTGCCGCACGGCCCCGACGACACCCGCTTCCTGTACCTGTCCGACGTGCTGCCCACCGCATGGCAGGCGGTGGAGTACGCCGGGGTACCGCCGGGCGGATCGGTGACCGTGCTGGGCCTGGGCCCGATCGGCGATATGGCCTGCCGGATCGCCGCACATCGCGGCCTGCACGTGATCGGCGTGGACCGGGTGCCCGAACGGCTGAATCGGGTGGCTGCCCGCGGTATCGAAATCCTCCACTCCGGCGCCGCCGAAACGCCGATCGGCGAACGGATCCGCGCACTCACCGACGGCCGCGGCACCGACGCGGTGATCGACGCGGTCGGCATGGAGGCCCACGGCTCCCCGGTGGCGGCGTTCGCCCAGCGCTCCACGGCGCTGCTGCCCGACAAGATCGCGCGCCGGGTCACCGATACCGTCGGCATCGACCGGATGGCCGCGCTGTACGCCGCGATCGACATCGTGCGCCGCGGCGGGACCCTCTCGCTGGTGGGCGTCTACGGCGGGATGGCCGACCCGATGCCGATGCGGATCCTGTTCGACAAGCAGATCCAGCTGCGGATGGGACAGGCGAACGTCACCCGCTGGGTACCCGATATCCTGCCGCTGCTCGGCGACGACGACCCACTCGGCGTGGAAACCTTTGCCACCCACAGGCTTCCGCTGTCAGCGGCGCCGGATGCCTACCGGATGTTCCAGCACAAGTCCGACGGCGCGGTGAAGATCGTGCTCGATCCGGCGGCGACGGTCGGTGCGACCGGATAGTCGACTCGTGCCGGACCGGTTGTCTCATCCGGCCCGGCACGAGTGCCGAATCGATTACTGAAATCGTTACGCGACAAGCGATTTACTGCGATAGCTCGTGGCTGACCGCGTTCGGTCCGTTGTAGGTGCGGTCGGGAATCTTCTTCAGTTCGTCGAGAACCGCGTCGTCGGCGCCGTTGGCGCGCGCGGCGCGCACCAGGTCGTCGCGGCCGGCCGGATAGTTTACGCCCTGCAGATACTTCTGGACCTGAATGGGATTGACGCTCATGTGTACTCCTCTCCGTGTCTGCTGTCCTACTGCCCCCCACGGCCGGAATCGGCACCGGCCGTGGGTGTCCTGATGTCAGTCGAAGAATCGGGCCATGTGCCGTTCGTCGGCATCCGGCTCGCCGGGCCCCAGCTTGCGGAGGTCGGCGAAGACGGTGGCGCCGTCGCAGGCGGCGTGCAGCGGGTACCACCGCCGCCGCAGCCCCGGCCGCCGGCAGATGCCCTTGATCGTCTGCACGTCCAGCAGGCGCACGTGGGTCGGATCGGCCACGGCGTTCACGTGCCGCCACCACGGCGAGAGGATGTGCAGAATACCGCCCGGGCGCAGCACCCGGTGGCATTCGTCGACGACGGGCAGGAAGTCGATCATGTGCTCGAGCACGTGCACGGCGAAGATCCGGTCGGCGGACTCGTCCCGCAGCGGAATCCCGTCGCCCAGTTCGGCGACGACGTCGACCGCCGGTCCGGGGCGGCAATCGAGGCCGAGGGCGTCCGGATACTGTTTGGTGTCGCCGCAGCCGATATCCAGGATGTCCGGTGTGTGGCCCCCGATGCGGATCCGGTCCCAGACCGCCAGGACGCCGTGCAACTGACCGAACAGCCCGCGCACGACCTCGAATTCGGCTCGGGTGCGCAGTTCCCCGGTGAGATGCAGGACACCGCCCCGCGCCTCGATCTCGACCGCCGAACCGCGCAGGCGGGTGTCGTGACACAGCATTCCCTGTGCTGCCGTACGCAGATGGCAGTCGAGATGCTCGTGCCGACGCGCCGAGGCCGCCGCGGTCACGTCCCGCCCTTGGCCTCGTGTTTCGCCTGCGTCGGGTCGGCACCGGGCACGACCTCGTCGAGGGTCTCGCGCAGTTGCTGTTCGGTCGTCTTCGAGGCGCCGGGGATTCCCGCCCGGTGTCCCTCACGGCGCGGCGCACGCAGATCATCGTGGTCGGTCATGCCCGGTTCCTCCTCGTCCGCGTCTCGCGATGCGGATACCCGCGGCGGCTCGATCGACACCACCGGGTTCCCGGCCGTTCGCACCGACCGCGAGGGCCGGCCGCTCGGCGGCCGGGGCCGCTCGAGCCGCCGGAGTGCGTGCAGGACAGCGTGATCGGTGATCGCGTTCAGGCACGGATGCCCCGGCACGGGGCAGTCGCGAGCCCGGGTGCCGGCGCACGGGGCGTGCTGGTCGCCGAGGACGATGACGGGGACACCGTGGGGTGCCCAGCGGCGCGCCGGCACCACCGGCGCGAACAGCGATACCACCGGCGTGCCCACGGCCGCGGCCATGTGAGCGGGTCCGGTATTCGGCGCCACGACGGCCTCGGCGCCGCGCAGGATCGCCGCGAGCCGCGCCAGGTCGGTCTGCCCACCCAGGTCGGTGGCATGCGAATCCGCCACGGCGGCGGTCAGTTTCGTCTCCTCCGGGCCGCCGGTGACGAGCACGCGGTAGTCGGCCCGAACGAGCGCGGCGACCAGGGAGCGACTGCGCGCCACCGACATTCGGCGGGCCGGCACGGCGGCGCCGGGGTGGACGACGAGATAGCCCGGGCCACCGGTGCATTCGGTGACGTCGGGCAGCAGATCGCCGCGGATCCGCAACCGGTCGCCGACCCGCGGATATCCGGCGGCCTCGGCGAGCGAGCACGCCCGTTCGGATTCGGGCAGGTCGTCGTCCACGCGGTGGCGCACGTCGAGCAGCGAACCCGGATAATCCGTGCTGATCGCCGCAATGTGCCGCACCCCGGCCAACCGCAGCAGCAGCGCGAGCGGCAGCGGCGATTGGTGGAACGAGGTGAAGATCACCGCCGCGTCCGGGAGGTCGTCGCGCAGCGCGGCGAGCAGCCTGTCGACGGCGGCGGAGGTGAGCGATGGCGGTGGCACATCCACCCAGGCGGCGTGGAAGTCGACAACGCGGTCCACGCCCGGCAGCAGTGCGGCCGCGGCCCGCCCGCGCGGGCCCGCCAGGAACGTGACGGTGTCGGCGCGGGCGGCGACGGCACGCACCGCCGGCCCGGTGAGCAGCACATCGCCGGCGCTGTCGAGCCGGGCGACCAGCACGTGGCGGCTCATCCCGTCGGTATCGCCGTCGGCCGGGTATCGAAGACCTGCGCGGTGAGCAGTTCGTCCCACCGGCGCACGAACGCGTCGATGCCGAAGGTGGCCCGCGCCCACTGCCGGGCGTACTTGCCGGTGAGTTCGGCGAAGGCCGGTTCGGCGAGCAGCTGCCGCATCGCCTCGGCGAGGATGCCGAGATCGGTCGAGACGATTCCGGCCTCGGCGGGAACCGACAGTGCCGCCTCCGCCGTGCCGACCGCAACGACCGGCATCCCCAGATACATCGCCTCGATCAGCGACAGACCGAGCGAGGTCCACCGCGGGGTGTGCACGAACATCCGGTGCCGGGCCAATTCTCGGTGCAGCGCAGCCTGATTCAGGTCGCCGCATCCCTGTATTCGGTCGGGGGTGCTGTGCAGGGGATGGTGCAGGTTCTCGGTCGCGATGCCGTAGACGTCGATCGGTGCGGCGTCCGACAGCGGAGACAGCAGATCGGTCCCCGTGACACGCCAGCGACGGAGGGGCTCGTTGATGCTCGTCGCCGCGCGGGGAAGCTCACCGCTGTACCGGTAACCGGGATCGAGCACACCGTGCGGGATGACGACCGTCGGGCAACATCCGTTGTCCCACATCAGATTGTTGAAGTCGGTGACGTGCACCAGCGGGATGTCGGTGCGGTCGGCGAGCGGGTGGCGGGTGCGCGCCGCGTGTTCGCGGGGCGTGTTGTGCTCGACGTAGACGGCCGGGATCTCGCTGCCGGGCTCCCTGCCGAGCCACTCGCGCACCAGGTCCAGTTCGCGGGGCCGTTGCAGCACCACCGCGTCGACGCGGGTGTCGACGAGATCCGCGGGCGCGATCTCGATCGCACGGTCGGGCCAGGAGCGCCCGCACCGGCCGAGCGCCCAGGAGCCGAGCGCGGGATCGGTGGGCACGAGGTAGGTGTGCTCGCCTTGCACGAACGATGTTGTCCAGGAACCGTGCACGTGCCATACCAGCACGTTCAATCGATCGTGTCGCGAGTCGATCGGCGGATCGCTCATATCGGCCGGATGCCCGCCGATACGTCGGCCAAACCGGCGACCGCGTGCGCGGTCGCCGCGGCCGGATCCAGTCGCCGGTCGACCGCCTCGATCACCGCCTCGGAGGTGATGAGCAGCAGTCCGGGATCGACCGTGTCGGCGTGCGGGTCACCGAGCCGGCCCGCCCACAGTGCCCGATGCCGCGGACGGCTCGGTGGCGGTCCCCACCAGGACGGCGGGTTCGGCCCGAAGGCCAGGACGGACGGCGTGCCGAATGCCGTTGCCAGGTGACCTACTCCGGTATCCCCGCAGACCACCAGCGCGGCACCGGCGACCGCGCCCGCCAATGCGCGGAGCGTGAGCCGCCCGGCGACCACGGACCGTTCGGGGAGCCCCGCGCGGTCGGCGACCGCACGGGCCAGGTCGTATTCGGCGTGGGTTCCGGTGATCAGCACCCGACGGCCGGATCGGTGCAGGTGCGCGGCGACGGCGGCGAATCTCTCGGCGGGCCAGCGGCATGCGGGCGTAGCGGCGCCGGGATGGACGATGATGTGGTCGCCGCATTCGGTGTCGTCCGGCGGATCGAGCGCGAAATCGAACGGATCGGCGCGGATCCCGGCCGAGCCCAGCAGGCGGCACCAGCGGTCGATTTCGTGGGCGTCGAACGGCCATTCCGGCCCCGGCACATCGGGTAGGCCGGGGTTGCGGTGGGTGACGAGGTGCCGGGGACGCGTGTCCAGCAGGTCCGCTGTGCTGCGCGGGCCGCTGCCGTGCAGGTTCACCGCCAGCTCGGGCGGATCCGAATCCCAGTGCAGCGCACCGACTCCGGGTGTGGGGTGCAGCCGGTCGACGGTATCGGACAGCTCGACGATCGGGCGCAACCAGTCCGGGGCGGCGAGCAGCAACCGGTGGTCCGGACAGGCGTGGCGCAGCGCGCGCAGGGCGGGCACGGCGGTGAGGAAGTCGCCGAGACCCAGTGCGCGCAGCGCCAGCGTCACGGCCATGACGTCTCCGTGGACGGGCAGACCACCATTTCACGGATCTCGCATCCGGCGGGCTGGCTCAGCGCGAAAACGACTGTGGCCGCGACGTCTCCGGGTTTGTTCAACCGCGCGTCGGGCGCCGGCTTGTACCGGTCCGGCCGGCCGTCGAAGAACGCCGTGTGCATACCTCCGGGAACCAGCAGCGTGATCCCGACCTCCCCGGCGAGTTCGGCGGCCAGCGCCCGGGTGAATCCCACGACGCCGAACTTCGAGGCGCAGTAGGCGGTGGCATCCGGTAATGCCTTGAGGCCCAGGGTCGATGCGCAGGTAACCAGCCGGCCTCCGGTGCGCCGGAGCGCCGGCAGCGCCGCGCGGACGACGGCGGCGGTACCGAACAGGTTCACTCGCACAACCCGTTCCCACTCCGCCGCCGGAAGGTCCTCGAACCGCCCGCACGAGTCGGTACCGGCCGCGGTGAATACGCCGTGCACCTCGCCACCGGCCCGATCGACCAGCGCGCGGGCCGCTCGGGCCGCGGACTCCGAATCGGCCAGATCGGCATTTTCCCATTCGATCTCGCCCGGATCCGCCCGATCGATCACCAACGGCCGCCCGCCCGCGTCGCGGACGGCGGCGGCGACCGCGGCACCCAGTCCGGAAGCGCCGCCGGTGATCACGACGGTGCCCGGGTTCGCCGGACCACTCGGTGCGACGCTGACATCGGTCATCGGAACGGCGGTGTCGGTCATGCGAGCTCCTTCTGACGACGGGATCCGATCGAGCCGGATACCGCTCCGGCACAGACATATTCGGCGGCCGCCTCGACCGCATACCGGACGGCGTACGCGTTGCCGTGGCCGCCGAGCAGGGCGACGGCCGCCGCGGCGGCGAACCGGTCGCCGGCGCCGCAGGTATCGGCATCGGTCGCGGCCCACAGCGGCTTCGGAATCGGCATCGATCGCACCTCGGTGGATCCCCGGCGGTGATAGAGCGCGCCCTCGGCTCCGAGCGTCACGGCGACCGAACTCGCCTGCCAGCGCCGCGCCAGCTCCCGGGCCCGATTGACGAAACCGGGCCAGCCCGGGACGAATTCGGCCGCCTCGGCGCGATTGGGCGTGGCCACCGCGACACCCGGTACCGGTACGCTGCCGCGCGGATGCGGATCCCAGACGATCGGGACCTCGCCGGCGCGCTCGGCCAGTATCGCGCGGATCTCGGGATGCGCGGCCGTCCCGCGCCCGTAGTCCGACACCAGGATCGCGGACGCACCGCGCAGTGCCGCGCGGGCGGAGTCGGGTAGCGGATCGGTGCCGGTACGGCCGTCACCGTCGTCGACCCGCGCCACCGCCGCCGGTCCGGGTGCCGCGGCGCCGTTGCGCTGCCCGAAGGCGCGGATGCGCTGCTTGCGAACCGTGCTGCCGCGCAACGGCAACTCGGCGACGTCGACCCGGCCGGACAACAGCGAGCGCAGCCGCTCGCCACCGGCATCGGTGCCGAATCCGCCGATCAGGGTCACTCGGGGAGATTCGTCGGCGGCCAGCAGCGCGGCGAGCCCGGCCCCGCCCGGCCGGCCGCGGCGGCGGGTGACCGCCACCACCGGAACGGGCGCGTCGGGGCTGAATCGGTCGGCGCGGCCCTCGACGTCGATGTCGAGCAGGACGTCGCCCACCACGACGAGCGGAGCGGGACGGTTCATGGGGACCTCCGGGACGAACGGTGTTGCGGTGCGGTCGGATACGGCTATCGGGCCGGTAATGCCGATTCCAGCGCGGCGCACAATGCGTGCACGAGGACCAGGTGCATCTCCTGGATGGTGGCCACGGTGTCGGCTTCGACGGTGATCGAGTCGTCGCACAGCCCGGCCAGCGGATTGGGCGCCGGCCCGGTGAGCGCCCAGGTGGTGGCGCCCAGCTCCCGGGCGGCCTTGGCCGCACCGACGACATTCGGGCTGCATCCACTGGTGGACAGCGCGATCAGGACGTCACCCGGACGGGCGTGGGCGCGGATCTGCCGGGCGAACATCTCGTCGGCTCCGTAGTCGTTGGTCACGGCGGTCAACGACGAGGTGTCGGCGTGCAGCGGTATCGCCGAGAGCGGTTCGCGCTCACGGTGGAAGCGTCCGATGAGCTCGGCGGTGAGATGTTGGGCCTCGGCCGCGCTGCCGCCGTTGCCACAGGCGTAGAGGCGCCCGCCGCGGGCGTAGGTTCCGGCGAGCCGGACTCCCCAGTCCCACAGGTGGTCGATGGCGGTCCGGTTCTCGCGCAGCGAGGTCTCGAGGGCGGTGAAATGCTCGGCGAGAACATCCGATATCGGCGGGCTCATGACGACTCCTTCCCGGCGCCGAGGAACTCGGCGGCCGGCGTGACGCGGGCGAGGGTGACGGCGGTGACCAGGTCTGGAGCGACCTGCGCGACCGCGCGGGCATGCGAGATCTCGGCGGGACGGGTGCGGGCGGTGGGGACGAGAATCGCGCGGGCACCGGCGGCTCGGGCGGCGTGCACGTCGCTGCCGATGTCGCCGATCACGACACACCGCGCGGGCGGCAGGCCGAGTGCCGCCGCGGCGGCCCGGATCAGCCCCGGGCGCGGCTTGCGGCACTCGCATCCGTCCGCGGGACCGTGCGGACAGATCTGCCACGTATCGAACGGGCCGAGCAGCGCGTCGACCCGGGCGACGACCGCCGCCAGCCGTTCCGGGGTGATCGCGCCGGATGCCACCCCGGACTGGTTGCTCACCACCGCGGTCGGCACACCGGCCGCGCGGACCGCGGCCAGCACCGTGACCGCGCCCGGAATCGGCTGCACCAGTGCCGGATCGGAGAGATACGGCACGTCGTGAATCAACGTGTCGTCCCGGTCGAACAACAGCGCGATATCACCCGTCGGCCGTCCGGTCATCGCGCCACCGGCAGTCGGTCGGCCGGAACCGCTCGGCGATAGGCGGCGACGGTGGAATCGGCGATACGGTCCCACGAATACCGGGTCTGCACGCGGGCCGAACCCGCTGCGCCCCAGGCATTCCGCAGCGTTCCGTCGGTCAGCAGCGGCTCGACCGCATCGGCGACGGCCTGGGGGTCGAGCGCGGACACCAGGCGTCCGGTCACGCCGTCGACGATGGTGTCCACCATGCCGCCGACCGCGGTGGCGACGACCGGGCGGCGACAGGCCATGGCCTCCAGGGGAACGATGCCGAACGGCTCGTACCACGGCGTGCACAGCACCGCGTCGGCGGAGCGCAGCAGCGACGGCATCCGCGGGCGCGGCACCTGACCGAGCAGCCGGACGCGGTCGTCGACACCGAGGTCGGCGGCGACTCGGCGGAGGCGGTCGGCCTCGGCGGCCTCCTGCGCCGTCCCGCCCACGATGACCAGTTCGGTGTCCGGGAGTCCGGCCAGCGCTCGAACGGCGATGTCGAATCCCTTGCGACGCACCAGGCGCCCGACGGCGAGCAGTCGGCGGCGGTGCGGGCCGCGCGGTGCGACCGGACCGTCCGGGGTGAACAACCGCAGGTCGACGCCGCACGGCACGACCGATATCCGCGTGCGCGGCACGCCCATCCGGGTCAGCTCGAACACCTCGTCGGTGCAGGTCGCCACGACCTGTGCGGCGCGCGCGGCGATGAGTCGCTCGAGCCGGATGCGGTCGGGCGGGCTGGGGTCCGCGGCGCCCTGATGTCGCCGCTTCACGGTGCCCAGCGCGTGAAAGGTCTGCACGACCGGCACGCCCAGCTCGCGGGCGGCGAGTCCGGTTGCCAGCCCGGACATCCAGAAGTGCGCATGCGCCACGTCCGGCGGATCGGCGCGCCACCGGGCGTGCAGGCAGGCGCCGAAGTCGCCCATATACGGCAGCAGCCGATCCTTGGGCACCGGCCGGCCCGGTCCGGCCGGGACGTGCACCACGCGGTAGCCGTCCGCCGTCTCGAGCTGGTCCGGCAGGTCGGCGCGGTCGCGGCGGGTGTACACCGTGACCTCGTGGCCGACGCGTGCGAGTGCCGCGGAAAGCGCTGCCACGTGGACGTTCTGACCGCCGGCATCAACACCGCCGAGCGCCGCCAGCGGACTGGCGTGCTCCGAGATCATGGCGACTCGCATGTGCTCGGCATGCCCGTGCTTCTCCGTTCGAAACGCGAGAAGTACGAGCAGTGCGCGCCGCCGGATACCGTGTGACCACCGTGGATTCGAACGTGAACAGCCGTTTCACCGGGTCCCGGGCGGGTAGGCCGCCGAGGAGAGGCCCGAACCAGGAGTGGAGGCCACCCCGATATGTCCGATTCGGAATACGACACCGGCACGGCGCCTTTCGAGCCGGCGCCGACCTCTCGGCGAGACGCCGGGCGCGGCGGCCCGCTCTCGGCGCCTTGGTCGGGTGTGCGGCGGATCGCGGTGCTGCGCGGTGGCGGGCTCGGTGATCTGTTGTTCGCGCTGCCCGCTGTCGACGCGCTCGCCGCCGCCTATCCGGACGCCGAGATAGACCTGCTCGGTACCGCATCGCACGCCGAATTGCTCAGCGGGCGGCCCGGTCCGGTGCACGAGGTGATCGCACTGCCCCCGGCCGGTGACGACCGGTCGGGGGACGCGGAGTTCTTCCGCCGGGTGGGCCGGACGCCGATCGATCTCGGCGTGCAGGTGCACGGCGGCGGGCGCTGGTCCAACGGTTTCCTCCGGCAGCTGCGGCCACGCTGGACCGTCGGCAGCCGCACACCCGACGCGCCGCCGCTGACCCGGATGCTGCCCTTCCGCCACTACCAGCACGAGACGCTGCGGGCGCTGGAGGTGGTGGGCCTGGCCGGTGCGCGGCCGATGCGCCTGGAGCCGGCGCTGGAGGTGACCGACACCGATCTGGCCTTGGCCGACGCGGCCCTGACCCGACTGCCGAAACCGGTTGTGGCGCTACATCCGGGCGCGACCGATCCGCGACGGTGGTGGCCGATCGATCGGTTCGCCCGGGTGGCCGCGCACTGTCTGCGGCAGGGGCTCGGCGTCGTCGCGGTCGGTACGAACGATGAGCGGGAGCTGTTGGCACAGTTGGTGTCTCATGTCGAAGAACTGGCGCCGCAGCCGTATCGGGAAGGGGCCCTGATGATTCTGGCCGGTGCCGATATGACGACCCTGTGCGGCGTGCTGGCACGCAGTTGCCTGCTGGTGGGCAACGACAGCGGCCCCCGGCATCTCGCCGCGGCCCTGGGCACCCCCACGGTCGCCGTCTACTGGCTGGGGAATGTCATCAATGCCGCACCGCTCGGCCGCGCCCGGGATCGGGTGCTGATGTCCTGGACGACCCGCTGCCCGGTCTGCGGGCGTGACTGCACCGACGAGTCGGTGCCGCGCTGTGCGCACGATGTGTCGTTCGTCGACGGAGTATCGGTCGAACAGGTCCTCGCCGAGGTCGACGAATTACTGGGCTGAGCCCTCCGGTGGGCCTCCCCCACCCGCTCAGTGTCCGGCGGGTGCGCGGTTCCAGAAGTCCGGTGGCACAACGTCGTATGCCTCTACGTCACGATCGCGCAGGGTGGTGGGTGACTCCAGGTGGATCGCTCCACTGGGCAGGATGCCCGCGCCGCCGTAGCGGGCCATCAGCCGCACCTGAGCCAGGACGTCCTCGCCGCTGTGGGCGCGTGGTAGCTGCCGCCAAAAGCCGAAACCTCCGGTAGCCATGAGTTTTTCGCGGTCGTACAGCACGCAGCCGCCCACCCAGGCGACCTTGTAGCCGACCAGGTCCCCGTCCCGCGGCCCCAGCTGTTCGGCGAGGTGGGTCGGATTGGCGGCGTTGTGCAGGGTCCAGCGCCGCCACTCGGGGGTGCCGGGGCGGACGTACTCGGGTTCCGGTGCGCCGGGCCAGGTTTCGAACGGTGCCAGTTCGGCCGGGCGATGGTCGTCGAGATAGGACAGGCCCTGCACGGCGCAGCCGACGAATCCGCACCGCCACTCGGTGATCGCGCGGTACATCCGGGCGATCGTGTCCGGCTCGAGCCAGACATCGTCGTCGAGGAACAGCACGAATCGTCCGCGCGCGGTTCTCAGCAGGTGGTCGCGGTGTTCGGCGATACCGCGCGGCGGCAGGTGGGTACCGGCGCGGACCTCGTGGCCATGGTGCCGCAGCACGCGAATCATGCCGGTGGAGGCCGGGGTCGCGTATCCGGGCGTCGCGTCCGATTGATCACCGACGGCGACAGCGCCCGATTGATCACCGACGGCGACAGCGTCCGATTGATCACTGACGGTGACGGCGAAGTCCGGAAAGTCCTGGGCGGCAAGGCCGGCCAGGGTGGTCGCCAGCTCCGTCGGCCGGTTGCGGGTCGGGATCAGCACCTCGACCTCGGGTGCCGTCGTCACCGGCCGGCACCCACTCGGATTCGGTCGATGATCGCCGAGGTCGAATGATCGGCGACGTAGCCGAGTGCGCGTACTTCCCCACCGTATCCGTGCACCACAGACGTCTCGGCCAGCATCTCGGGCCGGTAGTCGCCACCCTTCACATACAGCTCGGGCCGCAGCCGGCGCAACAGCGCGGCCGGCGTCGGCTCGTCGAAGATCGTCACGTGGTCGACGCAGCTCAGCGCCGCCAGCACGGTGGCACGGTCGTGCTCCGAATTCACCGGCCGGTCCGGACCTTTCAGCGCGCGCACGCCGCGATCGGAGTTGACCGCCACCACCAGAATGTCGCCGAGCCGCTTGGCCTCGTCGAGGTAGGCGATGTGCCCGGTGTGCAGCACGTCGAAACACCCGTTGGTGAACACGATGCGCCGACCGGCCCGGCGATGTGCGGCCACCGCGGCCGCCAGTTCCGCCGCGTCCAGCACGCCGCCCGCCCCGGCCAGCCGCTGCCGCAGCGCGGCGGTGTCGCATACCGAGGTCCCCGGGCTGTGCACCACCACATCCGCGGCCGCCTGCGCGACCTCGGCGGCGGTCGCGCCGGGGAGGCCCGCGAGCAGGGCGAGGGTGTAGGCGGCGGTGAAAGTGTCGCCGCCACCGGCCGATTGCCGGTCCGGCACCGGCCGTGCCCAGGTACGGTGCACCGGCCGGTCGCCGGACAGCACCAGGACCCCGTCGCGGTCCAGGGTCACGGCCACGGTGGCGGCCCCGGTGGCGTCGAGGAGCCCGGTGCGATGGTGATCGAGCAGCTCGGCTCGTTCGGCACCGTCGGCGGGCAGCGTCAGCGACACCGACGCCGCGGCCTCCGCCGCATTGGGCGTGGCCACATCCGGGCGCAGCGATCGCCAGCGGGCCGGATGATGCGAATCGACCACGAGCAGCGGCAGTTCGGGCCGCCGCGCCGTCAGCCACCGCCGGGCCCGGTCGGCGCAGCCGCCGTCGTAGTCACAGATCACCAGGGCATCGGCACCGTCCAGCGCCGCGGTCAGCCGGTCCTGCACCGCGGTGCCGACCGTATCGTCGATGCCGCGCCGGTCGGTCTCGTCGAACCGGACCATCAGCTGATCACCCGCCACGATCCGGCGTTTGATGGCCGTCGAGCGGTCCGGCACGCTGACCACGTGCCCGTCCGGGACGTTGCGCCCGCGCAGGGCGGCGCGCAACCGTTCCCCGGAACGGTCCGTCCCGACAGTCGTGACCAGCCGCACCCGCGCACCGAGGGCCGCCAGGTTGGCTGCGGTATTCGCGGCGCCGCCGGGCGCCGCCGAACTGCGCTCGATGTCGACCACGGGCACCGGGGCCTCCCGGCACACCCGTTCGGAGCGACCCCACATCCACACGTCGAGCACGACATCGCCGAGGACCACGACGTTCGCGCCGGCCCGGGCCAGCCGATCGGCCAGCGCCGGCGTGAGCTCGTGCTCGCCCGATATCGCGCGCTGCGGCGTATCGCTGATCGGTGGGTACATGGGGCGCCTTCCGTCGAGCGGTGGATATTGCGGCGATTCCACTCCTGCTGCCCGATAAACCGATCCGGTGGCGCTATTCGGCGGCCTCGTCGAATTCGAAGTGCAGTGATTCGATGCAGCGCTGGTACTTTCGTGTCATCTCCGCTTCGCTGTCGGCGCCGATGAAGATGTCCGCCAGCTCGTAGCTGTAGCTGTCCTGGGCCGGGGCGTCGGACAGCCGGTCGCCCTCGGCGGGGACCACCTCGATCGTGACTCCCGGTATCTCGCGCTGCAGCGCCTCGATCTCCGCGGTCGTGGGAATCCGTTGCACGACCGCGTCGGCGAACCGGCGGTAATACCATTTGGCCGCGATCTCGTACGGCCCTCGGCCGCGCGGCAGATCCGGGTTCAGACCCAATCCGAGCCGGACCATGCAGTGGTGGTTGGGAATGCCGTCCACCGCCAGGAACAGGTCGGCGTGCGACTGCGAATGTCGCGGGTTGATCTCCAGGACGGACACCCGGCCGGTTTCCAGGTCACAGAAGAATTCGATGCTGAACATGGAATTCGTCAATCCCATTCGAGCGATGACGCGCTCGGAGATGTCGGCCATGCGCGCCACGATGGCGGGCGGCAGCTGGGACGGATACTGGTGACGGAGGAAGCAGGGGCTGCCGGGGTAGTCGATCGAGTCCAGCGCGCCGTTGACTACCACTTCCCCTTGATACACATAGCCTTCGGTAGCAGCCTGAACGCCGGTGAGGGTCTCTTCCGCCAAGCACGCCTGGCCGCCGATATCGGCGATTTCCGCAGGCAGGTCGACCTGGTCGAGAACGAATTCGAACGGCTTGCCCACCCGGCTCACGCCCTCCCGGATCTGCCCGACCGCGCCGGCGAACTCCTGATCGTCGTCGACGTGGAAGGCCAGCTCCGAGGAGAACGACTTGACCGGCTTGAGCCACACCGGATATTCCATGCCTTCGGGTAGGCGGGGTTCGCCCTCGAGATCCACGATTCCGAACTTCGGCAGGTCATCGAGTACCTTGCTCTGTTCCACCCTGCTCCAGTATTTGTGCTCGCATTTGACGATCGCCCCGAGATCGGCGCTGGGCAGCCCCCGGGGAGCGCACAGCATGGGGACCAGCGCGGTGGTCGGGAAGTCCCAGAACCCGACGATCGCCCCGATCGCTCCGTCGAAATCGTCGAGCTCCTGCTGCGCCTTGTGCAGCAGATCCTCGATCGGGATCTGACCTTCCTGGGTCTCGGCCACGCTGAGCAGCGAGTGGAATCGGTATCGCTCCGCGCCCGGGATCTGCTCCAATGTTCGCAGGTTGCCCTCGTCCAGGGCGATCACGAAGACGTCGATCGGGTCCATCGGATACCTCACCTCCGCTGCACGAGCCGGACCAGCTCGCGCATCGCGTGTCGTGCCTCCGGAATGTCCGCCAGCAGCCATGCGTGGAACATTCCCTCGTATTCGAAGTAGCCGAGTTCGACGCCTTCGTCGACGCAGCGCGCGCGAAACCGGCGGGCGTCCGCCAGCAGGACGTCCCGGGTGCCGATGAACAGGCTCAGCGCACCGGGCGTCGCGGCGGGTGCGTTCAGCGGGCTGATCGACGGATCCGACCGGTCGCACCGGCCCGCATACAGGCGTCCGGCCTCGGCCAGACCCTCGACGCCGAGATAGGGATCGTCCGGGTCGAGGTCCCGGGTGGCCGGATCGGTCATGGTGACGTCGAGCCACGGCGAGATCAGCACGACCTCCTTCGGCGCGGCCTCGCCCGCGGCACCGATCTTGCGGGCCAGCACCAGCGCCAGCGCGCCACCGGCCGAATCACCCATGAACACCTTGTCTTCCGGCGCGGTGTCGGCGAAGGCCGCATCGTGCGCGGCGGCCACCATCGCAACGGTGTCATCGGCGTGATACTTCGGGGCGAGCGGATAGAGCGGCACGGTGACCGTGCATCCCGCCCGATCCACCAAGCGCGAGAGGAACTTCCAGTGATCGCGCTGGATCTGATGGACGTACGCGCCGCCGTGCAGATAGAACACGTGCCGGGTGCTGCTGCCGTGCCGGGGGCGAATCGTGTACACCGGCCGCCCGTGAATCTCCCGGCGCGTCACCCGGTGTCGCCGGTGCAGCGACGCGGGTGGCCGATCCCGGGACGGCCGTTGGCTTTTCGGCAGACTCTCGCACAGCGCGTCCGCGTCGGCGAAGGTCCGCTTGGCACGGGTCAGCCGCAGCGCGGCGATGAACATCCGCGCCCGCAGGCTCGGCGTCCCGGAGATCCTCGACGTCCCGGGGATCGATGTGCTGGCGGGCCGACGGTCAGACATGGTCACGGGGAATCGTCTTGTACCAGTTGCGGGAATACGTTCGCTTCTTTCCCTCGAACCCGTCGAGCTGCGCATGCACAACGAAATCGGTGGGGGTGCAGGTCACTTGGGTTCGAGTCTCGGTTCTCGCCAGCCAGTCGCCGCGAGCGAAACTCATCGACCAGGTGGTTTCGGCCGTGGCGGAACAGAAGTCGTCCGCCTGCCAGCTGTACCGCTCGCGGACCCTGCGGTCGACCCGGAGATCCTGTTCGTCGAAACGAACCGAACCGGCGTCCTTGACGACGTTCAGCGCCGAACGGTAGTCGACCATATCGCGGGAGACGGTCCATTCCTGTTCGCCCGGGGTGATCTGGGTGCTCGGCATCGGCGGCGAGCCCTCCGGCTCACCGAACGGTTGCGGCGCGATCTCGTCGGATTCCGCGGTCGGCCGGATCGGCAGCCGCAGGCTGCTGCCCTCGGTGTGGACGGTGAGCCGCGCGGGTTCCGGCGGCGGCCAGGCCAGCGGCCAATACGACGTCGACACCGACAGCCGGATGCGGTGACCGGCGGGAAATGCCTGCGCCACCGCGTTCAGGTCCACGGTGACGCGGTACCGCTCGCCGGCCGCCAGCGGCTTCGGTTCGTCGTGGCCGTCCCGATGGGTCAGGTTGAGCAGTCCGTAGGTCACCCGCGTCGCCCGGCCGTCCGGGGCCACATCGGACAACCTGGCCGCGACCATGGCCACCGGCTTGTCGGCGGACACCTCCAGCGTCAGCACCGGCGCGCCCAGGATCTCGCACCGTTCGGGCAGATCGTCGGTGTCGAACACCAGCGAGCCGCCGTCCTCCTCACGCTGGTCGTAGGGCAGGTCCGGCGGGGCGCTGTAGGACGCCCACTTCCCGGCGAATTGCCCTACCGACAAAGGAGATTCGACCAACAGATCGGCCGCCGGCACGTCCTCGCCCGGCCGCGCGATCCGATACCGGGACAGCGGGCACTCGACGGTCCGGATGTGCGGCGACGGCCAGACCGGTTCGCCGACCCAGCGGCCCGGCCGCTCCTCGTAGGCCGTGGACGGCGGCACGCTCTCCTGCATCCAGGTGCACAGCATCGGTCCGTCCATCACACCGTTATCGATGTCCTTGAGCCAGTGGTCCCACCAGCGCACCACCTCCTGGAGATAGCCGATGGCCGGCCCGGGCTCGCCGAGGTGCGGGTACTTGTGGCACCAGGGCCCGATCAGTCCCTTGCGCGGCACGTCCAGGTGGGCAAGCAGCCGGGCGACCGCATTCGAATAGCCGTCGGCCCATCCGCTGGAGGCCAGCACCGGAATCCGCACATCGGCATAGTTCTCGCACACCGACGCCCATCGCCAATAATCGTCCCGGCGTTGGTGCGCAAGCCAATTCGCCGCCCAGAGGCTGCAGTTCTCCAGGCGTTCCAGCCACATGCCGCGCCAGCGGTCGCCCACCAGCGCGGGGTCGGGGGGCAGCGTGCTGTAGGCGAACATGGTCGCCGACTCGGCGATATTGTCCGACAGTAATGCCCCGCCCATGTAGTGCATATCGTCGGAATACCGGTCGTCGGTGAACGAGGAAATGACGATGGCGCGCAGTGCGGGCGGGCGGCGCGCGGCGATCTGGAGGGAGTTGAATCCACCCCAGGAAATGCCCATCATGCCGATGCGGCCGTCACACCACGGTTGTTCGGACATCCATTCCAGGACGTCCTCGGCGTCGAGATGCTCCTGTTCGAGGTACTCGTCCGCGAGAACGCCCTCGGATTCCCCGGTGCCCCGCAAATCGACTCGGACACAGGCATATCCGTGCCCGGCCAGATACGGATGATGAACAGAATCGCGCACCGCGGTCAGATCCCGCTTGCGGTACGGGATGTATTCCAGAACACCGGGAACCGCCTGGCCGGCGACCGGCCGCCAGATCTTCGCCGCCAATCTGGTCCCATCGGATGTCGGAATCCAGACGTGTTCGTCCACGGTGATGTCCTGCGGCAGCGCCGTCACCGTCCGCATCGGTCCTCCTGGGCGGAGTAGACATCACTCACGCCTTCGGTGGTCATCGCAGATCCTTTCCGCTCGGCGGCTCCGGGAGAAGTGCGTGGCTTTTCGCGAAAAGCGCTGGGCCCTACGCCGATCGGTACCGGCGCTCGTGCCAGGCGCGCAGCGAGCCCAGTGCCGGACCGGCGGGATGATCGTGGCTGGTGGTCTTGCGGCTACCGATCTCCTCACCACCGTCGCGAACGAGGGTGTAGCAATCCATGGAACACACGTGATAGACGAGGCCACCGAAGGTGACGCACCGACACTCGCGCGAGCACGGCCGCCCGCAGTGGTCACAACTGTCGGCCGTCACGTCGGAGGGACGTGGGGGCCGACATGCCGCACCGTCATCGATCTCGCGACGAGTACGGGCACGCCGGATGGCTTCCGCTGTCGTAGTGGCCGGTACCGCTCCCATGGTGGCCTCCCTGGTCGCATTGGCCGATCCTGCCGATCGCCTGCCATTCGCGTCTTACCCGGACGTCGCCCCACCAAACAGGTCCCTAGACAAACATTGCGCCCCTTCGGTTCCCGCGCTTCCCCGTCCTGGCATCGACTGCCCTGCGGGCTACCGGCCGGGCAGCGGGCGGCACCAACGTCCCGAAGTGCGGTGACCGAGGTATGGATATTCGTCCTGTCCGCTCTCGGATCGGCGGGGGCGCTGTCACTCGCGGTGCGGTGGTGGCCGCGCCGCATCCCGAAGGGCCACAGCGTCCACGAGAGCCGCCGGCGCATCGAGGAGGACGACCGGTCCGACGACGCGCCGGATCGGTGGAACGAGTCCGGCCGATGAAGCTTCGATCGAAGCGGGAACGGCGGATGCCCCTGCCTCGCGGGTGACACGGGACCGGAGGAGCGGGGCCGCGAACAGACACGCGAGCGAGAACGCTGGGCAGCGGTTTCATCCAGAACGGGTGAGCCGCCGTGGATGGGGTCCGGCGACACTGGCCGTTATGCCAGGCGGGCGGATGCTCGGGTGTTGCGCCGTTGCTCTCGCATCGGCCGCTCCTTCGCGAGGAGGGGAGCAGGGCCGTGCAGCAGCTGATTCCCGGTAGTCAGCGCCGGTCGCTGGCCGAGCTGACCGACCGGCTCGATCTGTCGGCGGGTGATGCTTCGGCGAAGCGGTCGGCGTTCTGGATCATGCTCGTGTTGTCGGCGGTGATCGCGATCTCCGGAGTGATCGGTGACTCCACCGCGACGGTGATCGGGGCGATGATCGTTGCGCCGCTGTCGGTTCCGATTCTCGGTGTCGCGCTCGGGATCGCGACCGCGCAGGGGCGGCTGGTCGGGCGCAGCGTGCTGCTGGTGCTGGCCGGTGTCGCCGTGGTTGTCGCGCTGGGGTTCCTGTTCGCGCAGCTGCTGCCGAATCCCGTGAACGTGCTGTCGAATTCGCAGGTGCTGGGGCGGACGTCGCCGAAGCTCATGGATCTCACCGCGGCGCTCGCCACCGGGTTGGTCGCCGCCATCGCGATCACCCGCCGCGATGTCGGCGACGTGCTGCCCGGGGTCGCCATCGCGATCTCGCTGGTGCCGCCGCTGGGGGTGGTGGGCGTGTGCCTGGGGTCGGGTGCGCCGGCGCTGGCGCTGGGCGCGCTCGTGTTGTTCGCGTCAAATGTGCTCGCCATGATCATCACCACCACCGCGGTGCTGGTGATCGCCGGATACGGCCACGAGGCGGGGGCGGCCACCGCGCGGCGCGGGCGGGCGTACGCCGTGCTGGTCGCGGCTCTGGTGCTGGTGGCGATCCCGATGGTGGTGAACTCGCTGACGACGTTGTGGGCGGGGCAGATCGCGGACGCGGCCGAGGATTGGCTGCGCGACTCGCCGGGAGCCGAGGTCACCGACGTGACACTGCACAGCGACACCGCCACGATCTCAGTGCTGGGCCCGGAGGAGCTGCCGCCGGTCGAGGATCTGCACCGCGCGGTCGACGACCTGGTGCCCTGGAACCCCGGGGTGGTCGTCGTGCACACCGTGGGCAACCGCGTTTCCGACCGGTGAACCCCCGCCGACCTCCGACCCCACCGACCTCATCCGCTGCGGGTGATGTCCGGGCCCGTGCCGCGGCGAAGACTCCGACATTATCCGTCCCTACGCCCGGATCCGGAGGACAGCGATGGACAAGACGGCGAAACCCTCGGTCGTGTCGCGCATCTCGATGAACCAATGGCTGGCGATCGTGTTGACGGTGCTGGCCGTGGTGTTCATCGTCGAGAACCGCAACCGGGTCGACATCGAGTTCCTGCTGATCACGATCCGCTCACCGATGTGGCTGATCCTGCTGGTGATGTTCGTCGTCGGCTGGCTCGCGGGCATGCTGGCCCGGCGCGTGCGGCGCTGATCCACTCCTCGCGGGCGTTGATCCACTCCGCGCCTCGGAGTTACCGACGGTGATCGGTGTCCTCCCCCGGCGGCACCTCGGTCAGGTCGGCGACGGCGGCCCCGACCGTCGGGTACACACCGATCGGTGCGCCGGTTTTCGCGATGTCCAGGGCGTCGCCGAACTGGCCGACGAACCGCGCGACGCGGAAGTCGATGCCGCGCCGGGCGAGACCGTCGCGCAGGTCGCCGAGCATGGCGGCCGCGGTGACGTCGATGGTCGGCGAGGTCTCGGCGTCGAGGACGACGAGTTCGGTGCGGTCGGTGCACAACTGCTCGATGCGATGACGGACGTGGTCGGCGTTGGCGAAGTACAGCCCGGACTCGACGCGCACCACCAGCAGGTCCGGGCGCTGCCGCAGGTGCGGGTGGCGGTCCGCGTCCAGCCACAGCGTGCCCTGTTTCACGACCGGGGCGACGTGCGGCCGGGAACTGCGATAGACCAGCAGCAGGATCGAGACTCCGGTGCCGATCAGCAGGCCGGGCAGGGTGTCGAACAGCAGCACGCCCACCATGGCTGCCACCGCGGCGGTGAAGTCCGCGCGGGCCGCCTTGCCGTAGATTCCGGCCAGCCGCACGGTCCACACCCGGTACAGCCGCCGCAGCGCCGCGATATCGACCAGTTCGATCACGGCGGCGATGACCACACCGGCGAGGGTGGCGTCGGGCAGATCTTCGAACAGTCCGGTCAGAAACAGCAGCGTGAGCACGGTCAACGCGGCCACCACGAGACCGCTCAGCTGGCTCTTCGCGCCGGCCGAACCGTTCACGGCGGTCTTGGACAGGCTGCCGTTCACCACCATCCCCGCCGCCAGCCCGGACCCCAGGTTGGCCGCGCCGACCCCGAGCAGTTCGCGGTTGGGGTCCACCTCGTAACCCGCCTTGGCCGCATAGGTTTTCGCCGCTCCCAGCCCCTCGGCGAATCCGATCAGCAGCACCCCGACGGCGGGGCCGAGCAGGTCGAGATAGTCGTGGAAGTCGACGCCGCCGGGCAGCCCCAGCGACGGCAGGCCGGAGTCGATGTGGCCGACGATGTCGACGCCCTTGTCGTCCAGGTCGAACACCGCGACCGCGCCGATGCCCAGCACGACCGCCAGCAGCGAGCCCGGCACCAGCGGCAGCCAGCGTTTGAAGCCCATCACCACGATCAGGCTCAGCAGGCCGACAAGCAGTGTGCGCCAGTGGGTTTCACCGAGATCGGTGAGCACTCCCCACGCCTGTTCGAAGAAGTTGCCGTCGTGCTTGTCGATGCCGAGCAGCTTCGGCACCTGGCCGACGATGATGGTGAGGGCCAGCCCGACGATGAATCCCTTCAGCACCGGCTCGGAGATGAACGACGCCACGAACCCGAGCCGAACAGCCCCGGCCACCAGCCCCATCAGACCGGTCGCCACCGCCAGGGCGGTCGACAGCGCGATGTAGTGGCCGCCGTCGGCACCGGCGAGCGGCGTCACGATGGCGGCCGACAACGCCGCCGTCGCCGACATCGGCCCCACCACCAGATGCCGCGAGCTGCCCGCCAGGGCGTAGAGAACCAGCGCGGGAACGGCCGCATACAGCCCGACGACCGGCGGCACCCCGGCGATCGACGCATAGGCCAGCGCCTCCGGCACCAGCACCGCCCAGACGGTAAGTCCGGCAAGCACATCGGCGCGCAGCCATGGCCGCCGGTACCCGTGCAACGACTCGAACACCGGCCATTTGGTCGTCATCGCACCACCGCCCCGCCGGCCCGCGTCACAGCCCGCCGATGCCCTTGCCGAGCACGACGGTTCCCATCACCAGCAGCACGATCGCGAGCACCGCATGGTTGTTGGCCTGCAACCAGTTCCGCGCGCGGCCGAGGGTGCCGCGCAGCCGGTCCGCCGCCAGCAGATAGCCGAGCACGACGGCCAGCACGGTCGCCGCGGCGAGCACGGTGAAGATCACGACCGCGCCGGTCTTCCCGCCGGCCCCGAGCCCGCTGGTTCCGATCGCCACCCCGGCCGACACGCACAACAGCAGGTTCTTCGGGTTCACCACCGCCAGCACCGCACCCAGACCCAGCGCCTTGACCGGGGTGAGTTCGTCGATGGCCTGCATCCAGCGCGGTGTCGTGTCGTCCGACCGGCCGCGCCACTGGGAGGCGGCCAGCACCACCAGCAGCACCCCCAGCACGATCTTGGTCCAGGCGACGGCGGGGGACGGTTCCTGATCCCCGGTTCCGGTGAACCCACCGGCCAGCAGGACGACAATCGTTGTGCCCAGGGCGATCCCGGCCACCCATCCCACGGCGAATCCGGTACCGGACGAGGCGGCGCGGTCCGAGAGGATCACGAGGATGATGGCCACGATGGGGATCGGCGAGATCGCCACACCCACCGCCAGCGGGAGCAGATCACCGATAACTGTGCCCATGCCCCGACACGCTATGGCCGGTGCCGCCGGCGCTCGTCACACGATCAGGGTGAAATCGACGATCACGAAGCCTCACCCCGGTGGCCCAGCCGGACCCTGCTCGAGCGTAGGCGGCCGGCGTCGACTCACCGATCGTCGCGGTCGCCGGGAAGAACTCCAGCCGCACTCCCCGGCCGGCCAGCAGCGTGTCGGTCCAGGTCCGATAGATGTCGCGGTCCGTCCCGCTGAGATACAGCTGCCCGCCCGCGTCCTCGAGGCGGCGGGCGTAGTCGGCGACGACGGCGAAGAAGGTGGCGTTCAGGGTGGTGCGCCCGCGCAACCGCAGGATCACCACCGGACCGTGCGCGCCGGCGGCCGTACCGTCCGGAACGCTGCCGATCGCACCGGGCAGTCCCGCGACGACATCGGACCTCCGCGGGGAGCACGGAGTGCTCTCCGCGGAGCGGGCGTTCTATGGTCCGGCCGGAATCCGAGCGAGGGCGCTCGGGTGACATTCCCGGCCCGCGTCAGCTTTCCGGGCGCCAGGTCGCGACGGCCCAGATGACCACGATGTCGAGGGCGATGACCAGCACCGACCACCACGGGTAGTACGGCAGCCAGAGGAAATTCGCGAGGATCGACAGCGCCGCGATGCCGATGGCCGCGACGCGGCCCCACGTCGTGCCGGTCAGCAGGCCGAGCGCGCAGATCACCAGGACCACGCCGAGCACGATGTGGATCCATCCCCAGGTGGTGATGTCGAACTTGTAGACGTAGTCGACGCCGACCACGAACAGATCGTCCTTGACGACCGCCGAGATGCCCTGGAACAGCGACAGCAGACCGACGGTGATCAGCAGGGCCGCGGCGCCGATCGAGGTGCCCGCGGCCAGGCCCTGGCGCACCGGGTGACTCTCCCGCACCGGGTGGTTTTCCGCCGAGGTTGTCATTTCCGACTCCTTCCGAGCACAGACTGTGTGGAGACTGTCGCGCAGTCGCGCTGATCACGCCTCACCCGGCGAGGGTGAGCACGCGCCTCGGAGCGGCCGGCGGCCCGGCGGTCGAAGTCATCCCGAGTGGATGAGGTGCGCGCCGGACGGCGGCGGCAAGGTGAGGGCACAGGGCACATCGCCCGGGTCACCGTGCCGACAGGCATCGATCCGTGAGGAGGTGAGCATCGATGCCGACAGCCGTTCGATACCAGTTCGTCGTCGAGGGCGAGCTGTCCGAACGTGCGCAGGCCGCGTTTCCCGAGCTGGCCCGCAGCGACCATTCCACGGCCGGCACCACCACCCTGTACGGGGTGGTGCCCGACAGCACGGCGGTGCGCGGGGTCCTGGCCCGCATCGACGCCCTGGGACTCACCCTGCTCGAAATGTCGCGGCTACCGGACTGATCCGACAGGGCGCGGGATCGAGGGCAGGTAGTGATGCTCATGTGGTCGCGTGGTCGGTGGGTGTCAGGCCGAGGATGCCGGTGAGGTCGCGCAGGCATTCTTCGTAGACCGGTTCGAGGTCGGAGTAGGCGAAGTCGAGCTGGTGCAGGACCTCCATGCACAACAGGCCGTACAGCCGGATCCAGGAGGACAGGAAGACATGCGCGGCCTCCGGCGGCAACCGGTTGTCGATCGAGTCCGAGTAGGTTTTCAGCTGCTCGCGTAGCGACGAGGGCAGTTCGGCCGGGGCGGGTACCGGGAACGGGCGCGTCTGCCAGAGCTCGATGGTCAGGTCCAGCAGCACTCGTTCGAACCGCTGCCCGGCGCGGTGGCGTTCGGAATCCGGTTGCCGGTTCAGCGGTGTGATCGGGGCGGCGAAGATCCAGCCGAACTCGGCCGGGTGGGTGATCGCCCAGGTGCGCATGGCGCGGCAGACCGCCAGTATGCGTTCGCCGACCGGCGCGTGGGCGGACACATCGCGGACCTGTTCCATCGTGGTGGCCAGTTCGTCGAAGAAGTCCGCAGTCACCGCGCCGACCAGTGCGTCGAGGCCGGAATAGTAGTGATAGAGGGCCGGCCCGCTCATCCCTACCTGCCGGGCTACCGCGTTGATGGTCACCGCGGTCGACCCCTGTTCGACCAGCAGTGTGCGTACTGCTTCGTGGATCTCTTTCAAGGTGGCCTTGCGTAGCCGCTCGCGCCTTCCGCCGGTCTGCGTCGACATCGTCACCTTTCTGCCGGTTCACCGCACTCGTTGACAGCCTAGAGCATCTATGGTGTCTTAATGGTTCTAAATAATTTAGAACCTCTAGGAGTTGGCATGGAACGTCGATGGCGGGTACCTCTGGCGGTTGTGCTGGTCGTGACGGCGGTGTGGTGGCGGCAGTCCAGATCCGCTCGGATGCACGACATCGCAGGGTCGGCGGGCGAACACGCAGGCCGGTCATGAAGGCGCTCGTGGTGGGCGGCGGTATCGGCGGGCTGGCGGCCGCGGTGGCGTTCCACCAGCGTGGCTGGCAGGTCGAGGTGCTCGAACGCGCGCCGGAGATCACCGAAATCGGTGCGGGGCTGTCGATCCAACCCAACGGGCTGCGCGCCCTGGACGCGCTCGGCCTCGGCGACCTCCTGCGCACCGGCGGGCCGGCCGCCCCGCTGCGGGGCATCCGAAACGTGAACGGCGCCTGGTTGATTCGCAACGACGTCGAAGAACTCGAACGGCGCTTCGGGCCGTGGGCGATCGTGCACCGGGCCGCACTGGTGGACATCCTGCGTGCAACCCTCCCCGCGCATGCCCTGCGACCCGGAACCGTTGTGCGAGAAGTGCTCCCCGACGGCACCGTCCACCACGACGGCGGCACCGCCACAGCGGATCTCGTGATCGGCGCCGACGGCGTACACAGCGTGACCCGGCGCTCGATCTGGCCGCACGCCGCCGGCCCACGCTACGTGGGATACACCACCTGGCGCCTGCTCACCACGCCCCACACCGGCGAGGGAAGCGTCGAGGGCAGCGTCGAAATATGGGGCAGGGGCGAACGATTCGGCTACATCCCGATGCCCGACGGCCGTGTCTACTGCTATCTGATGGGTAACGCCCCGGCCGGATCCCGTACGGGACTGGATCGACTTCGCGAGCGGTACGCGCGCTGGCACGACCCGATCCCCGCCCTACTCGATGCCGCGCGCCCGGAGGCCGTCCTGCAGCACGACACCTACGAGCTACCGAATCTGCGCACCTACATCCGCGGGAGAGCCGCGATTCTCGGCGACGCCGCGCACGCCATGGCCCCCAACCTCGGGCAGGGCGCCTGCCAGGCACTCGAGGACGCCGTCACGCTCGCCGCCGCCGTGGACACCCTCGGCATCGACGCGGGACTGCGAGAATACGACCGCCTCCGCAGGCCCCGCACCCAGATGATCGCCCAGCTCTCGCGCCGGGTCGCCGCGCCCGCCCATTGGGGCTCACCCCTGGCAACGGCGCTACGCGACACAGCACTACCCCTCCTGCCCAACGCACTCTTCGGCCGTTCCATAACGCCCGCCTACACCTGGACGCTCTGAACTACCCGCTACTTCCAAACACGCTCTGTCACCGCAGGATTCGAAGAATCGGTATTCCGTGCGGCCGAAGTACTAACCGCGCGGTGCGGTGTCTCCCGGTCGCTCCGCAGACTCCACACCCACGCCTTTCGATCGCTCCGCACCCATGCCTTCCGGTCGCTGTGCAGGCTTCGCTCCGGTGTCGGAGATGAGGGCGTCCGCCCAGCGCGTGGTCGGATCGATGTCCAGCAGTAGGGCTTTCATGAGCAGGGTCAGCGGGACGGCGAGTAACGCGCCGAGCGGGCCGAGCACCCATGACCAGAACACCAGCGACAGGAATGTGACGGTGACGCTGAGGCCCACCGAATCGCCCACGTACTTCGGCTGGATCACCGACTGGATGAGGAAGTTGATCACGCAGTAGACCACGATCACCCAGATCATCAGGACCGGCCCGCTGTCCAGCAGTGCGAGCAGCGCCGGAGGCACGAGACCGATCAGGAAGCCGATGTTCGGGATGTAGTTGGTGATGAACGACAGCACCGCCCACAGCAGCGGCAGCGGCACGCCCATCCACCACAGCGCGAGCCCGTCGAAGACCGCGACGATCAGCCCGAACACCGTCGAGACCACGAGATACTTCCGGGTGCCGATCGCGAAGGCGTTCAGCGCGTACGCGATTTCGGGGCGGGCCTGCTCGACGGCCGCCATCCTCCGGCTCATCGTCATGCCGTCGATCGCCATGAACAACAGCAGGGCCACCACGAAGAACAGGTTCGAGAACACGCCGATCAGGTTGCGCAGCACCGTTTCCAGCACGCCGACGAACTTGTTCACATCGAGTCCACTGAGCATCGCGTGTATTTGCTCGGTATTAACCCCGGCGTCGGACAATGCGCCGCGGACTCCGGTCAGTAGATCATCGACCCGGTCGGTGTAATGGGGTAGTTCCGTCGCCAGCTGCGCGGCCGACACCACCAGCACCCCGACCAACACGATCAGGATCGACCAGACGGCCAGCAGCGCCACGATCATTCCCAGCCACGGCGGCAGGCCCCGGTTCTGCACCCGGCGTTGCAGCGGTTGCACCGCCACGGTCAGCATGAGGGCGAGCAACATCGGCCCGAGGATGTCGGAGAACGCCTTGACACCGCCGATGGCCACCACCGCGGCGGCCACGGCCAGCAGGACGATCAACCCCCGCGGAATAGCCCACGCACCGGTCCGGACGATCGGCGCAGGCGTCTCGGCCATGACGTCACCTTCCGTCGGACTGCGATGACGACGACGGTACGAAGGGCGGGCGCCGGTTCACCTCACCCCCTCAGGATGAAGTCGATTCGCTCGAGACCGGGCCGAAGGTCCCTCGTAATCGGGGCCTCGTTGGTATAAATTACGAAAAACGGACAGATCAGGTGCTCGTTGGTAGCTGAACCGACAATGGGGATGTCTACGGAGGCGTCGTGGTCGCATCGAAAGTTTCTGCCGGCAGTTCCGCTGATATAGCACTGCACGATTCCGCCTATGTGCCTCCTGTCCTCGCCTTCGTCCCGCTGCGGATGACCTGCGCGCAAGCCGCGCTGGAGCGCGCCACTCGCGCGGCGAACGGGCATACCGTCCTGGTGTGCGCCCCGGCCGGCTGCGGTAAGACCGTCCTGGTGGCCGATTGGCTGCACCGTCGCCGGCTTTCCGATGCCTCCGACACCACTGTCGGCTGGGTGAACATCGGTGCCCTCGCCACCGATACGACCCGGCTGTGGCCCGCGGTCAGCGCCGCACTGGGCCTGTCGGCCGGCCCCCGGGCGAGCGCGATTCCGGACACACCGGTCGACGAGGCGGCAGCGGTGATCTCCGCCCTCTCGGCCCGCACCGGCTCCGCCGTGCTAGTACTCGACGACGCCCATCTGAGCACCGACCCGCTCATGCTGGCGGGTCTCGAATACTTCGTCGAACACGCGCCACCGTCACTCACCGTCGTCGTCGTCGGCCGCTTCGATCCGCCGCTGCGCTGGCACGCCCTGGAGATGACCGCCCGCCTGACCCGCATCACCGGCCACGACCTGGCGCTGACCGAGACGCACATCGCCGAGCTGCTGGCCCAGCACGACTGCCGACTCACCGATGCCGACCTGGCCACCGTCCATCGGCTCACCCGCGGCTGGGCCGCCTTGGTCCGGATCGCCGCCATCCACTTGGCCGCGCACACCGACGATCGCGCGACCTCCATCGCGGCGCTCGCGCAGAGCCCGCGCGCGGTGGCCGACTTCCTCGTCGGCGAACTGCTGACCACGCTGTCACCCGAGGCACGCGAGTTCCTGCTCACCACCGCGGTGCCGACCTCGTTCAGCGTCGAGCTGGCCGAGGAGCTCACCGGGACGACCGCGGCGCGGACCCTGGACCTGTTGCTGCGCAACAATTTTCCCCTCGAGGCCACGGCACACGACGGCGCGCTCTGGTACACCTACCACCCGATGCTGCGCACCTACCTGCTCGCCGAGACGGCGCGCACCCGGCCCGGCCGCACCGTCGCCATCCATCGCGCCTGCGCGCACTGGTTCACCGCCGCGGCGATGCTGCCGGACGCCCTGGATCACGTACTCGCCGAACCCGATCACCCGACCCTGACCACGTTCGTCCGCGACCACGGCCCGCGCATGGTCTTCTCCGGCAACGGCGCACCCCTGCTGCGCCACCTCGACGCGCTCGACGCCGCGGCGAACGATCCGTTCGTCCTCGCGCTCCGCATCGCGGACGCCCTCGAACGCGCCGACCTCGTACAGGCGGCCGGCCTGCGGGACCTCGTCGACGAGATGCCGTCCTCGCACTCGGTATTCGCGGCATCGAATCTGGTGCGGCCCTTCGCCGATGCCGTCGGATACGAGGTCGACCTCGCGACCGGCCGCGGCATCACCGCACCGCCTCCGCCCACCCCGACCGGACACCGGGACATCGACTGCTACATCGCGCTGGCGGCCGCCGGCACGCACACGCTCGAGCCGGGCACGCGGCACGGCGAATCCCAGTTGCGGCACGCGCTGGCGCTGGCGGAACAGGCCGGGCTGCCCCGGCTGACCCTGGACGCCCTCACCCGGCTCGCCCTCTCCGCCGGACTGACCGGCTCGCTCACCCTGATGCGCGAACGCGCCGTTCGCGCCGTCGTCTTCGCCGACGACCACGACCTGAACCACACCATCGCCCTCGTCCAGGCCCGGCTCATGATCGCGCTGATGGCCTACCTCCAGGGCGACAACGACTGCCTGCGCACCGTCGACATCGTGCCCAGCGCAAGACAATTGGACGGCTCCACCGCCCCCGCCCCCGGGTGGCACGCCGACGTCCTCACCCACCTGTTCGCCTTCGACACCGCCCCGGACCGGCACACCGTCGCCGACACGCTGCGCGCCCGGATGGACCGCCTGCTCGACGAGACCCCGATCCCGGCGACGACCGGCGGCCTGCTGATCCAGGTCGCCTGGGCGATGCTGCGGATCCGCCGGACCGAGCCCGCGCGCAGGATGCTCGACCGGGCGGTGGCCGCGCTCGGACGGCTACCGGAGACGGTCCTCGTCGAGGCGGCCCTCGCACAGGACGGTCACCGCTACGCCGCCGCCGTGGAGCTGATCGCGCCGCTGCTGGCGGACGACGAACGGTTGCATCCGGTGTCGGCGGTCCATGCCCGGCTGCTGCACGCGTCGGCCTGCCACCGGCTCGATCGACCGGCGGCCGCCTACGAGGCGCTGCACCGCGCGCTGGCGCTGGCCGGCGCCGACCGGCTGGTCCGCCCGTTCCTCGATGTGCCCGGCGCGATGGAACTGCTCGACCAGTACATCGGCAGATTCGGCCATCTCGACGAGTTCGCCGACACCATCAGGCACCGCGCCCGCGCTCACACGGATACGCGCGTTCCCTCGCTGACCGACACCGAGCTGACGGTGCTGCGACAGCTTCCCTCCGGCATGACCACCAGCAGCCTGGCCACGGATATGGGCGTCTCGATCAACACCGTCAAGACCCATCTCCGCGGGATCTATCACAAGCTGGGCGTGCGCACCCGCGCCGACGCCATCGCGCACGCCCGCACCCTCGGCCTGATCTGACCGCCGACCCGGTTTCACCCGAATCGGATGATGTGTGGAGCAACCGTTTTCCGCACGATCGGATCATGGCTGACAACAGCGATCGGGTCATGACTGACAGCGGCAATCGGGTCATCACCGATAACGGTTTGGGCCCAGTGGAACTGGCAGTACTCACCTTCCCCGGCAGGCGAGCCGCACCGCCGGTGGTCGATGCGCTGCGGGAGGTGGTGGACCACGGCGACGCGACGATCATCGACCTGATCTATCTCGCGAAGGACGAGGCCGGTCGCGTCGAGCAGGTCGAGGTGGACGAGCCGCTGCAGGACCTCGGGCTCGACGGCCTGCCCGTGGAACCGCGCGGTCTGGTCAGCGACGCCGACCTCGACATCGTCCGGGCCTCGATGGACCCGGGCACCTCGGCCGTCGTCGTCGTGTACGAGCAGACCTGGGCGCGCCGGCTCGCCACCACCATCGCCGAGGCGGGCGGCGAGCTCGCCCTGCACGTCCGGATCCCCCGCGACGCCGTCGACGCGGCGCTCGCGGTCTCGTGAGAAGGGAACTGCCCCATGGTATTTCGCGCAGGACGCATCGGCCGCCCGGGCCTGCTCGGGGCGGTCGCGCGCACCGCGGTCGTGGCCGGAACCGCCCGGGCCACTGCCAATGCCGTCGATCGCCACAGCCAGCAGCGCAACGCCGAACAGCAGGCATACACCCAGCAGCAGGCGTACGCCCAGCAGCCGGCCCAATACGCGCCGCCGCCCGCGGCACCCGATCAGCCCGGTGACGACCTGGTCGACAAGTTGCAGCGGCTCGGCGAGCTGCACGCGTCGGGCGCGCTGTCCGACCAGGAGTTCGCGGCCGCGAAGGCGCAACTGCTGCGGTGACCGATACCGGCGCACACGGTCCGGCGTCGCCCGCAGTCGTCGCCGTCCGGGCGGTCGCCGTCCGGGCGATGGCCGTCCGGCGGCCGGACAGTTTGCTCCCGCCGTGCCGAATTCACCCTCGAGGGGTGATCCCGGCCTGCTTCCCGAGCCCTACCGTTCTCCCCAGCCGGCTGCCCCGTGACGCACATCGACAGATCCGGAAACGAGGACATCATGACCATGCCGCTGGACTTCGACAACACCACCGACTTCGACGACGCAGCACGGGGATTCATCGCGGCACTCCAACCCGCCCTCATCACCACCGCCGACGGCCGCACGGTCTGGGACGGCGAGGCCTACCGTTTCCTCGACGGTGACTGCCCGCCCACCGCAGACCCCAGCCTCTGGCGGCAGGCCCAACTGTGCAACAAGCAGGGCCTGTTCGAGGTCACCGAGGGCATCTACCAGGTTCGTAACCTCGACCTGTCGAATATGACCCTCGTCGAGGGCGACCGGGGCGTCATCGTCATCGACCCGCTGATCTCGGCCGAATGCGCGGCCGCCGCCCTGGCGCTGTACCGCGAGCACCGCGGCGACCGACCCGTCACCGGCCTCGTCTATACGCACTCGCACGCGGACCATTTCGGCGGCGCACGCGGCGTTCTCCCGGACGGCCACGACTCGATCCCCATCCTCGCCCCCGTCGGGTTCCTCGAACACGCCGTCAGCGAGAACGTCTACGCCGGCAACGCGATGACCCGCCGCGCGATCTTCATGTACGGCGCCGGGCTCGGCAAGGGCCCGGACGGACAGATCGGCGCCGGCCTGGGCATGACCACCTCCACCGGCAGCGTCGGCCTCGTGCCGCCCACCGTCGACATCACCGAGACCGGGCAGGAGGAGAAGATCGACGGCGTCACCATGGTCTTCCAGCTCACGCCCGGCACCGAGGCGCCCGCCGAGATGAACTTCCTGTTCCCCGACCACCGCGCCCTGTGCATGGCGGAGAACGCCACCCACAACATGCACAACGTGCTCACCCTGCGCGGCGCACTCGTCCGCGACACCCGCATCTGGGCCCACTACCTGGACGAGGCCATCGCGCTGTTCGCCGACAAGGCCGATGTCGCCTTCGCCTCGCACCACTGGCCCACCTGGGGCACCGACAACTGGACCGGATGGCTCGCCGGGCAGCGCGACATGTACGCCTACATGCACGACCAGACCCTGCGACTGACCAACCGGGGCCACACCGGATCCGAGATCGCCGAGGAATTCCGGTTCCCGCCCGACCTGGACCGGCTGTGGGCCAACCGCGGCTACTACGGGTCGACCAGCCACAACGTCAAGGCCGTCTACCAGCGCTACATGGGCTGGTTCGACGGCAACCCGGCGCACCTGTGGGAACATCCGCCGGTCGAGCAGGCGAAACGATACGTCGCCGACTACGGCGGCGTCGACGCCGTCGTGGCGAAGGGACGCGCCTACCTCGACGACGGCGACCTGCGATTCGCCGCCACCCTGCTCAACCACGCCGTCTTCGCCGAACCCGGCCACGGCGGCGCCAAGGACGCCCTCGCCGAGGTCTACGAGAAACTCGGGTACGGCGCCGAGAACGGGCCGTGGCGCAACTTCTATCTCGTCGGCGCGCAGGAACTGCGGCACGGCGTCACCGCGACCGAACTCGACACCAGCAATCCGGAGATGCTGAGCGCCCTCACGATCGACATGCTCATCGACTCCCTCGCCGTCCACATCGATGGTCTCCGCGCCGCCGAGGCCGGCCGTCTCACCATGGACTGGGATCTCACCGACCAGGCCCGCATCGTCCGGCTCACCCTGTCCAACGGCGCCCTCACCCACCGCACCCACACCACGGCCGCCCCGCTCGTCGGCGCCGCCGATCTCACCCTGCACGTCACCAAAACTCAACTACTGCACATCTTTTCGGGAGCATCCCTCGACGGCGTCAGCACGGAAGGAGACCCCGGCGTACTGAAAACGCTCACCGGACTGCTGGACGCTCCCGATCCGCGCTTCCCGATCGTCGTCCCCTGATCCGCACGACCGGCGAGACCCCGAACGACAAGAAAGGACCGACACGATGGCTGGAACGCTGACCGTGTGGAAATTCCCCACCGACACCGGTGCCGACACCGCGGCCCACACGCTGAAGGAACTACAGTCGGAAAACCTGATCACGGTGCACGATGCGGCCGTGGTCCGGTGGCCGGAGGGGGCGAAGAAACCCAAGACCGAACAGCTGCGCAGCCTCACCGGCGCGGGCGCGCTCAGCGGCGCGTTCTGGGGTCTCCTGTTCGGGATCCTGTTCTTCGTTCCGCTGCTCGGCGCCGCGCTCGGCGCCGGTCTCGGCGCGCTGACCGGATCGATGACCGACGTCGGGATCGATGACAAGTTCATCGCCCAGATCAAGGAGAAGGTGACCCCCGGGACATCGGCCCTGTTCGTGCTGACCTCGGACGCGACCGTGGATCGCGTGCACGAGCGATTCCAGGGCCAGCAGGCGGAACTGATCTCGACCAACCTGTCCCGCGAACAGGAGGACCAGCTTCGATCGGTGTTCGCCGAGTAACCGATCCACCGAGAAGACCTGCGCGCCATGAGCTTTGCCTCATGGCGCGCGGTGGCGCCGATCAGCCGGCGGGTTCGGGGGTGGCGGGCTCGGCGGGGGCGGGTTCGAGCTGGTGCAGGAGATCTTCGGTGGTCAGGACCGCCCCGCAGCGGCGGGCGGTGTAGTTCGCGGCCATCAGGTGTTCGTCGCGGGTGAAGTCGGCGGTGGCGTCCAGGGCGAAGAACGGGTGGATATCGCTCATGAAAGCCTCTGCGGCGCTGAGCATGACGCCCATATGCGCGTAGACGCCGGTGACCACGAGCTGGTCCCGGTTGCGGAAGCCGAGCAGCTCGCGCAGGTCGGTGCGCTGGAACGCGGAGTAGCGCCACTTGGTGACCTGGATGTCGCGCGGGTCCGGGCGCAGGGCGTCGATCACGTCGGTGTCGGGGCCCTGGGCCATTCCGGTGCCCCAGAAATCGGCCAGGATGCCGCGGCGGGAGGGATGCTGATTGCCCGGCTGCATGGTGTAGATCACCGGAATTCCCAACTCGTGGCAGCGGTTTCGCAATCGGGCGATATTCGCGACGAAGGTGCGGACCGGGTCGCTGTCCGGGTCGTAGGCCGCCAGGAAATACCGCTGCATGTCGTGGATCAGCAGCGCGGCGCGGCCGGGTTCGAGCCGCCAGGGCACCTGGTTGGCCGTCACCTCCGCCGCGGTGGGCAGCGGATACGGCGCGATCGGGGGGATGGGCATGGCTAATCTCCGGGTCGTTGGTTGCGGCGGATCAGGCCGAGTACGGATCAAGCGACGGTGACGGAACTTTCCGAGATACCGAGCGGCCGGAGGATGCGCTGGAACTTTCCGGTGGTCTCGGCGAGTTCGGCGGCCGGATCGGAATCCGCCACGATGCCGCCGCCGGCGTGCGCGAGCAGGCTCATGCCGTCGGACGACAGTTCGGCACAACGGATTCCGACCATCCACTCGCCGTTGCCGTCGGCGTCACACCAGCCGATCGCGCCGGCGTAGAAGCCGCGGTGGCCCTCGATCTCGGCGATGAGCCGCGCGGCCTCCGCGGTGGGCGTGCCGCAGACCGCGGGGGTGGGGTGCAGGGCCACGGCCAGCTCCAGCGCCGACGGTCCGTCGGCCGGCACGGTGGCGGTGAGCGGTGTCCCGAGATGCCACATCTCGGGAGTGCCGGTGAGTTCCGGGGTTGCCGGGGTGCGCACCTCGGCGCACCGGTCCCGCAGCACATCACTGACGTGGTCGACGACGTACCGGTGCTCGTGCTGGTCCTTGGCCGAGACGCGCAGGGCGTCGGCGGCCTGCCGATCCGCCCGGTCGTCGTCCGGCACGCGCCGCGCCGAACCCGCCAGGGGATAACTGAACACGCCCGTGTCCTCGCGCCGGATCAGCACTTCCGGACTGGAACCCACCAGATGCCGGCCCTGATAGGGCGCGCCGGCGGCGGACAGGTCGACGAGATATCCGTTGCCCATCGGGTCGGTCGACACCAGCCGGTCCAGCAGTTCACCGGCCCGCACCGGGCAGGCCGTTCGGGCCCGAATCACCCTGGCCAGCACCACCTTCCGTACCGGATGGGCCGGATCGCCCAGCAGTCGCACCGCCGCGGCGACGCGCTGCCGGTGGACCTCCGGCGCGGGCAGGGCCGCGTCGAACTCCAGCGCGGGTGGTGTGCCGTCCTCGGACGGCCGATGGCTGCCGTCGGTCGCCGTGAACGACGTGGGCGCCCACAGCGCGGCGGGCGCGCCGACCGCGAACGGCAGCGCGCCCACGATATGGGTGACCTTCCCGCTGCGCAGTGCGGCGACCGCATCGTGTGCGGACCGGAAGACCTGTCCGGCGCGGCCGGCCGTCACCGTCCGGTGCGGTCGGGACAGGACAAAGGCGGGTTCCGAGATATCGGTGGGTATGCCGGAAATGGTGATCATCCTCTCGGTCACATATCGAGCGTGGCGCCGCCGTCCACCCGCAGATCGTGCATGGTGATATGGCGAGCGCCGTCGGATACCAGAAAGCGGACTGCGGCGGCGATGTCGGCCGGAGACGCTATGCGCCGCAAGGGGATTCCGAGCCGGTAGGCGCCAGGGTCGCCGTCCAGCAGGCTGGTGCGCGCGGGCGCGTCCAGGGGCTCGTCGCCGTCGGCGTACAGGCCGCGCAGCATCGCCGTATCCGTGGACCCGGGCGACACCAGGTTCACCCGCACGCCGCGCGGGGCGACCTCGAGCGCGAGCGACCGGGTGAAGGCCGTCGTCGCGGCCTTCGCCGCGCCGTAGGCGGCCATGGCGATGCGCGGGGTGTTCGCGGCATTGGAGGAGACGACCACGATCGAACCGCGGCCGACCGCGGCCATATCGCGGGCCGCGCGCTGGGTCACGTGCATGGCCCCGGTCGTGTTGACGGCCAGGCACCTCTCCCAGGCATCCGGCGAAATATCCAGCGCGCTGCCGGGTTCCATCACGCCCGCGGCGTGCACGAGCACGTCCACCGGGCCGTGATCGGCGGCGATCCGGTCGAATGCGGCGCCGATCCGCGCCGGGTCGGTGACGTCGACCACCTCGGCGGCGCACTCGGTTCCCGGTGCGCTCTCGCCGATGTCGCGGGCCACGCCGTGAATCCGCGGATCGCGGTCCCACAGCGACAGGACCTTCGCATCCTCCGCGAGTCCGGCCGCGATCGCCGCTCCGATACCGCCGGCCGCGCCCGTGACGACGACCACCGATTTGCCCGATTCGATCATAAAAGTAAGGTTAGCCTAACTTAAATAAATGTGTATGCTCGGTTCTCGCGAAACCGACCGTCTTCCCGAAACGAGGTGGCCCACAATGCCTTCCACCGTCCTTCCCGGCTTCACCCCGTGGCCACCGGACCTGGCGCGGCAGTACCGAGAGGAGGGCTGCTGGACCGGGGAGACCTTCGGCGACGTGCTGGCCGCGCGGGCGGCCGCCACCCCCGGCGCACTCGCCGTCGTCGACGACGCGCATCGCTGGACCTACGCCGAGTTCGACCGTCGCACCCGCTCGCTCGCCACCGGCCTGTCCCGGCTCGGAATCCGTTCCCGGGACCGGGTTCTCGTGCAGCTGCCCAATCGCGCCGAATTCGTCGAGGTGATCTTCGCGCTGTTCCGGCTCGGCGCGCTGCCGGTGTTCTGCCTGCCCGCGCATCGGCGCGCGGAACTGGTGCCGATCGCCGCCGCGAGCGGCGCGGTCGCGATGATCACCTGCGGCACGCATCAGTTCTTCGACTATGCGGCGCTGGCGAATTCGATTCGCGCCGAGGTCGACACCCTCCGGCACATTCTCGTCGTCGACGACGATGACGCACTGCCCGAGGGCATCCGGCACATCGGCGAATTCCGGGACGAGCCCGGCGATCTGCCCGCCCCGGACGCGGGCGACGTCGCCTTCCTGCAACTGTCCGGGGGCAGCACCGGCATACCGAAGCTCATCCCCCGCACGCACGACGACTACCTCTACAGCGTGCGGCGCAGCGCGGAGATCTGCGAACTCGACAGCGACAGCGTCTATCTGGCGGTGCTGCCCGTGGCACACAACTTTCCGATGAGTTCCCCCGGCATTCTCGGAGCGCTGTGGGCCGGCGGCACGATCGCGCTCACCCCGGATCCCACGCCGGGCGTGGCGTTCCGGGCGATCGAACGGTTCGGCGTCACCATCACGGGCCTGGTGCCGCCGCTGGCACGCCTGTGGGTGGAGCAGGCCGAGGCCGGCACCGGGCCGGACCTGTCCAGCCTGCGGGTGGTGCTGGTGGGCGGCGCGCGCTGCCCCGACGAGCTGGCGCGGCGCGTCGGCCCGGCGCTCGGGGTGACCCTGCAACAGGTGTTCGGCATGGCCGAGGGCCTGGTCTGCTACACCCGCCTGGACGATCCGCTCGACGCGGTGGTCGGCACCCAGGGCCGCCCGATGTCCGAGCTCGACCGGATCAAGGTCGTCGACGACGACGGCGCCGAGGTGCCGCCGGGAACCGACGGCAACCTGATCACGCACGGCCCGTACACGATTCGCGGGTACTACAACAATCCGGACGCCAACGCCCGCAGCTTCACCGACGACGGGTGGTACCGCACCGGCGATATCGTGCGCCTGCGGCCGGACGGCAACCTGGTGGTGCGGGGCCGGGCCGGCGACTGGGTGAACCGGGGCGGGGAGAAGGTGTCGGCCGAGGAGCTGGAGGCCCACCTGCTCGAACATCCGGCGGTGCGCGACGCGGTGATCGTCGGTACGCCCGACCCCGTTCTGGGACAGCGCATCTGCGCGTTCGTGCAACCGGCCGACCCGGAGCACAAGCTCACACTGACCACGGTCCGGGCCTTCGTCCGGGAGCGCGGCGTGGCGGCCTGGAAGATGCCGGACGCCGTGGTGGTCGTCGACCACTTCCCGGAGACCGGGGTCGGCAAGACCAGCCGCCGCGACCTGCGGCAGCACCTGGCCGAGCAGGCCGCCGGAAGCTGACCCGGCCGGTGGCGCGGCCGCGGCCGCGCCACCGGTCACGAGAGCACCTCCAGCCAGGCGCCCAGCACCGGATCCGCGGCGAGCATCGGGAAGTCGATATCGGCGTAGCCCTCCGAACGCCACTTCTGCACCAGCGACATGATGCGGACGGAGTCCAGGCCGGCGTCCAGCAGATTGGTGTCGGCGGACAGCTCGTCCGGCGGTAGCCCGAGAACCGCTGCCAGGTCATCGATCACGCGCTGCTCACCCGGCATCGCGCTCTGCTCCGCATTGCTCACTGTCATTCCTCACGATCGAAATCCGCCACGCCGTGCTTCCAGTAGCCGGCGATCAGGTAGTCCTTCGGGCCCACGCCCAGTTCGTTGCGCACCCAGCGGCGCAGCGGCCGCAGCCAACCGGCCTCACCGGCCATCCACACGTAGACCCGTTGCCCGGCAGGCACTTCCACGGTTCGGACGGCCTTCTCGAGCGCGTCCCCGGTTCCCGGTTTCGCCTCGCCGCGATGCACCCAGCGCACCCGGACGCCCGCGGGCGGATCCAGCGGGATCTCCTCGCCCGCATCCCGCACCTCGATGAACGCCCAGCCAGATGCGGTGCGCGGCAACCACTCCAGCCAGCGGGCGATCGCGGGCAGCGCGGTGATGTCGCCGGCGAACAGGTAGCGGTCGTACGTTTCGGGGACCACGACTCCCCCGGGCGGTCCCGCGATGTACATCCGGGTGCCCGGCGTGGCGGCCAGCGCCCACTCGGAGGCCAGGCCGCCGGGGTGGATCGCGAAGTCGATATCCAATTCCCGGGCCTGGGGACGGAAGTCGCGCACCGTGTACTCCCGCGACACCGGCCGCGGGTTCCCCCACTCCAGCGACAACCCGTCGCGCTCCGGCAGGCGCAGGACGCCCTCCTCGTCCGGAAAGACCAGGCGCACATGTTCGTCCGGCACGTAGCTGTGGAATCCGGACAGGTCCGGCCCGCCGAAGGTGAGGCGCAGCAGCCCGGAACCGACCGGCACGCTGCGGATCACCTCCACCTCGCACAGCCCGATCGGATAGCCGACCTTGGCGCCGTGCGCTCCGGCCAGCACCTCCGCGATGCGTTCGGCGTATGCGGCACGATCCATCAGGGCTTCTCCTCCTTTCCCAGCAGCGGTCCGGCGACGATCGCCGCCACCCCGCCGAGCACCAGCACGGCGGTCCCGTAGACGATGAGAGCGGTTGCGGGCGTGAATAGTTGACCGACCAGACCGGCCACCATCGACCCGACGGCCGTGCCGGTGACCGCCTGCACCATGAGGAGTCCGGACAGCCGGCCGCGGAACTCCTCCGGGGCCAACTGCTGTAGCACGGTGTAGCGCAGCACCATGCTCACCGCCCGGGCCACGCCGAATCCGGCCAGTCCGAGGAAGGCGACCGCGGCGTACGGCGACAGCCCGGCCACGATCACGCCGAGCGGAATGAGCGCCGACGCGAGCAGCAGGGCGCGGCCGGGCCGGCGGCTGCGGCCGATCCAGCCGCTGGTCAGCGACCCGAGCACGGCGCCGGCGCCGGGTGCGGCGTACAGGAGGCCCAGGGTGGTGCTGCCGGCACCCAGGCTGACGTCGGCGAAGGCCGGCAGCAGCACCAGCGGCCCGCTGCCCAGCATGGCGATCAGGCCGGTGAGCAGCGCTACACGAATGGCCTTGTGCCGCACCGCGAATCGCACGCCTTCGGCCAACTCGTGCAAGGGATGACCGACATCCCGTGCCGGCGGCGGCTGCGGCCCGATCGCCCGGACGAACCCGACGGTCGCGACCGTGGCGCCGGCCGCGAGGAAGAAGGCCGCGGACACACCGGTTTTCGCGATCAGCAGGCCGGCGATGGCGGGGGTGATCATGGTGCCCAGATCGGAGGTGAGCGTGGTCAGCGCGCCGGCGGCGGCCACCTTCTCCCGGCCGACCAGCAGCGGGACCAGCGCCATGAGCGCGGAGCCGCTGATACCGCCGGCCAGTCCGTCGATGACACCGGCCACATAGATCACCGGCAGCTGCGGATCCGGCAGCACCGCGTTCACGCCGAGCGTGAGAAACCCGAGACCCGCTGCGGTGCGGGACCATTGGATGACATCGCGCCGGTCGTACCGGTCCGCGATCACCCCGCCGCCCAGACTCCCGGCGAACAGGGCGACCGCGGTCACCGTGGTGACCCCGGCGACGTGCAGCGTGGATCCGCTGAGCTCGTAGACCTGGGCGGGCAGGGCCACCATGAGCAGCCCGATACCCAGCACCGACACCAGCCGGGCGGCGAACGCGCAACGGAACTCCCGGCTGGCGCGCAGCGGCGAGATGTCGACGAGCAGGCCGCCGACCGCCGTCATGTGAACCGCTCCATGATCAGGTCGAGGGTGTCCATGACGCCCCGATAGTCGGGGCGGTAGCTGGTGGCGGGAAGTTCGAAGACGTTGCCCGACTTGAACGCCGGGAGCTGGGCGTAGGCCGGATCCTGGGCCAGCTGGGCCAGACCCCGGCCGCCGTCGAGCGGCAGCACGAACACCAGCGGGGCGTCGACGATGCCGGTGAGCAGCTCCGGGCTGAACTGGATCCAGTCGGCGGCCTCGTCGTGCGCCGGATTACCGGCCTTGGCCAGTACCCGGTCGTCGGCGGTGATGCCGACCTCGGCCAGCAGCGTGGGCAGCGCGGCGTCGGGCAGGATGAGCGTGGGCTTCTGATCCCGGCGCGACTGGTAGAACGCGGCGGCGCCCGGCGGCGCCTTGATCGACGACTTCACCTTCGCGACCTTGTCCCGATAGGCGCCGATCAGGCCGTCGACGCGGTCCGGGCGCCCCACCACGTCGGCGATCAGCCGGAGCTGCGCCTGCCAGTCCACCGTCTTCGCGGGCACCAGCACGGTCGGGGCGATCGCGCTCAGCTGGTCGTAGGCGTCGATGGACTGCTGCGCGGTGAAACCCTGTCCGCCGCCGATGATCAGGTCCGGCCGCTGCGAGGCGACGAGTTCCAGGTTGATGCTCTCGCCGATCGGAAGCGCCTGAGTACCTTGCTTTTCCGCGTCCGCGGACCAGGCGGGCGGGAAGCTCCCGGTGCGGTTGGTGACGCCGAGCACCCGGGGGTCGGCGGCCGTCACCGGGACGCCGAGGTCGTAGAGGTATCCGGCCAGTGCGCCGTTGAGCACGACGATCCGCTGGGGATCGTCGGGGACCTCGACGGTTCCGCGTTCGGTCGACACCGGCCGGGTCTGCCCCGACGGCGACGCGGTGTCCGCGGAGCCGCACCCCGCTACGGCGACGAGCGTGAGAATCAACAGGGCGACGGCGGCGCGCAGCCGGGCCGGCGTTCGGTACAGCGTCATCGATGCGTGGTCTTTCTGTTCGCGTTGCGGGAGAGGGTCACCGGCGGATCGCCGGATCGGCATCGAGCAATGCCGCGACCTCCGCCCACCCGGTCGGGGAGACGATGTCGAAGTGCGAGTAGGGAAGCCGGCGGACCGTGAGCCGCGCTCCTTCGGACCGCCACCCGGCCAGCTGCGCGTCGGTGCGCTCGGGATGGGTACCGGGATCGCCGGCGTACAGCGCCATCGGACCGTCGTAGACCGGCGCGGCGGAGCGAGTGACCATCCCGAGCAATTCCGTTGCGGCCGTGCGGATGACGGCCGCCAGCTCGGGAGCGTCGCTCGGCAGTTCCGGGAGCAGTTCGTCGAGGCTGTCCGGATTCGCCAGGGTTCCGGCCGCCTGTTCGAGGAGATCGGTGACGGAGTGGGAGTCGACGAGCCCGATGTATGCGATCGACTCCCCCGCCGCCGCCAGCTGCGCGGCCACCGCATGCACGATGTTGCCGCCCAGGGAGTAGCCGAGGAGGTGGTAGGGACCGCGCGGCTGGATCCGGCGGATCGTAGCCAGGTAGTGCCGTGCCAGATCGTCGAGCGTCTCCGCGTGAAAACCGTTGTCGCTCAGGCTGGGCAGCTGCAATCCGACGATCGGCCGGTCCGCCCGCAGCAGCTGGGCCAGCGGCCCGAACTGCCAGGCCGTGCCGCCCACCGGGTGGACGCAGAACAACGGTGCCGCCGAGCCGCCGGGGCGCAGTTCCAGCACGTGATCGAGGCGGCTGCCCAGCATCGCGAGGCCGTCGCCGGCCGATTCGGATTCCTCCCCGGAGGCGGTGACCCGCGAGGCGAGCGCCCGTGCCGACGGTGCGGCGAACACGTCGTCGAGCACCGCCGACATGCCCGCGCGCCGCAGCCGGCCGATCAACCGGACCGCGGTGAGCGAATGGCCGCCGGCGGCGAAGAAGTCGTCGTCCGGTCCGAGGTCGGGTGCCGACAGCACGGCGGCCATCGCCTCGCGGACCGCGCCGAGCAGCCTCTCGTCCCCGGTATCCATCGGGATCCGAACCGGTTGCGGCTCAGCGGCTTCCGGTTCGGCTGCCGGCGCGGGCAGCGCCTTGCGGTCGATCTTCTCGCTGACCGTCCGGGGAATCTCGTCGAGCACGACGAAGGCGGCGGGAATCATGTACGCGGGCAGGGCCGCCCGCAGTTGCGACCGGACCGCCTCGGTGTCGAGTCCGGTTCCGGACCGGGCGATGAGGTAGGCGACCAGGCGCTGATCGCCGACGGTGTCCTCGCGCAGGAGGACGACCGCTTGCGCCACGCCGTCGCAGGTCAGCAGCGCCGCCTCGATCTCACCCAGTTCGATGCGCTGGCCGCGCAGCTTCACCTGGCTGTCGCTGCGGCCGACGTACTCCAGTTCGCCGTCCGCCGTCCACTTCACGAGATCGCCGGTGCGGTACATGCGTTCGCCGCCGCCCTGCGGATCGGCGACGAACGCGCCCGACGTCAGGCCGGGCCGCGCCAGATAGCCGCGGGCCAGCTGCACGCCCGTGAGGTACAGATCGCCCACGGTCCCGGCGGGTACCGGGCGCAGCCGTTCGTCGAGGACGCGGACCCCGGAGCTGTGCGCGGGGATGCCGATCGACACGGTCACGGTGTCGGCGTCCGTGGCCGCGTGGTAGGTGATGCACACCGCGGCCTCGGTGGGCCCGTACAGGTTGTTCACCCGAGTTCCCGTCAGCGCCCGCATCCGGCGCGCGGTGGCCGGGGGCAGCGGTTCGCCGCCGGTGAAGACGCACCGCAGAGCGGTGCATCCGGTCAGATCGGCCTCCTCGGCGAGGACCGTGAGCATCGACGTCGTCATCTGGATCGCCGTCACCCGCTCGTCGCGCAGGAGCCGCGCCTGGTAATAGGGGTCGCGGTGCCCGTCCCGGCGGGTCAGCACGATCCGGGCGCCGACGTGCAGCGGCAGGTACAACTCCAGCAGCGAGGCGTCGAAGGTCGGCGGGGTGCGGTACAGCACCGTGTCGCCGGGACCGAACTCCTCGCGGCGTTGCAACCAGTCGAAGGTGTTGACGATCGAGGCGTGGCTGACGCTCACGCCCTTCGGCACACCCGTGGAGCCGGAGGTGAACAGCAGGTAGGCGGCGTTGTCCGGGCGCAGCGGCGCGATTCGTTCGGCGTCCGTGATCGCGGTATCGGCAAGTCCGCGGGTATCCAGCTCGTCCACGGCGAAGACCGGTGCGCGCTCGGTACCGAACCCGTCCTCGGCTGTGGTGAGAACCAGTGCGGGGGCGGCGGTTTCGAGGATCAGGTCGATGCGCTGGGCGGGTTGTTCGATATCCACCGGCAGGTAGACGCCGCCGGACCGGGCGATCGCGTGGGCCGCGACGACGGAGTCGATGCCGCGATGCATGGCGACGGTCACCACCGTCTCGGGGCCGACTCCCCGCGAGATCAACCAGCGGGCAAGACGATTGGCGCGGGACTCGAACTCCCGGTAACCGACGGTGATGTCACCGAGCGTGACGGCCGGCGCGTCGGGATCGATCGCCGTGCCCCACGTCGCGAGGGTGTCGCCGCGGGTTTCGCAGGGCGTGGTCGCGTGCGTCACGGCCGCGGCGGTGGCGCCGGGATCGGCCGCCAGGGCGGTGAGTACGGCGCCCAGGTGTTCGGTCAGCCGCACGGCCGTGGCGTCCGGGACCGCCGCCGGGTCGTGGTGCAGCATCAGGACGAACGGCTCTCCGGGCCGGGCGGTCACGGTGATCGGGAAGTGGGTCAGGCTGTCGACCGCCACGTCGGCCACCCGCAGGGCGTGCGTATCCGGTTGCCGCAGGGCCGATTTCGGGAAGTTCTCGTAGACGACCAGGGTGTCGAAGAGCCGGCCGAGCGCCGAACCCCGCTCGACGGTCGCCAGGTCCAGATGGCCGTGGTTCTGCATCTCGAACGACCGCCGCTGGAACTCGGCGAGCTGGTCGGGCAGCGTGCGGTGCGGATCCAGGTGCAGGCGAACCGGAATCGTATTGCTGAACAAGCCGACGGCCCGCTCCACATCGGGCAGGTCCGCCGGGCGGCCGGAGACGACCGTGCCGAAAACCACGTCGGGGTGGCCCAGATGGTCGGCCAGCACCAGCGACCACGCGCCCTGGATCAGGGTGCTCATCGTCAGGCCGTGCGCGCGGCCGAGTTCCTCCAGCGCCGGAATCACGGTGTCCGGCAACGGCACATCCAGCCGCACCGACCGCGACCGCTGCCCGGCGTGGCCGACCAGCGTCGGGGCGGCCAGTCCCCCGAGATAGTCGCGCCAGCGGGCCGCCGTCGCCTCGGCGTCTCCGTCGGCCAGCCAGGCCAGATAGTCCCCGTAATAGGCCGGGCCGGGCAGTTCCTCGTCCCGGTACAGCGCGAGCGTCTCCCGCACCATGATCGGCACGGACCAGCCGTCGGCGAGGAGATGGTGCGCGATCAGGACGAGCCGCTGGGAATCATCGGACACCCGAATCAGCAAGGCGCGCAACAGCGGTGGTTCGGCGATATCGAACGGTTCGGCGGCCGCGCTCGCCTCGGCCGCGGCCACGGCGCGCTCGACCTCGCCGGGTGGCAGCGCCCGCAGGTCCGCCACCCGCCAGAATAATCGGGGCGCGCGCGGGAGCACCTGCACCGGCTCGTCGAACAGGTCATAGCAGAACGCGGCGTTCAGATTCGGGTGCCGGGACAGCATCCGCTCGAACGCCGCCGCCAGCCGGTCCGGATCCGCGCTGCCGCGCAAGGCGAAACGCGCGGTCATGGTGTAGATGTCGTGGTCCCCGTCGCGCAGCGCGTGGAACAGCAGCCCCTCCTGTAGCGGCGACAGCGGGAGCACGTCGGCGATCGGGCCGTATCGCGCGGTCAGCCGGTCGACGGCCGCCTGCGGAAGGGCCGACGACGGCCGGCGGCGGGCGGGTTCGGGCCCGGCGGCACGCTCGGCGACAGGCGTTGCGTGAGCGGCGAGTTCGCCCAGTCCGCGCCGGGTCAGCAGCTCCTGCGGCGACAGGATCAGGCCGCGCTCGCGCAGCCTGCTGCTGACGGTGACCGCCGTGATGCTGTCGCCGCCGACGCCGAAGAAGTCGTCGTCGACGCCGACCGCCGGATGCCCGACGGCAGCCGCCACCACCTCGCAGACCGTGCGTTCGGCCGGGGTGGACGGCTCCCGGCCGCCGGTCTCCGACGACGGCTCGGGCAGTGCCGCGCGATCCAGTTTCCCGTTCACCGTGTGCGGCAGCTCGCCGACGACGACGAGGCGCGACGGCACCATGTGGTCGGGCACGAGATCCACCAGCCGCGAACGCAATTCGACCGCGCCGGGGGCGGTGTCGCGGACCGGCACGACATATCCGACGAGGGTGGGCCGCCCGGCGATCTCGCGGATGTCGGCCGCCGCGGCGCGCACCTGCGGCAGCCCGCCGAGGGCCGCCTCCACCTCGCTCAGCTCCACGCGGTGGCCGCGGATCTTCACCTGATTGTCGGCCCGGCCCAGGTATTCGTAGCCGCGCCCGGGCATCCAGCGCGCCCGGTCGCCGGTGCGGTACATGCGCGCGCCCGCAGGCCCGAACGGATCGGGAACGAACCGTTCGGCCGTCGCACCGCCGCGACCCCGATAGCCGCGCGCGACCTGCGGCCCCGCCAGGTACAGCTCGCCGATCCGGTCGTCGGCGACCGGTTGTAATCCGTTGTCCAACAGGTAGACCCGAGTTCCGGGCAGCGGCAGGCCGATGGCCGGAGCGTCGCCCCGCACCGGCGCGCGGATCGCGTCGACGGTGAGCTCGGTCGGGCCGTACAGGTTGACGGCCGCGATCCCGGCCCGCTGGATCTCCTGCCACAGGCCGGGTGCGCAGGCATCGCCGCCGAGCGCGAGCAACCGCGGCGCGGTATCGGCCAGCCCGTGCTCGAGCAGCGCCGCGACCAGCGCGGGCGTGCCGTCCACCACATCGATGCGGTCCCGCGCGAACGCCGCCACCAAGGCCGCCGGATCGCGCCGGATATCGGTGTCGTACACGTGCACCCGATGCCCGTCGAGCAGCCACAGCAGCGGATCGAGCGAGGCGTCGAAGGCGAACGAGGTCGTGTGGGCGATCCGCAGCCGCCGATCACCGGCCGCGGTCTCCGCGTACATCCCGGACCGGTGGGTGGTGAGCAGATGTGCCAGCGCCGCGTGGTCGATCAGCACGCCCTTGGGGCGGCCCGTCGAGCCCGAGGTGTAGATCAGATACGCGCCGTGCTCCGGGAGAATTTCACCGAATTCGTCTGCGCTGCCAGGATTTTCCGGATACTCGTCCAGCTCTGCCCGGAACTCCGGAGCGGCGGTGTCGACCGCCTCGGCACCGAGTTCGGCGGCGAGCGCACCGGCGCTGAGCACGAGCGCCGGCGCGGCGTCATCGATCGTCGCGCGCAGCCGCGGCACCGGATGTTCCGGATCCAAGGGCAGATACACGCCACCGGCCCGCCAGACCGCGAACAGCGCGACCACGAAATCCACCGAACGCGGCAGCGCCACACCGACGATCGCCTCCGGCCCCACCGCGTGGGCGCGCAGATAGCGCGCGAGGCGGTGCACCCGGCGGACGAATTCGGCCGCCGTGCACTGTGCGTCGCCGACGCTCAGGACGATCGCGCCGGGCTGTTCGGCCGTCAGCCGGGCCAGCGCGTCCGTAACCGGTTCGGCCGCCGCATTTCTCGACGGGACCGACCGCTCCGACAGCAGCCGGGTGCGGGTGTCGCCGTCCAGCAGTTCGAGCGAGCCGACGGACGGCTTCTCGCTGCCGGTGAATGCCTCCAGCACCCGCACCAGCCCGTCCAGGTCGCGCCGCACGTTCTCGGGATCGTTGATCCGCGCGTCCGGTTCGAAGCCGAGCAGCACCGAGTCGTCCGGCAGCGGCGTCACCGTCAGGCCGAGATCCTCCGGCGGCCCGCCGGCCACATTGCGCAGCACGCCGCGCGCCCCGTCGAAGTCCAGTGCGAAGTCGAAGACCTTGAGGTTGATGCCGACGCCGTGCAGCAGTTCGCCGACGCCCGCGCCGTGGAAGTCCCGGGCCAGATCGTCACCGCTGTAGCGCTGATGCGCCCGGATCTCCCGCATGGCCTCGGCCACCCGGGGCCCGAGTTCGCCCAGCCGGTCGTCGGCCCGCACGGCCAGCCGCAGCGGCAGCACGTTCACCACCATGGCCGGGGTGGTCAGCGCGGCCCGGCCGACGCGGCCCATCAGCAGCATGGACATCACGACATCGGAGGTGCCGAGCCGACGGCTCAGGAACGCGGCGTAGCAGGCGACGAATACGTCGGTCCAGTTCAGGCCGTATCGGTCGGCGCATTCGCGCAGCCGGGCGAAGCCGGTCGCGCTCAACACCGCCTCGGTGCGGAGGGTGCGCTCCACCGCCCCGCCGACGTGCCCGCCGCGACCGTCCAGATCCGGCCACGGCGTGAGCTGCTCCCGCCAGAACTCCCGGTCCCGTTCGAACTGTTCGCCCGCGCGATATTCCTGCTCCTCCCGCACCAGCCCGGCGATGGTGCCGAAAGTCCGCTTGGCCACGGCCTTTTCGCGGCGCATGGCGGTGTAGTGGGCGGCGACCCGGCGCGACAGCAGCGCCGCGCTGTATCCGTCGACGATCAGGTGGTGGTACAGCTGCACGCACCACACCTCGCTGTCCGAGAGCCGGATCAGCGTGTAGTTGTACAGCTGCCGGTCGACCATGCCGCGGCAGTGTTCGGCGGCGCGGTGACGTTCCAGCGCCACCGCCTCGTGTGCCAGGGCCGTCGGGTCGGCGGCCGCGCGCAGATCGATCGTCGGACGCAGCACCGCCGCGCCGTCAGTGACGAATTGCCGTGGCCCCTCCGGCGTTTCCCGGAACCGCAGGCGCATGTTCTCGGCCTCGGCCACGGTGCGCCGGATCGCCTCCGCCAGCAGATCGATATCGATCGCCGAGTCGCCGGAGATCTCCAGCACCTCGCCCACCAGATACCGGCCGGATTCGGGATCGAAACGCTGGGCGTTCCAGATACCCAGCTGCGGTCCGGTCAGCGGCAAACCGGAATCGGTGTCCGCCGAGTCCACCTCCTGCCCGACTGGCAACACGGCAACTCCCTTCACCATCAACGACATTCGGCCCGGCGGTCCCGGCCCGCTCCGACCGGAGACGGGCAGGGGACCACCGAGACGCCCCGACCGGCGGGGTCTGCGGGGCCCGCGGGGGCCGAACATCGCCGTCGCTCGAGGCCCGCCCGAAACTCCGAGGTTCCAGTTCGACGTCCCCGGGCGGGCCGAAAACTAGGTTAGCCTAACTTAAGTCCAAATGGTACTAATTGTTCGATTAATCCCATTACTTGTCGGTGGGCGCCTTCGCGGCCACCGGAATGACCAGCGGCGCACCGGTTTCGGGATCGTCGATGATGCGGCAGTCGAGCGAGAAGACCTCGCGCACCAGTTCGGCCGTGACGATCCGCCGCGGCGCCCCGGCCGCGACCACCCGGCCGTCCTTCATCGCGACGAGGTGGTCGGCATAGCGGAAGGCGTGGTTCAGGTCGTGCAGGACGGCGACCACGGTGCGGCCGGAATCCCGGTTCAGGGTGCGGCACAGGTCCAGCAGCTGGATCTGGTGAGCGATGTCCAGGTAGGTGGTGGGCTCGTCGAGCAGCACGATCGGGGTTCCCTGCGCGAGAACCATGGCGATCCAGACGCGTTGGCGCTGTCCGCCGGACAACTCGTCCACCGGCCGCGCCGACAGTTCCGTCACACCCGTGGCGGCCAGCGCGTCGGCCACGGCCCGCTCATCGTCGCGGGACCACTGCCGCAGCATCGACTGATGCGGATAGCGGCCGCGCGCCACCAGATCGCCGACCCGGATCCCGTCCGGCGCGAGGGAGGTCTGCGGCAGCAGCCCGATCCGGCGCGCCACCTCCTTGGCCCGGTACTCCGTGATCGCCTTGCCGTCCAGCACCACCGCACCGGATTCCGGCATCAGCAGGCGCGAAAGAGCGCGCAGCAGAGTGGATTTGCCGCACGCGTTCGGACCGATGACGATGGTGAACTCCCCGTCGGGAATCTCCACCGACAGCTGATCGCTGATCGTCCGGCCGCGGTAGCCGAGCCGGACCCGATCCGCGTGCAGCCGAGGCCGATTCGCGGTGTCGGGTGCCGATTCGGCACGGGTACCGGGTTTTTCGTGCATCGTCGCTTCCTTCAGTTCCGTCTGGCCTCGGCCACCAGCAGATACGCCAGATAGAGCCCGCCGATCGACACGGTGACGATGCCGACGGGCAGCACGGTGGGCGCGAAGGCGCGCTGGGCGATCCAGTCGCAGGTGACCAGCAGCAGCGCGCCCATGGCGGCGGCGGGAAGCAGGGCGGTCGAGGGGGTGCGGGCCAGCCGGCGCCCCAATTGCGGTGCGGCCAGGGCGACGAACGCGATCGGCCCGGCGACGGCGGTGGCCACCGCGGTGAGCGCGACGCTCAGCACGACCAGCAGCAGCCGGGCCCGGCCGACCCGCAGGCCCAGCGCACTCGCGGTGTCGTCGCCCAGATCCAGGATCCGCAGCCGGGACGACGCCGGGAACAGGGCGATCGCGAGCACGGCCAGCAGGATCAGCGCGGGCGCGACCTGCGACCACGACAACCCGTCCAGCGAGCCCGCGCCCCAGGCGGCGGCCGACATCGCCGCGTCCAGATCGGCGCGCATGACCAGCCAGGTGTTGACCGAGGCCAGCATGGCGCTGATCCCGATGCCGACGATGATCAGCCGGTACCCCGTCACGTTCTGCCGAAAGGCCAAGAGCTGGATGACGAGTGCGGTGCCGAGGCCGCCGATCAGCGCGCCGGCGGCGGTCTGCACGTGGCCGCCGCCCAGGATCAGGATGACGATCAGCGCCCCGGTGTAGGCGCCGGTGTTGAAGCCGACGATATCGGGGCTGCCCAGCGGATTCCGGGTCACCGACTGCAGGATCGCGCCGCTGGCGCCGAGCGCGGCGCCCAGCGCCAGGGCCAGCACCACGCGCGGAAATCGCCACTCCCACACCACAAGACGATCGAACCGCTGATCCCCGACGAACAGCGCGCGCAGCACGCGGTCCGGCGCGATCGGGTAGTCGCCGGTGCCGAGCGCCAGGACGGCCACGGCCAGCGCCGCCACCAGCAGCACCGCGCTCACCACCGCCGCGCGCAGACCCACCCGGGCGGTGCGGCCGCGGAACCGCAGCACCAGCACCGGGCGGCCGAAATCGACCCCGGGCGTCACGACGCACCCACCCGTGCCCGGCGCGCAAGCAGAATCAGCGCGGGGGCGCCGAGGAAGGCCGTCACCAGGCCCGCCGGAATCTCGTCGGGCCGGATCAGGATGCGCCCCAGCACATCCGACCCGAGCACCAGAATCGGCGCCAGCAGCATCGAGTACGCGACGATCCAGCGCTGGTCGGGTCCGACGAGCCGGCGGGCGATATGCGGCACCGCCAGGCCGACGAAGGTGATCGGCCCGACCGCGGCGGTCGCGGTGCCGCACAGCAGGGTCAGCGCCACCGCCGTGAGCAGCCGGGTGCGGCCGACGTGCACACCGAGCGCGTGGGCCAGATCGTCACCGAGCGCCATGGTGTTGAGCGAGCGGGACACGATCACGGCGGCGATCACGCCGACCACGATGAGCGGCGCCGCGCCGAGCACGATGTCGTAGCCGCGTCCGGTCAGCGATCCCGAGTCCCACTGCCGCATCTCGTCGAAGGCGGTGGCGTTCAACAGGATCAGGCCCTTGGTGACGCCGGACAGCACCGCCGTGACGGCGACACCGGCCAGCGTGAGCCGGACCGGGTCGGCGCCCTGCCGGCCGGCGGTGCCCAATCGGTAGACCGCCAGCGAGACCACCGCGGCGCCGGCCAGTCCGAACCACACGTACGACGTGATGTCGGTGAGGCCGAAGAACGCGACGGCCAGCGTGATGGCGAAGGCCGCGCCGGCGTTGATCCCGAGCAGCCCGGGGTCTGCCAGAGGGTTGCGGGTGAGCCCCTGCATCAGGCATCCGGCGACACCGAGGGCGATTCCGGCGAGCAGACCGAGCAGGGTTCGCGGCACTCGATAGCCGGTGACGATCAGATGGTCGGGAGCGCTGTCACTGCCCCACAGGGTCGTCCAGACTTCGGTGACCGGAATGGACTTGGCACCCACGAGGAGGCTGAGCAGGCCCGCCACCACCAGGACGACGATCGATAATACCCATCCCGACCAGCGCCTATTCCGCTCCTGAGGGCTGTACATCGGCTCGTTCTCCCCGACTCGACACTGCGCGGAACGAGGATCAACCCGGTTCCATCATGATCAAATTAGCTAAGCCTCACCTATCTCTTGCGGCCTTAGGCTTGCCTACTCTACAGTCCGGTTTGCCAGATTCGCAGCCGATGCACAGTCAACGCTCAGGTGACACTCAGCAGACGCCGTGGCGGCGCCGGGAAATTCCCGGCTACCGAGGACGCGCCGTATTCCCTTACCCCACAACGCACTCGACCCGAACGCGACGTCGGGTTATCGGCGCACGTCCAGATGAGGGAACGAAGAAAGGTCCACCCCGTGAAACTCACCAAAATCGCCCTGCCGGTCGTGGCCGTGAGCACCGCGCTCGGCCTCACTGCCGGAGTGAGCAGCGCTGCACCTTCCCCGAATTCATCCGATGAAAACGTGATCAATTACACCGCCACGCCGACGGCCGAGAACACCGTCATCGGCACCGATTCGGGCTCGATGGTGGTCGAGGACGGGGTCTTCAAGATCAAGTCCGCCGGCGGGAACACCGTGGCGGGCACCGAATTGAACTTCCGGGTGGACGATTTCGTCTTCCCGATCGCCGCGGACATCTCCGGCCACACCGCCACGCTCACACCGCAGTTCGATATGGCGCACGCCCAGTACAAGCCGGTCGCGCTGCCGTTCGAGGACGGCGCCGACTGGGATTCGCCGTACGAACGCGAGAAGGATGCCTGGAGCCGGATGACGGCCACCATCGCCCTGGGCGCCAGCATCGGCACCCTGGTCGGCGGCATCGGCGGCGGCGCCATCGGCTGTGTGCTCGGCGGCATCGCCGGCGCCACCGTCGCATCCGCCACCCTCGTCGGACTGTTCGGCCCGTTCATCCCGGCCGCCGCGGTCGGCTGCCTCGGCGGCATCGTCGCCATCGGAGCGCTGGGCACGCTGGCCGGTCAGATCCTGGTGACCGCCCCGGTCGCGATCCTCGCCGCCGCGCAGTACTTCACCACGATCAACGAGCCGTTCCCGGCGCCTGCGCCCAAGGAAGAGAAGTAATCCGTTACGGCACAAAGTCTTCCGGCGGCTTCCGGCTCCCCGTTCGGGGAGCCGGGGCCTTCGGCGCGCGCGGCTGGGAGGCCCGGTACGCGCTGATGTCGAAGGTCGCGTTGCGCTGCCGGAACGAGGTGGCGCTGTCCGGCCACAGCAGCGTCACCCGGCCGGTCCGCTCGTCGCGATACCAGCTGAGGCAGCCGCCCTGCGTCCATACCGTGTCGCGGGCCAGCTCATCGATGTCGCGCATGGAGGACTGCACCGCCTCGGGCGTGACCTCCAGGACGTCGTCGGTGCTGCGCGCGAGGTGATCGAGCGCGCCGAGCACGTAGTCGATCTGCGTCTCGATGACATAGATCGCCGAATTGTGGCCCAGTGCCGCATTCGGGCCGTCCAGCACGTACATGTTCGGGAAGCCGTCCACGGTCGTGGTGGCGTGCGCGACCATGCCGTCGCTCCAGCGCTCGGCGAGCGGCAGCGCGCCGCGGCCCTCGATGCGCTTGGCGATCGAGGGCCGGGTCGCGTTGAAGCCGGTGGCGAAGATGAGCACCTCGACGTCGTAGGCGTTGCCGCTCGCGGCGATCGCCGTGCCGTCCTGCACGCGGGCCAGCGCGGTCGGCTCCAGCCGGACGTGCTCGCGCTGCAACGCGGAATAGTAGTCGTCGGAGAAAAGGATTCGCTTGCAACCGATTTCGTAGTCGGGGGTCAGTTGCTCGCGCAGCCGCACGTCACCCACCTGCGCCGCCAGGTAGTCCAGCGCCCGCTGGCGCAGCAGATCGATCTCGGGGTGCTGCCGCTTCCGGGCGGCGATGCTGCGCTCGGCCTCCGCGAACAGTTCGTCCCGCAGCTCGGTGATGGCCTGCGGATCGTCGGAGAAGCGCAACAGCTCGTCGCGGGTGTAGAGGCGGTCGCCGCGGGGCAGCACGTAGGGCGCCGAACGCTGGAAGACGGCGAGTTCGGCGGCCTCCCCCGCCAGCCGCGGCAGGATCTGGATGGCCGAGGCGCCGGTGCCGACCAGGCCCACGCGCTTGCCGACGAGCGAGACCTTCGGATTCCAGCGGGCCGAATGCCATTGCCTACCGGCGAATTCCGCCAGATTGGCGACGGGCGGAATCTTCGGTTCGGTCAGCCGGCCGGTGGCCACGATCAGAGTGGCGGCCGAGATCTCGCCGCGCGTCGTCCGGACGTGCCACCGTGCGTCGGCCTCGCTCCAGCGCGCCTGCTCCAGCGCGCAGTTCAGCAGCAGGCGGGACGCCAGCCCCTCCTCCCGGACGCAGGAGCGCAGGTATTCGTGGATCTCGGCGCCCTCGGCGAAGACCCGGGGCCACTGCGGATTCGGCCGGAACGAGAACGAATACAGATGCGCCGGAATATCACACGCCACACCGGGATAGCGGTTGTCGCGCCAGGTGCCGCCCACGTCGTCGGCCTGCTCGATGATCAGGAAGGATTCGTGCCCGCGGCGCGCGAGCTGAATGCCCATGCCCAGCCCGGCGAAGCCGGCGCCGACGATCAGGACATCCACGCGCACCGTATCCCCCTGCGGGAGAACGGCTTCAGACATGGCCGTACCGGGTCGTCCGTTGGCGCGCCGGCCGGTTCAGCCGCTGCGCGATCCGCTCCACGTCGTCGGCGGTGAGCGTGCGCCCGGCCTCGACACCGGCATCGGGCGCGAGGCGGCCGTCGAGCAGCAGTCCGCCGAGATCGTTGGCGCCACCGGCCAGTAGCCCGGCCGCCGCCTCCGGACCGAACTTCGGCCACGCGGCCTGGATGTTCTCGATGCGCCCGTGCAGCAGCAGCCGCGCGACGGCGTGCAGTGCGCGGGTCTGCCGCCAGGACGGGCCGGGCCCCGCGTCGGCGCGGATCGGCGGTGCGCCCGGGACGTACGGCATCGCGATGAACTCGCTGAAACCGCCGGTGCGGTCCTGGATTTCGGCGAGCAGCCGCAGATGGGCGACCTGCTGCGCGGGCGTCTCCAAGTGGCCGTAGACGATCGTCGAGGTCGAGAACAGGCCGATGCCGTGCGCGGTCTCGATCACCTGCACCCAGCGACTCACCGGCAGGTCAGGGCCGCCCCGCAGCCGGGCACGCACCTCGTCGTCGAGGATGCGCGCGCCCGTGCCGGGGACCGATCCCAGCCCGGCGTCCACGGCCGCGCCCAGGAAGAGGTCCAGCGGCATGCCGTGCCGGGCGGCGCCGTCGAGCAGTTCCTCGGGCCGGAAGGCATGCAGGTGAACCGGTGCCGCCGCGGTGACGGCGGCGATCAGGGCCAGATAGTCGTCGTCGCTGTCGGGGGGTAGCGGGCCCTGCATGCAGATCTCGGTCGCACCCAGCTCGTATGCCTCGGCCACCAGGGCGGCGAGCCGCTCCCGCGCCGCACCGGCGCCGCAGACCGCGTCGGGATCCAGGTTCCGGTTCACGACGTAGGTCACGGCATCGCCGGCCGCCTGCCGCCGCAGCGCATCGGCCAGCCGGCAGAGCTCCTCGAGTTCGGGGCCGTCGGCCCCCAGCAACGTTATGTATCCCTCGTCCGGCAGCGAGGCCGGGGCCGGCCCCGCCTCGGCGAGCCACTCCCGCACCCGACCGGCGTCGGGCAGATCGACTTCGGCGAGCGCACCATCCACCGGACCCACCATACCGACCGGTGCGCGAGCCGAACCGCCCCAGTTCCGGGCGCCCGGGAGCGGGGCTCAGGACGGATCGGCGAGCTCGGCCTCGCCGGGCGTCGACGGCAGTTCGGCGTGGTAGCCGCACCCGGCGTGACCCAGGTGCGGCCGACCGGCGCGTCCGGTTACGGCTTGCGGCCTACCGCCGCGTAACCCGGGACCTTCGCGTCCATGGACTTCGGCGGGTCGATCGGGGCCCGCCAGCGGTGGATCGGCACGACTCCGGGCTCGAGCAGTTCCATGCCGTCGAAGAAGCGGGCGATCTCGTCCCGGTTGCGGGGATGGCAGTAGAGTCCGCGTTCCTCGTACACCTTGACCGTCGCCGCGATCCCCTCCGGGTCGAAGTCGGCGGTCAGATGGCTCATGGCCACATACGAACCCGAGGGCAGCGCGTTCACCAGGGTCGCGGTGACCTCGTAGGCGCCGGGGACGAAGTGCAACAGGCCGATCAGCGACAGGGCGATCGGCTCGGTGAAATCCAGGGTCTCGCGGGCGGCGTCGAGGATCTCCTGCGGCTCGGTCGCGTCGGCGTGGATGTAGTCGGTGCGGCCCTCGGGAGTACCGACCATGAGGGCCCGGGCATGCGCGAGCACCATCGGGTCGTTGTCCACGTACACGATTCGCGCATCCGGGGCCTGCTCCTGGGCGACCTGATGCAGGTTCGGCTCGGTCGGGATGCCGGTGCCGATGTCGAGGAACTGGCGCACGCCGATCTCGCCGGCGAGGTGGCGCGTCGCGCGGTGGATGAAACCGCGGTTCTCCTGCGCCGCGAGCCGCACCTCGGGCAGCGCCTGCAACACCTTCTCGGCGGCCTCGGCATCGGCCTGGTAGTGATCCTTGCCGCCGAGGTAGTAGTCGTACATGCGCGCGATGTGCGGCTCGTGCGGATTCAGGTCGGTCGTCCGATCCATAACGATCAATTTACAAGATCTACAACAGTTTTCCGTACCAGGACGTCCGTACAACGCTATCGCGGCGAATACGCCGGGACTATTCGATCAGCTTCTCGCTCTTCAACCAGTCGTAGGCCACGTCGGAGGGATCCTCGCCGTCGATGTCGACGCGGCCGTTGAGATCCTGCATCAGGTCGTCGGTCAGGTGTTCGGAGATCGTGCCGATCAGCTCCCGCAGCCGCGGGTACCGATCGATGATCTCGGCGCGCACGACCGCGGTGCCGCTGTAGGGCAGGAAGAATTTCCTGTCGTCGTCGAGGACGACCAGCTTCAGATTCTTGACCCGGCCGTCGGTGGTGTAGATCATCCCGAAATTGCACGGGGAACCCTTGGCCGTCGCCGTGTAGACCACGCCCGCGTCCATTCGCGTGACATTCCCGGCCGGCACGCCGTTCGGAGCGTTGTAGGGGATCCCGTACTTCTCCAGCATCGGAATGAAACCGTCGGAGCGACTGAAGAATTCGTCGTCGACGCAGAACGTCCGATCGGCGACCGGAAGCGCGGCCACATCCGACAGCGACTTCACCTTCAGCCGTTCGGCGGTCGGTGTGGAGGCGCCGAACGCGTAGGTGTCGTTGAAGTTGGCCGGCGGCAACCACTCCAGGTTGTGGTCGCGCTTCTCCACGTCGTGCACGCGCTGCCAGAGTTCGTGCGGATCGGCGATGGTCTCGGTCTGCTCGTGGTAGTTGACCCACCCGGTGCCGGTGTACTCCCAGAGGATGTCGGCATCGCCGTTCAACTGGGCCTGGCGCGACGACGCGGAACCCGGCGCTCCGGTCATGTCCCGGACGTCGGCGCCCGCCGCGGCCAGGTAGGTCGCGGTGATCTTGCCCAGCAGCACGCCCTCGGTGAAGCTCTTCGAGGTGACAACCAGTTTCGCGCCGTCCAGCGGCTTCGCGCCGCCCGGCAGGTTCGCCTCCTGAAACGTCCCCGACGAACTCACCAGACCGCATCCGGTGAGCATCGACATCGTCACCGCGAGCGCGGACAGCGCGGTGACCAATCGGGTTCGGGACCGGCTCATGAGATACCTCGCGGGGTCGCGGCCAGTTCGACGAGCCTGCCGAGCCAGTCGATGATCAGCGCCAGCAGTCCGACGAGGATGGCGCCGGAGATCAGCAGCTTGGGCAGGAACAGGGTGACGCCGGTGGTGATCAGGGTGCCGAGGCTGGTCGCGCCGATGAAGGTGCTCAGCGTCGCGGTGCCGACCAGGATGACCAGCGCGGTGCGCACACCGTTGAGGATCACCGGCACGGCCAGCGGCAGCTCCACCTGCACCAGCGTCCGGGTGCCCGAGAAGCCGATGCCGCGCGACGCCTCGATCGTGCGCTGATCCACCTGCCGCAGCCCGACGATCGTGTTCTGCAGGATCGGCAGCACGGCGTAGACGACCAGACCGACGATCGCCGTGCGGAATCCGGTGCCCAGCCAGAAGGTGAACAGGACCAGCAGGCCGACGGCGGGCGCGGCCTGACCGATATTGGCGATATTGACCGCGATCGGCTCGAACCGCTTCAGCCCCGGCCGGGTCAGCGCGATGCCCAGCGGAATCGCGACGATCACCACGATCAGCGTGGCCAGCACGGTCAGCTTGATGTGCTCGAGGATCGTGGTCTGCAAGTTGTCCCAGCCCAGGGACGCCTTCTCCGTCGTGGTCAGGGTCGTCGAGCGGTACCAGATCACGTATCCGATGCCGAGGACGAGGATGACCAGCGGTTCGAACCAGACGTCCAGCGGCAGGCGGCGCAGCCGATTCATGACTGCCCGGCCGATCCGCGTTCCTCGCCGCCGGCGACCGCCGGGGACTCGTCACCGGCGGCGACCACCGGGGACTCGTCACCGGCAGCGACCACCGGGGACTCGTCACCGGCAGCGACCACCGAGGGCTCGTCACCGGCGGCGACCACCGGGGGCTCGTCATCGGCGGCGACCACGGGGGTCGGTGCCGGATCGGATCCGTCCACGTACGTCTCGTACGACAGATCCGCCTCCTCGGGCCGCGCGTCGGCGAGCTTGGTCTGAATCAGATCCGTCACCGCGCCGATGCTGAGCGAGCCGATCACCGCGCCGCGGCCGTCGGTGACCAGCGTCGCCCCCTGACTGGCCGCCAACATGGCGTCGAGCGCGTCGTTGAGAGTCGAGGAGCGTGCCACGACGGGCAGCCGCCGATCGAGATAGTCGGAGACCTCCGGTTTGGTCCCCAGTTCCTCGATCGTGGGCCAGGACCGCGGCCGCCCGGCCTGGTCGACGACGACCACCCAGGTGTGCCCGGCGGCCTGCGCGCGGTCGATCACCCCCTGCGCCGGCTCGCCGACCCGGGCCGTGACCACCTTGTCGTGCTCGACATCCTTCACCCGCGACACGGTCAGATACGCCAGCTTCGCGCCGGATCCGACGAACTCCTCCACGAACGGCGTCGCCGGATCGGTGAGAATCTCCTCCGGGCGCGCGTACTGCTCGACGTGGCCGCCCTCGGACAGGATGAGCACCTTGTCGCCGAGCTTGGTGGCCTCCTCGAAGTCGTGCGTGACGATCACGATGGTCTTGCCGAGTTCCTGCTGGATCGCAATGAGACTGTCCTGCAAGCGAACCCGGGTGATCGGGTCGACGGCGCCGAACGGCTCGTCCATCAGCAGGACCGGCGGGTCCGCCGCCAGCGCCCGCGCCACGCCGACGCGCTGCTGCTGTCCGCCGGACATGTCCTTGGGCAGCCGGTCGGCGAACGTGCCGGAGTCGAGGCCGACCAGGTCGAGCAGGTACTCGGTGCGCTCGGCGATGCGCTGCTTGTCCCAGCCCAGCACCCGCGGGATCGCGCCGACGTTCTTGGCGACCGTCCAGTGCGGGAACAGGCCGCCGGACTGGATGACGTACCCGATCGACTGCCGCAGCTTGTCGGGGTCCTCCTTGGTGACGTCGCGCCCGCCGATGAAGATGCGGCCCTCGGTCGGCTCGATCAGCCGGTTGATCATCTTGAGCGTGGTCGTCTTCCCGCAGCCGGACGGGCCGACGAACGCGACGATCTCGCCCGCCTCGATCTCCAGGTCGAGGCGTTCGACCGCCGGCTTCTCCTGTCCCCGATAGCGTTTGACGACCGCGTCCAGCGTGATGGACGCACCGGTCACCTCGCGCTCCGGTGCGGGTTGCGGTGTCGCATCAGCAGCACGCTGCGGTGTCGCATCAGCAGCACGCTGCGGTGTCACATCAGTCATGACGAAAGTCCCTTTGCGATCGTGAGGCGTCCGAGCAGGACAAGGAGCGCGTCGAACACCAACGCGACGATGACGATGAGGATCGTGCCGGTCAGGGCCATCTCCAGGGCGTTCGCGCCGCCGAGCCGGGACAGCCCGTTGAAGATCAGCGAGCCGAGCCCCGGGCCGAGCACGTAGGCGACGATGGCGGCGACGCCGACGATCATCTGGGTGGACACCCGGATTCCGGTCAGGATCACCGGCCAGGCGATCGGCAGCTCGACGGTCAGCAGGATGCGCCAGCGCGAGAAGCCGATGCCCCGTGCGGATTCGACGACCGTGGCCGGCACCGACCGCAGGCCCACGATCGCATTGCCGATCACCGGGAGCGCCGCGAAGAACGCCAGCATGACGAACGACGGGACCACGCCCAGCCCGAACGGAACGAGCAGCAGCGCCAGCAGCGCCAGCGTGGGGATCGTGAGCGCGATCCGGCTCGTGGTCAGCGAGAACGCCGACAACGCCGGAATCCGATAGACCGCCATCGCGAGGAGAACCGCGACGACGGTCCCGACCAGGACCGTCTGAAACGCCAGGGAGGCATGCTGATACATGAGAAACGCCAGGGTGCCGCCCCGTCCCTGGACGTAGCTCCATAGATTCACGGGATTCCCCTCGTCAGCGCAACCGGACGGTTTCTGGCTGCGCGCGGTCGCCGAACTCGCGAATCCGCCCAGCGTATGCGATGCCGCGCCTCCGGTTCCGGAACACGCTAGCGGGCGATTCGCCCGACCGCATGGCTTGCGGCGGATTTCGTTCACCGCTCGGTGAGGTGCGGTTGTCAAACGCGATGTTGATCACGCCCGCAACTCACCGGCGTTCTGTTCCGTCGCGCCCAGCGCATCGGGAGCCGATGGTTCACCGCCGACGACCCGCCCGGCACATTCGCTAGGAGCACCACGAGTCACCGTCGAATCACCTGCGGCACAAACACTTCGGGATCTCCGCCGACGGTCGGCACCGGGCCGCCCGCAGCAGTGCGGATCGCGCCGACCACAGCCGGGCCGCCCACACCACCCGCAGCCCGGTCGATCATGCCGCTCGCGGCGGCGCCGACATGCCACCGACGGCCGTACCGGCTGTGCGCATCGGCGGCGGTACCGAAGTCTCCGCCCGCGACAGTCCCAACGATGCCGCCCGCGGCCGCAGGGATCATGCCCCCCGCGGCTGTGGTGATCATGCCGCTCGTCGCAGGGTGCCGGTCGCGTAGGACTCGGCGTTGCCGGCGATCACGGTGCTCGGCGTGCCGTCCACGCCGACGGGAATGTCACCGGCCAGAGTGATGCGGGTCAGCTTGCGGTGTTCGCGGCCGTCGTAGTCGTCGACGGCGTAGTGCTGGGTGGCGCGGTTGTCCCACATGGCGACGTCACCGAGGGACCAATCCCAGCGGGTGGTGTGCTCGAGGCGGGTGACCCGGTCCTGGAACAGCCGGAACAGGGCGTGCGACTCGGTGCCGGGCAGGCCGACGATCCGCTGCACGAAACCGCCCAGCAGCAGGGCGCGTTCGCCGGTCTCCGGGTGCACCTCGACCACCGGGTGCTCGGCCTCGAAGTAGGTGGATTCGAATTCGCGACGGTATTCCGTGGAACCCTCGTCCGGGCGGTCCTCGGCGGTGGCGGCGTAGTCGTACTGGTTGTTGTGCCGCGCCCGCAGGCTCTCGGCCAGCCGCTTCAGCGGCTCCGGCAGCGAGTTGTAGGCGGCGACGGTGGAGGCCCAGGTGGTCGAGCCGCCGTAGCTGGGCAGCGTGACCGCGCGCAGGATCGAGGCCCTCGGGACGCGGTCGACGAAGGTGACGTCGGTGTGCCAGCTGTTGGAACGACCGTGGCGGGAGTCGATGGCCAGGCTCTTCGCGCCCGCCGAGGTGACGGTCGGATGCGGCGACGTGGGAGTGCCGAGCAGTTCGGCGAATTCGTACTGTCCGTCCTCGGTCAGGTGGTGCTGATCGCGGAAGAAGATCACCTTGTGCTCGTTGAGCGCCGCGCGGATGGTCGCGACGGTCGCCGGGTCCAGGTCACCGCCCAGCCGGACCCCGGTGATCTGCGCGCCGATGTGAGCACCCAACTTGGCCACCCGCACGGTTGTTCCGGTGGCGGCCGCGTGGTCGACGGACATACCAGGACCCTTTCGCTCGAACATGATGATCGGGTCAGAGGAAACCACCCGGGTTCCGTCGAAGCCACCATTACAGTCACCCGGATTCCAACGCGATCCGTGGTGATCCGGCCGGGGTTGAACCACCGGGCCGCCGCGTCGGGCGGCGAGGGATTCCGGCACTGTGTGGAAGAGGGCACCTGTGTGGGAGGTAGCGCCGCCCAGTCGCCCACAGCGAGCAACCGTCCGCACCGGCCGGTCCGCCCCGGAACGAGAGGAAGACCGCATGATCCTCGACAGCGAGCCGTTACTGCACTCGCGCGCCCTGTATGTCGAGGGAAAGTGGGTGTCTCCGGTCGAGGGCGGTACTCGGGAGATCCTGAACCCGGCGGACGGCACGGCGATCGCGGTCGTGGCCGAGGCGGACCGGACGGACGTGGCGACCGCGATCGCCGCCGCGCGCACCGCGTTCGCCGCCGGCCACTGGCCCGCGACCCCGGTGACGGAGCGGGCCGAACTCCTCGTCCGCATCGCCGAACTGCTGGACACCCACCGCGACGAGATAGCCCGCATCGAAACGCTCGACACCGGAAAGACGTTGAGCGAGAGCCACACCGACATCGACGACGTCATCGCGGTGTTCCGCTACTACGCCCGCCTGGCCCCGACGGCCGCGGACCGGCTCGTCGACACCGGCAACCCGGAGGTGATCAGCCGCGTCGTGCACGAGCCGGTGGGCGTGTGCGCGCTCATCGCGCCGTGGAACTATCCGCTGCTACAGATGTCGTGGAAGATCGCGCCGGCGCTGGTGGCGGGGTGCACCATGGTGGCCAAGCCGAGCGAGGTCACGCCGCTGAGCACGATCGCTCTGGTCGAGCTGATCGACCGGGCCGGGGCGCCACCCGGGGTCGTGAATCTGGTGCAGGGCAGCGGCGGCGTCGTGGGTGCCGCACTCACCGACAACCCCGATGTCGACCTGATCTCCTTCACCGGCGGCGCGGCCACCGGAGCCACCATCGCCCGGACGGCCGCCGAACACATCACCCGCGTCGCCCTGGAACTCGGCGGCAAGAACCCGCACCTCGTCTTCGCCGACGCCGACCACGACACCGCCGTCGATGCCGTCCTGACCGGTGCCTTCCTGCACTCCGGCCAGGTGTGCTCGGCCGGGACCCGGCTGATCGTGGAGGAATCCATCGCCGACGATTTCGTCGCCGAACTCGCCCACCGGGCGGCCCGGATCCGGGTCGGCCCCGGCATGGATCCCGCGACCCGGACCGGCCCCCTGGTGTCCGAGGAGCATCGCGCCAAGGTGGAAGCTTATGTAGCACTGGGCATTTCGGAGGGAGCCACATTGATCACCGGCGGCAAACGCCCCGACGATCCGGCGCTCGAATCCGGAAGCTTCTATCTCCCGACCATTTTCGACCACTGCCGCAGCGACATGCGCATAGTCCAGGAGGAAACCTTCGGCCCCCTCCTCACCGTGGAACGATTCACCACCGAGGCAGAGGCCATCACCCTGGGCAACGACACCGACTACGGCCTCGCCGCCGGCGTCCGCACCACCGACCCGTCCCGCGGCGAACGCGTGGTCCGCGCCCTCCGCCACGGCACGGTCTGGCTCAACGACTTCGGCTACTACACCCCCGCCGCCGAATGGGGCGGCTACGGCCGCTCCGGCAACGGCCGCGAACTGGGCCCGGGCGGTTTGGCCGAATACCAAGAGACCAAACACATCTGGCACAACACGGCCCCGAAGGCAGGCGGCTGGTTCACCGACACCTGACCGCCGATTCCGCCGACCGGACACGGTCGCTCTCGCGTCGCCGGTACTTCAGCCCGCCGAGCGCCCCGAATCCGAAATAGATGACGGGTATCTGCACGAGAAATTCGACCACGAGCCCCCCAGATCATTGATCTCCCCCGGTCACGACCGGGCCGGGTCACGCGAGGTCACCGGGTTCTGTCGATCTTCGTCCAGCAGTTCGGCATCCAGCTCGGCATCGAATTCGTCTCGCGGCCGGGCCCGGTGCGCCGGATCGGCCAGCCAAGCAATCCAGTTGTGGCGGTAACACAGTCCGTCGGCATGGTGCGGCAAGGCGCAGCCCGGTCGCGTGCATGTCGGATCACCCATCGGATCCGGCGACGACGCCGCCGCGGTCACGCCGTCACCTCCGCGGTCCGGGCGACGGCTTCAAGGCACGCCGCGCCGGGGTCGAACTCGGTGATGCCGGTCTCGATGATGGCGCACAACCAGCCCATGAATCCGGCGTAGTCGACACCGTTGGCCACCCGCACGAGGCGACCGCGCCGGTCCCGGTACAGGCGGGCGTCGGCCTCGATCCGCACCCGGACATCGGTGAAGTCGACGAACGGGAGTCCCAGCGCCACCGACAGTGTGAGCGGGTCGTGCATCTTGCTGCTGGGTTTGCGGTCGAACCATCGCTCGAGGCAGATCGCGATCCATCGGGCCCATTCGGGCGCACCGGGTTGCGACACGATCCGGAACAGGTCGGATTCTCGCGTGACGGCCATTTCCTCGGCGTTCGTCCAATCCGACAGCACCAGCCGCGGCCCGTTCGCGGCGCGGACCGCCAGGCCGGCCGCGGCCGGGTCGAGCCGGAAATTGAACGTCGCCGCGCTCGGGTCGCGATACTCGTCGAGCCACCCGCCCTGAGCCAAGACGTCCAGCTGGTCGCTGCGATGCGGCTCGGCGGACAGCACATTCGCCAGGTTCGACAGCGGCCCCTGACCGACCCAGATCGCCCGCTCGGCCGCGCACGCCCGGGCGACGGCGCCGAGCACATCGGCCGGTTGTTCGGGCACATCCTCGATATAGTCGTCGCAGTTGAACCGGTGGGTGTCGCCGAGATCGCACCCGGCGACGACCGGAACATCGATGCGGCCCAGGGAATTCAGGAATCGGCGAAGGCCACGCGCACGGCGGCCGCCGGTCTCGTTGCTGGTGATCACCGTGAGCCGACGCACCAGCATGGCGGCGAGAGTGATCGCGAGGAGGTCGTCGGGATCCCAGAACGCATCGGTGTCGATGATCATCGACCGCGACAGGGTCACGCCGTCACTCCCGCCGGCCGGATGGCCTTGCGGCCGGCGGCGGTGGTCTGCCACATCCAGTCCCTGCTCTCGCCGCGTACTCCGCTGTCGCACAAGAGATCCCACCGTTCCAACACCCGCACAGTGCGGGTCACCGTCCGTATGTCCATCCCGGTCCTCGCCGATATCTGCTGACACGTCAGGCGCGCGCCTCGGTACCGAGGCGACGCAAGATCTTCTGCTGGTTGACGCCGTATCCGACATGCGGTGACAATGACTGATCTCCTCTTCGACTCATGTTGTGCGGTAATCTTTTTCGTTCATGCGCGGGCATTCACCCGATGTGTCCCCGGTGACGGTTGTCGCCCATCGCGCGAAACTCATTCGCGGGCAAGCTGTTTCGACATCGACGATGCACATCACCGCGTACAACCCGACCACGTCGAAGTGGTCCGGGGCGGGTGCGATCACGGCATCGACGTCGGCGGCGCGGATCTGGTCGACCAGCGGCATCAGGGTGTCGTCGGCCGGTTGCAGCAGGACGTACCCGAGCTGCCGTGCCAGCCGCCGCACCTGCGCGGCATCCCATTCCGGGCGGCGGGAGACGTCGGGGTCGATCCAGCACAATGCGGTAGGCCGGTACCGCATCACGACACCGCTGTGAGGTCGGTGTAGGTTTTCCGGGCGTCGTTGAACGCCTGTACGGCGGCGGTGATCTGCTCGGGTGGGCTGTGCGGGGACAGGCGGCGAATGTGGTTGCGGATTGCCGCGAGGCGGTCGATCGCCTCGGCGAGGTCGTCGCTGTCGTTCGCGGCGACCGCGATCCGGTCGGTCAGGGCTTCGCGCACGGTCGTCGTCAGATGGGGCAGGCCCACCGCGATCAGTGCCTCGCCGCCGGATTCGGCCTCGAGAGTCGTCATCGAGTGCGGGTTCATCCATCCCGGTAACGTCGCCAGCAGCCACGCGGCGCGCAGAATCGTCACGTGCGGGTGCTGTGTGGGTACCCGGCCGTCGAAGGCCGCCAGCACGTCATCGAGGGGCGGATACATCGCCATCACGCCGAGCCTTTCCGTGCGTTGCGGACGGTGGTGTCGCCGATGTAGTGCCACCGCGCCTGTTCCAGTTCCCGCGCCGCGTCCATCAGGGACCGGCTGTTGTCGTCGTCGTTGGCAACCTCGCGTTTCCACGCCCGCCACGCCGCCGCAAGCCGGCCAACAGCGTCGGCGTAACCGCGCCGCCGCGGCCCCGTCTCCCTGATCCGTTCAACGAGCTGCCGGTGCACCATGTCCCGGTAGTCACCGAAATCCAAGGCGCGCAACATATCCGGCATAGTCTCTCCGGCCGACGTGGTGATGGTGTCGAGTGTCAACCATTCGTCCAAAGTGGCGAGCAGCCACGCCGCGCGCAGGGTATCGATGTGCCGATGAGATTCGGGCACAACGCCTTTCATCGCATTCATGATCTCTTCGATACGCGGTATCCGGTCGGTCACCGCTTCCCCTTCCGGCTGACTGCCGCATAGGCGCACATCATTTCGATAACTCCCCTGGGCTCTCAGTAGCGGCTGCTGTCGCGCTTGAACTTCCCGCGCGCCTCGAGGTAGGTGAGCGCGGCCCGCTTGCGGGGACAGTCGGCGCTGTCGCAATTGATGTGCCGCTGCGTGACGTCGTGGGCCTCATCACTGCTGCGAATCGGCGCGGGATCGGTGTGATCGAGCCGGAACAGCAGGTCGTACACGCCCAACGTCGTCGACTCGTGCGGCGCATCGTCCTCGCGCAGCACCCGGCAGAAACACACCAGCGCCACCACGAACACCGCACCGAGCGCGACAACCGCGAACAGGCCGGGATACTCGGTCGTCCTGATCACGGCCAGACCACCCGCTTACCCCGCACCCATATTTCGGGTGGCTCGAGCGTGAGGACCGCCGACACCGCCGACACGGTGAATAGTCCCGGCCCGAGATGATCCGGTGACGGGGTGAGCACTGCGTCAGCGCCCCGTGTCGTGCACACCGTGACCAGTGCGGCGAATGGTGCCCGCCATGTGTGGGCGTCGCCGATCATCTCTCCGACGATCTCGAACCTTCGCTCAACACAGGCATGGTGAATCACCTGGTAGTGAAGTTCGGTGGCTGCGCCCGACACGTCGGTACGCAGGAACGACACGACCCGGAGCGGGCCCGCCTCCCGGGGCGTCGGGATCGGCATGTCGGCAGGCAGGGCAGGGGAGAACATCACTCGTAATCCCCCTGGGCCTCAGTGCAATACGCGACCGCAGCGAGATACGTCTGGCATACGCCGTGATCGGTGTGCGTCCGCAGCAACGCGACCGCATGGTCGTGGCTGCGGATCTTCGACTCCATACCGCACTCGGCGGTTTGTGTTGTCCCGCAAGACATTTCGTGTCGGACCTCGAGTGTATGGTGTGTTCGGTTTCAGGTTGCACCCGGATACCCGGTCCCGGCAAAGGCCGCAGTCGGGATAAAGACGCCCCGCGAGGAGGGGAACGGGGCTACCGGCTACCTGGGTGCTCATCTACCGTGGCCCGTGCCACAATGAATAAGAGACACAAACTGTGCCCCTATTGACCTCCCCATATCCTGGAGTGCGTCATGGTTCGCGATAGTGAATTTGGTCAACGACTTCAACGTCTGCGGCAACAGGCTGGTATGACTCGCCCAGTGCTGGGCGATCTAGCCGGGCGTTCCGCGAGCTGGGTCAAGGCGCTCGAGACAGGCCGTTTGCAGCAACCGCGCCTACCGATGTTGATCCGCCTCGCCGAGATCCTCGACTTGGAAGATCTGACGCAACTCACCGGTGACCAGCCGCTGGTGCGTTCCCTCTACGGGAAAACGTCACACCCCGCGCTACCGAAGATCAGCGAGGCTCTGGCGTCCTACCCGGCGTCGGCGAGCAGCGACGATCCGGACCTGTCATCGGAGGCAATCGCCGCCCGCACCCGTCAAGCATGGGCGCTGTGGCACGGGGCGGCATACCAGCGATCGGCAATCGCCACCCTGCTACCCGGACTGTTGCGCGACGCGCGGATCGCCGTCCGGCAGCTCGACGGCAATGAGCGTCGAGAGGCACTCGCGACGCTCGCCCAGGTCTACCACCTGACCCAGCTGTACTTGTCATTCCAACCGCCTGCGTCGCTGGTGCTGCTCTCCGGTGATCGGGCAATGACCGCTGCACAGGACGCCGACGATCCACACGCAATGGCCGCCGCAGCGTGGTACGTCAACCACGTCTATCGCGACGCCGGCGAGCAGCACGATGCCCGCGTAGAACTGGCGCTCGAAATATCCGAATTGCTGAAACCCGAGAAACAAGGCGACGATCTGGCACTATGGGGTCTGCTGCGACTGGCAATCGCCCTGTCCTACGCGAAGATTGGACGCGAAGGCGACGCACTTCGCTACTGGGACGAAGCCGACAAAGCCGCCAAGGCACTCGGCGACGACTATGTACATCCCTGGCTGATGTTCGGCCGTTCGATGGTGGATGCCTACATGATCACGATCCAGGCCGATCTCATGCACAGCGGGTACGCGATCAGGCAGGCAGCAAAAGTGGATCTCGGCAAGATGCCCTCGGCAACGCGCCGCAGTTTCCACACCGCCGAGACTGCTCGCGCACACTTCATGCGTGATGAATCGCTGGCTACCATTTCGCTCTTATCCAAGGCGCACAAGGAATCTCCCGATACCTTCGGGTTCTCCCTGTTCGCTCAATCAGCCGTCCCCGATCTTGTCGAGAACGGCGGCGCGACCGTCCGGCCGGATGCCGAACGACTCGCATCCATTCTGGGACTCAACGATTGAGTCGGAGGGCGGCTTCCGTGGGTATCGAAGCATGTTGCGGCGCAGCTTAATTCGAGCCGTGAGGCTGGGGGGCTTGAGGAGTGCAAATCACATCGGATTAGACCTCGACGCCAGCGACCTCCGCGGTGCCGTCGAAGAAGCCCAGCCGAACACCGTGTCGGCCCGCTGGTGCAGCAGGTCGACGGCATTGTTCAACTTGCTCGGGCTACGGCAGGCAGCGCTCGAGGTGTTGCTGAGATCGCCGAAGCCGCAGCGGCATTTCGGGAACTGGCAAACCTCGGTAGTCTGCCCGCACTCGCCGCAAGCACTAATGGGACTGATGAAGATGGATGAACGGACGCGCGATCATTGGTGGTGGCGCCCAGGCTGGCGCCCGGGCCGATCATTCTACACGTGGCACCTGACGTTCGCCGACAACTCCGCGGCTGCCGGTTTGGTCGAACAATTCGCGCCAACTCTGGCTGACATCCCGACCATGCAACCCGTCGCGCCCAACGGGTTGCACATCACCATTCAGGGCATTGGGTTCGCTGATGCAGTATCATCCAACGACCTTGAGCGAATTGCTGATACCGCATCCGAAATCCTCCAACATTCGCAACGGTTCGAAATCGTGCTTGGTCGGCCGGTCGCTGATAGAGAGACGATAGGATTGCCGGTAGTGAACCCTGGTCCACTCACGCGCGTGCGCAGCAACTTGCAATCGGCTATCGGCGCAGTCTGGGGGGACGATTGTATACCCGAACGCACCGATAGATTTACGCCGCATCTGACGTTAGCGTATTCCACCGGGGAGGCAATAATTGCAGATCTTCAGCGTGTGCTCGTGCGATCTGGCTTGGGAGATGCAGAGATAACGGAACCTGTCACCGAGATATCACTCATCGAACTCAATCGCGATAATCACCGGTACGAATGGAAAAACGTCGGCACGATGGAATTGGGTCGCTGACGGGGTCCGATTCGATCGCCGGACATGCGCGAGCTGGCCGAAGCGGTCAAACTCGAATACTGAAAGGGGAAACGGCGTGGACAGCGGAGACCACCAACAGCTGACGATAGACCTCGGTGTCCAACTGGAGGACCCAGAGGCCGCCTGGAAAGCGTGGTTCAAGCCGGTCCGGCGAGCCGCACAAACCGGGAAGTTCCTGCGGCGAATCACCTCGGACGAACTACTCATCGAATACTTCATGGGGGGCCTTCCTTACCTGCAAGCATCGCCGAGGGAAGCGGAGATCGGCGACGTCATCGCCGGACTGTTCCCCGACATGGCGACCGCGATGCGGCCGGAAAACCGCTCTCTGGCAGACGAATTCGTGTGCTTCCTGGCCGAAGCGTTCGAGGTGAGCACCGGAGCCACGCTCTACGACGATCGGCCCACCGACCCGGCACGCAGCTTCTACCCCGCCATCAACCCGGCCCTTCGGTACCCGTTCACCCCGAGAACCGTCACACTCTGGACGCTCGCGGATCTAGCTATCGGCGAAGGCTGGGCAGCTGTCGGCGCGCTCCTCTACGACGACCACCGTCAATACGAAGAATGGAGCGAAACCGACGCATGATCGTGACCGCACGTGTCCGAGAACGAGGAGAGACGACGCCGACAACAGCAGCGTGAACGCGAAGAGATTCGGCGGCAGCAAGACAAGGATCAACAGCGTGGCCGAGACGCCAACACAAAAGGCGAGTATTTCCATCTCGGCATGGCGCATATACGAGGCGAAACGCGCGAAAGCGGTTGGGTGCGTGAACATTCCGAACGTGTGCAAGATGGCAAACGGCGGGTCTTGGATCAGGCCCGGGTGCACAACGACCGCGAACGGGCATTCCGCGAATACAAGAGCGGCAGAGTCGAAGGCCGCGAACCGCTAAACCAGCTACGCGGCGACCGGCACCTACTGGAGACCGGGCGCTACCACTCCGGGGTATGGGTAACCGTACGCGGCGAGTCGATGTCACGAGAAGTACGCGACGGGCTTGCGAAGATGGTCCGCGACTTCCCGGGCCGTTTCCAGCACCTCGAGGTGTCCAGGCGGCAACAGCAACGAGCGATCGAACTCGGCGAACGGCTGGCCCGTGGCGGTCAGCTCGAACTGCTGTCCCCCGAACGGTTGCGGGCGCTACAACTGGCCAGAGAGAAGGCCGAACGCTTCCGGACCATGATGCGCGCACGCGACGGAATGGTGCGTGGCAGGGCCGAGGTCGCGCAGCGAGCGAACCAGCGTGCCCGCGAAGACACCGCGCGAGCCGAGCGGGCCCGCGCTGAACAGGAAGTCAAGCAGAAGGCCGACCGGGAACGGGCCGCACGCGAGGCGGCCGACGCCGCGGCGGCGCGGCGACGCGAGGCAGTGGAGAAGACCGCCGAGCTGGGCCGGCAGGCACGGGCGGCGGCCGCGGCCGGCCAGGTGGTCAGAATGACCCAGCGGGACGCCGCCGATCTGTTGGCGGTCAGCAAGCCGTTACCCGGCGAGGACGTGCGCCGGCCGGACCGGGCCCCGCGGCTGTCGCGGACAGCCTACGAGCGCGTGCGCGAACTCGAGCGCGGCGAACGGGGAGAGCGCGAAGTCCGATGAAATTCGGAGTACACCGGCCGGGGTATCGCCCGTCGACTACATGACGAATTGCTCGGCGGACGCCCCGAGCGCCGGGCGACATTGCTCGTGGCGCCAACCAACACACGCGCCTGTTCGACATATCTACGATGGGGTTGGCGCAAGGTCGGTTGGCTACGCCCCGATTGGCCCGACGCGCCCCAATTCGATGTGCTGATCCACGATTTGCGTGAGTAATGTTGCGACACAGTTGAATTCGAACGAGAGGCTGAGGGCATGGGGAGTGCAGAGCTGGATCCGGGCTGGTTCGATGCGAAGGCTCAGGATGACCCCGCGTGGCTGCGCTGGCGAAACCCGGACCGTATCGCGGCCCAGATCGACCTACTGTTCACCGAGACGTTCGCCACCGTCCCGGTCGGAGAGGTCGGGTGGTGGGTGGCGCAGGGGTACAGCCGGGCGCCGATCAACGGCGATGCCGATGCCTACGCCGATATCATCCCGCCGATGCCCGGCGCCGACCGCTACAGCGACGCCATGTTGCACTGGATCGAGGGCGTGTTCGACTGGTTTTTCCCGGACGAGACCAGCATGTACGACCCCGGCAACGCCGAGTTGGTCGACCGGTTCGCGTGCTGGATCGGTGAGACGTTCGTGCGCCGCGCCGGTGGAGTCTGGTTCAACGGCGGCTATGACAGCCCGATATCGGGGCTCTTCGGAGGAACGTTCGCGCCGAAGGTGGGATACCACTACGACGCCCCCGCCGACGACATCAGCGATCGGCTGTTCCTGTCGGTCGAAGACGAGGACGTCCCCGACTTCTCCCGTGTCACGGACGAGATCTATTCCCGCGCAATTGATTACGCGGAAGCCTATGACCTGCCGCATGAGGGGCGCGAGCTGAGGAACATCGCGCGTAGCACCGAGGGGTGACGGGGGCTGAGGGGGGATGCCCGACGACGAGGAGGAGCGCCGCCGCAAGGCGCGTGATAGCGGCCGTCGGCACAACGAGCGTGGTCGGCATTTTCATTTGGGTATGGCCCATCTGCTTGGCGAAACCCTCGAGAAGGGCTGGCGATACGAACAGGTCATCAAGACCGACTTTGGCGACCGTATCCACGACACCGCCCGTGCCGACGAGCGCGGCCGGGAGTTCAGCGAATACAAGTCCGGGCGCGTAGGCCCGAAGGCGATGCGCCAGGCGGCCAAGGACCGCAACATCCTCGAACGTGACCCGAACGCCCGCGGGACGTGGGTAGTAGTGCAAGGCGCCCAGGTCGACCGGGAAGTACGCGAAGAGCTGGCGGGGATGGTGCGCGACTTCGGCGATCGGTTCCGAGTGCTGGAGGTCGGTCGTGAGGAAGCCAAGCGGGCGCGGGAACTCGGCAGGGTCCTGGAGGAACGCAGCCGCGGCGTCCAGAGAGATCTACACGATGTCCCGGAGCTGGTGAGGCGGCAGCGGCAGCGGGAACGCGCCCAGCGGATCCGAGCCAAGGCCCGCACGCAGGAGATGGCACAGCGCGCTATCGAACGGGCAGGACGCGACCGCGAAGCACAACAACGAGCCGACCGGGGGAAAGAACTCGAGCCGACCGGTCAGTGGCAGGAACGGGAGCCAGCCGCGCGGGAGGCGGACGACGCCGCCGGGGCGGCGCGGCGGCGTGCAGTGGAGCGGACAGCCGAGCTGGGACGGCAGGCACGGGAGGCGGCCGCGGCCGGCCAGGTGGTCAGGATGACCCAGCGGGACGCCGCCGATCTGCTGGCGGTCAGCAAGCCGTTACCCGGCGAGGACGTGCGCCGGCAGGACCGGGCCCCGCGGCTGTCGCGGACAGCCTACGAGCGCGTGCGCGAACTCGAGCGCGACGAACGGGGAGAGCGCGAAGTCCGATGAAATTCGGAGTACACCGGCCAGGGTATCGCCCGTCGACTACATGACGAATTGCTCGGCGGACGCCCCGAGCGCCGGGCGACATTGCTCGTGGCGCCAACCAACACACGCGCCTATTCGACATATCTACGATGGGATTGGCGCAAGGTCGGTTGGCTACGCCCCGATTGGCCCGACGCGCCCCAATTCGATGTGCTGATCCACGATTTGCGTGAGTGATGTTGCGACGCAGTTGAATTCGAACGACAGGCTGAGGGCATGGGGAGTGTAGATCGGGTCGGAGTCGGGGCCATCGCATGACGGCCGCGCCAGTGCCGCTGGACGACGGCGAGATTGAGTCGGGAGAGGGGTGGCTTCCGTGGATATCGAAGCATATTGCGGCGCAGCTGAATTCGAGCAGAGAGGCTGGAGGCATGGGGAGTGCAGATCAGATCGGATTAGACCTCGGCGACGTCAACCTCCGTGGTGCCGTCGAAGAAGCCCGGCCGATTCTGCAATCGCTGCACGAGGTGCACTCGGCTCGCACTCTGAAGGAGCTGCGGCCGATCCGTGATGCCGCCGAACAATGGCCCGCCGATCGAGACTTGTGCGAAGAGTTCGATGCCCTGGAACAGAAAGCTCTCACCGTATGACCCCCGAGTTCACTCACTACAACGCAGCCCAAGCCAGGGCCCTTCGCGGCGTCGTCGAGGATGTCTTTCGGCGTGCGTACGTCGACGCGATCGCGTCCGGTGACCTGTTCGAATCGCCCGCCGAGTTCATGAAGCGGTTCGACGCATACACCCATCCCCGCTCGGCCGGCTTCGAACTGGTCGTCGCCCGCATCGACGGCAAGCCCGAAGGCCAGGCATGGGGGTGGCCACTGTCGCCGACGGCCGGATGGTGGACCAACCTGCGACTCGACGAGGGCGAAGGCGACCGCGCCGAATTCACCACCGAGAACGGTACCCGCACATTCGCACTCAGCGAGATCATGGTGTCCGAGGAACACACGGGACAGGGCCTAGCTCACGCGCTGTACGACGAACTGTTGCGCGGCCGGACCGAACAGCGCGTAACCCTGCTCGTCGAGCCCGATAACACCCGTGCCTACACCGCCTACCGGAAGTGGGGGTTTCGGCGCGTGGGGAGCCTTCGCCCGTCCTGGCCCGGGGCACCGACGCTCGACGTCCTCGTCCACAATCTCGAGTGAACCACTCAGCTACTCCCGACCACCCCGTCTAGTTCCGTTTTCGGATGATAACAACATCTGGATGTTGATGACATCTGAAGCATCGGGAGGCATCCTAGACCGACGGGAAAGGGCTCGGCCGCTGATGACGCAGCGAACCGAGCCCCTGACCGGTCAAACTGCAGCGGTCGTGTTCTACCTGAGAACGTCCCCGATCGCATGCAGCACCCGGACCGCCAGCTCGAGGACCTTGTTGAGAACCGAGCTGGCGGTCTCGGCATCTCCGCAATACGAAGAGCGCAACCGCGTCGCCAAGTCAACAAGGGTCACCGAAGTCCGCAGCCAGGCCAAACGCTCCTTCCACGGGCTGACGGCATCCCGGCTGGAGGACCGGGACTCATTCGGAGGTTCAGCGTCGCCCACTATGGGCCACCTTCTTTCGCAACTCGCTGGTGCCCGCCGCGGTTGCGGCGGCCGCAACAGCCCCACCGCAACGGGAGCTGCTCCAACCGCCGCAATCACGACAAGCAGTCCTCGGCTTTCCCCCTCCACGGGGAAGACCGAACGAGTCACGGAATGTGTTGTAGCGAAGGACGAACCCCGCACTTCCGAACTGACGGCGAGTTTACTGCCAACCCCGTCTCGGACGTCCAGTACCACTCGACAGCAGCATTGCCAATTAGCGCGGGAAGCCTTGCACCACCGGCACACTCCACACCACCCTCACCGGCCACCCGGAAACCGTGTCCGCAGTGGCGTGCACGGTCGTCGACGGCCGCCCGGTGGCGGTCACCGCCAGCCGGGACCGCACGGTGCGGGTGTGGGACCTTACAACCGGTACAGCAATCACCTGCCCCTGCTGCCCCGCAGGGGCACATGCGTTGTCCATCGGTCCGAATACCGACGTTGTAGCGGCGGTTTCCAGCGACATCGTCGTGCTGGCGCCATCTGGGTAACCACGTCGACATCGAAAACACCCCCCGCCGCCGAATGGGGCGGCTACGGCCGCTCCGGCAACGGCCGCGAACTGGGCCCGGGCGGTTTGGCCGAATACCAAGAGACCAAACACATCTGGCACAACACCGTCCCGAAGGCAGGCGGCTGGCTCACCGACACCTGAATACCGGTTCTACCAGCAGGAACCTATCGCTTTCACCTCGCCTACGCCTCAGCACGATGAACATGCGCATGACATGCGCATGTAGACTGAGATCATGACTGTCGCCATTCAGATCAAAGACGTACCCGAGGAGGTGCGGGACGCGATTGCCGCGCGAGCCGCCGCCCGGGGCCAGTCGACCCAGGTCTATCTCCGCGAACTATTAGAACGAGAGTTCCGCGCCGAACGCAACAAACATCTCCTGGAAAGCCTGGTCGGGCGCCGGAGCCTGGCCATGAGCGCCGACGATATCGTCGAGGAAATCCGCGGCGGACGCGAGGACGACGAGTGATCGTTGTCGACGCGAACGTCATGGTCTTGGCGCTGTCCAGTCCATCGGCACAAGGCGATTCTGCGCGTGCGGCAATGCTCGCCGACGACGACTGGTGCGCTCCGGCCCACATGCCCCTCGAGGTCCTGCGTACTCTGCGCAAGGCGGTCCTCGGCAACCGTCTCACCGCCAAGGATGGCGACGCAGCGTTCGGAGCTCTCACCGCCATGCAGATCGAATACACCGGCACAGATATTGCTCTGCTGCAAGCGGTTTGGGCTATGCGTCACAACGTCTCGGTCTACGACGCCGCTTATGTGGCCGTTGCGGCCATCCACGACGCCCCGCTCGTCACCTTCGACGCCCGTCTTGCCAAAGCAGCCGAACAGGCGGTGCCCAACGTCCGTATCGCCCTGCTCTGACCCGGAGGTCAGCCGCAGCCGACAGATCTCGTTGCGGAGCTGCGCAATTCGTGTCGGTTCACGTGACACCGACCGCCTCCAACACAGGCGGATCAGCCAAGCCACCCTCCAAGTGCGCGGCGTGCCCCACCCCCAGCAGTACTCGGCGGCGGGATCCCAGATGGGCAGCCAATGCCGCGACTGCGCTGTGCCGCTGGGCAGGTGAGTGTTCGCCGACGGTGAGGACGATGCGGTCGGTCGGGACGGCGAGAGGTGTGGGCTCGAAGGCGCCGAACATGGCGAACTCGCCCGCGATCTTTTCCAGAGAGGCATTGGTGCACAACGGGTTCCATGCCGGTCCGTACAGCGCTCGGCCGAATCCCTCGACACCGCCGGAGGCAAGCCCGGCGGCGACATGGTCGAGCAGGCCGGGAGCCAGTGAACCGGCGGCAGGTTCGTGCAGCAGAGCGCCGGTGAGCGGCACGCCCCGGGCGGCGAGTTCCAGTCCGAGGGTCGCGCCGCCGCTGACCCCGATCACGAACGCATCGACGCACAGCGGTGCGAGGAAGGCGATCTCGGTGTCCATATCGCCGGACTGCGGGCGGTCCGGCGCGAGGACCTCCAGCGTGTCCGGCAGTGCGGCCACCGTGGCGTCCCACACCCTCGAATCCGTTGCGGCGCCGTGGATCAGGACGACACGGGTCATGCGCCGAGGACGGCGAGCAGCTCGTCGGAGGTCGCCACCGCGCCGAAGATGCCGCCCTGCATGGTCACCATGCTCAGAGCGGCCTCGTGGTGCCGGAGTTCGGTCGCACCGGTGCAGTCGGACAGCACCAGGCATTCGTAGCCGCGGTCGTTGGCCTCGCGCATCGTGGTGTGGACGCAGACGTCGGTGGTGATGCCGGTGAGGATCAGGTGCGTGATGCCCCGGGTGCGCAGCAGCAGGTCCAGGTCGGTCGCGTAGAACGCGCCCTTGCCCGGCTTATCGATCACCGGTTCGTCCGGCAGCGGCGCCACCTCCGGCACGATCTCCCAGCCCGGTTCGCCACGCACCAGGATGCGCCCGCACGGGCCGGCGCTGCCGATCTCGGCGCCGACCCGGGCCGAACGCCAGCGCTTGTTGGCGGGCAGGTCGGCGAGGTCGGGCCGGTGCCCCTCCCGGGTGTGGATCACGGTGAGCCCGCGGGCCCGCGCGGCGGCGAGCACGCGCGCCGTCGGCCCCAGACCGGCGCGGGTCAGCGAGAGGTCGTAGCCCATCTGGTCGACGTACCCGCCGGGCCCGCAGAAGTCGGTCTGCCAGTCGATGAGCAGCAGCGCGGTGCGGGCGGGATCGACGGCGCCGTCGAACGGCCAGGCATAGGGCCGCGCGTCCACGGTCGGGAGGGTCATACCGGAATCTCCTTGTCGCTGGCGATGATTGCGCGCTCCCGAGAGGTGAGAGCGCAGGCGGCGGTGAAGATGATCGAGGCGGCGACGAGGCCGACCACGGCGTCGGACAACTGCGGCGCGAACGCGTGGGTGAGCAGCGCCGCGGCGGACCCGCCCAGCCAGCCCGCGAACGGCTGCCACCGCACCGCACCGGCCCGGCCGTTCGATCCGAGACCGAACCGGGGCAGCACCAATTGGTCGAGGATGACCACCGCGCCGATCGGCGGCACGATCACCCCGAGCAGGTTGAGCCACTGCTCGAACCAGGACCAGATCCCGGCCACGGCGAGGATCACCCCGACCGTGCCCAGCACGACGGTCAGCCGCCGCATCCGCCCGCTGGTCAGCTGGCTCCAGCCGACCGCCCCGTTGTAGAGGCAGTGCGTGCACACCGAGCCGAGATTGACGAACACGAACAGCACGGCCAACGGGACCAGCAGTCCGCCGTGATCGATGAGCAGGCCGAGGAAGTCCCCGCCGTCGGCGCCCGGATCCTTCGCCCCGCCGAGCGCGACGACGAATCCGCCGATCACCAGCGCGATCATCTGGCCGACCGGAAACGCCGAGAACGCCGCGAGGAAACCCGCCCGCCCGGTGCGCGACCACCGGGTGAAATCCGCCGTCATCGTCCCGGAGTCGACGAACGACGCGATGACCAGCGTGACCGCGGCGCCGAAACTCAGTGCGCCACTGCCCTGATAGGAGGTGGGCGACGCGGGCGCGTCGGCGGCGGCCAGGCCGACCGCGACCAGCCCGAGCACCACGTAGAACGGCGCCGCGATCATGCCGATCACCGACAGCGCGCGAATCCCGAGCAGCGTGACCGCGACGAAGGCGATCCCGGTGAGCAGCGTGGTGAGCCGCTCGTTCCAGCCCATGCTGTCGTGCAGGATGGACCCGGCCATCCCGGTCTGGAAGGCGAACCAGCCGATCACGATGGTCGCGAGGAATCCGGACGGTATCCGGGCGGCGCGGCGGCCGAACGTCTCGGCGGCGGTGAGCGCGAAATTCTTGCCGGTGCGCCCGGCCAGATAGCTCAGCGCGCCGACGTAGCCCATCAGGATCAGGCTGCCGGTCGCGATCGCCAGCATGCCGAGGCCGAAGCCGAGCGAATGCACGATCAGGCCGCCGAAAATGGCGCAGGTCAACACCATCGGGAAGCCGAACCACACGGCCGACACCGACAGCAGCCCGCGCCGGTGCTCGGGCGGGACCGGGACGTCCTCGAATTCCTCGATGCCCGTGGCGCGGGCCTCGGTCGCGGTCATCGCCGCACCTCCGGTAGTTCGTAGATGACGGTGACGCTGCCGCCGCCGGGCCGGCCCTGATGTTCGGCGCCGCCGGAGACGTAGACGGCGCCGTCGCCCTTGAGGGCGGCGAGCAGGCCGCCGACGGCGGCACGGGCGTGCCGGGTGGCGTTGACATCGGAATCGGTGAGCATGGTGTGCCGGTGACCGCGCACCGCGCCCGACGGATCGGCCTCGGCCTTCGCGAAGATCTGCCGCACGGTGCCGCCCCGGCGCTCGACCTCGTCGAGAAGCGTTGTGACAGCGGCGATATCGATCGCGTCGGCCATCTCGCCGTGCAGCGCCCGCAGCGGATTGGCGGCGGCGGTGCTCTCGGCGACGACGAGGACGTGGCAGTCGTCGAGTTCGGCCCCGGCACTCGCCGAGGCCCGCGCCGAGGACACCTCGGCCGCACCGGACAGCGCCGCCGTCGCGGTGTCGGCGGCGCATTCGCCCAGCGCCACAGCGATTCCGAGCGCACTGGCGGCCCGGGACCGGCTCATGGATTCGTACGTGTCCTCGGTGACCGGCTCCCGACCGGCCGCGCGCACGGCGGCGATCTTGTCGGAGGTCAGCAGCGGGCATTTCACGAGGACGAGGTGGACATCGCCGGCGACCACGCCGAGTTCGGCGACGAGCTTGCCGACCGTATCGGTCACGGCCGTGATCTGCGCGAGCCGCCCGATCTCCGCCGGGTCCAGCACCCGGGTGCGGCCCGCCGCCGCGACCAGCCCCCGGTCGAATCCCGGATGACGGGTCTCGTCGCGCACCAGCAGATTGACGTGCGGGCTGAGCACACCCTCGGTGCCCCCGGAGAAGACGGTGACCGCGGACTCGGGCAGCCGGGGCTCCCAGGCCGCGGCGGCCAGGGTGCGACTGAAGTCGTTGACGCAGCCGTTGCCCTCGGTCTTGCCGATGACGCCGACCACATCGCCGGCGCGCAGTCCGGCGTCGTCGAGAACGGCCAGCCCGCGCAGGTCGGCGGGATCGGTCGTCGGCACGGTGAGCAGGGTTATCGGGGTCATGCGGATGCGCTCCTCCGGGACGTCGAGCCGACATGGTTGAAGATGAGGTTGAGCAGGAAGGCGACGATGACCGTGCTGGTGGCGGCGCTGCCGAAGATGATCTTGGCGGCCGACGGCAGCTCGGCGTAGACGTCGGGCGCGACGATCGGGATCATGCCGATCCCCACCGCGGGCGACACGATCAGCAGGTTGTTGCCGACGGAGAAATCCACCTGCGAGAGAGTGGCGATGCCGACGCCGGCGACGCTGGCGAACATGACGAGGCTGACCGCCCCGATCACCACCGTGGGCAGGCTCGCCACCACCTCGCCCATCTTCGGCACCAGCCCGAGCACGACCAGGATCCCGCCGGCCACCCCGACGACGCGGCGGCTGGTGATGCCGGTCATCCGCACCAGGCTGACGTTCTGCGCGAAGATCGTGTCCGGGAACGAGGTCAGGAATCCGGCCAGCAGGGCGGACACACCGTCGGCGGCCAGCCCGCGGGCCAGCCGCCGCGGACCGACCCGCTGCCCGGTGGTCTCCGAAACCGCCAGCATGTAGGCCGTGGACTCGGTGTAGATCACCAGCATGACCAGGCACATCGAGATGATTCCGGCGATCGGGAAGCTCGGCGCGCCGAACAGGAACAGCCGGGGCAGCCCGAACCAGTCGGCCCCGCCGACGCCGGCGAAATCGGTCATCGACAGCAGCGCCGCCACGCCGGTGCCCAGCAGCAGCGCGATCAGGACCGCCGACTGCCCGAGGAACCCCCGCCCGAACCGCATCAGCACCAGGATCAGCAGGATCACGCCCGCGGCCAGGGCCAGCCGCGACCCGCCCGCCGGTTGGTCGCCGAAGATCATCGTGACCGACTTGCCGATCAGCGACAGGCCGATCATCGTCACGACCGCACCGCGCACGACCGGCGGGAAGAACCGGACCAGCCGGGAGAACGGCACCGCGACGAGCACGCCGAAGATCCCGGCCGCGATCATCGTGCCGTACACGGCCGACAGCCCGTACTCCTGGCCGATCAGGATCATCGGGGTGACCGAGGTGAACGACGCCCCGACCACCACGGGCATCCGCGCGCCGAGCAGCCGCCCGAGCCCCGCGGCCTGCAGGATCGTGATCGCACCGGCGAGCAGGAGGTCGGCGTTCACCAGCACGGCGACGGTCGAGGTGGAGAGGCCGAGGGCCTCACCGAAGACCAGCGGCACGGTGACGCATCCGGCGTACATCACCAGCACGTGTTGCAGGCCGAACAGGGCGGTGCGCCACGCCGACAGGCGCTGCGGCGGCGTTTCGGTGCCGAGGGTGTCGGCGGACATGCGGGCCTCCAGCGGGAAGTACTAACTCACTGAAGTTTGTATACGAAATTAGTTTCAGGCTCGTTTCCGCGCGTTCAAAGCACGTTACTTCTTGCGGTAGTGGCAAATCTTGTATACGAACTAGGCCCGAATCGTGGCCACCAGCGCCTCATCCTTCGCGATGTGCTCGCCCATCAGATAGCCCGCCTGGATCGGCGACCCGCCCAGGATCGCCTGCGCGATCGCGGCGTGCTCGCTCCAGGAGGCGTCGGTGCGGATCTCGATCTGCTGGTCGAACACCCAGGACACCCGGTGCAGGATCTGCCCGAGCATGACCTGCAGCTGGTGATTGCCGGACGCGCGGGCGACCAGGGTGTGGAAGCGGACGATCAGCGACGACAGCTCGTCGGGCTCCCGCGTGCTGCGGCCCAGCTCGACGACCTCCCGGAGTTCGTCGGCGACGTCTCCCCCGCCGCGTTCGGCGGCCAGCTGCGCCGCCAGCACCTCCAGGCCCCGCCGGATCTGCACCAGCTCCAGCGCCGCCGCTCCTGCGGTGTCCGAGACCGTCGCGCCCCGATAGCGCACGAGAGTGACGAACCCCTCACTGTGCAACTGCGACAACGCTTCCCGGATCGGCACCCGCGAAACCTCGAATCGCCGCGCCAGATCCGCCTCGCGCAGGCGATCGCCGGGCACCAGCCGCCCGGCGAGGATGTCCTCGCGCACGGCGTGCGCGATCGCTTCCCGCGGTGCGGATTCGGTGTTCTCCTCGGCGGCGGTCACGTCGAGAGCGTAACCGCCGCCGCGTGGCCCGCTCGGTGCAGCGGGTGCGGCACGTTCCTCGTCGCCCGGCACGCGTCCGGCCGGGCGCCGTTCCCCGCACCGGGGCGTCACTCTGCCAGGGCAGCGGCGGTCAGCCGCGCACGCGTTGCTCGAGTACTCGCGCGAGCAGGTTCAGCGCCGACACCACCCGCTCCCGGTCGGCGCCCAGGCCCTTCAGGACGTCGGCCTCGACCGCCAGCTGGCGGGGAAACATGGCGTCGACCACCTCCCGACCTGCGTCGGTCGCCGTCACCAGGGCGGCCCGGCGGTCCGCCGGACTCGGGCGGCGCTCGATGTAGCCGCGGCTCTCCAGTTTGGCCAGCGTCTTGCTGACCGCGGCCCGGGAGCAGTTGGCGCTCTCGGCGATCCGGCGGGCGATCACCGGACCCTCCGCGTACCGGAGTTTCAGCAGCACATCGAGTTCCGGGGCGGTGACGGGGGCAGCGTCGTACAGCGGTTCGAGCGCCGTGGCCAGCAGCGCCTCGATGTGCTTGAGCGGCCCCACCACCGCCATCGGGGACGTGTCCAGGTCCGGCCGGGCCGCCATCCATTGCGCGCGGAGGTCGAAGGACGAGTGGGGAGCCATATCACCTCGAATTGTTAGCAACGCATATTGTTAGCCAGTGAACTAATTGTTACCGTTCTTCCGATGGTAACCAGATCGCAGAACTCCGGAACGACCGGTTCGGCACCGCCCGCGCTCGGCGCGCCCCGGCACAAGACCGCGCTCATCGCGCTGCTCGGCGCGCTGACCGCCGTGGCGCCGCTCGCGATCGACATGTACGTGCCCGGATTCCCCGAGATGGGCCGCACCCTCGGCGCGAGCGATTCGGCGATCCAGCTCTCGATGACCGCGTTCCTGGCCGGGCTGGTCATCGGCCAGCTCCTGATCGGCCCGCTCAGCGACAGCGTGGGCCGCCGCCGCCCGATCATCGTCGGGACCGCGCTGTTCGCCGTGTTCTCGCTGGCGTGCGCCGTAGCACCGAATATCGCGGTACTCAACGTCACCCGGTTCCTGGAGGGCGTCGCGGGCGCCGCCGGAATGGTGCTGGCGCGGGCCGTGCTCACCGACCGGTTCCACGGCCCGGACCTGCCGCGCTACTTCTCGATGCTGACCATGGTGCTCGGGGTCGCGCCGGTCGCGGCGCCCGTGATCGGCGGCGCGATCCTGTCGGTCGGCAGCTGGCGCATCGTCTTCGTGGCGCTGGCCGTCTTCGGCGCGCTGCTGTTCGTCGCGGTGCTGCCCGGTGTGACCGAGACGCTGCCGCCGGAGCAGCGCCATTCCGGCGGCGTCGGCGGCACCTTCCGCACCATGGGAAAACTGGTGCGCCACCGGGCTTTTCTCGGTTGCGTGCTGACACTGGGCGGCGGCGCGGCCGCGCTGTTCACCTACATCTCGGGCTCCAGCTTCGTGTTCCAGGAGGTGTACGGCACCTCCGCGACCCTCTACAGCCTGGTGTTCGCCTCGAACGCCGTCGGAATCATGCTCGCCGGAGCCGTTTTCGGCGCGCTGTCGCGGCGCTGCTCGGTGGGAACCCTGCTGAGCGCGTCGATCGCCATCGCGGCCGCGGCCGTCGTCGTCCACGTGTTGCTGCTCGCCACCGTCGGCGGCAGCCTGGCCGCCACGTGGATCTGCCTGTTCTGCACCGCTTTCGGCATCGGCGGGATCATGCCGGGCAGCATGAGCCTCGGCCAGATGCTCGGCCGCCCCGCCACCGGTGCGGCGTCGGCGCTCCTGGGCGGCGGCCAGTTCCTGTTCGGCGCGGTGGCCGCACCGCTGGTCGGCGCCTTCGGCACCGGCAGCGCCATGCCGATGGCGGTCATCATGCTGGTGGCCCTGATCTGCGCCGGGCTCAGCCTGATCTTCCTCGTGCGCCCGCGCCACCTCGACACCGGCGCGAACCACGCCTGACACGGATCGCCGCACCCGGCCGCGCCACGCCGATCGCGTCACCCGGGCGCCGCGCGCTTCCGTCTTCCCGCTGCCGTCCGGCCGAAGGTCCGCCACCGCGCGGCGCCCTCGAGTCGATGCGTAACGGCAACTGCCGCACCAGGTCCCGCGTCGACGCCGACCCGGGTCCGCCATTCGGGTACCGGCACGATCGGATCCGCCGGGTCGGCCTCGAACCGGTTGCTCGGCCGCGTCAGGCAGCGGTGTAGCGCGCCACGTACTCGTCCACCTCGGCCAGGTATCCCGCCAGCCGCGCGGAGGTGATCCACGAGGCGCGGAACGAGTTCCGGGCCAGTTCGGCGAGCCGGTCGATCTCCAGGCCGGCGTGCTCGGCCAGGGCCAGGTAGTTGTCGGCGACGTATCCGCCGAAGTAGGCGGGGTCGTCGCTGTTCACGGTGACGGTGAGGCCGCGCTGGAGCAGGCCGGTGATCTCGGCCGACTTCATCTGCGTGGTCACGAAGGAATTGGAGACCGGGCAGCAGGTCAGGGCGATGCCCTTCGACGCGGCGAGTTCGACCAGGCGCTCGTCCTCGACGATATTGGTGCCGTGGTCGAGGCGGTCGACGCCGATGTCCTCGAGCGCCTGGCGGATGTGCTCGATGGAGTCCTGCTGATCGATATCGCAGTGCATGGTCAGCTGGAAACCCTCCTGGCGGGCGCGGGCGAACACGTCGGCGAACTTGCTCGGCGGATGGCCCCGTTCGTCGGAGTCCAGCCCGACGCCGATGATCCAGTCCCGGTACGGCAGCGCCTCCATCAGCGTCGCCATCGCGAACTCGGCGGAGTAGTCGCGCAGGAAACACAGGATGAGTTCGGCCGAGATGCCCACCTCGCGGCGGGCCCGCACGATCGCGGACCGATAGCCGCCGATCACGGTGTCGAAGGGAACGCCGCGGCCGGTGTGCGCCTGCGGATCGAAGAACATCTCGACGTGCCGCACGCCCTGGGCATGCGCGCGCAGCAGGTACTCGTAGGCCAGTTCGTGGAAGTCCTGCGGCTGCCGCAGGACCCGCATGGCCGGGTAGTAGACCTGCAGGAACGACGTCAGATCGTGGAAGTCGTAGGTCCGCACGACCTCCTCCACCGTGCGTTCCGGCAACTCGACGCCGTTGCGCCGGGCCAGCCGGAACTTCAGCTCCGGTTCCAGGGTGCCCTCCAGATGCAGGTGCAGCTCCGCCTTGGGCAGCCCGCGCACGAACTCGGCGAGATCAGTCATACGCCCATCATCGCCCACCCCCTCCGCACCGCCCGCGACCGGGACGACGGTCGACTTCGAAGCCGGCGAGCAGTTCGCCCGGTCACGCGCGTCAATGCCCGAGAACACTTGGTGCAGAACAAGATTGGACTCACCGGCAAATGAGCCGAGAACCGTTGTCCGGCATGGCTTTCTGCTGATCGCGGCGGCATACACGCGGCCCGGGGCACCGATGAGCGGGACCCCGGAACACCTCGGCAACCGGTTCCGCGGCCGATCTCGGAAGCTCCGCGTGTGCCCGAGATGCACCCGAATTATCACACCGCTAGTTTCTTTGAGGACGTTTCACCCGAACCGTCTCACCGGTTCACTGATCGGTACTGCCTGATGGAGGAAAAGACGTGCGCATCCTGCTGGTCGCCAGCGCGTTCAACAGCCTTACCCAGCGAGTCCATACCGAGCTGCGGGGACTGGGGCACCGGGTCGGCGTCGAACTGGCGCTGGGCGACGACCTGCTGCGCGCGCGGGTGGCGCAGTTCGGGCCGGACCTCATCCTCGCCCCGATGCTGACCACGGCGATCCCGGACGACATCTGGTCCACCTACACCGTGCTGATCGTGCACCCCGGACCGAAGGGCGACCGCGGGCCGTCCTCGCTGGATTGGGCGATCCACGAGGACGCCGCCGAATGGGGCGTCACCGTCCTGCAGGCGGTCGACGAGATGGACGCCGGGCCGATCTGGGCGAGCGAGCCGTTCCCGGTCGCATCGTGCGGCAAGAGCGAGCTGTACCGCAACGAGGTCGCCGACGCGGCCGTGCGCGCGGTGCTGCTCGCGGTCGCACGGTTCGCCGACCCCGAGTTCGTTCCCGAACCGCTCGACTACCGCCGCCCCGACGTGTACGGCCGGCTGCGCCCGTACCACGCGCAGGAGTACCGCCGGATCGACTGGTCGGCCGACGACACCGCCACCGTCCTGCGCAAGCTCCGCTCCGCCGACTCCCAGCCCGGCGTGCTGGACGAACTGTTCGGACAGCAATTCTTCCTGCACGGCGGGCACTACGAGGATCGGCTGCGCGGCCACCCGGGCACCGTGATCGCCACCCGGGACCGCGCGATCTGCCGGGCGACCGTCGACGGCGCGGTATGGCTACCGCAGCTACGCCCGCGCCGGACCCCCGGCGGTCCGGCGACGTTCAAGCAGCCCGCCACCGACGCCCTCGGACCCGATCTGCTCGCGGGCGTGCCGGACATCCCGGTGACGCCGTTCGAGGCGGTCACCCGCGACACCTGGTCCGAGCTGCGCTATTACGAGGAGGGCGAGGTCGGCTATCTCGAGTTCGCCTTCGCCGGCGGCGCGATGAGCACCGACCAGTGCCGCCGCCTGCTGGCCGCCTACCAGCAGGCCTGCCGGCGCCCGGTGGACGTGCTGGTGCTCGGCCCGGCCCGGGACTTCTTCTCCAACGGCATCCACCTCAATGTCATCGAGGCGGCGGACGACCCGGCCGAGGAGTCCTGGCGCAATATCAACGCGATGGACGATCTGGTCGAGGCGATCCTGACCACCACGGACAAGGTGGTGATCGCGGCACTGGCCGGGAACGCCGCGGCCGGCGGCGTCATGCTGGCGCTGGCCGCCGACGAGGTCTGGGTCCGCGAGTCGGCGGTGCTGAACCCGCACTATCGGCTGATGGGCCTGCACGGCTCGGAGTACTGGACCTACACCCTGCCGCGCCGGGTCGGGATCGATCAGGCCGACCGCCTGACCCGGGAGACCCTGCCCGTGGGCGCCCGCCGGGCCGCCGAACTGGGCCTGGTGGACCGCGTCACGGGCGGCGATGCGGCGGAGTTCCGGGCCTGGGTCCGGCAGGAGGCCGAATCGCTGGCCGCCGCGCCGGAACTGACCGACCGGCTGGTGACCAAGAAACAGCGCCGCGCCGCGGACGAGGCGGCCAAGCCACTGTCTGCCTACCGGGATTACGAACTGGCGCAAATGCGCCAGAACTTCTACGGCGAGAACGAGCCATACCACCAGCTGCGGCGAAACTTCGTGCACAAGGTACGTCCGCAGGTCACACCTACGCATCTGCTGGCCTGACCGGTCGGGTTCGGCATCGCGAGGCTTGCACAATGCAATCCCCAAGCGGTCCGAGTTGAACTATCGTCCGGTAACGAATTGATTACCGCTATTGCCCTTGGAGTACGCCGTGCTGGAGCTCGACCATTTCAACCACGGGTTGCTGACGCCCGTACTGGCCTATGTCATGTCCTTCATCGGATCCGTGCTGGGCCTGCGCTGCGCGGTGCACGCCCGCTCGTCGCGCTGGCCCGGCGGGTGGCTGATCGCCGCGGCGATCGCGCTCGGCGGCTGCGGCATCTGGGTCATGCACTTCACGGCCATGCTCGGCTTCTCCATCCAGGGCGTGACCATCCGCTACAACGTGCCGATGACGCTGCTCAGCGCGGCCATGGCGATCGTGGTGGTGTGGATCGGGCTGTCCATCGTGGTCCGGTGGCAGCGGGAGATCCTGGCGCTGCCGATCGGTGGGGCGGTCACCGGTATCGGCGTGGCGGCCATGCACTACCTGGGCATGTCGGCGATGCACGCGGGGGCGCACGTCGAATACGACGTCACGCTGGTGACGCTGTCGATCGTGATCGCGGTGGTCGCGGCGACCGCGGCGCTGTGGTTCATGCTGCACGTGCACGGCCTCGGCGCCACCCTCGGCGCGGCGGTGATCATGGGCCTGGCCGTGTGCGGCATGCACTACACCGGCATGGCGGCGATGAGCGCCCACCACGGCGACCACAACGCGGTCAGCGGCGGCGTCGAGCCCGTCCAGCTGCTCACACCCCTGATCATGACCGTCACGCTGATCACCATGATGCTGATCGTGCTGGTCGGCCTCGCTGAGGTGGACGCGCCGTCCCGGCGCGAGGCCGACGCCGCCCAGGAGGACCTCGAACTGGCCGGCAGCGGTCGCAGCTGGCCCCGCCTGGATCCCTTCGCCGACGAGCAGCCGGGCCCGGTCACCCGGCAGCACCAGGTGCCGACCTCGGTCAGCCTGCGCGCCGCCAGCCGGTCCGCCGAGCAGCAGCCGGGTTTCGGGCGGTCGCCCCAGTAGCGTTTCGGTCGTTCGCCCCGGTGGCTCAGTAGCGGCCCGCGAGCCGGACAATCCGCGAGCGGCAAGGGATTCCGCGGATCGCCGCCCGGTGTCGGCGGGCGGCGCGGCCTGTGCTGGAATCGGTGAGACCGCGTGAGGGATAGCGACAACGGAAGTCATCGGATGGGCAAGGTGTGGCGGCGCAGGCAACCGGACGACGACTACGGCCTGCTGGTGACCGTGGCGACGGTCTTCGACGAGGCGACGGCCGACGACGTGGGGCGGCTGCTGCGCGATCACGGCATCCGGTCCACCCGGGCCCCGGTCGGCCGGGCCCGGGGCCGGCTGCGCATCCTGGTGTTTCCCGAGGACGCCGGGCGCGCCTACGACGTGCTGTTCCTGCATACCAGCTGACTCCGTCCCGTCGGTATCGCCGACTCCATCCCGTCCGGTATCGCCGACTCCGGTCCCGTCCGGTATCGCCGACTCCGCCCCGTCGGGTATCGCCGCGATCAGAATCGCCGGGCGCCGCTGGCGGGCATCTCCGACAGATCCGTCCGCACCACGCCCGTGCTGTTGGTGCCGGCGTGGATCACCTGGCCGTCGCCGGCGTAGATCGCCGAGTGGCCGCCACCGTAGAACGACACCAAGTCGCCGGGCTCCAGTTCGTCCAGGCCCACCGGGGTTCCGGCCGAGAGCTGCTCGTAGCTGGTGCGCGGGACGTCGACGCCCGCCTGACCGTAGGACCACTGCACCAGGCCCGAGCAGTCGAAGGCGTCGGGGCCGGCCGAGCCGTATCCGTAGGCGGCGCCGATCTTGGACTCGGCCGCCTCGACGGCGACCTCGCCGCGCGACTTCTCCGGTTCCGCGGCCGGGGCCGGCGGCGCGGGCTCGTTCGGCACACCCGGCACGGCGAGCAGCGATCGGATATCGATGCCGGGAACCGCGGCCTGCAGGCCGTCCACGATTCCGGTCACGGCCGGCTCCGGACCGGGCGCCATGCTCGGCGTCGCCGGTTCGACGGAGATCCCACCGTCCGGGGTGGTCCCGAAGGGAATGGCGGCGTCGATCGTGTCCGGAATTCCGGCGGGATCCGCCGCGCCGGGGACGGCCGTCATCGTGCCCGGAATTTCCGCGGGAATCGGCACCTCGTTCGGTACCTCGATCGTTCCGATGCCCGGCACGGATATCGGCTGCGCCGAGGCCTGGCCCGTCGTCACCAGTAGGGCGCCGATGGCGCCGAGGACGAGGGCTCCGGCCGCAAGCAGCCACCAGAACATCCGCCGCAGGGCGCGGATATATCGGACTTCGTCGGTTCCTGTCATGACACGGTCCTCCGATCCTCTCGTCGGGGCCCGAATGCGGCGCCGTGGTGCGCCCATCGGGTTTCCCGATCAGATTCGAAACGGTGTTCTTGTCAGTCCAACGGATCCGAGGGGCAATGATTCGTGGCCGGAAACAATAATGCAAGGAAATAACTCGTATAATGCGATAACGAGACGATAAACAATCGAATACCGAACGATATACAAAAATACCCCGCATCGGCATTGTTTTCCGATGCGGGGTATTTCTTTCGGCGACTCAGGCGGTGATCTGCTGCTCGATCCGATCCGCGATGGTGCGCAGTTTCGCCGCGAATTCCCGGGCCGCGGCCGGGTCGTCGGACGACCGCTTCACCACCCGGCGGGTCAGCGCCGTCAGCCGCGATTCCACCGCACCGAACGGGTCCGCCGCCGGACGTTCGGCCGCCGCGGCGCGCAGATCGCCGCGCAACCAGTCCTGCAACCGCTGCACGGCGCCGTCCTTGTCGAAGCGCTCCGGCAGCACCGCCACCGCCTCGCGCAACTTGCCGGCGGTGATCTTCACGTCGCCCGCGGCGAGCGTGGCGTAGATCGTGACCGCCGCCTCCTCGCCGTGCTCCGCCGCCACCGGCAGCAGCTCGCGGATCTGCCCCTCGTTGATCCCCGGCGCCATCGGATGCAGCTTGGCGGCCAACGGCCAGGCGCGAATCAGCTTGTGGGCGTACGAGCGCTGCATATCCCACCGCTGCTCGACATAGTCGTCGAACGTCGAGTACTCGCTGCGATAGAGCCGGCCGTCGCGCACGATCTGCAGGGCGCGGCCGGCCGCCCAGAACGCGATGCGCAGCGTCCCGATCGAGGATTCACACGCGCTCAACCGGACCTGCTCGTCGTCGCTGAGCGGACCGTCGCCGGGGGCCGGCAGCGGCATGGTCAGCACATCGGCGGCCGGGGCCGGTGCGGCCGGCACGACGGTCAGGTTCGGCGCCGTGCGCCGCCATTCGGCATCGCGCAGCGGCGAGACGGGCGGGGTGTGCTCGGCGGTATCGGCCAGCGGATTGACGGCCGACGGATCGACCGCCGCGGCGGACTTGCCGCCGATCATGGATTTCTTCCGTTGCGGAGGCATCAGGCGGGCACCCCCAGCGCGGCGCGGTACGGGGCGACCAGCTCGTCGCCCACCTGCCGGTATTCACCGAGGTCGTGCAGTGGATTCTCGGCACCCTCGCCGACTTCCCCATCGGCGGCTTCCCGATACCACTTCCACGCGCTCAGATACGTGTCGAACACCTGGTAACCGGCGTCCTCCAGCTGCGCCCGCTGCGTGCGGTACTCGGTGGAGACGTTGACGCCCTTCTTCATCGTCACCGGCACCTTCGTCATCAGAACCCGGACCCGGATCTCGCGGGTCGCGTCGGCGGCCGCCTCCTCGGCGGCCCGATAGGTACTGGGCACTCGCTTCACCTCCGAGGGACTCACACTCGTCATCAGCACGAGCTCGTCGGTCGAGGGAATCGCGGCCTTGAAGATATCCGCCGATTCGCCTCCGGCATCCACGATGATCACGTCGTAGCCGGCGGAATTGTCGGCGATGCAATCGTCGACGTGCCGGGACGGAAATGCGATCAGCGTGAAGGGGACAGCTATTTCTCCCTTCTGTAGCCGCCGATACCAGGAATATCCGGTCTGACTCAGCGGATCGGCATCGATCACCAGCACCCGCAACCCGTGCTCGAGTGCGAAGTAACCGGCCAGAAAAAAGGCGGAGGTAGTTTTACCGACGCCGCCCTTCAGATTCCCCAGTGTGACCACCAAGGGTTTCGGCAGATCCAGTGATGCGGCAGAATTCGTCACGGACGGTCCTCCTTATAGGAGAGCAACACTGTGCGCCGAACAGTCTTACACGTATGTAAGTCGAATCCGGATATTTCGCGGATATCGCGCCGGTGTGTCCAAATGGACACAGGCACGGCCGGCGCCGGGCAGTAGACCTCGTCAAGTCAAGTAACTTGACTATTTTTGCGACGCGACCACGCACCGCTACAGTGATCTCCGTGCATCGAGTCTTCAAGTTCACGCCGCCCCCCGCCGCCTGAGCGGGGTGGTTCGGCAGCCGGGCGGTTACGGCCGTCCGGCCGATCCGCGGTACCGGTCCGGTACGAAGCGCTGAGAGCGACTGCCCCGCGTCGTCGTCAACCCTCTTCTTCGACGCAGGAGCACTACACCCATGTCTGTCGACGTCGTCGCGCCCGCGCGCGACCGGTCCGCGGTGGCGCTGGTCGCCGCCGGAATTCTCTGGGGTACCGGCGGACTCGCCGGATCCCTGCTCGCCGATCGGGCGGGACTGCATCCCCTGTCGGTGGGGGCCTACCGCCTACTTCTGGGGGGTGGGCTGGCGGTCGCCCTGCTCGCCCTGTCGGGCGGTCTGCGCGCACTGCCCCGCACCCGCCCGGCGGTGCGCCGGATACTGGTCGGCGGGGCCCTGATCGGTAGCTATCAGGCCGGATATTTCATTGCCGTACAACATATTTCGGTCAGCATCGCGACCATGGTCACGATCGGCTCCGCGCCCGTGTTCGTCGCCCTCGGCGACATGCTGCGCACCCGGCAACGGCCCGCCGGCGGCACGCTGGTCTCGATCTGTGTCGCGGTCACCGGACTGATCCTGCTCACCTGGTCACCCACCGACGCGGCGCGCGACGATCTGGTCGTCGGCGTCGGCTCGGCGCTGCTCGCCGGCGCCGCGTTCTCCGCCATAACCCTGATCACCGCCACACCGGTGCCGGGCCTGGATCCCTTGCGCACCACCGCATTCGGGATGCTCACCGGCGGCCTGCTGCTCACCCCCGCGGCACTGGCGTTCGGCATGGGCCTGCCGCTGCGCGCGGATGTTCTGCTCACCGCCGCCTACCTGAGCAGCGTGCCGACCGCGATCGCCTACACCGCGTACTTCCGGGGATTGCGCACGGCCGCACCGGTTTTCGCGGCCCTCGCCGCGCTGCTGGAACCGCTGACCGCGGCCCTGCTGGCGGCGCTGCTGCTCGGCGACCGCCTCGGTGGTCCGGGGTGGTGTGGCGCCGCCCTGCTGATCACCGCGCTGGTGATCAGCAACCGCCGCTGACGGCGCGGCCCGGCACACGCCTCGCGATGTGCCGGGCCGCAACGGCTCTCAGTCGCCGGTCGGTGACGTCCCGGCCGCGGGCTTCCCGCCGGTGGCCAGCAGCGAATGGCGACGGCTGTAGGCCACGTAGATGACGATCCCGAGCACGAACCACACCGCGAACCGCAGCCAGGTCTCCGGCTTCAGATACTTGATCAGCCAGATCGAGAAGCCGATGCCGATCAGCGGGATGATCGGCATCAGCGGGGTACGGAACCCGCGCGGCAGATCGGGCTGCCGGTAGCGCAGCACGATCACCGCCGCGCACACCACCACGAAGGCCAGCAGGATGCCGATGTTGGTCAGCTCGGCCGCCTCCCCGATCGGCAGGAACCCGGCGATCACGGCCGAGATGATGCCCGCGATCCAGGTGATCCGGGTCGGCACGTGCCGGGTCGGATGGGTCTTGGCGAACCACTGGGGCAGCAGGCCGTCCCGGCTCATCGAGAACCAGATCCGGGTGGCGCCGAGCATGAACGTGAACAGCACGGTCATGATCCCGACGATGGCGCCGGCGGCGATCAGGCTGCCCAGGCCGGGCAGGCCGACGGCTTCGAACGCCGAGGACAATCCGCTCTCGGGATCGATCTCGGTGTAGTGCTGCATACCGGTCAGTACCAGGCAGACCAGCACGTAGAGCACCATCGAGATCGCCAGCGAGTACAGGATCGCCTTGGGCAGATGGCGTTTGGCGTCCACCGACTCCTCGGCCGCCGTCGACATCGCGTCGTAGCCGAACACCGCGAAGAACACCGTCGACGCGCCCGTCACCGCGCCGCCGAAGCCGAACGGGAAGTACGGGGTGTAGTTGCCGGAGTCGATGTAGAAGGCGCCGGCCACGATCACCACCAGCACGACGACGATCTTGATGCCGACCACCACGGTCTCGAACCGCGCCGCGGCCTTGATGCCCCGGGTCAGCATGAACGCGATCAGCAGGCACAGCAGCGCCGCGAACAGGTCGACATAGTGCCCGTCGCCGGTGCCGGGCGCCCCGAGCATCCAGTCCGGCAGCGTGATGTGCAACTGCTCCAACAGGAACGAGACGTATCCGGAGATGCCGATCGCCACCACCGCGACGATCGCGGTGTATTCCAGCAGCAGATCCCAGCCGATGAGCCAGCCGACCGGCTCGCCGAGCACGGCATAGCCATAGGTGTAGGCCGAGCCGGCCTTCGGGATCAGGCCCGCGAACTCGGCGTAGGACAGCGCGGCCGCGGCGCTGGCCACCCCCGCGATGAGGAACGAGATCAGCACCGCGGGCCCCGCGGTGTCGTGGGCGACCGAACCGGCGAGGGCGAAGATCCCCGCCCCGATGATGCCGCCGACCCCGATCGCGGTCAGCTGCCACAGGCCGAGGGCCCGTTGCAGCCCGCCGGCGGGTTCGTCGTCGATCAGCTCGATGGGTTTGCGTCGGAAGAGGTCACGCATGACTGGACTGGCTGGCATGTGGTTGCTCCTTGTACTGCCTGATCGGGGCAGTGTAAATGTGAGCGATCACACGACCGTTGTCCAGCTCCATGAAGGACATTCGCGGATTTCATCCGGCCGGACAACTCGAACGCCGCGCCGATATGCATCCACGGCGGCCGGCCGCACGCGTCGGTGCGCCGTCCCGCCTCAGGAAGCGGAGGACGCGATCGCCGGTACGAGGGCGACGGTGATGTTGTCGCTGCCGCCGCTGTGCAGCGCGAAGTCGACCAGATCGCGTGCGGCGCGGCCGGGTTCGTCCGCGGTGGCGATCGCGGCGAGGCCGTCCGGATCCGGCAGGTAGTTCCACAGCCCGTCACTGCACAACAGCAGCGCACCCGGACCGCGGACCCGCAGCGAGGACACCGCGGTGTCGCCGGGCACGTGGCCGGAATCCGCACCGAGCCACCGCATCAGCGCATGCGCCCGCGGATCGCGCATCGCCGTCTGCTCGTCCACCCCGCCGGCGATGAGCAACTGGGCGAAGGAGTCGTCGACGGTCAGCCGCTGCGACGGCGAGCCGTGGCCACGCTCCGCCGACAGCCAATAGGCCCGGCTGTCACCGACATTCGCGAGGGTGATCTCGAATTCGTCGTTGCCGCAGGGCCGCAGCACCGCCGAGACGTATGTGCACGACGGCGCGTGCCCGGCGGCGACGGAGACGCCCCGGACGGCCTCGAACGCGGCCTCCAGCCCGGCGGGCACCGCCTCCTGTACGGAGCTGCCGCCGGCCAGCGCGGCCAGGCAGGCGTCGACGCCGGTGCGGGCGGCCGCCCCCGAGGCGGCCTGCGGATCGTGTGAGGTCGACACGCCGTCGGAGACCACGACGACGACCGCGGGGCCGGCCGCATCGGCGACGACGGCGGCGGCGACGGCATCCTCGTTGTGCGCGTGCGTCATTCCGCGGTCGGTGATCAGCCGCACCGCACCCAGATCGGCCTCCGCGCGGTCGGGCGCCGGGTCGGCGGTCACATCGGGCAGGGCCGCCCGGTGGATCGGCTCGCGGCCACACTCCTCGCAGCAGCGCTCGGACGGCGCGATCGTCGCGCCGCAGCCGGGGCACAGCTGTCCGACGGCTCGCTCACTCACCGCGCCGGCCTCGGATCGATCGTGCAGTCGATCCAGGACGGGCGGCCGGTCGTCGCGGCGGCGCGCCGTGATCGTTCCGCGCCGATGCGGATAGTCGCCGGTAGGCCGGTGCGCATCGTCGCCGGTGAGCGAAGTGCCACGCTCCCCTCCCCCTAGGTCGTGCCGGAGTCACGCACGCGATCGTACGGGAGCCGAACGCGATTCGCCGCAGGATCGTGACCGCCCCTACCCAACCGCCGCCGATTCACTCCTCATTACGCCCGGTCGGGCGTAGAGTACTCAGCTGTCTTCTGAGTCGCGCAACGGCCCGACTCATTTCATGGCTGCCAGGGTGAGACGGATGCCCTTTCTGGATCGTCGCGAAGCGGGCCGACGGCTCGTCGAGCGCCTGCGTGCCTTCCGCGGGCCCGACACCGTCGTGCTCGGATTGCCGTGCGGCGGTGTGCCGGTCGCCTTCGAGGTCGCCGGCGCGCTGCGGGCGCCGCTGGATGTGGCGGTGGTGTGCAAGCTCGAGGTGCCGGACCGGCCGCGGCTGGTGTTCGGCGCCGTCGCCGAATCCGGCGTGCGCGTGGTCGACGACGATCTCGTGGTCCGCGCGTTCATCGCGCCGCCCGAACGGGCCCGGGTGGAGCGCCGGGCGCGAGAGACCGTGCTGCGCAACAGCGCCCGGCTGCGCCAGGGGCGGCCACAGACCTCGCTCGCGGGCCGCACGGTGATCCTCGTCGACGACGGCGTCACCACCGGCAGCACCGCGCGGGCGGCGTGTGCGCTGGTCCGGGCCCGCGGCGCGGCCCGGGTCGTCTTCGCCGTGCCGGTGGGCTCCTGCCGGCCCATCCGTGCGCTGACCGGCCGCGCCGACAACGTGATCTGCCTGGAGACACCGACCCTGTTCCACTCCATCGGCCAGTGGTACCGCCACTTCGACCCGGTCGCCGAGGAGACGGTGCGGCGGCTGCTGGCCCAGGCCGACGACGAGCTGGGCGACCGGCCGCCGACCCAGCCCATCCCCAGTCGCTGAAACACGTTCTAGACACAACAGCGAATGTGTCTTACTTTTGAGACATGCAGGATGTTGTGTCTCATGAACCTCGCTTCCGGCTCCGCTCCGGCGAGACCTGGCGCGACCCCTGGCCGATGTACGCCGCGCTGCGCGAGCACGATCCGGTCCACCATGTGGTTCCCGAGGGGCGTGCCCACGAGGACTACTACGTGCTCTCGCGCTACGCCGACGTGTACGAGGCGGTCCGCGATCCCGAAACCTTCTCCTCCGCACAGGGTTTGACGGTCGACTACAACAATCTGTCCGAGATCGGGCTCGGCGAGGACCGGCCGTTCGTCTTCACCGACCCGCCCGACCACACCGCCTTCCGCCGCCGGGTGGCCCGCGGGTTCACGCCCCGCCAGGTGCAGGAGATCAGCCCGGCCGTCCGGGAATTCGTGATCGAGCGTCTCGAACGGTTGCGCGCCGCGGGCGGCGGCGACATCTCCGCCGAACTGTTCAAGCCGCTGCCGACCATGGTCGTGGCGCACTATCTCGGTGTTCCGGCGGAGGATCGCTCGAAGTTCGACGAATGGAGCGAGGCCATCGTGGCCGCCTCCGCGACCGGCGGGGTGCTCCAGGCGCAGGCCGCGGTCGGGGAGCTCACGCAGTACTTCTCGACGCTGATCGAGCGCCGCCGCGCCGCACCGGGTGACGACACCGTCTCGCATCTGGTGGCGTCCGGACCGGACGACGGCGACGACGTCGGCCTCCTGCGGATCCTCGGGTTCGCCTTCACGATGATCACCGGCGGCAACGACACCACCACCGGAAACCTCGGCGGCGCCGTGCAATTGCTGATGCGCTGTCCGGAGCAGCGCCGGCTGCTGCTCGACGACCCCGGCCTGATTCCCGGCGCGGTCGACGAGTTCCTCCGGCTCACCTCGCCCGTGCAGGGGCTGGCGCGCACCACCACCCGCGACGTCGAGATCGAGGGCGTCACCATCCCGGCCGGCCGCCGGGTGCTGCTGCTGTACGCCTCGGCCAATCACGACGAGCGCGAATACGGTTCGGACGCCGAAGAACTCGACGTGCGGCGCCGCCCGAAGAACATCCTCACCTTCGGCAACGGCAACCACCACTGCCTCGGCGCCGCGGCCGCCCGCATGCAGGCCACCATCACCCTGCGCGAATTGCTCACGCGCTGCCCCGATTTCACCGTCGACATCGACGAGGTCCGCTACACCGAGGGCAGCTACGTCCGCTGGCCGGTCAGCGTCCCCTTCCGGGCCACGGCATGAGTGGTCAGGGCCGGAGGCGGCAACGCAGCACCACCACGCAGGCCCCCACCCATGCCACCGACCAGCAGAGCATGAATGGTCAGGGCCGGACGCGTCGCACCGACCGACAAAGCACGAGCGTCGACCGCGGCCGAAAGAGCCGGCGCGGCGAAACCGCACCGGGCCCCGGGGATTCCGCCGACCACAACGCAGGCGGCCGGGGCCGAAATCGGCACGACGCCGCCACACGGCCGACCATTCCTCTCGCGAGCGCACACGGCACGAGCGGCGATGCGGGCCACGAGCCCGGGGGCGCAGACTCGGGGGGCCACGGCAAGTCTCGGGAGCGCGAACAGCGGGCACAGCGGGAGCGCGGCGGCGCCGGGCAGCCGTCCGACTGGCTGGGCGAGACGCGGTCGATGCGGGCGGCCGAGCGGATACTCGACGCGGCGGCGGAGCTGTTCGCCGAGCGGGGGGTGGCGGCGACCGGGATGGCCGATATCGCCAAGGCGGCCGGGTGTTCTCGGGCCACGCTGTACCGGTACTTCGACAGTCGGCAGGCGGTGCGGCTGGCGTTCGTGCACCGGGAGGCGCGGCGGATCGGGGCGGCGGTGGCGCGGCGGATCCGGGATATCGCCGATCCGGGCGAGCAACTGGTGGAGGGTGTGCGGGCGGCGCTGCGCGAGGTGCGCTCGGATCCGCTGCTGATCGCCTGGTTCCGGCCGGGCGATGCCGGACTCACCAGCGAGATCGCCGAGACGTCGCAGGTCATCGAGGCCATCGGCGGTTCGTTGTTCACCGGCGATTCCGGGCAGCGGGCCGATTCCGCGCTGTCGGCGCGTTGGCTCACCCGGATCATCGTCTCGCTGCTCACCGTCCCGGGCCGCGACGAGGACGAGGAGCGGCAGATGCTGGAGCGGTTCGTCGCACCGCCGATGACCGGCATCGAACGCTGACCCCGCGGCGCGCCGGAACGGGTTGCGCCCGGCCGCGCCGACGGCAAGGCTGGAAGACATGGATTCGCTGATCATGTCGGCCCGCGATATCGAGTTCCTGCTCTACGAGTGGCTGGATGTGGCCGGGCTGACGGCCCGCGAGCGCTATCGGGAGCACTCGCGCGAGACCTTCGATCAGGCCCTGCAGCTCAGCCGCGAGCTGGCGACGAAGTACTTCGCCCCGCACAACCGCGAGGGTGATCTGCACGAGCCCACCTTCGACGGCGAGAAGGTGCACATTTTGCCGGCGGTGAAACAGGCCCTCGACGCGTTCGGCGAGTCCGGGCTGACCGGGGCGGCCATGGACGAGCGAGTAGGCGGAATGCAGTTGCCGCACACCGTGTTCGCGGCCTGCATGGCGTGGTTCTACGCCGCCAACGCGGCCACCGCCAGCTACCCGATGCTGACGGCGGGCAATGCGAACCTCCTGGCCGCACACGCCTCCGCCGAGCAGATCGACCGGTTCGTGCGGCCGATGCTCGCCGGCCGCTACTTCGGCACCATGGCGCTGTCGGAGCCGCAGGCGGGTTCGAGCCTGGCCGACATCACCACCAAGGCGGTGCCGCAGGACGACGGCACGTACCGACTGTTCGGCCGAAAGATGTGGATCTCCGGCGCCGAACACGAACTGGCGGAGAACATCGTCCACCTGGTGCTGGCGCGCATCCCCGACGCACCGGCGGGCACCCGCGGCATCTCGCTGTTCATCGTGCCGAAATACCTGACCGCCGACGACGGTTCGGCCGGCGAGCGCAACGACATCGTGCTGGCCGGTATCAACCACAAGATGGGCTGGCGCGGAACCGTCAACACCGCACCGGTTTTCGGCGACGGCGCCTTCGCCCCGGGCGGGCGGCCCGGCGCGGTCGGCTACCTGGTCGGCGAGCGGAACCGCGGCCTGTCCTACATGTTCCACATGATGAACGAGGCCCGGTTGAACGTCGGCCTGATCGCCACCGCGCTCGGCTACACCGGCTACCTGAAGTCGCTGGACTATGCGCGCGACCGGCCGCAGGGCCGCGCTGTCACGACCGAGGGGCAGGCCACGCCGCAGATCCCGATCGTGCGGCACCCCGACGTGCGGCGCATGCTGCTCGCGCAGAAGTCGTACGCCGAGGGCGCGCTGGCCCTGCAACTCTACTGCGGCACGCTGATCGACGAACAGCGAAGCGCCGCAACGGAACCCGACCGGCAGCGGGCGTCCACACTGCTCCGGATCCTGACCCCGATCGCGAAGAGCTGGCCCAGCCAGTGGTGCCTGGCGGCCAACGACCTGGCCATCCAGGTGCACGGCGGCGCCGGCTACACCCGCGACTACGACGTCGAACAGCACTATCGGGACAACCGGCTCAACCCGATTCACGAAGGCACGCACGGCATCCAGAGCCTGGACCTGCTGGGCCGCGCCGTGACGGCCGACAGCGGCGCGGCGCTGACGCTGCTACTGGAGACGGTGGGCACGACGGTCGCGGCCGCCCGGGCCACGGCCGACGGCGAGCTCGGCGACTACGCCGACGCGCTACAGCAGGCGGCCGGACGGGTCGCCGCCACCACCGCCCTGCTCTGGCGGGATATGGAACCCGAAGTGGCGCTGGCGAATTCGGCGCCGTACCTGGAGGCCGTCGGGCACGTCGTGCTGGCCTGGATCTGGCTGGAACAGGCCGTCGCCGCGCACGGCCGCACCGGCGCGTTCTACGACGGCAAGCGGGCGGCTACCCGGTACTTCTACCGCTGGGAACTGCCGCGCACGACACCGCAATTCGATCTTCTCGACTCGCTCGACCGCACCACCCTCGACCTGGACGACGCCTGCCTGTAGCCGGGGCACCGGTATTCAGCCGGACTGACAGACGCCAAATGCCCACGGTGTTAAGGTAATACATATCCCTTCTCGCGGTGGCGACGACGCTGTACCGTATCCACACCGGGCCGGTGGCCCACCCGGTATAGGCGGAACCCGATGGATCTCCTCAACCCTATCGATGCGCTGTTCCTGACGATCGAATCCCGCGAGCATCCGATGCACGTGGGCGGCCTGCAACTGTTCGAACCTCCCGACGATGCCGACGTCGATTTCGTCCGCGCGATGTACGACGAGGCGATGGCGGCGACCGACGTGCCGGCGCGCTTCCGCCGTCGGCCGGGCCGCATCCTCGGCGGGTTCTCGAGCGTCGCGTGGTCGCACGCCGAGAATGTCGATCTGGGCTACCACCTGCACCGATGCGCCCTGCCCGCGCCCGGCGGCCGCACCGAGCTGCTCGATCTCATCGGCCGGTTGCATTCGACTCTGCTCGATCGGCACCGTCCGCTGTGGGAGGGCCGGATCATCGAGGGCCTGGCCGACGGCCGGTTCGCCCTCTACGTCAAGGTCCATCACGCCATGATGGACGGGGTGTCGGCGCTGCGGCTGCTGCAGCGCGCGCTGACCGACGACCCGTACGACACCCGGCTGCGCATGCCGTGGACGATCGAACGACCGGAGCGGGACCCGGACGCCACCGCGGGAATCTGGGAACAGATCCGAAAGACGGTGCCGCACATGGCCACCGGTGCCGGCATCACCGCACGCGCGCTGGCGCGGGGGCAGCTGGAACTGCCGCTGTCGGCGCCGCACACGATGCTCAACGTGCCGATCGGCGGTGCGCGCAGCGTCGCGGTGGCCTCCTGGCCGCTGGAACGGATCCGCGCCGTGCGCCGCGCGACCGGCAGCACCGTCAACGACGTGATCCTGGCGATGTCGGCCGGTGCGCTGCGTTCCTATCTCATGGAGCGAAACGCGTTGCCGGACAAGGCGTTGACCGCGATGGTCCCGGTGAGCCTGCGCAGCCCCACCGACTCCGGCTCGGACGGCAACATGGTCGCGGCACTGCTGTGCACCCTCGGCACCGATATCGCCGACGCCGGGCAGCGGCTGCACACGATCGGCGACTCGGTGCGGCGGGCGAAGGAGGTGTTCCAGCAGTTGCCCCGGCCGGAGGCGATAGCGCTCTCGGCCCTGCTGCTGTCTCCGCTCGTCACGACGCTGATACCGGGTTTCCAAGCGCTGCCCCGGGTCCCGTACAACCTGGTCGTCTCCAACGTGCCCGGCCCCCGCAAGCCGGTGTACCTGCGTGGCGCCCGCCTGGACCGCAACTATCCCCTGTCCATCCCGTACGACGGCCAGGCCATGAACATCACGATCACCAACACCGCCGACACCCTCGACTTCGGCCTCGTGGCCTGCCGCCGCTCGGTCCCCCGGCTCCCCCGCATGATCGGCCACCTGAACTCCGCCCTCGAAGACCTCGAAGCCGCCGCCCGATAACCCCGGCAGCACCGCGCAGGAAGTATCGGCGACCGCTTCCTGCGACGACGCCGCCCGACGTTCCTGACGGTCGGTGGTCCGAAACCGGCGCCCGCACCCGCCCTAGGGTGAGACCGTGGAGATGCGATGGCCCGAGCTGCGGGAACGGTATGTGATCGAGGAGGATTCGGCGGTTCTCGCGCTGAACAAGCCCGCCGGGATCGCGGTGACCGGGGAGCGGCACGACACCGACATCGTGGAGTTGGCGGCCGGGGACGGGGAGACGCTGTATCCGGTGCATCGCATCGACAAGGTGACCTCGGGGCTGGTGCTGCTGGCCAAGGATCTCGGCGCGCACGGAGAACTCACCCGGCAGTTCACCAAGCGCACGGCCGACAAGGTCTATCTGGCGATCACCGCCTCCACCGGGCTGCCCGACCGGGGCGTCGTCGACCTGCCGCTGAGCGTGGGACGGAAGAACCGGGTGCGGATCGCGGCGCCCCGCGAGAGCATCACCCGGGACGGCGACACCTGGCGCGTCGACGAGCGAGAGCTGTTGGCGGGTAAGAACTATCCGTCCCGGACCGAGTTCACCGCCGTGCTGCGCGCCGAGGAGTACACCGTGCTCGCGGTCCGGCCGATCACCGGTCGGCGGCATCAGATCCGCGTGCATCTGGCCTGGATCGGGCATCCCCTCGTCGGCGATCCGCTGTTCGACCGGTCCGGCACCCATCCCCGCACGCACCTGCACTCCTGGCGACTACGACTGGACGCCTCCTGGCGCGCACCGGCCCGGCTGGCGCTGGAGGCGCCGCCCGGCGCCGACTTCTGGAACGTCGGTGCGACCGCCCTCACCGCGGCGGCCGAACTACTCGGTGACATCTAGGCGCACATCCGCCCCGGCCATGCATCGCGGCTATATTTCGTGGCGGGTTTCATGCAGACGCGATAGCAGGCCGCGATTTAACCTGGACAGGGTGCCTTGTCAGGCACGCTCGGGCGCAACGGCGCGATCCCCACGAGAAAGCGAACGCCGATGATTGTGGTGGCACAGCTCAGCGACACCCACTTCGACCTGCACGCACGCAATGCCGAACGAGTCGAACGGGTGATGGCCTACCTGGCCGATCTGCCGCACCGGCCCGACGCGATCCTGGTCACCGGCGACATCACCGAATCGGGCAAGGCCGAGGAGTACGAGCAGGCGCGCGCCGCGCTGCTGGCCGATGTCCCGGTGCGGGTCCTGCCGGGCAATCACGACGACCGCGCCAACCTGCGCGAAATCCTGTTGGGCCGGCCGGGTTCCTACGAGCCGATCAACCGGGTCCTGCGGCTGGACGGGCTGACGGTGGCGCTGCTGGACTCCACCGTCCCCGGCGCCGGCGGCGGCGAGCTGACCGACGACACCTACGCCTGGCTGACCGATCTGCTGCGCGAGTCGCCGTCCGACGGCGCCGTGCTGATCGCCCTGCATCATCCGCCACTGCCCATGTACAGCACCGTGGTCGACCCGATCCGGCTGGCCGATCCGGAGCGCCTGGAACGCATCGTGGCCGGCGACGACCGGATCGTCGGCGTGCTCACCGGGCATATGCACGCGATGGCGACCACGCTGTTCGGCGGGCGGCAGCTGGTGGTCGCGCCGAGCGTGGCGTCCTCGATCGGCGCCGAATGGGAGGTCGGCTCGCCGGGACAGGTGCCGGTCGACTACGGACCCGACCCGTCGCTGGTGCTGCACGCGATCGACGGTCGCCGGCTGACGTCGATCGTGCGCACGGTGCCGATGGGCGGCTGGATTGCGATCCAGCCGACGTAATCGGCGTGGCCGGCGCTACCGGTTGCGCACCGTCCGGCCGTTGACCTCGGCGCGTTCCCGGCGATACGCCGACGGCGTGGTTCCGGTCCAGCGCTTGAAGGCGTAGATGAATGTCGACGCCTCGGCGTAGCCGAGCCGGATGGCCACGTCGCTCACCGACAGCGGTGTGGCGGTGAGCATCTCCTCCGCCAGGGCGCGGCGCACCTCGTCCAGCAGGGCGCGGTAGCTGGTGCCGGCGGCGTCCAGGTGGCGCCGCAGCGTGCGGGTGCTCATATTGAGATCGCGGGCCACGGCGTCGATTCCGGGTGGTGCGGCGAATCCGTCCGCCCCGCCGTGCGGCATCAGCCGTTCCCGCACCTCGGCGGCGATGCCGGTGCGGGCGCGGCGGCGATGTACCAGGTCGCGACACTGTGCCAGGCACATCGCCCAGGTGTGCTCGTTGGCCTGCGGCAACGGCTTTTCCAGCATTTCGGGGGCGAGCGAGAACAGATTCCGCGTGCGCCCGAACCGCGGCCGCACGCCGATGATGTCGGCGAGCTGATCGGCGTATTCCGGTTCCGGATAGTCGAATTCGGCGCGGATCAGCCGCATCGGGCGGCCCATCAGATCCGTCATCACCTGGTGCATGGCGAGCACGTCCCGTTCCACCAGGAAGCGCCGCACATCGGCCGGCACCAGCTCGTCGTGGATATCCGCGACGAATTCCCCCGGCTCCCAATGGATTACCGGAATGCAGAAGGTGAAGCTCAGCTCCAGGAAGCGCAGCGCGAACGAGATCGCCTCGCCGAGCGTGGGACTGGATACGCAGGCGAACCCGAAGATGCCGAAGGTGGTGATCCGGTAGCGGCGGCCCACCTCGACGCCGAGAGCCGGGCGATCGTCGCCCAGCGCCCGCACCAGATTGCGGATCACCGCCAGTTCGGTATGGGCGTCGATCTGCGCGTCGGGGTCGGCGAGCACCGCCTCGGACAGGCCGGTACCGCGCAACATCTGCGCCGTCGATACGCCGTGTTCGCGCGCGTAACCGACCATCAACGCCACGCTCGCCGCTCCCCGCGGAAAGTCCCAGTTGCGAACGCCGGGGTGCTGCACCGTTGCCATGAGCCGATTATGGCCGGATATGTAGATCGGTCCGGCACTCCTCCTACAGTAGGGAACTGTACGCATGATGTGAGGAGCGCCACAATGTCGGGGCGACGCCTCGATTGCGGCCGCTGAGTGCGGTCGCCGGGCACCGCAACGATGGTCGCAATGCCGCCACCCGCAGTGTGACGCCGCCGCTCGCGGGGGTGACACAGAGATCCGCAGCGTCACGCCGCCGCCCGCCGGTACGACACAGAGGTCCCAGCGTGATGCGGATGCCCGCGGTGTGATGCAGCGGATATCGGCCCGGATCGCACGACGGATCCCGCATCCCGCCCGACCTGGCAGACTTGATCCGTGACCGCTCCACCCCCGCCCCTCGCCGGGCCGACCCCCGTGCACGGTTCGCTGCGCCCCATCGAACTGGCCACCGGAGCGGTCCTGGGCGGCGTCACGGTCGGCCTGGTGACCGTCGGCTCGGTGATTCCCTTCGCGGCCGCGCTGAATCTGGTCGCGGCGGTGCCGATGGGGCTGCTGGCGCACCGCTACCGGCTGCGGGCCAGCGTGGCCACGGCGGTGGCAACGACGCTGGTGACCTTCGTCGCGGCCGGGCTGATGTCGGCCGCGGCCGTGCTCGGCGCGGCCACGATCGGCGGCATCATCGGCACCGTCAAGCGGCGCGGCCGCGGGCTGCCCACGGTGCTCGGGCTCTCGATCTTCGCGGGCCTGGCCTGGGCCGTGCTGACGGTAGTGTGGCTGCTGGCGTTCGGCACCACCCGCAACCTGTTCTTCGACAACATCCGCAATGCGTCCCGCGGTGTGCAGGACATCGCCGAACGGGCCCGGCTGGACGCGCTCGGTCAGGGCGTCGCCGAATTAGCCGATCTGGTGCTGCGCTGGTGGTGGCTGTACGTGGGGGCCGGGATGGCGGTCGGCGTGATCGTGACGGCGCTGTTCTCCTGGTTCGCGCTGGGCTCGGTGCTGGATCGGCTGTCCTGGCTGCCCGGCCGCGACCGGCTGGACGCGCCGCCGGACGATCGGCCGGTCGCACCGCTGCCGGTGACGCTGCAGGGGGTGTCGTTCCGGTATCCGGGCGCACGCACCGACGCGCTGTCCGGGATCGATCTCACCGTGCGGCTCGGCGAATTCGTGGCCGTGGTCGGCCACAACGGCTCGGGCAAGTCGACGCTCACCCGGGTACTCGCCGGCCGCCCGCCCACCGGCGGCACGGTGGAGCGGCCCGGTTCGGCGGGGCTCGGCCTGCTCGGCGGCACCGCGCTGGTGCTACAGCGGCCGGAGAGCCAGACGCTGGGCGTGCTGGTCGCCGACGACGTGGTGTGGGGCCTGCCGCAGGAACTGGCCGAGCAGGTCGACATCGAGGGGCTGCTGTGCGAGGTCGGCCTCGGCGGCCTGGGCGGCACGGAGACGGCCACCCTGTCCGGCGGGCAGCAGCAGCGCCTCGCCGTGGCCGCCGCCCTGGCACGCAAGCCGGCGCTGCTGATCGCCGACGAGGCCACCTCGATGATCGATCCGGACGGCCGCCGCGAACTCGTCGCGCTGCTGACGGAACTGCCCGCTCGGCACGGGATGGCGGTCGTGCTGGTCACCCACCACGAGGCCGATGCGGCGGCCGCCGACCGGGTGGTGCATCTGGCCGGCGGGCAGCAGGTGGACCGGCTGCCCAGCTGGCCGCGCCCGGTCCACGATCCGCGCCGGCGCCCGATGGGCGACCCGCTGCTGCGCCTGCGCGACGTGCGGCACACCTACAACCGCGGCACGCCGTGGTCGGCCACCGCACTGCACGGCGTCGACCTGACGGTGCGGCGCGGCGAGGCGCTGCTCGTGGTCGGCGGCAACGGATCGGGCAAGTCGACGCTGGCCTGGATCATGGCCGGCCTGGTCGTCCCCTCCGCCGGGGCCTGCGAACTGCTCGAGCCGAGCGGCGCGACGCCGGTGCACCGCCGAATCGGCGCGGTGGAGCTGGCCTTTCAGCATTCCCGGCTGCAATTGCAGCGGCAGACCGTCGGGGCGGAGATCGAGGACTGGGGCGGCAGCGGCACCGGTTCCGGCGCGGTCGGGCGGGCGCTGGACGCGGTCGGACTGGACCGCATGGTGGCGACGCGATCGATCGAATCGCTGTCCGGCGGCCAGGCCAAGCGCGTGGTGCTGGCCGCCATCGTGGCCGCCCGGCCGCAGGTGGTGGTCTTCGACGAGCCGCTGGCCGGGCTCGATCCGCAGGGCCGCGCCGAGGTGGTGGAACTGCTGGCGCGACTGCGCGATTCGGGCCTGACGCTGATCATCATCTCGCACGACGTCGAGGACATGACCGCGGTGTGCGACCGCACAGTGCACCTGCGGTCCGGGCATATCCTCGCGGCCGCGCCGGAGGCCACCATCGCACCCGACGAACACCGCGCGGCGCAGGCGCCCGAGTCCGCCGCACCGGCCTGGGCGCACCTGCGCCTGCGACGCCCCGGAGCGAGCGGATCGGGAGGCGCGCGATGAGCACCCGTGCGAGCAGGGGCTGTGCGATGCGCACCGCGCTATCCAACGGCTACACGACGAGCACCGCGCTATCCCACGGACACGCGACAAGCACCGCGCTATCCCACGGACACGCGACAAGCACCGCGCTATCCCACGGACACGCGACAAGCACCGCGCTGTCGGGAGGTGTGCGATGAGCACCGTGCTGCTGCGCGAGGTTCCGGTGCCCAGCCCGGTGCATCGGTTGTGGGCCGGGACGAAGATGATCGGGGTGTTCCTGATCAGCCTGCTGCTGATGGTGCTGCCCTCGTGGCCGGTGCTGGGCATCACGGTGCTGTTCCTCGTGGTGGTCGGCGTGCTGGCGCGGCTGCCGCTGGGGACGCTGCCGCGGCTGCCGTGGTGGTTCTGGGGGCTGCTGGCGGCCGGTGCGCTGATCAACGTTCCGGTCGGCGGCGCGGCCGTGCTGCGGTACGTGCAGGTGGTGATCCTCGGGCTGATCCTGGTGGCCGCCTCGTTCCTGATCGCCTGGACCACGCCGATGAGCGAGATCGCCCCGGCCCTGGCGACCTTGGGCGCGCCGCTGCGCAAGCTGCGGGTGCCGGTGGACGAATGGGCCGTGGTGGTGGCGTTGACGCTGCGCGGCCTGCCGCTGCTGCTGGACGAGATGCGCATCCTGCGGGCCGCCCGCCGGTTGCGCCCCAAGGATTCCGCACTGCGCCGGGCCACCGTCAATCCGCTGCTGGACATCCTGACCGCCGCGATGGCGGTCGCCACCCGCCGGGCCGGTGAACTCGGCGAGGCCATCACCGCGCGCGGCGGCACCGGGCAGCTCACCGCCCATCCCAGCGCGCCGGGCCGGCGCGACGCGATCGCCCTGACCGTGGTGGTCGTGGTTTGTGTCGGCGCGGTCGCCCTCGATCTCCTTACCTAGGGCAAACCTGGCGGTACGACGAAATATCTTCTCTCTGGCACGATTTCGGACTACGACCGACCTCGGTGAAGGTACAGTTACTGATGTCGAGTAGCCGGTCGGCGGCTCGTGCGCTGCAGGGGTGAAACAGCGGGGTCTACGAAAATCGCGCGCGTCCGGGGGGCTTTCGGCGGGCAAAATCCTGATCGAGATGGGAACAACCACAAATGAATCTGCGCAAGTTCACCGCTGCGGCCCTACCGGTTGTCGCGAGCGTTGCCTTGGGGGCGGGCACCGTTCATGCCGCGCCCGGGGCTACCGCGGTGCTAGACGAGGCGGTGCGAGACGAGGCGGTGCGATACGAGGCGACGCTGGTCGGCGATACGGTCCGGACCACGCTGCACGGCGGGTTCTTCGAGATATCCGGTGACGAGCGCACCGTCGCGGTCCGCTCCGACGACGGAGCCACGCTGGTGACGCTGCCGCTGGCGTTCCGGCAGGACGGGCTGGAATATCCGATGCCGCACCAGGTCCGTGCCGAGGGGCGGGTACTGGATCTGACGGCGGTCGAGGACGTGGCCTCGGCCCGCCCCGTCCCGGCGACGCCGGTGGCCTCGCCGGAGGAGAATCAGCGCGCCATGGAGGCGTTCTCCGCCCAGTTCGGCATCGCCACCGCGATCGGCGGATTCATCGGCACCGCGATCGGAGCGGCGATCGGATTCGTGGTCGGACTTCCCACCGGTGTGCTGGATCCGGCCGCGATCATCATCGGGGCGGGCATCGGTGGTGTCGTCGGCACCCTGGTCGCCGGCGGTCCCACGCTGGCCGTCGCGGGTATCGACCTGATGAGCACGCTGGCCGCCCCGCCGGGCACCACGAAGTGGATGGACACCACCGGCCGCTGACCGCGGCCCCGCAGCCGCCCCGTGGATCGGCCACGGGGCGGCTGCCTCGTCCGGGGCCGGTCCCCCGGAATCGGCAGGCGGGTTCTCTCGGCGTCCGCGAGCCGCGGCCATCGTCCGCAAGCGATACCGAAGTGCTTGCCGCGCACCATAATCCGCTCAACGAGGCCCCGGCCGCCCAGCAGGTGCACCCGGACCGAAACAGCGGCCGGTCCCGACGGAAACAGCGACCGGCCCGGATGATGCCCTACCGCGCAGCATCTTCCGACCGGCGCACCACACAACACCGCCCGGCCAACGCACCACAGCATCGCCCAGCAAGCGCACCACATGGCATCGTCCGGTCAACGCACCGCGCAGCACTTTCCGATCAGCGCACCACACAGCACTTTCCGATCAGCGCACCGCGCAGCACCTTCCGATCAGCGCACCACACAGCACCTTCCGATCAGCACACCGCGCAGCATCTTCCGGTCAGCGCACCAGGCAGCCCGGAACCGGGGACGATCCCGCGAATCGGTCCGAGAGGAAGTTCATGCCGCCCGCCGCCTCGCCGATGGCCGCGCCGTTGTGCGACGGGAAGGGAGAGTGGATTGCCGTCAGGGTGGCGCCCTGCGCGCAGTAGGTCCCGACGAGTTCGGTGAAACCCGCCACCGGGATCACATCGTCGGTGTTGCCGTGGTACAGGTACAGCGGGGTGTCGGGGGCCGGTTCGCCGAGTGCGTTCCGGTCGGCCGTGGCGCGAAAGACCGGATGCGCCAACAGGTTCGGGACCGTCGAGAAGTCGTCGACGTGCGCGCCGGGGAACCTGGTCACCAGGTCCGGGCCACAGGCCGTTGCGCTCTCGGCGAGCAGTTCCCGGCCGCGGTCGTTCAGCAGTTCGGCCAGCCCGGAGTCCGGGTGGTTGCGGGCCAGGGCGATCACGATCAGCAGCGCCAGCCCGGCCTGCACGCCGCCGTCGACCCGCTGCGCGACGGCCGGGATATCGGCCGGGACACCGCCCGCGCTGATACCGGAGAACCGCACGTCGGGCGCGTAGCCGGCGCGCAGCTGGGCCGCCCACAACGTGGCGAACGCTCCCCCGGAGTATCCCCAGGCCCCGACCGGACCGTCCGCCACGCCCGCGGGCGGGAACGCCCGCGCTGCCCGGATCCCGTCCAGCACAGCGCGACCCGAACCCGGGCCGTCGAAGAACCGCGACTGCGGCCCTTCGTAATCGCTGACCACGACGGCCCACCCCCGCCGCAGCGCCTCCGTGAGGTACGGAATGTCCAGCATCGTGTTCACCACGCCCGGATCACGGCCGCCGCGCAGCGCGTACGAGGGCGCGCACCGCGTGGCGAGACTGTCCTCGGGCACCTGATACGACAGCAGCGGGCGCGTGCCCGGCGACGGCACCGGCGGCACGATCACCGTCGCGACATCCACCAGCGGACGATCCTCGGAATCCGTTGTGCGATAACGCAGCTGCCATGCCGACACCGGAATCGGCAGATCGAACAGCGGGATCGGCCGGGACCCGAGCACGGCGCCGTTCGGCCGCTCCGCGAGATCGCCGGGCACGGAATAGAACGGATCATCGTCCGGCACCGGAACATCCGCCCGCGCCGCGGGCATCCCCGGCACCGCGAGCAGCGCGAGCGCCAGAACGAGCGCACTCGACCAGTCCCGAGCACCGCCACGCACGCTCGGACCACGATCCCGCACCGACCACCAGGCCCCGAAACGCACCCCGGCTCCCATCGCACCTCCCGCGTCCCATCACCCGACGCGAAGGCCACGGCTACGGGTCCGCGCCGACCGCTCCGCACCATCGGACCCACAACCCTAGCCCCGACAAACTCGCAGATCAACGCCTTGCACTGCGATGTTCCCGCACTGCCGGACGGACACGCCGCCCGCCGCGCCGACCGGAGGATCCACACGGCAACACTCCGGGCACAACCACCACACCGCCTCCCACCTCCTCGGCGGACAAGGCGGGTAGAAGTATCGAAACCACGCCTACACAAGACATCTCGGCCGTAACAGCCGGACACTCGCCGATTCGCCGCGGGAGATACCACGCCACTCCGTATCGGCTCGCCTCCGCTGTCGGTGCGCTCGACAGAGCCGGTTCGCTGCTTCCGGAGTTCCGGGCCCGCCGCCACGCTCCGGACAGATCGAACTCGGCGAATCGAACTCGGCAAGCCGACGCGGCCGTCGTACGTCGGACGTCCAGCACGGTGCCGCCGAACAGAACGCCTCGAATACGCAGGTCGGCAGCCTATTGCCCGCCCTCTCCGGCCGACCCGCCCTGCCTCCGCCTCCGCGCACCGGGCGTGTGTAGCCGAACCCGCTCCGGCCCGTGGTTAGGCTCGGCCCGTGCGAACCTCGGCGCGGCAGTGGCTCGATGAACTTCTCGACGTGGGCTCGTTCATCGGCTGGGATCGGCCGCCGGTCGAGGTGGACGCCGACGCGAGGTACCGCGCGGAACTGCGGTCGGCCGGGCAGCGGGCCGGAACCGACGAATCGGTGCTGACCGGCGAGGGGCTGTTGCGGGGGCGGCGGGTGGCCGTGATCGCCTGCGAATTCGGCTTTCTCGCGGGGTCGATCGGGGTCGCGGCGGCGGAGCGGATCGTGACGGCCGTGGAGCGGGCCAGCGAACTCGGGCTGCCAATGGTGGCCTCACCCACCTCCGGCGGCACCCGGATGCAGGAGGGCACCGTGGCCTTCGTGCAGATGGTCAAGGTCGCGGGCGCGGTCGCGGCGCACAAGGCGGCCGGGCATCCGTACCTTGTCTACCTGCGCGATCCGACCATGGGTGGGGTGTTCGCGTCGTGGGGTTCGCTGGGGCACATGACCTTCGCCGAGCCGGGTGCCCTGATCGGTTTCCTCGGTCCGCGGGTCTACGAGGCGCTGTACGGCCGTCCGTTCCCCGAGGGCGTGCAGACCGCCGAGAACCTGTACCGCAGCGGCGTGATCGACGGCGTCGTTCCGGTGCGGGTGTTCCGCCGCATCGCCCACCGCGTACTCAACGTGACGACCGGACAACCGGATACGAGCACGTCCGCACCACTGACCACGAATTCCCCCACAGCACGGACCGCGAGCGCGCCTCCTGCTACGAACGCGCCTACGCCACCGAGCACGAACACACCGACACCACCGGACATGAACGCCCCCACGCCATCGAGCGCAAGCACGACCACAAACCTGCCCACGCCACCGACGGCGAATTCGCCCACAGCACCGGACAGGGGTTCCGGCACGCCACCGACCGTGCGCCCGCCTATACCCACGACTGGCACGGAACACGTTGTACCCCAGACAGTTCCGGACCCGGAGACGACTTGGCGAACCGTGACGATCTCACGCCGCCCCGACCGCCCCGGCATCCGGGAGCTGCTGCGGCACGCTACCGACCGGGTGCCGCTCAGCGGTACCGGCCAGGGCGAATCGGATCGAACGGTGGTGCACGCACTGGCCCGGCTGCGGGGCCGGCCGTGCATCGTGTTCGGCCACGACCGGGCCGGCCAGACCGGCGAGAACACCATGGGCCCGGCGGCGCTGCGGGAGGCCCGGCGCAGCATGCAACTGGCGGCGGAACTGCGGCTGCCGCTGGTCCTGGTGATCGACACGGCCGGCGCGGCGCTGTCGCGCGAGGCCGAGGAGCGCGGGCTGGCCCCCGAGATCGCCCGCTGCCTGGCCGATCTCGTCACGCTCGGCACCCCGACCATCTCGGTGCTGCTCGGACAGGGCAGCGGCGGCGGCGCCCTCGCGCTGCTCCCCGCCGACCGGGTGCTGGCCGCCCGCCACTCCTGGCTCGCACCGCTGCCCCCGGAGGGCGCCAGCGCGATCGTCCACCGCGACACCGCCCACGCCCCGGAACTCGCCGCCGCCCAGCGCATCCGCTCCCCGGATCTCCGCACCGACGGCATCGTCGACCGGATCATCCCCGAAAACCCCGACGCCGCAGACGAACCCGTCGATTTCGCCCGCCGCGTGGTCGCCACCGTCGCCGAGGAACTGGATCTGCTGCGGACTCGGCCCCCACACGAACTCGCGGCACTGCGCCGACTCCGCTACCGCCGCCTGGGTCTCCCGACCTGAGATCCGCACACTCACGGTTCCGGGTCCGGGTCCGGCCGGGTCCACCCGAGGATCATCGCGGGCGCGCACCCACCCGCCAGCAGTGCCGCCAACAACATGACACCGCCGGCATAAGCCGTGCGAAACGCGCTCGTGTCCGGCCAGATCGCGGCCGCGAAGCACAGATAGAGCAGCGGCACCATCGCGAGCGACTGCGTCAGAGTGAGCCCGACCGAACGGGCCGTATTCCGTTGCGCGACTTCGAGTTCGTCGAGCGCCGGCAGCGGCGCGCTGTCCTGCCGCTGCGAGACGATCCGCAGCACGGTCCACGCTGGGAGGAACACCGCCAGGACCGGCAGGCACAGCACCGGCGCCCAGCGCTGATCGAACGAGCACAGCACCCCGACCGCGAACAACACGACAAGGCTCGCGGCCACCGCGATCACCAGCGCCCGGCGCCGCACCCGGCTGCGCCAACCCGGCAGCATTCCGGCGGTGCGCTCGTCGTACGCCAGCCAGCGCCGGACCCGATAGTCCTGGTAACGGTCGAGCAGATTCGCGGTAGGCATCATGATCGTTCCTTCGTGCGCTGATAGAACTCCGCCGACAGCGGCGTGAACTCGGTGCGCGAGAACACCGCCTCGACGGGAAGCCCGAATACCTCGCAGATGCGCAGGGCCAGATCCAGGCTCGGATAGTGGTCGCCGCGCTCGAGCGCGCCGATCGTCTGAACATTCACGTTCACCGTCTCGGCCAGGGCTGCCCGGCTCATCCGGTGCTCCGCCCGCAGCACCGCGATCCGGTTGTAAATAGGGAGGGTTTCCCCCCTTCTCACTGGGCTCACACAACAAAGTGTTGTAAAAACACAACACCCTGTCAAGAGCCGGCGAACACGCTCGGACAGTTTCGTTGACGGGTCCGCCAACCGCTTCTACCGTCGAAATGTGACCTTTCGCAGCGAGACCAGCCAAGTACCGTCGATCATCCTCAACGACGGCAAGGTGATTCCGAAGCTCGGTTTCGGTGTGTACCTGGTGCCGGAAGCCGAAACGCACGATGCGGTGACAGCGGCACTTCAGGCCGGTTACCGCAGCATCGACACCGCCACGCTGTACGGCAACGAGACCGAGGTCGGGCAGGCCATCCGGGAGTCCGGGCTGCCGCGCGACGAGGTCTTCGTCACCACCAAGCTGTGGAATTCCGACCAGGGTTACGACTCGACCCTGCGGGCCTTCGACGCCAGCATGGAGCGACTCGGCCTGGACTACCTGGATCTGTACCTGATCCACTGGCCGGTCGAACAGGCGGACCGGTACGTCGATACCTTCCGGGCGTTCCAGGCGCTGCGGTCGCAGGGCCGGATCGGCTCCATCGGGGTGTCCAACTTCCAGCGTTCCCATCTGGAGCGTGTGATCGGCGAGACCGGCGAGACCCCGGCGGTCAATCAGGTCGAGCTACATCCCAGCCTGGCCCAGCCCGAACTGCGCGCCTTCCACGCCGAGCACGGCATCGCGACCGAGGCGTGGGGCCCGCTCGGCCAGGGCTCGGAGCTGAAGGATCCGACCATCACCCAGATCGCCCGGGAGATCGACCGCACCCCGGCCCAGGTGATCATCCGCTGGCACCTGCAACTGGGCAACGTGGTCATCCCGAAGTCCGTGAAGCCGGCCCGGATCCAGGAGAACTTCGACGTGTTCTCCTTCGAGCTGACCCTCGAGCAGATGCAGATCATCAGCGCGCTGGACACTGCCACCCGCGTCGGCCCCGATCCGGACGTGTTCACCGTCGGCCTCGAGAACGCCTGACACCCCACCGCACTCGTCACCGTCTCCGTCATCCCGGCACGCCCCCATTCGGTCATCCCGGCACGCTCCCACTCGGTCATCCCGGCACGCTCCCACTCGGTCATCCCGGCACGCCCCGCCCCGTCATCCCGGCATGCTTTCGGCCGGGATCCCTCACCGGCGCCGGCGGATTCCGGCCGAAAGCGCGCCGGAACGACGGGGAGGAAGGTACGCCGGAAAGACGGGGAGGAAGGCGCGCAAAAACGACGGCGAGGCCGCTGCCGATCAGCCGCGCAGGCCGAGGTGGGTGGTGAGTTCGACGGCCGCGGCCCGCCCGGCCCGGTTGGCCCCGATGGTGCTGGCCGACGGACCGTAGCCGAGCAGGTGGATGCGCGGATCGGCGGCGACCCGGGTGGCCAGGCGGCCGGTCATGGTGATGCCGCCGCCGGGCCCGCGCAGGCGCAGCGGCGCCAGATGATCGAGGGCACTGCGAAAGCCGGTGGCCCACAGGATGACCTGCGCGGGCAGAAAGGTGCCGTCGGCATAACGCACCCCCTCCGGCTCGATGCGCTGGAACATCGGATGCCACTCCAGCGCACCGCGATCGCGAGCGGCCCGAACGCGGTCGTCGACGGGCAGTCCGGTCACCGAGACCACCGACCGCGGCGGCAGGCCGCGCCGCACCCGATCCTCGACCATCGCCACCGCGCGCCGGCCCTCGTCGGGCGTGAACGGCCCCTCCCGCCACCGAGGCTCGGTCCGGGACACCCAGGTCGTGGTCGTCACCTGGGAGATCTCGTCCAACAGCTGCACCGCGGACACCCCGGCACCGACCACCACCACGTGCTTACCGGCGAATTCGTAGGCGGTACGGAAATCGTGCGCATGCAGCTGCCGACCGGCGAACGTCTCCGCACCCGGGCAGTAGGGGACGAACGGCTTGTCCCACGTCCCGGTCGCGTTGATCAGCCCGCGCACCCGCACCTCGCTGGGCACGGATTCCGTTGCGCCGCCGTCGGTTTCGGCATGTAGTAGCCCGTCGACCTGTTGGTCCGGGCAGCTGGCGGAGGTGGCCCGATCGCAGACCACCCGCACCGAGGCCGGGCGCCGCACGCGCAGCTCGAATCGCTTCTCGTACAGCTCGAAGTAGTGCGGAACCGCGGTGACGGCCTCGGCGGTCTCGGAATGCTCCGGCAGCGTCTCGGCGAACGACATACCGGGCAGGTCGTGCACCCCGTTGACCGTGGTCAAGGTCAGCGACGGCCACCGGAACTGCCACGCCCCGCCCGGGCCGGGCGCATGATCGATAATGAGAAAGTCCCGCTCGGGCCGCAGACCCAGCCGCTTCAGGTGATAACCGGCCGACAGCCCGGCCTGGCCGGCGCCGATCACCAGGATCTCGAAATCGGGTGCGGTCACCGCCGCAACGCTACGCGGGGTGCGTCGGGTACGAGCGGGCAACCTTGCGCCGAATAGAGTGAAGGTAGTCGATACCGGATGCACGGGGAGGTCAGATGCTCGGAGTCAGTCGCGATGGCGATGTGGTCACCATCGAACTGCAGCGCCCGGAGCGCCGCAACGCTCTCAACGACGAGTTGGTGGGTCTGCTGCGGGACGCCGTGACGGCCGCCGCGGCCGAGGCCCGCGTCATCGTGCTCACCGGCCAGGACCCGATCTTCAGCGCGGGAGCCGACCTGTCCGGCGTCTACTCGCAGTCCTTCCTCGACGCGCTGCTGGAGATGCTGCACACCATCGAGGCGGCCCCGGTGCCGGTGATCGCCGCGATCAACGGCGCCGCGCTGGGTGCCGGGGTGCAGCTGTCGCTGGCCTCGGACCTGCGGGTGATGAGCCCCGAGTCGTATATCGCGATCCCGGCCGCGAAACTCGGCATCTCGGTGGACCGCTGGACGATTCGCCGGCTGGTCTCGCTGATCGGGGGCGGCCCGGCGCGCACGATACTGATGGGCGCCGAGCCCGTAACCGCCTCGGACGCCTACGCTTTCGGCTTCGCCAACCGGATCGGCACGCCGGCCGACGCGCAGGCCTGGGCGAAGTCGATCGCGGAACTGGCCCCGCTGTCGCTACGCCATCTCAAGCTGGTGCTGAACGACGACGACACCGGCGGCGACGGCACTCCCGAGCAGCGCGCCGCCCTCGAGGCCGCCTGGCGCAGCAGCGACGCCGCCGAGGCGCGGCTGGCCCGGGAGCAGAAGCGCACGGCGAAGTTCGCGGGGCACTGATGCGGGCGCGGAAGATCTTCGGCATCCTGGGTCGGGCCGCCATGGGCCTGGCCGGTGCGGTCGGACTCACCTGGGCGGTGCGCGCCGCCTGGGGGCTCCCGGCGTCGATGGGCGCCTCGGCGACGTCGATCGCGCCGCGCGCGGCCGGGTCGGCGAGCTACCGCGACCGGCAGTTCCACAACACCGAGCCGAGCACCCAGTTCGCTCCGGGATCGGGCCTGTCGCTGCTGTTCTCGGCGCTGACCCGCAACGGTGTGGGCCGACCGCCGGGCGAGATCCCACTCGCCACACCGGATGTCCCGCCGGAGCCGGGTGAGCTGGCGGTCACCTGGTACGGGCACGCCTCGGCGCTGGTGGAGGTCGACGGCTACCGGATTCTCACCGATCCGGTATGGAGCGAACGGGTTTCGCCGTCGCCGACGATCGGTCCCGCGCGCCTGCATCCGGCCCCGGTACCGCTGGACCAGCTGCCACCGGTGGACGCGATCGTCATCTCGCACGACCACTACGACCACCTGGACCGGGATACCGTGCGCGCCCTGACCACCAGCCAGGACGCGCCGTTCATCGTGCCGATCGGGATCGGCGCGCACCTGCGCAAGTGGCGGGTACCCGAGCAGCGGATCGTCGAATTGGATTGGGGCACTTCGGTTTCCCTGTCCGAGCTGGGCCGGGCCCGGAACGGTGAGCTCACCATCACCTGCACCGAGGCCCGGCACTTCTCCGGCCGCGGGCTGACCCGCAACACCACGCTGTGGGCCTCCTGGGTGATCGCGGGCCCGGCGCGGCGGGTTTACTTCGGCGGCGACACCGGCTATACCAAGGCGTTCGCGGAGATCGGCGCGACAATGGGCCCGTTCGACCTGACCCTGCTGCCGATCGGCGCGTACGACGTGCACTGGCCGGATGTCCACATGAACCCGGAGGAGGCGGTGCGCGCCCACGCGGACGTCTGTGTCGGCGATCCGGGGCGCGGGCTGCTGATCCCGATTCACTGGGCGACGTTCAATCTGGCCTTCCACGACTGGTCGGAACCGGTACAACGGGTGGTGGCGGCGGCACGGGCCGCCGGCACCGCCGTCGCGGTACCGCTGCCCGGCCAGCGGATCGATGCGAATGCGGCATCACCGCAGGTCCCGTGGTGGGAAGATGTGCGCAAGTGATCCAGCCGAAGGACCGATGAGTAAGGAGTAGGACCGATGAGTCTGATGGACACACTCAAGGGATTGGTCGGAAAGGGCAAGGACGCGGCCTCCGAGAACGCCGAGAAGATCCACGGTGCCGTGGACAAGGCCGGAGGTTTCATCGACGAGAAGACCGGAGGCAAATACTCCGACAAGATCGGGAAGGGCACCGACGCGATCAAGAAGGCCGTCCCCGAGCAGGGGCAGTCGGCCCCCGGCCAGGGTCCGGCGACCCCGCCGCCGTCGACCCCCGCTCCGGACTCCACGCCGGAATCCCCGACCGATCCCGATCAGCCCAAGCCCTGATCTTCCACCCTGACGGGCCGCCCGTCGTCCCGAATCCGGGGCGTCGGCGGCCCGTTACGGTATTCCCCGTCCCGTATCGGTCGGCGACACGTCGTTCCGTGCCGGACGCCGGCCCACATCAACCCGTTCCTTCTTGCCAGCTTCCGCGACCACGTCGTCCCGGTATGCTCTCGGGCGAGATCCCGCCGTGCCGGACGCGGCTTGTTGTCGGTACCGGCCTCTAGACTTCGAATATGGTGTCCCGCCGTAGGTTCGGGGATGTCGAGGTTGAGCTGAGCAACCTCGACAAGGTGCTGTATCCCGCCACCGGCACCACCAAGGGCGAGGTCATCGAGTACTTCACCGCGATCGCCCCGGCACTGCTCCCGCACATCGCCGGCCGTCCGGTAACCCGCAAGCGCTGGCCCAACGGCGTCGATGAGCCGTCGTTCTTCGAGAAGAACCTGGCCGCGCACGCGCCCCGGTGGATCCGGCGGCAGACGGTCGAGCACTCCGATCGCCACGTGACCTACCCGGTGATCGATTCGGTGGCGGGGCTGGCCTGGCTCGGGCAGCAGGCGTCGCTGGAAATCCATGTGCCGCAATGGCGGTTCGCGCGCGGCGGGAGCGTCGGGCCCGGAGGCGAGCCCGCGGACGCCGCCGTCGATACGGCTCGCGGGCCGGTCACCAGGCTGGTGTTCGATCTCGATCCGGGCCAGGGCATCGGGCTCGGGGAATGCGCGCAGGTCGCGCTGTGGATCCGCGATACGGTGCGCGATGCCGGGCTGGACGCCTACCCGGTGACGAGCGGCAGCAAGGGCATCCACGTCTACGTCCCGCTGGACCGGGAGCTGAGCCCGGGCGGCGCCTCGACGGTGGCCAAGCAGCTGGCGACCGGCCTGGAGAAGCTGCATCCGGATCTGGTCACGGCCACCATGGCCAAGGCGGCCCGCCCCGGCAAGATCTTCCTCGACTGGAGCCAGAACAACCCGTCCAAGACCACCATCGCGCCCTATTCGCTGCGCGGGCGCACCCATCCGACGGTGGCCGCGCCCCGCACCTGGGCCGAGCTCGAGGATTGGAAACGCCTGCGGCACCTGACCTTCGACGAGGTGCTGGCCCGCTGGCGCGACCACGGCGACGTGCTGTCCGGCCTGGATCCGCCGCTGCCGGAACACGCACCCGACCCGCTGACCACCTACCGCTCGATGCGCGACCCGGCCCGCACCCCCGAACCCGTCCCACCCGAGCCCCCGGCCGCGGGTCCGGGCGACCGCTTCGTGATCCAGGAGCATCACGCCCGGCGGCTGCACTGGGACCTGCGCCTGGAGCGCGGCGGCGTGCTGGTGTCCTGGGCGGTGCCGAAGGGTCCGCCGACCTCCCCGAACGAGAACCGCCTGGCGGTGCACACCGAGGATCATCCGCTGGAGTACCTGGAGTTCCACGGCACCATCCCGAAGGGCGAGTACGGCGGCGGCGAGATGACGATCTGGGATTCGGGTACCTACGAGACCGAGAAGTGGCGCGACGACGAGGTGATCGTGCGCCTGCGCGGTTCCCGGCTGAGCGGCCGCTACGCGCTCATCCGGACCAACGGCAAACAGTGGCTGATACACCTGATGAAGCCGGAATCCACTGCGGCCCCGACGATTTCGGAAAACAAGCCGAGACAGCCCGCCCAGTTCCCGCACGGACTCACCCCGATGCTCGCCACCGCGGGCGATGTCTCCACCCTCGACACCGACGAGTGGGCCTTCGAGACGAAATGGGACGGCTTCCGGCTGATCGCCGAGATCGAGGACGGCACGGTCACGCTGCGCAGCCGCGCCGGCAACACGGTCACCGGGCGCTACCCGCGGCTGGCGGCACTGGGCCGCGAGCTCGCCGGGCACGGCGTGGTCCTGGACGGCGAGGCGGTGGTCTTCGACGATCACGGCGCCGCGAATCTCGGCCTGCTGCAGGCGGATGCGGCCCGCGCGGTGTTCGTGGCGTTCGACGTGCTCTACCTGGACGGCACATCGCTGGTGCGCAAGCGGTATTCGGATCGGCGACGGGTCCTGGAGGCACTGGCCGGGCGGGCACCGTCGCTGGTGGTGCCGCCGCAGTTGGACGGGCCGGGCGCGCAGGCGCTGCGCCACAGCCAGGAGCACGGCATGGAGGGCGTCGTCGCCAAGCGCAGGGATTCGGTGTATCTGCCGGGCCGGCGCGGGCAGTCCTGGGTCAAGACCCGCAACTGGCGCACCCAGCGGGTCGTGGTCGGCGGCTGGCGGCGCAGCGATGCCCGCCAGTTCGCCTCGCTGCTGGTCGGCGTCCGCCACGAGGGCCGGCTGTTCTACGTGGGCCGGGTCGGCACCGGATTCAGCGAGCAGGAGATGACGGAGCTGGCGGCCCGGCTGCGCCGACTGGAGCGCAAGACGAGCCCGTTCGACAACGAACTGACGTCCGAGGAGCGCAAGGACGCGGTCTGGGCGACGCCGACCCTCACCGGCACCGTGCGCTACATGAACTGGACCGAGTCCGGCCGGATGTGGCATCCGGCCTGGATCCCGGCCACCGACTGAGCGTCCCTGTCCCGTCCGCCGCACCCCGATACCCGTATCCGAAAAGCATGAGCATGTTCCCGTCGCGCATCGGCCCCGACCTGACACGGACCCATGCTCACGCCGTTCGGACAGCACAACATTGCGACCGCACCCACGCGACCTGGAGGCCGGGCCGCCGATCGAGCGGTGCGCCGGCGCACCGCAGCTCCGGAAACCCGCTGCGGCGCAACCGGACTAGTAGCCCTGCACGACCTTGCGTAGTGCGTACTCGGTGACCGAGACGAGCGCCTGCTTCACCGGCTCGCGCCTGCGGGCGTCGATCGACATGATCGGCACGTCCGCGGGCACCGCCAGGGCCTGACGGATGTCCTCTAGCGGGTACTTCGGCGCATCGTCGAACTCGTTGATGGCCACCAGGAACGGCAGGCTGCGCGCCTCGAAGTAGTCGACGGCCGCGAAGCTGTCCTCCAGCCTGCGGGTATCGACCAGCACCACGGCACCGATGGCACCGCGGATCAGGTCGTCCCACATGAACCAGAAGCGGTACTGGCCGGGGGTGCCGAACAGATACAACACCAGGTCGTCGGCGAGGCTGATCCTGCCGAAGTCCATGGCCACCGTGGTGGTGGCCTTCGTCGGCACGGCCGACAGGCTGTCGACACCGACGCTGGCATTGGTCACCAATGCCTCGGTGCGCAACGGCACAATCTCCGATACCGCACCGACCAGGGTCGTCTTACCTACACCGAAACCGCCCGCAACCACGATCTTCGCCGAGGTGGGCTTACTGGTACGGGTATCGACCTGGGCCGTCGAATCAAATACGCCGGAGTCCACTGAGAACCCTTTCGATCAGCTCGCGACGTTCATCGTCGCTCGAATCGTCTTTCAATGTCGCCGAAACCCGCACATGTCCGGCCTCGATAAGGTCGGCGACGAGTACCCGAGCCACCCCGATCGGAATACCCAGCCGGGCGGCCAGTTCTGCGACAGACGGCGATTCTCTGCACAACTCCACGATTGACGTCTCGATGTTGGTGAGCTCGAACTGCCGCTCTAGGGCGACCGGATGCGATGCGACGAGAGCCTCCAACGCCAACTCGACCGTCGGCCGCGTACGACCGGCGGTCAACGAGTATGGGCGAACGAGGCTTGGCTCGGCGCTCCCCATGCGCTGGTTGTCTATGTCCATCCCACCATCAGGAACCCATCGTGACGCGAGGCGTGGCCTGGATAGTCTGGCCAACCCGCTCGACCAGCAAAGCCATCTCGTATCCAACTTGTCCGATATCGCAGGATGTATTGGTCAGCACCGCCAGATAGGAGCCGTCGCCGACCGCCATCAGTAGCAGATAGCCGTGTTCCATCTCGACCACCGACTGCAGCACAGTGCCGCCTTCGAACAGGTTCGAGACACCGACCGAGAGGCTGGCCAGCCCCGCGGTCACAGCCGACAACTGTTCGGCACGGTCGACGGGCAACTGAGCGCTCGCGGCCATCAACAGACCGTCCGCCGAAACCAGCACGGCATGAGCGACGCCCGGAACCTCGTTGGCGAAGTTCGAAACCAGCCAATCCAGCTGACGGTTCGTACCACCTAGATCGGGGTTCATCGGTCTCCTTTATCTCCGGTTAGGTTCATTGCTCTCATTGCGCGGCCATCCCGGACGCCCTGCTGGTGACGACTCAGACTTGACCTGATGGATTCTGCATCGCGTGGCGGTGTGTGGTCGGCCTTTCCGACCACACCGCCGGGAACGAGCCGGTTGCCCGGATCGCGCTGTGGCAATCCGGCCGCCGTCCGCTTCTCCGGCTCGGTCTCGACGGCCCGTCGGGCGGCCTGCCAGCCTTCGTCACCCGGTGATTCGAAGGAGGCGGCCACCTGGGACCGATCGGAGTTCGGATCCGACAGCCACGCCGACATCATCTCGGCGAAGATGGGCGTGCCGCCGCCCATCACGGAGCTGGTTTCCTCGGCGGGCTGCAGTCGGGTCTGGAAGAACGAGGCCGTCTTCTGCGGATTCGACTTGAAGCTGTGCCGACCCTGCTCGCGGTCCGCGGCCGCGGCCGACTGGTCGCCCTCGTCCGACAGCGGGTCCCGCTTCGGCAGGCCCAGCCCCGGTGTGGGGGCGGGGCGGGGCGGCAGGTCGGCGCCCGGCCGGCGCTGCGGCAGACCGGTGGAACCCGATGTCCGCTGCGGCAGGCCGCCGGTGTCCTTGCGGTCGGCCAGCGGGTCGGCGGGCGGCGTCGACAGCGCGTGCGCGCCGGTCGACTCACGCTGCGGCAGGCCGCTCCCCGGCTCACGCTGCGGGAGACCAGGCGCACCCGACTCACGCTGCGGGAGACCGCCGGGTTCACGCTTCGACAGACCCGTTCCGCCGGGCGCCCGCTGCGGCAGGCCGGTCGTGCCCGACTCACGCTGCGGCAAACCACCCGACTCACGCTGCGGCAGATCGGTCCCGGCCGAATCACGCTGCGGCAAACCACTTCCGCCACCGCGCTGCGGCAGACCGCTGCCGGGCGCGCGCTGCGGCAGGCCGGTCCCGCCGGGCTCACGCTGCGGCAAACCGGTTCCGGCCGAATCACGCTGCGGCAGGTCTGTTCCGCCGGGCGCGCGCTGCGGCAATCCGGTTGCACCGGACTCACGCTGCGGGAGACCAGGCGCACCCGACTCACGCTGCGGCAAACCGGTCGCCCCGGACTCACGCTGCGGCAGACCAGGCGCACCGGACTCACGCTGCGGCAAACCGGTCGCACCCGACTCACGCTGTGGCAGACCAGGCGCACCCGGCTCACGCTGCGGCAGATCGGTCCCGGCCGAATCACGCTGCGGCAGACCACTTCCGCCACCGCGCTGCGGCAGACCACCGGCACCGGGCCGCCGCTGCGGCAGACCGTTCCCACTCTCACGCTGCGGCAGACCAGGCGCGGCCGAATCGCGCTGCGGCAGGCCCGTGCTCCCGGGCTCGCGCTGTGCGGCGGGCCGCTCCGGCGCGCCCTCGGCATCCGGCGGCGGTGTCTTCGGCGCGGGCGAACGCTGCGGGAGACCGGTCGCCCCCGAACCCCGTTGCGGCAGACCGGAACCGGGCTCGCGCGGCGGTACACCGCCGGCACCGGACTCGCGCTGCGGCAGGCCGCTCCCCGGCTCGCGCTGTGGCGCACCGCCCTCGCGCGGCGGGAGCCCCCCGCCGCCGGACTGGCGCTGCGGCAGGCCCGTCAGCCCGGACGGCCGCGACGGCGGCTGACCACCGGCGCCGGGCGCCCGCTTGAGCATGTTGGCGGCCAGGCCGGCGTGCGGCTGGGCCGGACCGCCGCTGCCGCGCTGCGGCAGATTCGCATCGGGCTGCGCCGCCGGCGCCTGCGGCCCGTTCGCACCCGGTTCCCGTTGCGGGAGACCCGGATTCGCACCGTCGCCGGGACGGGTCTCGCCGCCGGCCAAGCCGTGGCGCACCGTCGGGCCGTTCGCACCGGGCTGGCGCCGCGGCAGGCCGCCGGGCACCGCGCTGCCGGGCTGGCGCTGCGGGAGCGAGCCGTTCGGCGCGGCGCCGTTGGCCGCCGCGGGACGCTCGCCCGCCGCCGGCCGGTCTCCGGACCGATCGATCGGGCCACTGGCCCCGGGGTCGACGGTGACCATCATGTTGCCGCTGGGCGTGCGGGTGACCCCGCGCGTCTGCATGGGCTGCGGGCCGGACCGCTGCGTGCCGGGCGCCTGCTGATGCGGACCCGAGACCTGCTGGTTCGGCCCCGACGTCTGATTCGGCTGCTGGGTCGGGATCTGGACCGTGCCACCGGGCGCCACGATGAGCGGCTTGGGCACGTGCACGGTGACCGTCACGCCGGGATCGCGGGCGGTGTCGAAGGTGGGCCGCAACCGCACCGTCAGGCCGTGTCGCTCGCCCAGGCGGCCGACCACGAACAGGCCCATGTGCCGCGCGGTGTCGGGACCGACCTCGGCCACGTTCTCCAGGCGGCGGTTGATCTCGGCCATTTCGGCCGGCGGCATACCGATGCCGCGGTCGGCGACCTCGATCAGCAGGCCCTGATCGTGTGCCTGAGCGAAGGTGAACTTGACGTCGGTCTCGGGCGGCGAGGCGCGCAGGGCGTTGTCGAGCAGCTCGGCGAACAGGTGCGCCATATCGGAGGCGGCCGGTTCGGTGATGGCGCCGCGCGGGGTGGCGCCCAGCTTCACCCGCTCGTAGTCCTCGACCTCCGAGATGGCCGCGCGCAGCACGTCGGCGATCTCGACGGGGGCCGTCTTGCCCCGGCGCTGCTTCGGCGTACCCGCCAGAATCAGCAGGTTGTCGCCGTTGCGGCGCATGCGGGCGGCGAGATGGTCCAGCCGGAACAGATTCTCCAGCAGGCGCGGATCCTTCTCGTCGTACTCCATCGCCTCGATGAGCGAGAGCTGATGGTCGACCAGCGACTTGGACCGCCGGGCCAGGGTCTCGAACATGTCGTTGACCTGAGTACGCATGGCGGCCTGATCGGCGGCCAGGCGCAGCGCCTGCCCGTGGATGTCGTCGACCGCGCGGGCGAGCTGGCCGACCTCCTCCTCGGTATGCACCGGCATCGGTTCCAGCGGCACGTCCTCGGGGCTGGCGCCGTCGCGCAGCCGGGACACCTCGTGGCCGAGGTCGTGCTCGGCGACGCGCAGCGCGGCCAGGCGCAGCTTACGCAGCGGCACGATCATCGAGCGCGCGATGAGCACCGCGAGCACCAGGGCCGCCAGAATGGTGGCGATCACGATGACCGCGTAACGGATGGCGGCGGTCCGGGCGTTGTCGGCCAGGCCCTTCACCTGGGAGTCGATTTCCGCTGTGGACTGACCCACGATCTTGGTGTAATCGGTCAGGCTGTCCAGCACGGACTGGCGCAGATCCTGCACCGGGATCTGACCCGAGGCCGCCTGCGGCCCGGTGATCAGCTGAATTCGACTGTCGACCAACTGATTCAGGTTGGCGATCACCGGATCGCCCTCCGGGAAGCGGTTGGTGAGCACGTTCAGCATCTCGCGCTCGGTGTTCGCGGCGATCTGCATATCGACCAGCCCGCCCCGGGGATCACCGCGCAACGCCGTGGCCAGCCCGGCCGCCTCCTTCACCATCACCGCGCGGGTGTTCAGGGAGTCGATCAGCCGCATCTTCGGCGACTCGACACCGGGATCGGCGATCGTCGCCATGATCGCCTCCACGGTGCCGACGCTGTCCTGGCGGATCGCCTCTTCCTGATTGATGGCGTCCTCGACGGTGGCGGTGGGCGCCTTGCCGCCCTGTCGAACCGCCTTGGCACCGTTGATCATTCCATCGATCGCGGCCCGCCCGCCGGGTACGCCGTCCAGCCGGGGCGCCGCCTTCTCGGCCGAGGTGATCGCGTTGTCGAGCTGCGTCAGATCGGCGTCCTGCACCAGCGACTGGCCGGGGCCCAGCTGCACCATCTGCTCACCGGAGACGACGGCCGCCGCGGCGCTCAGGCCGGTGACGGCCGGAATCGTCTGAACGTGCTGGACGGCGGTATCCAGTTCGCTGGAGTCGCCGAACTGTGCCGCGATCCTGGAAGCCCCGAGCACCACCGCGACGAGGAGGGGGACGGCCAGCACCGCCGTAACCTTCCAACGCAGGTCCCAGTTGCCAAGCGCCCAACGCTTATTGCCGGACCTAGCGGCGTCACGCATCTCCACTCACTTTCCAAACTGGCCCCAGCCATGCACCATCAGCGAGCCACCCACGTTCGCGCGCGTGGCTCGACAGGCAGACCTGACCGAGAACTGCGGCTGGCCGAGAAATTGCGTCCATGACGGCCGACATATGTGGCATGCGATTCTAACGGATCAATAACTTCTTGTGTGACCTGTTGGCAACGTCCAGCCGTTGACCTGGCGGTTCCAGACAAAATCAAAGGTCGCGGCGCCCGCCCGGACGTCGCGTGAAGTCTGCCACAATCAGGCAGATCTATCGAGGCGGGCATCGAGGCAAGGCAGGGAGTCACACGGTTGAACGCGAAGCAGGAGTACCGGCCCACCTACCAGACCAGCCTGGTCGATCCGGCCGACTTCTGGGGCACCGCCGCGCAGGCCGTCAACTGGGATGTTGCACCCACTCAGATCCTCGACAGCGCCGCCCGCCCGACGGCCCGCTGGTTTGCGGATGGTCGCCTCAACACCTCCTACAACGCACTGGATAGGCATGTGCGCGATCTCACAACAGGCGAGGGCCCGGCGGATACCGGACTCCCACCGACGGGCGGACGCGCCAATCAACCGGCCCTAATATACGACTCCGCTATGACGGGCGCCACACTCGTCTACACCTACGCGGAGCTGCTGGACGAGGTCGCCCGGTTTGCCGGTGCGATGCTCCGGCTCGGAGTCGGCGCCGGTGACCGGGTCGTCATCTACCTGCCGATGATCCCCGAGGCCGTGATCGCGATGCTGGCCTGCGCCCGGATCGGCGCCGTGCACTCGGTGGTTTTCGGCGGATTCGCCGCGCATGAACTGGCGGCCCGCATCGATGACGCGGAACCTGTGTTGATCATCACCGCATCCGGCGGCCTGGAACCCGGCAGACGCATCGAATACCCGCCGATCGTGCTGCAGGCGCTGGAACAGGTCGAGACCACCGCGCCCCGGCACGTCGTGGTCAAGCAGCGCACCGGATTCCCGGCCAACCGCTTCGCCGCGCCCCAGCCCGCCACCGACCGGTTACCCGGCTCCGCCGAATCCGTTGCGGCACAGTGGCTGGACTGGGAGGACATGATCCGCGACGCCGAACCGGCCGATCCGGTCCCGGTGGCCGCCACCGACCCGCTCTACATCCTCTACACCTCCGGCACCACGGGTAAGCCCAAGGGCGTGGTGCGCGACAACGGCGGTCACGCGGTCGCGCTGACCTGGTCCATGCGCAACATCTACGACGTCGGCCCGGGCCAGGTGATGCTCACGACCTCCGACGTCGGCTGGGTGGTCGGGCATTCCTATATCGTCTACGCGCCGCTGCTGGTCGGCGCCACCACCGTGCTGTACGAGGGCAAGCCGGTCGGCACGCCGGACCCGGGCACCTACTGGCGCCTGGTCGACCGGTACGACGTACGCGTCATGTTCACCGCACCGACCGCCCTGCGGGCCATCCGCCGCGCCGATCCCGAGGCCGCGGCCGCCGGCCGGTACGACCTGTCCACGCTGCGGGCGCTGTTCTGCGCCGGCGAGCGGCTGGACCCGGCCACCTTCGCCTGGACCCGCGACGTGCTGCTGGCCGACCGGCCGGACTGCCCGGTGGTCGACCACTGGTGGCAGACCGAGACCGGCTGGCCCATCTGCGCGGATCCGCTGGGGCTGCAGGAACTTCCGGTCAAGCCGGGTTCGGCGTCGGTGCCGGTGCCGGGCTACCGGATCCGCGTCCTGGACTACGAGGGCGATGCGGTCGCGGCCGGCACCGAGGGCAATATCGTGATCGGCCTGCCGCTGCCGCCGGGCACGCTGACCACCCTCTGGGGCGACGACGAGAGATTCACCCGCTCGTATTTATCGGCCTTCCCGGGCCACTTCCTGACCGGCGACGCCGGCTACTTCGACGAGGACGGCTACCTGTTCGTGCTCGGTCGCAGCGACGACGTGATCAATATGGCCGGGCATCGCCTGTCGGCCGGCGGTATCGAGGCCGCCGTCGCGGGCCACGAGTCGGTGGCCGAATGCGCGGTGATCGGGATCCCCGACGAGCTGAAGGGCCAGCGGCCGATCGCCTACGTGGTGCTCAGGACCGGCGCCGACATCGACCCGGCGCAGCTGCGCCGGGAGGTCGGCGAGCGGGTACGCAGTCAGATCGGCGCCATCGCGAGCCTGCACGACGTGATCGTGGTGGCGGCGCTGCCCAAGACGCGGTCGGGCAAGATCCTGCGGCGCAGCATCCGCCAGATCGCCTCCGGGGAACGCCCGGAGATGCCGGCCACCATCGAGGATCCGGCCGTGCTGATCGCGCTCGAGGACCAGATCCTCGCCGGTCGGCCGCAGGCCGGCGCGGGCTCGCATCCGGACCGGTCGGGTTCGGCGGACACCCCGGCCGACGGGCAACCCGTCGTCGGGTGAAACCCCTCACAATTTTCTCAGGCTCGGCTCAAGCCGTGATCAGAACGTGGCCCTACCGTCGAGGCGACCGTTGCGTGTGACCATCCGGCCAGCACGATCCGGCCCCGACCCGAAAGGTCCGACATGACTTCGCTGCGCGCTCGACTCACCGGTACCGTCCTGACCGTCGGCGGCCTCGCCACCACCGCCGCCCTGTTGCTTCCCGGGACGGCCGCCGCGGCCGACCCGACCGAAATGCTCGCCCCGCTGCTGAATTCGGACTGCACCTTCGACCAGATCGACGCCGCCCTGCACGCCGAGAACCCGAACGTGGCCTCCGCGCTGGACTCCAACCCGCAGCAGAAGCAGATGTTGCAGCAGCAGTTCGACCAGCCGGTGGAGCAGCGCCGCGCCGCGGTCCAGCAGTACCTGAACGAGCATCCCGAGGCGACCCAGCAGGCCGAGAACGATCCGCGCGCCGAGGCCGCCCGCCAGACCATCCAGAACGTGGCGAATTCCTGCCACAACTACTGACGTGCCCGACGCCCGCGGCGCTCGGCGGGTCCGCGATCCCCGAGCCGCCCCGCTCGCGGCGGCCGTCGCCCCGGCGGCCGCCGACCGAGCCGCGCCGCACGCACTCACCACCGCGTCGGCGCAGACATTCACCATCGTGCCGCCGCACCCACTCACCATCGCGCCGCCACACGCACTCACCACCGCGCCGCCACACCCACCCGACGCTGTGCCAGCGCATACATCGGACACAGTGCCGCCGCTCGTATCCGCCCCAGTGCCGGCACAGCAGAATGGACTGTTGTGACGAGCGAGCGTGACACCCCCAAGGTCCTGCTGGTCGACGACGACGAGGACCTGCTGGCGTCGGTCGAGCGGGGGCTGCGGCTGTCCGGGTTCGAGGTGCTGATCGCGCGCGACGGCGCCGAGGCGCTGCGCTGCGTCGGCGACGACTCGCCGGATGCGATCGTGCTCGACATGAACATGCCGGTGCTCGACGGCGCCGGGGTGGTCACGGCGCTGCGCGCGATGGGCAACGAGGTGCCGATCTGCGTGTTGTCCGCCCGCAATTCGGTCGACGACAGAATCGCCGGGCTGGAGTCCGGCGCGGACGACTATCTGGTCAAGCCGTTCGTGCTGGCGGAGCTGGTGGCCCGGATCCGCGCGCTGCTGCGCCGCCGCACGGACACGGCCGCCACACCCGCCACCCCGGGCGCGATCACCGTCGGCTCGCTGGAGATCGATGAGGCCGGCTACCGCGCGCTGCTGCACGGCCGCGAGATCGAGCTCACCAAGCGGGAATTCGAACTGCTGTCCACGCTGGCCCGCAACACCGGGGTGGTGCTGAGCCGGGAACGACTGCTGGAACTGGTGTGGGGCTACGACTTCGCCGCCGACACCAATGTCGTCGACGTATTCGTCGGCTACCTGCGGCGCAAACTGGAGTCCGACGGCACCCCCCGGCTGCTGCACACCATCCGGGGCGTCGGCTTCGTGCTGCGGGCACCGAAATGACCGGCTCCGGAACCACCGGCGCCGAAACCGGTGCCGAAACCACCGGCTCGGAGACCACCGGCGCCGAAACGACCGGCAACGAAACGACCGGCGCCGCCGCCGCTTTCGTCCCCTCGCGGCACCGGGCGTATTCGCTGCGCACCCGCGTGGCCGCCGCGGCGGCGCTGGGCGCGATCGTCATCACCGCGGTGCTGAGCTGGGTGTCGGTGCGCGCGCTGGAGCGCAACAACCTGGCCCAGGCCGACCAGTCGCTGACCATCGCCTCGCGCATCGTGCTGATGCAGCCGGTGGTCGCCGTCGGGGTGCTGTGGCTGATGCCGCCGAACGAGAACCTCGCCGTCACCGTCCGACAGAACGGCGGGGTCGTGGCCTCCTCCAGCCTGGAGCTGCCCGCCCTGGATCCCGGCTCGCACACGATCACCCTCGACGGCACGCCGTTCCGGGTGCTGACCACCACCGAGAATCAACCGGCGGGCCGCACGGTGTCTATGGCCATTCCGCTGACCGACGCCTATCACGCCACCGCCGAGCAGCGCCGCTGGGTACTGGCCGCGGCGGCGCTGACGGTGACCGCCGCGGCCGGGCTGGGCTGGGTGTTCGGCGGGCGCGCCGTGCGCCCGATCGTGGATCTCACCCGGCAGGTCGGCGCGCGCCGGGGCACCGTCGAGGACGAGGCGCCGGTCGGCAGCACCGGCGTCCGCGAGGCGGAACAGCTTGCCGACGCGGTGAATTCGCTACTGGACCGGGTGCACCGGGCCCAGGCGGAGACCGCCGCCGCGCTGGAGACCGCGCGCGACTTCGCGGCGGTATCGGCGCACGAGCTGCGCACCCCGCTCACCGCCATGCGCACCGATCTCGAGGTGCTGCGCACGCTGGACCTGGACGAGGCCCAGCGCACGGAGATCCTGGCCGACCTGCAGCGCAGCCAGAGCCGGGTGGAGACGACGCTGGCCGCGCTGGAACGGCTGGCCGCCGGCGAGCTGACCAACGACCGCGACCATGTCGAAACCGACGTGGGTGACCTGGTCGACCAGGCCGCGCACGACGCGATGCGGCACTTCCCGCAGCTGACCGTGCGCATCGACACCGGCCGCGAATTGGTCACCCGGGGCCTGCCCACCGGGCTGCGGCTGGCCGTCGACAACGCGCTGGCCAATTCGGCCCGGCACGGCGGCGCTACGGCGGCCCTGGTATCGGCGCATCGCACGGCCGACGGCGACATCGTGATCTCCGTCGACGACAACGGCCGCGGGATTCCGCCGCAGGAGCGCACGGCCGTCTTCGAACGGTTCTTCCGCGGCAGTCAGGCCAGTAAGGGCGGCTCCGGGCTGGGGCTGGCGCTGGTCGCCCAGCAGGCCCAATTGCACGGCGGGCGAGCGTACTTCGACGACGGCACCCTGGACGGAGTGCGATTGGTGCTGGTCCTCCCGGACCGTGCCGCCGTGCCCGACGCCGCCCGGCGGTGACCGGCCGGACAGTCGCGCCCACCGAGACACGGTGGCGGCCATGATCATTCGGTCCGGCGTGGCAAACCGGCCGCATCCGCAACCCTTACCGAATCCTCAGAGTAGGGCCAGTGCGGGACCATCTCCCGCCGCTACGGTCTGTCGAGTGTTCGCAAAACGTACCCGCTGGATCCTGCTCGTCGTCGTACTGCTCGCCGTCGCCGGTGGGGTGACCGGCGGGGCGCTCGCGCTGCAACGGTCCACCGCCCCGACGGCGGTGGCGATCGTGAATTCCGATACCGGCCAGACCGGAGCGAAGATCGTCAAGGGCCTGCAGGACGGCGGGATCCACGACTGGACCGTCGCCGCGCCGGGCGAGGTGAGCACGGCCGACTACGCCGCGGTGATCACGCTGCCCGGCGACCTGTCCGGCTCCCTCACCACCCTCGCCTCCACCCGGCCGCACCGCGCGCAGCTCACCGTGGACACCAACGCGCACGCGGACGCGGACCTGGTGAACGACGCGCTGAACGAGGTGACCCGCCGGATCAGCGCGGCCGGAATGGACCAGACCCTGGCGGCCGTCAGCACCGCCCGCGGATCGGTCCAGCAGGTGTCGTTCACCACCCAGCTGCTCGGCGCCGGGGTCAGGATGGCGACCGATGCCTCCGGCCAGTTCACCGGCGGCGCCGACGAGATGCTCGGCTTCCTGAACACCGCCAAGGACGGCGCCGGACAGCTCACCGCGGGAATCTCGCAGCTGAACAATGTCCTGGGCGCGGCGACGACGCAGGCCGACGGCCTGGCCGGGGCGCTGGACGCGACCGGGGTGACCATCGGCCAGGTGTCCGGCACGGCCGCCGCGCTGTCCACCGGCCTGAACGAGACCCTGCCGCTGCTGCGCGCGCTGCCGTTCGCGAACGATCCGCGGCTGGCCGACATCATCGGCAAACTCGATGCACTGCAGGGGATTTCCAGCCAAGCCGATGCGCAACTGGCCGGATTCGCCCAGCTCACCGGGTCCAGCACCGATCCGAGCACCCCGGTGAGCACGCTGCTGCGCGATGCGGCGGGCCGGCTGACGGAGGCGGGCGCCCAGCTGAACCAGGGCGCCGAACTGGCGAAACAGGTTCCACAGCTGGCCGATCAGGGCGCCGCCCAGCTGACCGGCGCGATCCAGGCGCTCACCGGCGGCATCCAGCAGTTGCAGCAGATCGTCACCAATCTGGGAACCCAGACCGGAAATGCGCTCAACGCGTTGCCCGCACACGGCAGCAGCCAGCAGTCGGCGATCGCGACGAACCTCAGCGATCCCGTGGAGATTGTCCGGAACTGATCCTCCAGCCCTCTTGACACGCGGGCGGCAAATGCGAAGCGCAGCGTTTTCGCGTCCTGGCGAGGTAGATTTTCGGTATGGCCGCAGTGCGATTCGGGCGGGCATCGGGCATACCGCGGGGACGGGCGCAATCCGCATTCCGTGATTTGCTCGTGAGTAGCTAGGCTTACTCGTACGAGGATCGGGAGGTGTCGGAAGTGCCGTCCACAACTTCGTCCCTCTGGTACGTCGACGATCCCGATCCGGTGGCGGTCCTGCGCGCCCACCCCGATCCGGATCCCGCGGCCGCGCTGGCACTGGCCAAGCAGCTCAATCCGGACCGCGACGTGGTACCGGCCGCCTCGGGCACGCTGAAGGTATGGGCCGGGCCGGATCCCGGATCGATCTACATCGGCTGCTATCCGGGCGTGACGGTGGTGTGCACCGGGCAGGCCGCGCCGAGCCGGCCGACCGCGCTGCCCGAACTGCTCGTCCGGCCGCTGGCCTCGGCGCACACCTACCTCGTCTCCTACGACATCCCGCGCGGCTGGGGCGCGTTCGCGCATTGGGAGCGAGGCGAATTCCGCCGCGCGTTCAGCGCCACCCGGGTCAACATCCTGGAGGACGAGGGGCTGCCGCTGGTGTGGGAGCGCCCGTTCTGGGCGGGCGAGCACCCGGTGCACCTGCAACCCGGGGAGCTGCCCGATCCGCAGATCCTGCCGTTCGATCCGCCGGCCTTCGCCGACGAGGCGAATGCCGAATGGCTCGGATTCCGGTATCGCGGAGCGACGTCCGAGGACGCGCTCAAGCCCACCGATATCGCGGTGTGCGGGTTCAGCCTGTACCCGAAGGGCGAGGCGCCGCCGCCGATCGTGCCGGAGGAGCCGAAGGCCCCGCCGCACAACGGGAAACGCTGGTTCGGCTGGTTGCGCAGCCGGGATCGGGTGTCCTGAGCGGATCGGCGTGGGCGCCGAGCCGAGACCGTCGTGACTGCGCCGAGGAGACGGCCGTGGCCACACCGGGAACACGCCAGGAACACGGCTCTGAGCGGCGGGACCGCGGCAATGACCAGGCCGAACCGCGGCAGCGGCACTGCGGCAGCGGCACTGCGGCAGCGGCACTGCGGCAGCGGCACTGCGGCAGCGACAGTGCGGCAGCGACAGTGCGGCAGCGACAGTGCGGCAGCGACTAGGCCGAGACGGCGGCGACGAGCAGTACGAACCAGCCGACGGCCACGCCCGCGGCCACCCCGCCGAGCACCCAGCGCGTCACCGGTGTGTTGCGCCAGCGCCATGCGGTGGGTGCGGCGCCGCCGGCCGCGATCAGGTTCACGGCGACCGCCAGCAGCCAGTGCACATGCGCCAGCGCCGCGCCGAACGAGTAGACCGCGGCGGCGGCGAGCACCGCGACGAGGGTGGCGACGGCCAGGCCCGCCGCCCACGGTGTCGGTTCCGGACCGGGATCCGGTCGGGCCCCGTACGGCCGGTTCATGAGGTGCGCACCCTTTCGTAGAAGGCCATCGCCGCGGCGGTGGCCACGTTCAGCGAGTCGGTTCCCGGCGCCATCGGAATGCGGGCGCGCAGGTCGGCCGCGCGCAGCGCATCCGCGGTCAGGCCGGGGCCCTCGGCACCGAGCAACAGCGCCACCCGGTCCTCGGTCATGGCGGCGGCCAGGTTCGCCGCCGCGCCGTCGGGGGTCAGCGCAATGATCCGGAAGCCCTTGGCGCGCAGCCCGTGCAGGCCGTCGGGCCAACTCGGCAGATGCGCGAACGGCACCCGCAGCACATGCCCCATCGACACGCGCACGGCACGCCGGTACAGCGGGTCGGCGCAGCGGTCGCCGAACAGTATCGCGTCGGCGCCCAGCCCGGCCGCGTTCCGGAAGATCGAGCCGATGTTCTCGTGATCGTTGACGCCCTCCAGCACCGCCACCGTGCGGGCACCGGCGAGCACCTCGTCCACCGACAGCTCGGCCGGGCGGCGGGCCGCGGCCAGCACGCCGCGATTGAGGTGAAAACCCACCACCGCGGCCATCACCTGCGCACTGGCCCGGTAGTACGGAACGTCCACGCCGGCAAGGTCGCCGGCCAGCGCCTCGTGTCGGCGCCCCACGCCGAACAGCGCGAACGGGGCGAACCGCGAGGCCAGCATGCGCTGCACCACGACCACGCCCTCCGCGATCACCAAACCCTTGCCGCCCGGCAGGTCCGGGCGCCGATCCGCGGAATTCAGGTCGCGGAAATCGGCGACCCGGGGATCGGCCGGGTCGTCGACGTCGATCACTACGGCCACGGGCGTCCATCTTGCCCTGCCCGCCTCGGTCACCGGCCGGGCAGGCTTGCGACACCGCGGGACCCGACACCGCTGGGCAGCCGTATGACACCGTCCAGCTCGACCGCATGACACTGCCCAACCGGTCGTATGACACTGCCGAACGGCCGCATGACACCGCCCCGAACGGCCATACGATGCCGCCGAGCCCGGCCGCGACAAGCTGGGCCGCGGCTTCATGCCACCGTTCGGGCCCGGCTCCCGCACATCGCCGGAAGCCCCGACCTCGCGACACGGCGGGACCCGGCTGGTTTCAGCGTGGCCACTATGGTGAACACTGTGTGGCGGCTTACCCATCGAACGGAAGAGGATGCATGACCAAGCCGGAAGTCGAGTTCCCGGAAGGCCCCGCGCCCACTGAACTGGTCGTCAAAGACATCGTCATCGGCGATGGCCCCGAAGCCGTGCCGGGCGCCACGGTCGAGGTGCACTATGTGGGCGTCGAATACGACACGGGTGAGGAATTCGACTCCTCCTGGAACCGCGGCGAATCCCTCACGTTCCCGCTGCGCGGCCTGATCCAGGGCTGGCAGGACGGCATTCCGGGCATGAAGGTCGGCGGCCGCCGCCAGCTCGTCATCCCGCCCGAACTCGCCTACGGCCCCGAGGGCGCGGGGCACCAGCTGTCAGGCAAGACCCTGGTCTTCATCATCGATCTGCTGAACGTCTCCGAGCAATGACGACGGGCCACCGCACGCCCTCCGTGAGTGCGGTGAGCCGGCCGATACCGCCGCGGGCACCAACCCGGTGCCCGCGGTCTCGTTGGCGGAGAGAGGTCCGCACCAACGACAGGCGCCCGCACCAACGACGGGCAACGACCGACCGGCTGCCCCAGTAGGGGAAGCGATCCGCTCCGGGTGGGCGCCTAGTGGCCGGAGCTGCGCACGCCTAGCAGCACGTCCTCCCAGGACGGCATCGGCGCCTTCCCGCCGCGCTTGGAGCGGCTCGACTTCTGCGCGGCCGGCTTCGCGGTGCCGGACTTGCCCGAGTTTCCGGACTGCGCCGACCGATCCGCCGGAGTGCCGGCCGCCGGAGCGGCAGGGGCGGCGGGAGCCGCCGGGGCAGCGGGAGCCGGTTCGCTCGCCGGCGCCGGGGGTGGCGGCGTGGCAGGCGAATTCGCGGCGGGCGCGGCCGTGGCGGTGCCTGTGCCCGTGCCGGCGGGCGGGGTCGGGGCGGGAGCGTTCTTCTGTTGCGCGGGCTGCGTCGGCGCGCCCTTCGCCGGGACCGGAGCGCTGCCGCCCACCGCAGGGCGCTGTTCGATGTACTCCGGCTCGTCCTGCTCATCGGCGATCTGCGCGGGCTCCGGTGCGGCGAGCGCGGGGGCCGGCTCCTCGACCGGGGCCTGCTCGACCGGGGCGGGCTCGGCCGCGGATTCCGGCAGTATCGTCGCCAGACCGCGCAGCGCCCGGCCGAAATCGGGATCGATCAGGTCGGTGGCCGGATCGTCGAGCGGGGTGACCGAACCGCCGTGCGCGTCGGGCTGGAAGCGCCAGTGCGCCGCGATCACCGAACGACCCGCCTGCCACTGCAGTTGGGTCACCCAGTAGCCCTTCTCGTCCTTCCAGGCATCCCACTCGGCGATGTCGATGTTGTGGCCGCGCTCGGCGAACGCGGCGGATACGACGTCGATCAGGGTCTCCACGGCGGGTCCGTCCTTGCGGACCGGGTGGGCGCGCTGGGCCAGCTCGGCGGCGCGGGCGCGCTCCAACAGCACGGGGTAGGCGAAGCGCTCCACCCGGGACGTCGGCATACCCGACTCCTCGGTGACCTGTTCCACGGAGGCACCGGCACGGATACGGGCCTGGATATCGCGAGGACGCATAGTAGCTTCCGTTTCGATCTCTATCTGGCCGAATCGGGCAAGATCTCCGCGGGCGGCGGCCCGCAGCTTCTCGTCGGCGGCGAGCCGGTACTTCACGCCGGTCTCTGGGTCGACACACACGATGTGCGCGGAATCGGGCGTCAATCCGATCACTCGAAGTTCACGCACCGTTACCTCCTTATCGCTGCGTCGAACACAGCTGCGCCTAACCAGCTCGCGACACGGCCTGAGCGGTCAGGCCCCGGCGGCAGCTTGCGAAACCCCGCAGGGGCCCCGCTCTGGCCACATCGAACACCGCCCACGTTCTGGAACAGTAGTGCACTTCTGAGATTCATGTGGCAAGACACGCGCGCGGAAATCTGTGGCGAGACTCCCGCGCGCGCTATGGTTCTCTATTCGCCGCGTTCAGTGTGCTACTTCGAGATCTCCTGCACCACCCAGTCGACGCAACGGGTCAGCTGCGACACGTCCTCGGGGTCGATGGCCGGGAACATGCCGATGCGCAGCTGGTTGCGGCCCAGCTTGCGGTACGGCTCGGTGTCGACGATTCCGTTGGCGCGCAGGACCTTCGCGACCTGGGCGGCATCCACCGCATCGGCGAAGTCGACGGTGCCGACGACCTGCGAGCGGTGCGCCGGATCGGCGACGAACGGCGTCGCGAACTCGCTCGACTCGGCCCACGAGTACAGCCGCGAGGAGGAGTCCAGGGTGCGCTTGACGGTCCAGTCCAGGCCGCCGTTGCCGTTCATCCACTCGATCTGATCGGCGAGCAGCAGCAGGGTCGCCAGCGCCGGGGTGTTGTAGGTCTGATCCTTGCCGCTGTTGTCGACCGCGATCGGCAGCGACAGGAACTCCGGGGTGTACCGGCCCGAATCCTCGATCTCCGCAACGCGTTCCAGGGCCTTGGGGCTCATCAGCGCGATCCACAGCCCGCCGTCGGCGGCAAAGCACTTCTGCGGCGCGAAGTAGTAGACGTCGGCGTCGGTGATCGTCACCGGCAGGCCGCCCGCGCCCGAGGTGGCATCGATGGCGATCAGCGCGTTGTCCGAGCCGGCCGGGCGCTGCACCGGAACGGCCACGCCGGTAGAGGTTTCGTTGTGTGCCCAGGCGATCAGGTCGGCCGCAGGATCCGAGGCCGGCTCCGGGGCCGTGCCCGGATCGGCGGAGACGACGATCGGATCGCCGACGAAGGGGTTCTTCTTCGCCACGGTGGCGAACTTCGAGCTGAATTCGCCGTAGGTCAGGTGCAGCGAGCGCTCCCGGATCAGGCCGAACGCGGCCGCGTCCCAGAACGCGGTGGTGCCGCCGACGCCGAGCACGACCTCGTAACCGTCCGGGAGCGAGAACAATTCGCGCAGCCCGGAACGCACGCGGGCCACCACGTCCTTGACCGGCTTCTGCCGGTGGCTGGTGCCCATCACCGAGGCGCCGACCTCGGCGAGGGAGCGCAGTTGCTCGGGGCGGACCTTCGAGGGGCCGCAGCCGAACCGTCCGTCGGCGGGCTTCAGATCGTCGGGGATGGTCGGGAACGCAGCGGTCATGGCCACCAGCCTAAAGGCCCACCCGGTCCGGAGGGCGGGTGGGGCACCCGGCCCGGATGCCTCGGCGGCGCCCGTAATCCGGACGTTCGTATTGCCGTGGCCTGCGCCACCGGCCGGTTACGGTAGGGCCATGAGCGGCGGTACATACCGGTCCGAATCCGCCCGCGCGACCGCGGGCGGACGGGATCCGGCCGCGAGTGCGCTCGCGGAATCCGCACGGCCGGCCGGTCGTTCCGGCCAGGACGCCTCGCCGCGGCGTCGACGGGGGCTGCGGCAGCGGCTGTCCGCGCGGCTCGAATCGCACGGAATCGTGTTCCGCCGCGGCGCGCTGTCCGCCGGTGCCCGGCGCGAACTACTCCTGCGCGGCCTGCCCGGTACCGCCACGGTCCTCGGCGTCCGGCCGCGCCGCACCGAGCCCGGGTACCACTTCTGGGTGCGGGTGCGGGCGGAGGGCCTGCCGCCGTACGAGACCCGCGTGCGGCAGTGGGTCGGCGACGCCGACCTGGAACTGATGCGGCCCGGCGACGTGGTCGGCTGCCGGGTAGACCCGGGCGACCACGAACGGATGGTGCTGTACGCGCCCGGCCCGGCGGAGGCGACCAGGGTCAGCATCGCGAAGATCCTGGCCGACGGCCGACGCGCCGACGCGACCGTGCTCACCACGACGCCCGTCGCCGCCGACTACAGCGATCGCGACAATCCGCTGCTGCGGCTGGACATGGAGTTGCGGGCCTGGGACGAACCGCGGCCGTGGCGGGTGCGGATCGTGCAGCCGGTCCCGCTGACGGCCCTCCAACTGGTCGATCTCGGAAGGCATCTGGAGGTCGCCTTCTTCACCGTCGATCGGGGGGAGTCCGTCGCGGTGGACTGGCAGGCGTCGGCGGAGATCTGACGCGAGGACACCCGCGCGCGGATATCCGCCGTTCGCCCCGGATCTACTTGCGGACCACGCTCTCCCACCCGGTGACCGATGCCGCCGCGCGGGGCTCCGGGCCGGTGTAGATGGCCGCCGGGCGAACCAGCTTGCCCAGCCGCTTCTGCTCCAGGATGTGCGCGCACCAGCCGGCCGTGCGGCCGCAGGTGAACATGGCGGGCATCATGTGCGCCGGAACCTCGGCGAAGTCCAGGATCACCGCCGCCCAGAACTCGACGTTGGTCTCGATGGCACGGTCGGGGCGCCGCTCGCGCAGTTCGGCGAGCGCGGCCTGTTCCAGCGCGGCGGCCACCTCGAAGCGCGGGGCGTCGAGCCGCTGGGCGGTCGCACGCAGCACCCGGGCGCGCGGGTCCTCGGCGCGGTAGACCCGGTGACCGAAGCCCATCAGCTTCTCCTTGCGGTCCAGGATGCCCTTCACCAGAGCCCGTGCGTCGCCGGACTTCTCGACCTGTTCGATCATGGGCAGCACCCGCGCCGGGGCGCCGCCGTGCAGCGGCCCGGACATGGCGCCGATCGCGCCGGACAGGCAGGCCGCGACGTCGGCGCCGGTGGAGGCGATGACGCGGGCGGTGAAGGTGGAGGCGTTCATGCCGTGCTCGGCGGCCGAGACCCAGTAGGCGTCGATGGCCTCGATGTGCCGCGGGTCCGGATCACCCTGCCAGCGGACCATGAACCGCTCGGTGATCGTGTCGCACTCGTCGATCTTCTTCTGCGGCACCGCGGGATGGTAGATGCCGCGGGCGGACTGCGCCACATACGACAGCGCCATCACCGAGGCGCGGGCCAGATTCTCCCGCGCGGTGTCGTCGTCGATGTCCAGCAGGGGTTGGTAACCCCAGATCGGGGCGAGCATGGCCAGGCCGGCCTGCACGTCCACCCGGACGTCGCCGGTGTGCACCGGCAGCGGGAACGGTTCGGCCGGCGGCAGGCCGCGCCCGAATTCGCTGTCGACCAGCAGCGCCCAGACGTCGCCGAAGGTCACCCGGTTCGTCACCAGATCCTGGATGTCGACGCCGCGGTAGCGCAGCGCGCCGCCGTCCTTGTCGGGTTCGGCGATATCGGTGGTGAAAGCCACCACACCTTCCAGGCCGCTGACGAAATCGGGGGGTACGGCCGGGCCGGCCGCAGCGCTGGTAGTCATGTTGTGACTCTCCTTGCCATTCGAGCCGCACGATCCGTGGGCGGCCACGCGTAGTCGATCCGGCGCCAGCGCAAGCCCTGCGTGTCCGCACGCGGTTCCCGCTATGGGCTCGACAACTCCCGCCGGGTCCGATGCGGCGCCCGCCGGCCGCACGCGATTGCGCAGGCCGGACACGCGTCGATCAGTGAGAACCTTAGTCCCTCCTCTACCCCGGAGTAACGTCTGGCCCATGCGCGACGAGCAGAATTCACCTGGGGTGACGGAGCAGCCCGAGGCCGTCCGGATCGGTCCGGCGATGCGGGCGCAACTGGACATCGCGGCGATGCGGGCGGAGTACGGCGGCGACCCGGATCTGGACGAATCATGGCTGGTCGAAGGCTGGGAACCGCTGCTGCGCATCTGGATCGAACAGGCTACGCGCGCGGGCATCGCCGAGCCGAACGCCATGGTGCTGGCCACCGTGGAACGCACCGATGCGGGCCCGCGGCCGGCCTCGCGCACCGTACTGTGCAAGGGACTGTCGGGCGAGGGTGTGACTTTCTACACCAATTACGACTCCGCCAAGGGCGATCAGCTCTCGGCGGTTCCCTACGGTTCGATCACCTTCACCTGGCCCGCGCTGGGCCGGCAGGTCACGCTGCGCGGGCCGGTCGCACCGGTGCCGTCCGAGGTGACCTCGGTCTACTGGCGGTCGCGGCCGCGCAATTCGCAGCTGGGCGCCTGGGCCTCGCAGCAGTCCCGGCCGATCGCCTCGCGCACCGAACTGGACCGGGCACTGGCGGACGTCACGGCCCGCTTCGAGGGCGTGGAACAGGTTCCGGTCCCGGCGAACTGGGGCGGATATCTCCTGCGGCCCGAACAGGTCGAGTTCTGGCAGGGGCGGCGCAGCCGGCTGCACAACCGGATCCGGGTGCTGCTGGAGGCCGGCAATACGGATGCCTCGGCCATGAAGATCGAGCGACTCCAGCCCTGAACACCCGCCTTGTAATCATGGGATGACCCGCCGAAAATCGGTGACCATGCGCCCGATCGACCCGCTACCCTTCCGCCGGTGAAGCTCCTCGCGGACACCGCGCCGCTCCGCGATACCGACTACCGCCGGCTGTGGACCACGGGCATCGTCACGGTGATCGGCGCGCAGCTGTCGGTGGTGGCCGTGCCGCAGCAGATCTTCCAGATCACCGGCAGCTCCGGCTATGTCGGCCTGGCCGGGGTGTTCGGGCTGGTCCCGCTGATCGTGTTCGGCCTGTGGGGCGGCGCGCTGGCCGACGTGATGGACCGGCGCAAGCTGCTGCTGATCACCAGCGCCGGTACCGGACTCACCTCCGTCGCGTTCTGGGCGCAGGCCGCCGCCGGGCTGAACAACGTGTGGATCGTCCTGGTGCTGTTCGCGATTCAGCAGGCGTTCTTCGCGGTGAACCAGCCCACCCGGTCGGCGATCTTTCCCCGGCTGCTGCCGAACGAACTGCTGCCCGCGGCCAACTCGCTGAACATGACGGTGACGCAGTTCGGCGCCATCGCCGGGCCGGTGCTGGCCGGATCGCTGATCCCGCTGACCGGGCTGCCGACGCTGTATCTGCTGGACTCGATCGCGTTGCTGGCAACGCTGTGGGCAGTGTGGCGGTTGCCGTCGGTCCCGCCGACCGGTGCGCCCCGCCGGGCCGGGCCGCGGGTCGTGATCGAGGGCTTCGCCTATCTGGCGACGCAGCGAATCCTGCTCGCATCCTTCGCCGTCGACATCATCGCGATGGTGTTCGGCATGCCCCGGGCGTTGTTCCCGCAGATCGCCCGGGACAGCTTCGGCGATCCGGCGGAGGGCGGCGTCGCGCTCGGCCTGCTGTTCGCGGCGATCTCGGCCGGGGCGGTGGCGGGCGGGGTGTTCTCCGGCTGGCTGAGCCAGGTCCGCCGGCAGGGGCTGGCCGTCGTCGTGTGTATCGCCCTGTGGGGCCTGGCGATGGTCGGATTCGGGATCGCCGTCGGCGCCACCGGGCACGGCCCGGCCGTCCGGCTGGGGCTGTGGATCGCCCTGGCCTGCTTGGCCTTCGGCGGTGCGGTGGACATGTTCTCGGCCGCGCTGCGGACCACCATGCTGCAGCAGGTCGCCACCGACGAGATGCGCGGCCGGCTGCAGGGGGTGTTCGTCGTGGTGGTGGCGGGCGGCCCGCGCATCGGTGATGTTTCCCATGGTTTTGCCGCCGCGGCCCTGGGTACGACGGTGGCCGCGGCGGGCGGTGGAGTCCTGGTGGTGATCGGGGTCGTGATCGCCGCGGCGGCGTTTCCGGCATTCGTGCGCTACCGGGTCGCCCGCGCGCCCGCCGAGGTCCCGATGCCGTAAAACGGACCGCCCGGCCTGCGGTGATCGATCCCGCGGCGGACCACACCGCCCGGCCCCGCCGTCGGCCGCCGCACCAATACCACGACCCACCGGTCCGGCTCACCTCGATCGGAGGTGACCGTGAGGTAGTTAACGGCCACCCTCGCTGATCACGTACATCGCCCAGCGGCTAGCGTTGAGAGAGGCGCATCGGACGCCGACCGCGCCGGTGCCTTCGGTTCTAGCCTGAGAGGGATCCTTCCGTGCCCGCTGAGAACATCGCTGTACGCCCTGACAACAGCACCGGTGTCGACGACGACGCCAAGCCGGTCCTGTCCTATCCCGGTGGCGAATACGCCATGACGGTCAGCAAGGCCGCCGAGGGCAACGACGGGATCGACCTGGGCAAGCTGCTGGCCAGCACCGGATACGTCACCTACGACCCCGGTTTCATGAACACCGCCCCCACCAAGTCGTCGATCACCTACATCGACGGCGAGGCCGGCATCCTCCGCTACCGCGGATACCCGATCGAACAGCTGGCCGCGAGCTCGAACTTCATCGAGGTCAGCTACCTGCTCATCTACGGCGAGCTGCCGACCCAGGCGCAGCTCGACGACTTCACCGACCGGATCCGCCGGCACACCCTGCTGCACGAGGACCTCAAGCGCTTCTTCGACGGCTTCCCGCGCAACGCGCACCCGATGCCGGTGCTGTCGTCGGCGGTGAACGCGCTGTCGGCCTACTACCAGGATTCGCTGGACCCGCGCGACCCGGAGCAGGTCGAGCTGTCCACCATCCGGCTGCTGGCCAAGCTGCCGACCATCGCGGCGTACTCGTACAAGAAGTCGGTGGGCCAGCCGTTCCTCTACCCGGACAACTCGCTGTCGCTGGTGGAGAACTTCCTGCGGATGACCTTCGGCTTCCCGGCCGAGCCCTACGAGGTCGATCCCGAGGTCGCCGCCGCGCTGGACCTGTTGCTGATCCTGCACGCCGACCACGAGCAGAACTGCTCCACCTCGACCGTGCGCCTGGTCGGTTCGTCCGACGCCAACCTGTTCACCTCGGTGTCCGGCGGCATCAACGCGCTGTGGGGCCCGCTGCACGGCGGCGCCAACCAGGCCGTGCTGGAGATGCTCGACGGCATCAAGGACAGCGCGGGATCCGGCTCGATCGACGACGCGGTCAAGGAGTTCGTCCGCAAGGTCAAGAACAAGGAAGACGGGGTGAAGCTGATGGGCTTCGGGCACCGCGTCTACCGCAATTTCGACCCGCGCGCCACCCTCGTCAAGAAGACCGCCGACCAGATCCTCGGCAAGCTCGGCGTGCAGGACCCGCTGCTCGACATCGCCAAATCGCTCGAGGACGCCGCGCTGTCCGACGACTACTTCATCGAGCGCCGCCTGTACCCGAACGTCGACTTCTACACCGGCGTCATCTACCGCGCGATGGGCTTCCCCACCCGCATGTTCACCGTCCTGTTCGCGATGGGCCGGCTGCCCGGCTGGATCGCGCACTGGCGGGAGCTGCACACCGAGCCGATCAAGATCGGCCGCCCGCGCCAGATCTACACCGGCTACGGCGAGCGCAACTACGACGGCATCGACGGCCGCTGAAAACAGCCGCCAGAAACCCGCTTCCGGACTTCCGGAGGCGGGTTTCGTCGTATCACGGGGCCCGCCGGGCGAAAAAATAACGGCGCCCGTGGAACCGAACCGGGATCCGGGCCGTCCAATCGGGGCATAGAGAGCAATCGATCGGTCGTCCCGGGGGGCGGCCGGTCCTGGAAAAGCTGTACCGGGGGAGCACATGAAGTCGGCAACCGTCCTTGTCCACGAGAGCTCCGCGCGTCAGGAGTTCGCGCGCCGGCTCGCCGCCCTGCATCGCGCGGCCGGGGCACCCTCCTTGCGCAACGTCGCGATGCTGGCGCAGCAGCGGGTGGCGGACGCCGGCGGCGCGGGCCGTTCGGCGCTGGCCTCCGCGCAGCGCATCAGCGACTGGATGAGCGGCCGCAATGTGCCGGCGAAGTTCGACTCGCTGGTCCCCGTGCTGCACGTGCTGGCCGCCCGGGCCCGCCGCAGGTCCGGAATGCCCAGCCGGGCGATGAATCTGCGGGAGTGGCGTTCGCTGTGGTCGGCGGCCCGCACCGCACCGCCCGACCGGACCGCCGCACCGGCGACGCAGCTCTACCCGGCCGAGGGCCCGTATTCCGCGGAGCACGAAGGAATCTTCTTCGGCCGGCAGCGGGCGCTCGCCGCGCTGCTGGAGTTGGTGCGGGCATCGGCCAGCCCGCACCGCGCGAGTGATGTGGTCGTGCTGACCGGCGCCTCCGGGGTCGGCAAGTCGTCCCTGCTGCGGGCCGGTGTCCTGCCGGTACTGAACGTGGAGACCGAACGGTGGGCGGTCATGACGATGACGCCCGGCCCGGACCCGCTCCGGACGATGAGCCGCATCCGCGAGAGGACGGCGGCATTCGGCGGCCGGGAGGGCCGGCGTCCGCTGATCGTCATCGACCAGTTCGAGTCGCTGTTCGCCCCCGGCGTGGAATCCGTTGTGCGGGAGTACTTTCTGACCTCGTTGCAGCAGCTGTGCACCGCCGGGTCGGTCATCGTCTCGGTGCGGTCCGATCATCTCGCCGAATGCGCGCAGTATGCCTGGCTGGCGCACGCGATCCGGCACAACAGTTTCACGCTGAATCCCATGACCCGCCAGGAACTCACCGCGACGATCGTCGGCCCACCGCGGACCCGCGGCGTGACGGTCGACCAGGGCGTCGTCGAACTTCTGCTCACCGCGCTGGAAACGCCTCGATACTGTCTCGACCGGCAGCATGCCGATCCGGGCGTGCTCCCGGTCCTGCACGCCACGCTGTCCTCGATGTGGGCGCGGCACACCGACGATCGGCTGGGCGTCGCCGACTACCGGCGCATCGGCGGCCTGGAGCGCACGGCCCGCACCCTCGCCGAGCAGGCATGGCGCGAGCTGTCGTCCGACGAGCGGACCGATGCCCGGCAACTGCTGCTCGCGCTGGTCACCGTGCACCGCGACGGCGGCATCACCCGCCGGCGGCTGCCGGTCGGCGAACTGCGGCGCATCGCCACGCAGAACGCCACCGGCCGGGCACTCATCGACACCCTCGTGCGGGCACGGCTGATCACCGTCGACTACAAGCACGCCGCTCTGGTGCACGACACCCTGCTCGGCTGGGATCGCCTGTCCACGTGGATATCCGAGCAGCGTGCGCCCCTGCTGTGGCGGCACCGCATCGAGGAGGATGCCGCCGAATGGGATACCGCCGACCGCGACCCGGGCCTGCTGTACCGCGGCAGCCGGCTGACAACGGCGGTCCGCCATGCCACTCCGGCCCTGACGGCCGTGGCGACCGAGTTCCTGCGCCTGTCCGCCCGGTCGGAACTCGCCGATACGGGCACGAGCACCGAGAGCGACGCGGTCGAACCGCCGGCGGCGGCCGGACAGCCCCGCAACGGGACGACGTGCATGCAAAGCAATCGATGACGCACCGCCGCCCGTCGGTACCGCCCGTCGGCCGCCGGGAAACCGGGCTGGATGGTGTTCTCCGCCCGGTACTCCCGGTTCGCCGGGCACTGTGCGGACCACGGCCGAGCGCACCGCCGAGTAGCTCGATCGCCGTGGCCACCAGCGAAGCCGGCACGATATCCGGGGAGGCCGCATCGATCGAGCCGCCCCGAGGCGCCAGGCTCACCGCGTACCTCCGGAACAGCGGACCCGTCGACCTCCGATCGGGTCCGGGCGAATGCCGGTACACCCGGCATGTGCGTAATAACTTGCCGCCCAATGGTTTCCGACCGACAAGCAGTTGTTAAGCCGACGCGAAGCAGGAACTCGCACAGTAGAAGCAGCACGGCAGAGGTCGTGCGGCGCCCGGCCCGCATCGCGCCGAGCTGCCAAGGCGGGGACGGCAGATCGGACAGGTCACCGGTGCGGGCCGGTGCGTTATCCGGATGCGCGGAGTGGCCGGTACGGGCAACGAGGCCACGTACGACAACGTCGTCGGGCCACTCCGCGCCCGGATGCCGGCCGTGCCGACGCCCGCGCGTAATTCGCGTGCGCCGGGCCACGCACCGTGCCATCGTCGGACCATGGCGACTGCATCCGACATCACGCTGCGGGCGGCGACCGAGGCGGACGTTCCGGCTGCCCGGCTGCTACTGGCCACCGCCTTCGGCGGACCACCGGATGTCGATCCCGTCCGGCTCGAGCAGGGGCCGAAGCTCTTCCCGCTCGACCGGGTCATCCTGGCCGTCGAGGCCGGCCGCGTCGTCGGCCACACCCAGGACCGGACGATGACGCTGACGGTGCCGGGCGAGCGCACCGTCGAGGCGAGCGGCGTCGCCGCGGTGGCGGTCGCGCCCACCCACCGGCGGCGCGGCATCCTGCGCGCGATGTACACCGAGCTGCATCGGCGCACCGAGGCGGCGCGACTCCCGCTGACCATCTTCACCGCGAGCGCGGGCACCATCTACGGGCGGTTCGGATACGGCCCGGCCGTACTGGGGAGCCAGGTGACGATCGATCGGCGCTTCGCCGAATTCCGGCCCACCACACCGGATCCCGGCGGCGTCGAGCTGATCCGGCTGGAGCACGCGATCCCCCTGCTGCCGGAGCTCTACGACCGCTGGCGCCGCGTGACACCCGGCGCCCAGGTGCGACCGGAACCGGCGTGGAAGATCTGGCTGTCCCAGTTCCGGGGCGACGACGGACTGTTCGCCCTCATCCATCCCGACGGTTACGCGCTCTACAACTGCCGCCACACCGAAACCGGTCTCACCGCCGAGGTAGCGGAGCTGCGTGCGGTCACCCCCGACGCCCACGCCGCGCTGTGGCGAGTGCTGCTGGGCCTGGATCTGGTGAACACCGTGGAGGCCCCGATCGGCGACGACGACCCGCTCCCCTACCTGCTCACCGATCCCCGCCTGGCTCGCACGACCGCGCGCTACGACCAGCTGTGGGCCCGGGTGATGGATGTCCCCGCCGCCCTGTCGGCCCGCGGGTACCAGGGAGATCTGGACGTGGCGCTCGGCGTGCACGACCCGTTCCGGAATGCCGGCGGCACCTTCGCGCTGCGCGTGCGCGACGGCGTGGCGGACTGCGCGCCCACCACCCGCGAGGCCGATATCGAACTCGGCATCGACGTGCTCGGCAGCCTGTACCTCGGCGCCCACCGCGCCCGGGTGTTCGCCGCGGCGAACCGCCTGCGGGCCAAGGATCACGCGCACCTGCGCGCCTTCGACACGGCCTTCGGCGCCGACCGGGCCCCGGCCCTCGGCTGGTTCTTCTGAGCGGGTGCGCGCCGAGCTCTTCCGAGCGGGTGCCGGCGACCACGTCGACCACGGTGGCCCGGTGTCCCGGCGGCTGGCATCCTGGAGTGGTGACCCTGCTCCGGTTCGTCCTGAATGTGCTGTGGCTGGTATTCGCCGGCTTCTGGATGGCGGTGGGCTACCTGCTGGCGGGCATCATCTGCTGCATTCTGATCGTCACCATCCCGTTCGGGATCGCCTCGTTCCGCATCGCCGCGTACGTGCTGTGGCCGTTCGGGCGCGAGGTGGTGGCACGGCCCGACGCGGGGGTGCCGTCCGTGGTCGGCAATGTCATCTGGTTCATCGTGGCCGGCTGGTGGCTGGCGCTGGGACACCTGTTCACCAGCATCCCGCTGTTCGTCTCGATCATCGGGATCCCGTTCGGCTGGGCCAACCTGAAGCTCATCCCCGTGTCGCTGATGCCACTCGGCCGCGAAATCGTGCCCAGCGACGGGGCTTTCGCTCGCTGAGCATTATTCCGATTCGGCCACAATCTGTTTCATGATGTCCACGGCATCGTCGAGAATCTTCAGCTGCTCGGGTGTCAGCCCGGACAACTGCTCGGTCATCCACGCCTCGCGGGCATTGTTCTCGTCCTGAACCAGCGCCCGCCCGGCCTCCGACAGCGAGACGATGATCTGGCGGCCGTCGGTGGGGTGGGGATTGCGTTCCACCAGTTGCAGTTCCGCGAGCGAGGCGATCACCCGCGTCATCGACGGCGGCTGCACCCGCTCCTTGGCCGCCAGCGCACCGGGCGTCATATCACCTTCGCGCTTGAGCGTCGCAAGCGCCGACAGCTGGGTCAGCGATATCTGAGCGTCGACACGCCGGCCGCGCAGATGCCGCGTCAGGCGCACGACTGCCAGGGAGAGCTCGGCGGCCAGCGCGCGAATGTCGGAAGGCGTTGTCACAGAGCCAAACGATACGGGACGCGCCCCGGGGGAATCGTCCGTTCAGGCCGTAAGGTGGACATCGTGACACGGAATGTGCCCCAAATTCCGCCGCGGCTGACCGATCCGCGGCCGGTACTGGCGGTGGGGACGGCGCTGTGGGCGATCGCGACCGTGCTGGTGTGGATCGACGACAGCTGGGCCGACGCCCGGCCGATCGGCCTGATGGGTTTGGCCGTCGGACTACTCGGATACGCCATCTTCCTGATCCAGCGCCGGGGTGCGCGACGCGGCGACAAGGGCGCCCAAACGGGTCTGTAAGAAGGAATCATCCCGCCTCCGATCGCGCGCCACGGACGACTTTCTGTGCGCGCGAATTGACTGATCGCCTGATTACCGCTTAACTGCGTGGAGTGTCCTCCCGATTGAGCGTCGAAGAACGACGAGCCCACCTTATCGAGGCGGCTATCGGCCTAGCCGAAAAGAAAGGCGTGGCCGGGGTGACCACGCGCGATGTGGCACAGGCAGCCGGTGTTTCGCTCGGTGTGGTGCATTACTGTTTCGAAAACAAGGACGCCTTGATGACCGAGTTGGTCAAGGCGTTGTCCATGGAATTACGCGATTCCGTGGAAACCAACGAAACGGTATGGCAAGGCGTCGGAAGTGGAAAAGAATCGCTTCAAAATTTGGTACGAGCGAGCCTCGAACTACTGTGGTTGAACATCGAAGCGACACCCGAACGGCAGTTGTTGACGTACGAGACGACGACATACGCGCTGCGCGAAAGTGAACAGACACCGGCGAAACTCGCTATCGCGCGTGAGCAGTACGCGTTCAACGATTCCACGGTCGCCGATGTCCTCGAGCACGCCCGCGATGCCACGGGGACCGAATGGCGCGTCCCGGTGCAGACCCTGAGCCGCTTCACCCTCTCCCAGATCGACGGCATCGTGCTGCGCTGGCTGGTGGACAACGACAGCGCCGCGGTGCGCGGGCAGCTCGACGTCCTCGCGGAAATGATCATCACCTACGCCGTGTGACGGTCGCGCTCCCCCGCGAGTGTCAGCGTTGGGCCGGCGGCGGAAACAGCTGGATGTGGGTCGTGGTTCCGTCGCGCCACCAGGGCACCTCGAGGGTGGCCTCGTAGTCACCGGAGAGCCGGACCCGAAGACGGTCGTGCAGCACCAGCGGGCCGTCCGGCGGCGGCGAACCGAACTGCAGGCGCACCGCGACGCCGAGTGGAGCGTCGGTCCAGCTGGTCACCGTGCCGGTGCCGAGCACCTCGGCGACGACGGCCTCCGACACCAGCGGCAGATCGAGCAGGGTCGCCAGTGCGCCCGCGGTATCGATATCGCCGGCCACCAGCCGATCCGGGGGTACGGCCAGGGCGTACCACGGGCGGTCCAGCACCATCGCGTCGCCGGGGTCGATCACCGCCCCCGACAGCGCGCGCACCCGTTCGGGCAGGCCGAGTTCGTCGAGGTCCAGCCGGTCCGCGGCGGCCGCGAGCCGCCGGTGGGCCTGCGCGATCGCCTCCGGCGACGGAGTTCTCGCGGGATCGGCGAGCCCGTCCAGCAGCGCGGCCGCCAGTTCCGGCGTGACGGTGTCCGGATCGGCCAGGACCGCGCGCAGGGCGTCGAGTTCGCCGGGTGCGAAACCGGTCGGCGCCGGAAGGAGATCGGCGAATACCGGATCGTCCGGGGCGCGGAACAGGCCGAGCGGCGTCCCGTCGATACGGGCGTGCCGGCGCAGCCACCAGGCGGTGTAGCCGTCGCGCTCGGCGAGCAGGTGCCGGGTCGCGGGTTCGGACATCAACAGCCGCAACGCATCCGGCCACGCCTCGTCGTCCACGAGGTCCAGGTCGCGCACGGCGGTCAGCTCCGGCGGGTCCTCCGGCAGGCTCTCCCACCACCGCTCCGCGTCGTCGAGCTGATCGTCCGGTCCGGTCGGATCGTCCTCGGCGACAACGGTGAAGCCCCAGCCGACGCCCACGGCGCGCAGGGCCGCGGCGCCGTACCGGTCGACCAGTGCGGAATCGACCGTGCCGAACGGGGAATCGGTCACCAGCACGCCCGCCAGCGGCGCCCCGGGCAGGAGCAGTTCGTCGGCGGGCAGCGATTCGCCGGTGTCGTCCGGCAATTCGAGCAGGCCGAGCCAGGACGGCAGCGCCGGATCGGCGGGCGTGGTCAGCTGCGCGGCCAGCCGCAGGACGGCGTCGACGGTGTCGGGGTCACCGGGCTGATGCTCCAATTCGGCACGCAGAGCCGGGTCGTCGAGCAGATCACCGGCCGTGATCCGGCGCGCACCGAGCCGTCCCAGCAGCGGGTGCGCGGCCTCCGGATGCACCAGGCGTGCCCACCGGACCGGGATCGGCACCGCCAGTTCGTCGTCCAGGACCACCGTGCGCGGTCCGGTGACGAGGCGGCCGTCGGCCAACGGCACGGCCAGCGCGCCCAGTTCCTCGACGGCCAGCGGGTCGACGACGAACGGCTCCAGTGCGTCGTAGAGCGAATACCACCACCGCAGTGGGCGTTCCAGGCCGATCGAGAGTTCCGCTATGCGCGCCAGGCCGATCCGATGCACCTCGAGCACGGCCAGCACGTCTGCGGCGGACCGGCCGGACAGTTCCGGAATCGCCAGCGGCCCGACGACATCCGCGAGCAGCTCCGCCAATTCGGCTGTGATTCCGGTGAATACACTCGCCCGCTGCGGCGCCGCGGTGCGCTCACGTGTCCGCGCGGGGGCAGACGCCGCGGTGCCCGGTTGTCTGCGTGCGCTTTTCCCCAAGTCCCGGACGGCGCTCCCGCTCGACTCCCCGGGGGCAAATGTCCACGAGCTTCCCTCCGTGTCTTCACCCGGCTCCGCAGGCCACGAGTCGTTCCCCTTCGGCTCGGCCGGAGTGAACCCTCGGGAGCCTCGCACAGCGTCCCCGACCGGCCCCGGCGAGGCGTTCCCGGACGCCTCGGCGTCGATCTCACCCGATGATGCCGGGGCAAACTCATCCGAGACCGCGCCGGTGCGCTCGCCGGAGGACACCGCGGCGACCACAGGCAGCCACGATGCGGTGCGCAGCTCGGCGATCAGGGCCTCGCGCAGGATCGCATCGGTCTCGCTGCGGGCGAATCCGGGTGACGGCACCAGTACCAGTCGGTCGCGGGGCGGCAGAGCGGCGGCGAAATCGGCGTAGCCCGTGGCCAGTTCGGCGATCCTCGCGCCGGGCAGCAGGCGGCGGCGATCCGGTTGCATCGCGATATCGGCGATCACCAGCGCGGGCAGCGACAGTTCCTCGTCGGAGCGGGTGGGTGCGCGCAAGACGTCCGGGTCGACCGGATGCGGTCGTCCCGAGCGGACGGGGAGCAGCCAGCGGGCCCGGGCGGCCGAGAACTGCCACCAGACGTGTTCGCCCCGATCCGGACCGGTGATTCGCAGCTCCTGCACACCGTCGCCGAGTTCCGAGACGGCGCTGGTGAGCTCGTCGTCGCCGATCCGGATCTCCCGCAGGGCGGGCAGTTCGAGCAGCAGATCGGCCGCCTCCGCCCGCATGCCCGTCAGCAGCGCCTCGGGATCGACATCGTCCCGCAGCCGGACCACGATCTCGCTGTCGAAACCCGCGGCCGGATCTTCCGCGATCGGCCAGGCCAGGCGCAGTACCGGCGGAACGAAATCGTCGTCGCCCGGGATATCGATACCGTTGCCGCGCAACTCCGCCCAGGTGCCGGATCGCGAGAAGCGCAGCGAGCCCGCGGTGGAACGGAACTCGATGTCGTCACCGGCCGAGAGCACGGCGGTGAAGCCCACCCCGAACCGGCCGACGGACGATCCGGCGCCCGGCTTCGCCGAGACGCGCAGCGCGGTCAGCGCGTGCACACCCGAAATATCCAGCGGCACACCAGTATTGGCGATGCGCAGCGTACTGCCGTCGAGCCTGGCCACCAGCCGGCCGGGAACCGCGGCCTTGGCGGCGGCGTCGGCGGCATTCTGCGCCAGCTCGGTCAGCAGCCGATCGCGATATCCGGCTCGGACCAGATCGGCCTCCGTGGCCGCATCCTCACGCAGCCTGGTCGGCGAATCCCGCCAAGCGGCCAGCACACTCGCGCGCAGCGCCGCCGTCCCGAACGGATCGGCGCCGACCTCGTCGCCGCTCAGCGTTCCCCCGCCGCCCCGGACTCGCCGTGCTGCTGCACCCGGACCGCCGACACCGCCCAGCCTTCGCTGTACTGGGTGCGCCCGCCGTACTGACCGTCCGCGTCATCGGCTCCCGTATCCACGGCGGCTCCCCCGGCCGCATCACCCGAAGTCGTATCCGCAGCCTCGATGGCACCGGTCGGATCGGCCTCACCCGCCGAGGATGTCTCGGGCACGTCGGCGATGAAGCCCTCCGCACCGGACGCTGTCTGCTCAACGCCGGAATCGCCGTGCCCCGCATCGAACACGACCGATTCCCCCTGCAACCCATCGGCAGCGCCCACACCGAACCCGCCGCCCCGGAAACCCGTCGTTCCCACGGTGGCACCGGACTCCTGCGACGCACCCGCCGCCCCGGACCCAACGGCCGAACCACCACCGCGAGCAGCGGACTCGGCCGTCTCGGCCCACCCGCCGACCCCGACGGCACCGGCCGGAGCCGACCCGTGCGAGACATCAGCGGCACCGAACTCCTGCGGCACACCAGCCGACGCGTTCCCGGCGAGGTCCTCCCCGCGTTCGATGGCGGACTCGGCGGTTGCCTCCTCCCGCATACCGGCTCTCCCGGCATCAGCAGGTTCGACGGTTGCTCCCTCCCGCACACCGGTTCCCCTGGCGTCAGCAGGCGCGGCGGACGTCTCACCCTGCACGGCGACCTCGGACGGCCCGGCCGGCTCGGCGCCGAACTCCCGCACCGCGCCCGGCTCGGCCATATCCTCGATCGGCGCCGAAGCACTCCCGGCCGACCCGGCCGAAACGTCATCTGCCCGACTCGATTCGGTGGACGCGCCATCGGGCAGCACAGCAGGATCCGGCGCTTCCGCCGCGCCCGTGTCCGCACTCGTCCCGACCGACCCCGACGGACCCTCCTCGCCCGCAACGAGATTCGACTTCTCCGGAACATCCGGCTCACCGGCGGACGACGCGGCGCCAAGTGGTTCGGGCCCGGGGACCAACCCGGCACCCGGTGCAGCCGTCTCGGCAGCCGGCGCGGTCGTCGGTCCTGCCGGCTCGCCAACTCGGCGATCGTCCGCAACCGTCGCACCCCTGCCGGTCGGCTCTCCGAAAGCAGCGGAATAGGCAACGGCGGCACCTGTTTCCGCCGTCGACCCCGCACCGGCCTGCTCGCCCGGCGCAGCGGCGCCACCGCTGTCGGCTGCCGGAGATTCATCCGTCGAAGATTCCACCGCAGTATCGGCGGCGCCCGACGCAGCGACTTCCGCCTCGGTCGACCGGGAACCCTCGAGCTCCGACGGCTCGCTTACCTGCCCACCGGCCTCGCCTGGCACACCCGCACCGGCCCCTTCGGCACCAGCGGATTCGGCAGTAGCAGAACCGGTCCCCGACGCCACACCCGCCCGCTCCCCCGATGCGGTCTCGCCCCCGTCGCCCGGCACACCCGTACCGACCACCGCAGCAGGCCCTTCGCCACCAGCTGATTCGGCAACGGCCGCACCGGTTCCGGACGAGATATCGGCCGGTTTGCCGGTATCGGCACCGCTCACAGCGGTTGTCGCGGATTCGCCTTCGCCCGATCGCTCTGCCGCTGGGGCAGCCACGGCCGGGGCGCCGACATCACCTCGAGTGGCCGCGCGCGGTGTTGCTTCCGCCCCGGCATCGTCCTGGACGGCCGAATCCTCGGCGGCGGGCTCGGGATCGTCGGCCGCGGGCCTCGAATCGGGCGCGCGCAGGTCCTCGGGAGGAATCACCTCGACCGCGGCGTCGTCGTAGGCCTCGTAGATCGGGGAGCCGCCGCCGGTGGGGAGGATCGTGTCGGAGTGGGCGCCGCAGCCGTATTCCGCGTGCACGACACGCCCGTCGGCGCCCATGGCGTTGCCGCAGACGCCGAAGGCCGAGCGCAGCGAGCCGGCCAGCGGGAGGAAGAACCCGCACAGCCCGCAGGTCGACGGCGCGGCGCGGGCCATCTCGGCCTCGGGTCCGTACTCGGAGTACCAGCGCTCCGCGGCCTCCGCCCGGCCCTCCCGGCTGAGCACCTGGCTGCGGCCCAGGCCGATATCGTCGGCGACCTCGTCGACCACCGGATCGCCGGTCGCCAGGTAGGCGGGCACCAGCCGCGGATCATCGGGCCGGGGCGCCAGCAGGTCGCCCGGGGCCAGATCGCCCGGCCGGACCCGCCGGTCCCACGGCACGAAGTCCGGCGCGACCAGCGCGTCGGGACCGGGCAGCAGGGCGGACTCGCTGACGGTCGCGTGGTCGGCCTCCGGGGGCGCCGCCACCACCACGGCCCACTGCCAGCCGCGGTATCCGGGCAGGGTGGCCTCGAAGCGGTGCGTGGCCGCGCAGTCGTCCTCGGCCGACACGCCCAGATGGTCACCGACACCCGTTGGTTGCAGCTCCGCGAGCGCGCGCCGGGCCAAGCCGACCGCCTCCGCGAGGATCGGTCGCACCCCGGACTCCGAAACAGATACTGCGCTCACCCCCTACATTTTGCCGTATGAAGTGCAAACGCCGTCCGTGGGCCGCGACTGGACTGATCCTGCTGGCAGCGGTGTCGACCGGAGCGGTCGCTTGTAACGAGACCGACCAGGCTCCGTCGCTGCGGGTGGAGGTGGTGGCGAGCCGCCCGCACGACCGCACCGCCTTCACCGAGGGCCTCGAAATCGGCGACGGGATTCTCTACGAGAGCACCGGCCTCGAGGGCCGCTCCGATGTCCGCACGACCGACCTGGGCAGCGGCGACCGGACGGCCCGTGCCGATCTGCCCGCCGAGTACTTCGGCGAGGGAGTCACCAGGGCGGGCCCGACTGTGTGGCAGGTCACCTGGAAGAACGAGGTGGCGTTCGCGCGCGACCCCGCCACCCTCGCCGAACGCGGCCGGGCGCGCTACGACGGCGAGGGCTGGGGGCTGTGCACCCGCGGCGACCGCATCGTCATGAGCAACGGCAGCGACACCCTGACCTTCCGCGACCCGGTCACCTTCGCCGCCACCGGCTCGGTGCGGCTCACCAGCCATCACGACGCCCGGCTCAACGAATTGGACTGCGCCGCGGACGGTTCCGTATACGCCAACACCTGGCCGACCGACCACATTCTGCGGATCGACCCCGGCACCGGCGCGGTACTGGCCGACATCGACGCCGGTGGACTGCTGCCGGCGGACGAGCGTGCCGGCACCGACGTCCTCAACGGCATCGCGCAGCTACCCGGCACCGATCGCTTCCTGATCACCGGCAAGTACTGGCCGCGCATTCTCGAGGTTCGCTTCGTCCCGACGTGACCGCCCCGGTGGCCCGACCATAGACTCGGTATGTGGCTGCCTCCCGTGACTCCTCCGGCGCCGATCCGGGTCCGTGGGACGGCGAGGAGTATTCGCTCACCCAGCGGCATCCCGGCTACGACCGGTATCCACCGCCACCGCATACCTCGCCCCGCCGTCCGCTGCCGCCGCTGCCCGACCGCGGCGGCGAATCGGACGTGCCCGAATTCGTCACCCGCCGGATGGCCGCCGGGCAGCCGCCCCGAGATCTCCCGCCGCGTTCCGAGGCATCGCAGGAGCCACCCCCGGATCCGCCCGCCGATACACCTCCGGCCGATACACCGTCGCCCGAACCACCGCCCGAAGCCCCGAAAGGCCGCGGCCGCCAGCGGATTCCCCGCAAACTGACGGTGACCAGGGTGCTGGCGATGCGCAGCATCGAACTCACCGAGAAGGGCTTCAACACCTTCCAGCGGGCGGCGAAGGCCGACGGCGCCGACCGCTCCGGCCTCACCGCGCTCGTCTACGCGACGATGGCCAACTTCGCGCTGGACGCCGCCATCGCCGTCGCCCTGGCCAATACTCTGTTCTTCTCCGCCGCCTCCGCCGAATCCAAATCGAAGGTGGCGCTGTATTTGTTGATCACGATCGCACCGTTCGCGGTGATCGCGCCGCTGATCGGCCCGCTGCTGGACCGGCTGCAGCACGGCCGCAGGCTGGCGCTGGCCAGTTCGTACGCCGCGCGCATCGTGATCGCGATCCTGCTGATCTTCAATATCGACACCTGGGCGCTGTATCCGCTCGCCCTGTGCATGATGATCCTCAGCAAGTCGTTCGCGGTACTCAAGAGCGCCGTCACGCCGCGGGTACTGCCACCGGGAATCGACCTGGTGCGCACCAACTCCCGGCTCACGGTATTCGGCCTGGTGGGCGGGACGATAGGCGCGGGAGCCGTGGCCGGCCTGATCGCCGGCGTCGCCGGGTCGCCGGGCGCGCTGGTGTTCGCCGCGCTGATCGCCTGTGCCGGAACCTATCTGAGCCTGCGCATCCCGTCCTGGGTGGAGGTCACCGAGGGCGAAGTGCCCGCCACCCTCGGCTACCACCGCGACACGGAGGTGCTGAACGGGGCACAGTCGTCCACGGTCAAGCCGGGCCGGCGCCGTCAGCCGCTCGGACGATCGGTGGTGACGGGGCTGTGGGGCAACAGCGCGATCCGGGTGCTCACCGGATTCCTCACCTTCTATGTCGCGTTCGTGGCGAAATCGACCGAGCATCGCCCGGTGCAGCAGGCCGCGATGCTCGGCGTGGTCGGGGCCGCCGCGGGTATCGGCAACTTCGCCGGCAATGCCACGGGCGCCCGGATGAAACTGGGCCGCCCGGCGCTGAGCGTGGTGATCTGTACGGCGGCGTGCACGGTGGTCGCGCTGGTCGCGACGGTCACGGACAACCTGCTCGGCGCGGCGATCGCGGCGCTGGTCGGCTCGTGTGCGAGCGCGCTGGCGAAGGTCTCGCTGGATGCCTCGATCCAGGACGACCTGCCGCCGGAGTCGATCGCGTCCGGTTTCGGTCGTTCGGAAACGGTGCTGCAACTGTCCTGGGTCGTCGGCGGCGCCGGCGGCGTCCTGCTCCCGACGGAGTACTGGAAGGGATTCGCCGTGGTCACCGCCGTGCTGGCGGTCGGACTGATCCAGACCTTCGTGAGCTACCGTGGTCATTCGCTGCTGCCCGGGCTCGGCGGCAATCGCCCGCAGCATGCGAAACAGGAGGTGCCGGACGGTGCCGCACCGCATCCGGCCGCCCCGAACTGACCCGACGACCGACAGGACCCGCAGGCCATGACCAAGCCCGGCACCCGCACGATCCTCGCGCTGGCGGCGACCGCCGTGCTCGTGGTGGTGGTCGCCGTCGCCGCCGTGGTGGCCGTGGCGGTCCGCAACGCCACCGAACCCGATCCGGAGATCACCGCCTACGCGCACGGCACATCGGTCACGGTGCCGCCGTACCGGTATTGCACGGTGACGCAGTCGGATACGGACGGCCAGCTGGGCCTGGACTGCCGCGAGGGTGCCACCACGGTCACGCTCGACACCCCGGCCGGCTATCCGCTGCAGCTGTCGCTACCCCGGCAGATCGCCGACGCGCCGTGGGTGATGGTGCTGGAGTACAGCCGCCCCGACGGCACCGTCGTGCAGCGCCTGACCTCCTACCGCGAGTACCCGGACAAGACCCGTGCCGTCACGGTGCCCTCGCACCCGGAACCCGATCTCCGGCTGAGCGGCGTGGAGGTGCAGCTGGTGGTCCCGGTGCGCGATGCGACCGGCGCCGAATCGTTCGCCCCGTACCAAGCCTGGTCGATCAGCACGGCTCGGTGATCGCTCCGCACGGCTCGGTGATCGCTCCGCACGGCTCGGTAATCGCCGCCCTGCACGGCTCAGTGATCGAGTTCGCGGGCTACGCCCCGCACCACCTCGGCGATGCGCTGGGCCGTCTTGCGGTCGGGGTACCTGCCCTTGCGCAGGTCCGGCTGCACCTTCGCCTCCAGCAGGGTGATCATGTCCTCGATCATCCCGTGCAGGTCGTCAGGGGCCTTGCGCGGATGCGCGGCCGGTTCCTTGCGGGCCTGCGAGCCCCGCACCGACGGCGGCGGTTCCAATAGCTTCAGGCTCAGGGCCTGCGGGCCGCGGCGACCCGCCGCCATCCCGAACTCGACTCGTTGCCCGGGCTTCAGCACCTCGACACCCTTGGGCAACGCGGACGACCGAACATAGACGTCCTCACCCTCATCCTGGGAAAGGAAGCCGAAGCCCTTTTCGACGTCGTACCACTTCACCTTGCCGGTCGGCACTGCGCTCACCCGTTCGTCATCGATGCCCGGTCCGCCCGGGCACAGCCGTTGCCCCGGAAGCGAATTCCGGAACCTAACTCGTATGCGAAAAGAACGCGCCCTACACAGCTATGCAGGACGCGAATGCTATCGAGTCTACCCCGGTGCCGATGTCCGGAGCACACCAGTTTTACGGTGCGGTAATGCCCGATTCTCCCTCGCACCGCCCGCAGCGCCGGTCCGGCGATCCGCTGATGTTCGTGGCCCTGGGCCTGTTCGCGGTCGGCGTTCTGGCGGTGATCGCGATCTTCCTGACGCCGATCCTCACCGATGGCAAGCCCGGACTGTGGCTGTATCTGGTGGCGATGACCGGTACGCCGCTGGGACTTCTGCTCGCGGTGATCTTCGCGCTCTGGTCCGGCCGTCGCGCACGGTAGCCACCCAGTATTTGCCCAGCTCGCACTCCGACTATGCGTGTGATCTTCATCACATAACGGTGCGGTCACAGGACGGTCACAACCGGTACCGAGCTCGGACACGCCGCATCCACCTGCACAGACGCCTACCGGAAGACCTTGCGCCGGACCGTGACCCGGCCGCACACGCCGGTTACCAAATGGTGATTTTTCGCGGCGATCGTCGTACGGTCTAACGCAGCCGGGAGCAGTCCCGGAACCACCGGCCCGCCGCACCGAGCCTCGCCCCGCGGGTACGGACCCCGACGGAACCAGGGGCGAGGGCGGGGAACCCACGTTCCCTACGCAGGGAAGCGGGAACGATCGGCAACGTTCGCTCCCTTGGGGTGAAGTCCCGGCGCACCGCGAGGCGCACCGGGGCCGGACGGCCTCTCAGTCCGAACCCGACAGCTCACCTCGCAGGCGCGTACGAGAGGAAGACGACCGATATGAGTGGACGCCATCGCAAGCCGACCAACACCGGCCGTACCGTCGCCAAGGTCGCCGTCACCGGCGCGATCGTGAGCGGCGCAGGCATCGCCCTCGCGGGCAACGCCTCCGCGGCCCCCGACGGCGAGTGGGATCAGCTCGCGCAGTGCGAATCCGGTGGTAACTGGGGAATCAACACCGGTAACGGATACCAGGGTGGTCTGCAGTTCTCGCAGGGCACCTGGGCCGCCCACGGCGGTACCGAATACGCCCCGTCCGCCAATCAGGCCTCCCGCGACCAGCAGATCGCGGTGGCCGAGAAGGTGCTCGCCAGCCAGGGCTGGGGCGCGTGGCCCTCCTGCTCGAACCGCCTCGGCCTGAGCGGAGCCGCCGAGGAGCGCACCGTACCGGCCACGCCCGCGCAGGCGACGCCGCACTGGAGCCCGACCGTGCAGAGCGAGACGGCCCCGCAGGCCGTCGCCCCGCAGGCTCCGGAGGCGCAGACCCCGGCCGCCGACGGGTCCCAGGAAGTCTTCCAGGCCGTCGACAAGGCCTTCGCCATCGCGCAGGCGCAGGGCATCCAGGTGCCCCAGCCGGCCCTCGACGCGCTCAACGCAGCGAAGTCCAACAACGTCAAGCTCGACCCGACCGTGGTCGACTTCTTCGAGGCGAACAAGGGCATGCTGCCCCAGTAACCCGCACCACGACGAGGCCCCCGCACCGATTCGGTGCGGGGGCCTCGTCGTATTCGAGCCGTATCCGATCAGCGATTGATCACCGTGCGCGGGTGCACGTACGGCACCTCTTCGGCCGGTACCGGAAACTCGGTGTCCTCACCGTAGGGCGAGAGCCCACCGGAACGGGTCGACGAGAGCTCGGTGACCGCGTGGTCGCCGTTGCCCAGCTCGGGCCAGCCGTTGTCGACGTAGGGTTTCTTCGATTTGTTCACCACGGCCTCATTCTGGCATGAAACCGCGTGGTCTGTGACGGCCCGGCGGTAAGTGGACCAAGGCGGCCCAGCGGGTCGCCGCGCCCGGCCGTACGCTGGACGGGATGACCACGACCGACCGCGCGCCCCGGGCCGGGGACGACCAGCCCGCGGAGCATAATTCGGCCGAGGCCGCGTCGCTGGCCGAGTGGCTGGCCGAACGCACCGACGACGAGCTCGTGGCCCTGCTCGAGCTGCGCCCCGACCTGGCGGTACCGCTGCCGTCGTCGATGTCGGTACTGGCCGCACGGGCCGAGCAGCGCGCCTCGGTACTACGTGCCGCCGACGAGCTCGACACCCTGGACTTCGCCGTCATCGAGACCCTGGCGGTGCACGGAGCGAGCCGGCGCACCACCCCGCTCCCCCGCGCGCGCCTGCTCGAACTCCTGGGCGACCGGGTGCCCGCGGCGAGTATCGAGGCCGCGGTGGGCCGCCTCACCGCCCGCGCCCTCGTCTGGGGCACCGACGAGCTGTGCCTGGTGGCCGCGGCCAAGGAGGCGCTGCCGTGGCCGCTCGGCAGTACCACCGAGATACCGGACGCCCTCACCGAGGCGGAAATCGTTGCGGCGCTGGCCGACATCGGCCCTGCCGAACGGGCGCTGCTGGACAAGCTGGCGAGCACCGGCCCGCGCGGGCGCACCCGCGACGCCGCACCGGGCACCCCGGCGGACCGTCCGATACCGCGACTGCTGGCGGCGCGCCTGCTGGATTGGATCGACGAGGAAACCGTCGAACTCCCGCCGGCGGTCGGCCAGGTACTGCGCCGGGAACCGGTGACGGATCCGCACGCGCTGCGGCCGCCGCAGCCCGATCCGGACAGGCACGCCGCCGCCGACACCAACGCGGCCGCCGCGACCGAGGCAGGCGAGCTGCTGCGGCATTGCGCCGACATTCTCGAGGTCCTGGGCCGGACGCCCGCGCCGGCCCTGCGCTCGGGCGGCCTCGGCGTCCGCGAGCTGCGCCGGATCAGCAAGCAGACCGGTATCGACGAGTCCCGGATGGGCCTGCTGGTCGAGGTGCTGGCGGCGGCGCAGCTGCTGGACAAGGGAATTCCGGAGCCGGAACCGCAGGCCGATACCGTCGAGGACTTCTGGGCTCCCACGACGCCGGCCGACGGCTGGCTGGACAGCCCGCCCGCCCGGCGCTGGGTGACACTCGCCCAGGCATGGCTGGAGCTGGACCGTTTCCCATGGATGATCGGCCGCCGCGACGCCAACGACAAGCCGCTGGCCGCGCTGTCGATGGAACTGCGCACCGTGCACGCGGTCCGCGATCGGCGGACCATCCTCGCGCTGCTGGCCGAGCAGTCGGCCGGGTCGGGTCTGTCGGCCGCCGACGTCGCCCGCGTGCTGGCGTGGCGGCAGCCACGGTGGCGCAGGCATTTTCGCACCGAGGCGGTCGAACAGACCCTGGCCGAGGCGAATGCGCTAGGGCTGGTCGGGCGCGGCGCGATCACCTCGGCGGGGCGTGCGCTCCTGCACAGCGACACGGCTGTGCCGGACGGCGGCACTCGCGGGCGCGCGGCCGGAGCCGACGCGACGGCCGGCAATGCCGAGGCCGAGATGGAATCCGCGCTGCCGGAACCCGTCGACCACGTGCTGGTGCAGGCGGATCTGACGATCGTCGCGCCCGGTCCGCTGGTCCCCGACCTGCAGAGCCGCATCGCCCTGGTGGCCGACGTCGAATCCGCGGGCGCCGCAACGGTGTACCGGATCGGCGAGACCTCGGTGCGGCGCGCGCTGGACGCCGGAATGACCACGGCCGAGCTGCATCAGCTGTTCGCCGCGCACTCCCGGACACCCGTACCGCAGTCGCTGACCTATCTGATCGACGATGTCGCGCGGCGGCACGGACGCCTGCGGGCCGGCATGGCCCGGTCGTTCGTCCGCAGCGAGGATCCGGCGCTGCTGGCGGAGGTGCTGGCCACCCCCGTCGCCGAGAAACTCGCATTGCGAGCGGTGGCGCCGACCGTGGCCATCTCGCAGGCAGCCCTCGGCGAGGTGCTGGAGCAGCTGCGCGCCGCGGGATTCGCACCGGCGGGCGAGGATTCGTCCGGGGCGATCGTCGATCTGCGCCCGCGCGGCGCCCGCATTCCGGCGCGGACGAATGCCCGGCAGGCCTGGCGGCCGAACCCGCCCAGCACCGACCAGCTGCGCCAGCTGGTCTCCGAGCTGCGGGCCGGCGAGAAGGCCGCGCAGGCGCGCAGCGGCCGGTCGGTGCGCTCGGACGGCTCGCGCACCAGCACGGCGGCCACGATGGCGCTGCTACAGCTGGCGGTGCGGGTGCGGCGGCCGGTGCACATCGGCTACGTGGACGCCCAGGGCGTCGCCAGCCAGCGCGTCGTGGAGCCGCTGAAGGTCGCGAGCGGACAGCTCGACGCGCTGGACCCGGTGACCGGCGCGGTCCGGCATTTCGTGCTGCACCGCATCGCGTCGGTGGCGCTGATCGATCAGTGACCTTCGGCTCGATCAGTGACCTTCGGTCTCGGGGTTCGCCAGGCAGAAGGTCGTCTCGGGCCGGGACAGCAGCAGGAACGTCCCGTTCGGCGCGCAGAGCGACTGGTCGCTGCGGCCATCGATCCGAGCGACGACGCGGACCGTGGCCTCCGGCGAGGTGCAGTCGGCGTAGGCGAATCCGGTCTGCCGGTCCTGGCGGTAACAGTTACCCTGCTTGAGGTTCGGGGCCAGGCACAGGAACGCCGTCGTGCCGCCCCGGAAGGTCTCCTCGTAGGAGGAGTATTCGGGCCCGCAGTTCCGCGCGGTATCCGAGGCCGACACGATCGTGTACACCGCGCGATCGGCCGCACAGTCGATCGGTTCGGTCTTCGAAGCCGTGATCGACCCCTCGGCGACGTCGATGCAGTCGCCGACCTGGGCTCGCGCGGTGTCGGACCGGCTGGCGTCCCCCACCATCGAGCAGCCCGCGGCCGCCGGGAGCAGCACCGCCAGCAACGCCGGGACCAGTCGAGCACGCGCGCGTCCCATATACCGAAAACCTTTCTCACCCAACCGTTCACAGCGGGAGCGATCGCGGGTGAGAATACCCGACCGCACCGCGGCGACGGCCCGGCTCGGGAAGACGACCTGCGGCGGAGCATCCGACACGACCATGTCGTCTGTGTGTGTCGCATTCGTGTCGAGATGGTCCGGCGGTGGCTACGCTCAGCACCATGACGCTCGACGAGGTCGCCGATCGGCTGTACGGGATGGACCCCACGCAGTTCGTCGCGGCGCGGGACGACGAGGTCAAGGCCGCCCGAGCGGCCGGCGACAAGCAGCTCGCGACCGAGATCGGGCGGCTGCGCCGGCCCACCGTCGCGGCCTGGGCGGTGAATCTGCTGGCCCGGGATGCGGCCGAGGAGATCGCGGCCCTGCTGGAACTGGGCACCGCGCTGCGCGACGCCCAGCGTCGGCTGTCCGCCGATCAGCTGCGCGACCTGACCGCCCGGCGTCAGCAGGTGGTGAACGCGTTGGGGCGCAAGGCCGGACGGCTCGCCGAGGAGCGCGACCGGCCGCTCGGCGAACCGGTGCTGCGCGAGGTCGGCCAGACCCTGCATGCCGCGCTGGCCGATCCCGACGTGGCCGAGCAGGTGCGCCGCGGAACGCTGACCACGGCGGCGAACTACGAGGGCTTCGGTCCCGCCGACGCGGAACCGTCTGCATCCACCGAGCCGCACGCCGAGCGGACTACCACCACACGGGACCGCACACCCGAGCGAGACCCCGACGAGGCGGCCCGCCGGGAACTGGACGACGCCCTGGAAGAACTCGAATCCGCCCGGGAGCAAAGGGATTCCGCACAATCGGACCTCGACCGAGCCACGGCCGATACGGGCACGGCGAACAATCGCGTCGCGGCCCTCCGCGAGGAGCTGGAACACGCGGAGGACCAGCGCCGCTCGGCCTCGGCAGCGGAACGTTCGGCTCGGGACGCATGGCAGCAGGCCGAACACCGGCTGGACCGAGTGCAGCGCTGGGTGGAAAAAGCGCGATCGCGGGTGCCCGAGGAATAGCGCTCCGGCACCGCGACGCTCGGGTGCCACGGATCACCGGAGGATCCAGCCGCGCAGTTCGTCCGGTACCGCGCTCGGGTGCTCGGTCGTCGGTTTCCGGCCCGACCATCCCGTCGATTCAGGGGCCCCATGCGAGCGGCCTCACCCGGCAGCTCGCCCGGTTTTCACCCGCGCAGGCCGCCCGGATACAGATAGTCGTCCGGCGGCATGGCGGTATCGTCCAGCCAGGCGGCGAAGAACCCGGTCAGGTCGGTCTCGGTGAGGGACTGGATGAACCGCCGGAATTCCGGCATCGAGGCATTGCCGTAGGCATGCGATTGCACGAACCGGGATATCGCGGGGAAGAACACCTCGTCTCCGATCGTCCTGCGCAGCGCGTGCAGAAACAGTGGGCCCCGGTAGTAGACGGCCGTGAATTCCTTACCCGCGCCGGGATTTTGCAGCGGAATCTCCCACCGCTCCGGCTCCGCGCGGAACTTGTCCACCGTCTCGCGATACTGCGCGTCGACGTCGGCACCGTCCTTGCGTTCCGGCCACAGGTAGTCGGCGGTGTAGCTGGCGAAGCATTCGTTCAGGCAGACGTCCGACCACTGCCGTACCGACATCGAGTCGCCCCACCACTGGTGGGCGTTCTCGTGCACGACCGTGTTCAGGTCGGTCCAGGGCGCGTAGATCGGCCGGGTCTGGGTCTCCAGCGAGATGTGCAGATCGGTGTCGATGTAGATGCCGCCCGCGCTCTCGAACGGGTAGGGGCCGTACAGGGATTCGAGAAAGTCGAGCACCTCGGGCAGCCGCCGCTCCAGCTCCCGCTTGTCACCGGCTTCCGGGGCGAACGCACTGACCAGCGGTGTGCCGCCGGGCCGGCGCCCCTCCATGAACTCGAACCGGTCGATGGCGACGGTGGTGAGATACCCGAGCGTCGGATGCCGCGACGACCACCGCACCGTCCGGTTCGGGCCGTCCACCTCCTCGCGCACCTTCAGCCCGTTCGAGATCGCCTGCCACTCCTTCGGAACCGTCACCGTCACGTCGACGGTGGCCTTGTCCGAGGGCGTGTCGTTGAGCGGGAACCAGGTGGTGGCCGAATGCGGTTCGCCCGCAACGAAGGCGCCGCCGCTGCGCGAGAGGGTCCAGCCGGATTCCGGGTGGTCGTCCTGGATCCCGGAGTACTCGACGACCACGGTGAACGGCAGCCCGGGCAGGACCGGTAGCGCCGGCGTGACCGTCAGCTCGTGAGCACCGTCGCGGGTGACCGTGGCCGGCAGGTTGTTCACCGATACCTTCGACACTGCGGGACCTTCGTAGTCCAGCGAGAACGTCCGCAGCGCCTGGGTGGCGACGGCATTCAGGCGCGCGGTCCCGTCCAGCTTCCGGCTCGGCGGGTCGTAGCCGATCGCGAGATCGTAGTGCTCGACCTGGTAGCCGCCGTTGCCGTCGTCGGGGTAGTAGGGATCGCCCAGGCCGGTGGCGCCCCGCAGCGAATCGGCCGAGGCTTCCGCGGCGACGGGCGCCGATCGAACGTACGTCGACGACAGCGTGCCCGCGACCAGTAGGCCGACCGCGAGACAGCGCTTCCATGCGGATACGTCCATGCGGCGAGGCATCCTTTCCCAGGCACGGCGTGCCGACCGAAGCTCGATGCTAGTGCGGTCAGTTGCCGTTGCCGGAGACCGCCACGCTGGCGCCCAGGCCGATGATCATCGCGCCGCCCGCACCCCCGACGGCCTCCAGGCGGCGCGGCGATCGGGCGAACCAGTTGCGGGCGGTGCCGGCCAGCAGGGCCCAGAGGCTGTCGGATACCAGCGCGATGAGCATGAACAGACCGCCCAATTCGAGCATCTGCCACGGAATCGCCCCGCTGGCCGGATCGACGAACTGCGGCAGCACGGCCGAGAAGAAGATGATCGCCTTCGGATTGGTCACGCCGACGACGAAACCCTGCCGGAACAGCCGACTGCTCCGCGCGGGCCGCCGGCTCTCCAGCGCCTCCCCCAGCGATCGCCGCTCCCGGATCGCCTGCACGCCGATATAGATCAGGTACAGCGCGCCGGCGAACTTGACGACCGTCAGCGCAACCGAGGACGCCGCCACCACGGCGCCGAGGCCGACCGCGACCAGAATCAGGACGACCTGCACCCCGCAGGCGTGGGCGACCACCGACATCAGCGCGGCCCGCCGACCGTCGGTCAGGGCGCGGCCGATGGTGAACAACACGCCCGGCCCGGGAATCACGATCAGAACGGTCGCCGCGACGAGGAAGGCCAGCATATTGGCGGCGGGTATCACGAGCTCAGTCTACGAAGCGCCGCAAGGTATTTCCTCGGATCATCCCCGCAATTCGTCCGGGAGCTTCCGGGGATCGAGCAGCAGGCGCTTGGCGTCCACATGGTGCACCTTCTCCGCCAGCTCGAGGTTGTCGGCCAGCAGTTTCCACTCCACATCGCTGATGGACGCGCGGGCCCGCTCGATCACCTCGGGATCCCGGGTGCCCCAGGCGATCGGCATGGCGCTCACCGGCTGCCGCAGATCGCCGACCGAACGCGGCGCCCGGTCGGCGCGCACGGTCACCGCCGGCACCCGCTCGCCCGGCCACTGCCGATGTCCGGGCAGCGCCCGGACCACCCGGGTGATCAACGCGTAGCGCGGATCGCAGTCCGGCTTGGCGATATTCACCAGCGCCAGCAGGGTGACGCCCTTCGGATGCTTGCCCGACACCACGGTCGGCACGAGATCGCCCTCGGCATAAAGCTTTTCGATGCGGGAGCGGTAGGGCGTCCACACCGCCACGAACAGCGCGGTGATCGTGCCCAGCGCGAAGGCGACGGCCAGCAGGAACGAGTACGGGTGCTGCAACCAGATCAGGCCCGCCGTGCCCAGCCCGAGCACGATGGCGGCGGCGAACGCCAGTATGCGCAGCCGTCGGATGGCCGCGAGCACTTCGTTCACCGCTCGGGCGTGCTCACGGTCCACCGCGAATTCGAAGCGTCGCACGTCTCATTCCTAGCACGTCGATCGGGGCGAATACCCCGATCGGCGGCGCAGGTCACCCGATCGCCGGGCCGAGTAGATCGTCCGCATCGGTGATGCGGTAGGCGTAGCCCTGTTCGGCGAGGAAACGCTGCCGGTGCGCGGCGTATTCGGCGTCCAGCGTGTCACGGGCGACGACGGAATAGAAGTGCGCTTGCCCCCCATCGTTCTTGGGGCGCAGCAGGCGGCCCAGCCGCTGCGCCTCCTCCTGGCGGGAGCCGAAGGTCCCCGACACCTGCACGGCCACGGCGGCCTCGGGCAGATCGATGGAGAAGTTGGCGACCTTGCTCACCACCAGCACCGGAATCTCGCCGTTGCGGAACGCGTCGAACAGCGCCTCGCGCTCCTTCGTCCGCGTCGAGCCCTGGATGATCGGCGCGTTCAGGTGCTCGCCCAGTTCGTCCAGCTGATCCAGGTAGGCGCCGATCACCAGGCTCGGGGAATCCTTGTGCCGGTTCAGGATCGACTCGACCACCGGCAGCTTGGTGCGCGCGGTCGAGCACAGCTTGTAGCGCTCGTCCGGTTCGGCGGTGGCGTAGGACATGCGTTCGGCCTCGGTGAGGGTGACCCGCACCTCCACGCAGTCGGCCGGGGCGATCCAGCCCTGCGCCTCGATGTCCTTCCACGGGGCGTCGTAGCGCTTCGGGCCGATCAGCGAGAACACGTCGCCCTCGCGGCCGTCCTCGCGCACCAGGGTCGCGGTCAGGCCCAGGCGGCGGCGCGACTGCAGGTCGGCCGTCATCCGGAACACCGGGGCGGGCAGCAGGTGCACCTCGTCGTAGATCACCAGGCCCCAGTCGCGGCTGTCGAACAGCTCCAGGTGCTTGTATTCGCCCTTGGTCTTGCGCGTGATGACCTGGTAGGTGGCGATGGTGATCGGGCGGACCTCCTTGCGCTCGCCGGAGTACTCGCCGATCTCGTCCTCGGTCAGCGAGGTGCGGGCCAGCAGCTCGCGCTTCCACTGCCGGCCGGCGACCGTATTGGTGACCAGGATCAGCGTGGTGGCGCCCGCCTTGGCCATCGCGGCCGCCCCGACCATGGTCTTGCCCGCGCCGCACGGCAGCACCACCACGCCCGAACCGCCGGCCCAGAACGAGTCGGCCGCCATCTCCTGGTAGTCGCGCAGCTGCCACTCGTGCGTGGTGAAGTCCAGGTCGATCCGGTGCGCCTCGCCGTCGACGTAACCGGCCAGGTCCTCGGCCGGCCAGCCGATCTTGAGCAGCATCTGCTTGATCCGCCCGCGCTCGGACGGGTGCACCGCCACCGTGTCGTCGTCCAGCCGGGAGCCGAGCATCGGCTGGATCTTCTTGTGCCGCAACACCTCCTCGAGCACCGCACGATCCAGGCTGACCAGCACCAGCCCGTGTGCCGGATGCTTGACCAGCTGCAACCGCCCGTACCGGGCCATGGTGTCGACGATGTCGACCAGCAGCGGCTGCGGCACGGCGTAGCGCGAATAGGTGACCAGCGCGTCGACCACCTGCTCGGCGTCGTGCCCGGCGGCCCGCGCGTTCCACAGCGCCAGCGGTGTCACCCGGTAGGTGTGCACGTGCTCCGGCGCGCGCTCCAGCTCGGCGAACGGCGCGATCGCCTGCCGCGCGGCGTCGGCCTGCTCGTGCTCGACCTCGAGCAGTAGTGTTTTGTCGCTCTGGACGATGAGCGGTCCGTCGGTCACGGCACCTCCTGGGATTGCGGGCCGTCGTCCATTGTTCCCGACGGGACCGACAGCTCGCCGCCAACACCTACCCTGTTCGCTGTAGGCGCAGCTCATACGGTGTGAGCCTGGTCTCGCGCGGGCCGAACATCCGCGGGCCGGCCGTCGCGGGTCAAACGTCCGCGGGCCAGCCGTCGGCCGGGCCCGCCGGGTCGGTGGCCAGCCGACCGGCCACCCAGTGATCGCGCCGGCGGCCGCGCTGCTCACCGCCGAGCCGTAGCAGGCCCTCGTAACGGAAGCCCACCCGCCGCACGACGGCCGCCGACGCGTGGTTGCCGACCATCGCGCGCCACTCGATCCGCTCCAGGCCCAGGCCGTCGGCGGCGAAACCGAGATCGCAGACCAGCCGGACGGCACGGGTCATCAGGCCCCGGCCCCGGGCCTGCGGCGCGAGCCAGAAACCGATCTCGGCGCCGGTCTGTTCCCGGATGCGGGCGTGCAGGCCGATCATGCCGACGATCGGCCCGTCCGCGGCCTCGCGCACGCCCCAGGTCGGGCGGCCGGCGGCCCAGCCCGGCTCGACGATGTCGGTCAGGAACGACTCCGCGTGCTCGCGGCGGTAGGGCACCGGGATCGTGGTCCATTCCCCGATGGACGGCTCCCGGCAGCACGCCACGATGGCGTCGAGGTCGGCCGCCGTCGGCCGGGTCAGCCATACCGTGTCGTCGCAGAGTCCGTAGTCCGCCATGGCGCCATGCTGGCATGCGACCGCCCGGCATCCCAAGCCGTTTTCTTCGGCAGGACCGCTGGTCGGGGCGGGTCGTGGCGGCCGTAGAATCATCGCAATGGTTGCCGCTCTGCTCGCCGATCTGTTCGAATCCCATCGGGCGCATCTGCTCTCGGCGGCGTACCGGCTGACCGGCAGCGTGGCCGACGCCGAGGACGCGGTGCAGGAGAGCTGGCTGCGGCTGGCCACCGCGCACCAGTCCGAGATCGAGGATCTGCGGGCGTGGCTGACCACGGTGGTGAGCCGAATCTGCCTGGACCGCTTGCGGAGTGCCGCCGTCCGGCGGGAAAGCTATGTGGGGCAATGGCTCCCGGAACCGATCGTCACGGGCAGCACGCCGTCCCGACTGCCCGATCCGCTGGAGGCCGTTGTCCGCAAACAGGACTCCCAGCTGGCCGCCCTGATCGTCCTGGACTCGCTGACCCCGCCGCAGCGGGTGGCCTTCGTCCTGCACGACGGGTTCGCCGTGCCGTTCGACGAGATCGCCGAGATCCTCGACGTGTCCGTCGAGGCGGCCCGCCAGCTGGCCACCCGCGCCCGCCGGGCCGCCGCCCGCCGCCCCGAACCGGTCGCCGACGCCGAACACCAGGACGCGGTGCGGAACCTGCTGGAGGCGTTGTCCTCCGGCGATATCGAACGGGTGGTCGCCACCCTGCACCCCGACGCGACGTTCCTCGCCGACGCCGGCGGCACCACCCCCACGGCGCTCAACGCCGTCGCGGGGGCCGCCAAGGTCGCCCGCCTCGCCGTCGGCCTGCTGCGCCGGTACGGCATGGACCCGGCCGGCCCGCGGGAGATGGCCGCCGAATTCGTGAACGTGAACGGGCAGCTGGGCCTGCTGCTCCCCGAGCGCGCGTCCCAGGACGGCTACCCGGGCTACCCCACCCGCGTCATCGGCTTCACCGTGCGCGACGGATTGATCTGGGGCGCTTACGATCTCGCCAACCCGGCCAAGCTCACCGGGATTCGGCTGCCGCACTGACCCGCGCACGCCCCTCCGCCGAACCGATTCGAGGCCGTCCGGTGCCCGACGTGCGGCCGAGCGAAGGCGTGCGGCCGGTCGGGGTCGGCATCCGCATCATCGCCGCCGCGTCGTAGCTCTCGAACCACCACGCATCTCCCGTATGCCACACCTGCCGTCGAGTCGGGTGCGGCGGGCCGGATCGAACTCGCCCGGCACCGAGACCGCGAGAACGACCGGCTACCTTGGTGTTCATGCCGGATACGCCGACCGTTGCCCGCCTGCGTCCCTTCGGAGCGACGATCTTCGCCGAGATGACCGCGGCGGCCGTGCGGCACAGCGCGGTCAATCTGGGCCAGGGTTTCCCCGACACCGACGGACCCGCCGCCATGCTGGAGGCCGCCCGCCGCGCCATCGCCGACGGGGTCAACCAGTACCCGCCGGGCCGGGGCGTGCCCGCGCTGCGGCAGGCCGTCGCCGCGGACCGGTCGCGGCGGTACGGCACCGACTACGACCCCGACAGCCAGGTCCTCGTCACCGTCGGCGCCACCGAGGCGATCGCCGCCGCGATCCTCGGCCTGGTCGAACCGGGCCGGGAGGTGGTGCTGATCGAGCCGTACTACGACTCGTACGCCGCGGCGGTCGCGCTGGCGGGAGCGGCCAGGCGCACGGCCCGCCTGGTGCCCGACGGTGACGGCTTCGCCCTGGACCACGACGGCCTGCGGGCCGCCGTCACCCCGAGAACCCGCATGCTGCTGCTGAATTCGCCGCACAACCCGACTGGGACGGTGCTCGGCCGCGCCGACCTGCAGGAGGTGGCCGACCTTGCCCTCGAGCACGACCTGCTGGTGGTGACCGACGAGGTCTACGAACACCTGACCTTCGACGGCCACGAACACGTCAGCATCGCCACGCTGCCCGGCATGGCCGAGCGCACGGTCGTGATCTCCAGTGCCGCCAAGACATTCAGCGTGACGGGCTGGAAGATCGGCTGGGCCTGCGGCCCGAAACCGCTGATCGACGGGGTGATCGCCGCCAAGCAGTTCCTCACATTCGTCGGCGGCGGCCCGTTCCAGCCGGCCGTCGCCTACGCGCTCGGCAACGAGATGCCGTGGGTGGCGGCACTGCGCGACTCCCTGTCGGAGAAGCGGATCCGGCTGTCGCGAGCGCTGTCCGACGCGGGCTTCGAGGTGAAACGCAGCGACGGCACCTACTACGTCTGCGCCGACATCTCGGGCCTGACCGCCGACGACGCGCACACCTTCTGCCGCGAACTGCCCGAACGTCTGGGTGTCGCGGCCGTACCCCTCAGCGCCTTCGCCGACGACAAGGATTCCTGGAACCGCCTGGTGCGCTTCGCCTTCTGCAAGCGGGACGACACCCTCGACGAGGCCGTGCGCCGCCTGCACGCCGCCCATTCGGCACCGTCGACCAGGTAACCCGGCAGACCGGAATCTGCGGCGGGGTCTCGGGGCGGGAGCCCGGCCGAGCACGTCGCGGACTCCCGCCGGCCCCGGTCGCCCACCCTCATCGCACCTGCGGCCCGTACACCGGGTGAGCACCCGGTCCGAGACATTCGCGCCGCACCCCGAGCCGGCACCGAACCGGCCACCCAGCTCGGGGTACTCGCATCGCACCTGCGAAACGGACCCGAATCAGCAACCCGGACGGCACGCTCAGGCGGGCACCGGCCGGGCGCGATCGGTGGCGAGCAGGACCGCGACGGTGCCGAGCAGCGTGCCGGTGATCCACCGCTGCGCCCGCACCCACAGCGGACGCCCGGCCAGGAACGCGGCGATGGCGCCGGAGCCGAGCACGATCAGCCCGTTCACCAGCAGTGCCACCGTGATCTGCACGGCGCCCAGGCACAGGCTCTGCAACCACACCTGCCCCCGCGCGGGCACCACGAACTGCGGGATCAGCGCCATGTACATGATCGCGATCTTCGGGTTGAGCAGGTTGGTGACCAACCCCATCGCGAACAGCCGCCGCGCCGGATCGGCGGACAGCTCGGACGGCGTGAAGGCCGAAATCCCGCCCGGCCGCAGTGTTTTCCACGCGAGCCAGCCGAGATAGGCCGCACCCGCGAGCTTCACCGCCACATACAACCCCGGGATCACCGCGAAGATCGCCGTGATCCCGGCCGCGATCGCCACCAGGTAGATCATGAACCCGGCCGCGACCCCGGCCAGCGACACGAAACCCGCCCTGCGTCCCTGAGATACCGTGCGGGAGACCAGGTACACCATGTTCGGCCCGGGAGTGAGCACCAATCCGAGCGCGGCCACCGCCACGCCCAGCACCGCAGTCGTCTCGATCATGCCGCCATCGTGGCCGATCACCGCGGCTTCCGTCGCGGGCCGGTCGTCAACCACTGGACCGGCCGCTTCCCGTCCGCGAATGCCGTGTCACACCGGCCGATTCGCGCGGCGGGCATCGGCGGCGCCCGCGCTCAGCCCCGGCGAGCCTCGACGGCAGCGGCGAGGCGGTCGAGCTGCGCGGCCGTGGTGTCCCAGTCGAGGCAGGCATCGGTGATGGACCGGCCGTACTCCAAATCGGCGGCGCGCCCCAGGGTGAGATCCTGCCGGCCCGCGCCCAGGAAGCTCTCCATCATCACCCCGACGACGCTGCGATCACCGGCCGCCAGCCGCTCGGCGATATCGGTGACGACATCGACCTGCTTGGTGTGGTCCTTGTTGCTGTTGCCGTGGCTGGCGTCGACCACCACCCGCTCCGGCAGCGACGCCTTCTCCAGCCGGATGCAGGCCTCGGCCACCGAGGCGGCGTCGTAGTTGGGCCCGGTGCTGCCGCCGCGCAGGATCACGTGGCAATCCTGATTGCCGACCGTGCGGATCAGCGCCGACCGCCCGTCCAGGCCGGTGCCGGGGAAGACGTGACTGGCCGCGGCCGCGCGCACGCCGTCGACGGCGACCTGCACGTCACCGTCGGTGCTGTTCTTGATGCCGATCGGCATCGACAGCGCGCTCGCCAGCTGCCGGTGCACCTGGCTGGCCGCGGTGCGGGCGCCGATCGCCCCGTAGGAGACCAGATCGGCGATGTACTGCGGGGTGATCGGATCGAGGAACTCGCACGCGACCGGTAACCCGAGCGCGGTGATGTCCACCAGCAGCCGTCGGCCCAGTCCCAGACCGGTATTGATGTCGAAGGTGCCGTCCAGGTGCGGGTCGTTGATCAGGCCCTTCCAGCCGAGCGTGGTGCGCGGTTTCTCGAAGTACACCCGCATCACCACGTGCAGCCGATCGGACAGCTCGGCGGCCTTGGCGGCCAGTCGGCGACCGTAGTCGAGCGCGGCCTCGGGATCGTGCACCGAGCAGGGCCCGACGATCACCATCAGGCGGTCGTCGGCGCCGTTCAGCACGTCGACGGTGGCCTTGCGGCCGGCCCGCACGGTGGCGGCGTGCGTCTCGTCGATCGGGTGGTCGCGCCGCACCTCGGCGGGCGACAGCAGCGGGCTGATGCTCAGGGTGCGCTGATCGTCGAGATCGGCAGTGGCCGCGGGAGTCGAATGCGCGTCGGCATCGGCTGCGGTCGTCATCGGGGGCTCCATTTCTCAGGCCGGCCCACCGAGTAACTGTCCCGTCGAGCCGGTCTGGTCTTCCGGCTCGGGGTGGGAGAAGGTCAGCGCGGTTCACCGACCGGCCCACCCGGGGCCGGTTTGATAAACCAGAAATACGCGCGCTGCACGTCCTGGACTGTACCAGGCGGTGTCGTGCGCTCGAACAGTCGGACCGGCGCCGGTGAGAAGCACCACAATCGACGGCGAGCCCGGCCGCGGATCGACAATCCGCGGCCGGGCTCGCCGTCGAGCGGGACCTATCCGAACATGCCGGGCTCGTAGCCACCCGCCGGCGTACCGGCGATGACGTTGAGCCTGTTGTAGGCGTTGATGACGGCGATCGCCGAGATCAGCGCGCCGATCTGCTCGTCGTCGTAGTGCTTGCGCACCTGCGCCCAGGTCTCGTCGGACACTCCGGTGTGCGCGTCCGCCAGCCGGGTGCCCTCCTCGGCCAGCGCGAGCGCGGCCCGCTCGGCCTCGGTGAAGACCGTGGCCTCGCGCCAGGCGGCCACCAGGTTCAGCCGCACCGAGGTCTCGCCCGCGGCCGCGGCGTCCTTGGTGTGCATATCGGTGCAGAATCCGCAGCCGTTGATCTGGCTGGCGCGGATCTTGACCAGTTCGTAGGTCGCCTTCGGCAGGGTCGACTGGTCGACGATCTGGCCCGCGTTGGTGAGCCGCTTGGTGAACTTGGCGGCGATCTCGTTGTCGAACAGGTTGATTCGGGGTTCCATCACTGCCTCCTGATCCTCTGCCGCTCGGCCGCGGCGTCGGTATATCAGGAAGACGAGGCAGGTACTCCGGGTGTGACAGGCCGGGATGTGACCTGCGTCATACGGTCAGCGGCGGGGGAACGAGTAGGCGACCTTGGTCAGCTGCTCGGACTGCTCCCACAGCCGCCGCGCCATCATCTCGTCGCGGGAGGCGGCGGACGATCCGGACCGGGCCGGGTACCCGCGCATGCCGCCGAATCGGGCCGGGCCGTAGAACGCGCCCGGCTCGACCTCGGCAGTGGCCGCGAACAGCGAAGGCAGCGCGCCCATCTCGGCGCTCTGCGCCACCAGCCGGTTGCCCAGCGCCATGATCGTGTCCAGGAACGATTCGGTGTGCGACTGCAGATCCGTTGCGGCATAACCGGGATGAGCCGCCACCGACACCTTCGGCGAGCCGGCCGCGGTGAGCCGGCGCTGCAGTTCGTAGGCGAACATCAGATTCGCCAGCTTGGCCTGCCCGTACGCCTGCCACCGCTCGTAGCGGCGGGTCTCCCAGTTCAGGTCGGACGAATCGATCCGGCCGAGCCGGTGCGCGCCGCTGGACACCGTGACGACTCGATCGGAGATCTTGTCCAGCAGCAGACCGGTGAGCGCGAAGTGCCCGAGATGGTTTGTGCCGAACTGCATTTCGAAACCGTCGGCGGTGCGGCGCAGCGGCACCGCCATCACGCCGGCATTGTTGATCAGCACATCGGCTCGCTCAACGGAATCGGCGAACTGCCGCACCGAGGCCAGGTCGGCCAGGTCCAGCCGGCGGACCTGGGCCCGGTCGCCGATCGAGTCGGCCACCGTGCGCGCCTTCACCTCGTCGCGGCAGGCCATGATCACCTGCGCACCGGCCCCGGCCAGCGCCCTTGCCGTCACCGCGCCGAGGCCGCTGTTGGCGCCGGTGACGACGAACGTGCGGCCGCTCTGATCCGGCATGTCGGAAGTGTCCCAACCTGTCACGTGGTCGAGTCTAGAGCCACGAAGCGCCGCAGTCTTGTGCCGACATCGTAATATAGGGTTGCCTAACCTACATAATTGTCCCGCGAATGAACCAGTGACGAGGCAGCATCCATGACAGCGACACCCCTCCGGAACGACCGCGACGGTTTCGTCCCGATCCCCGCCGAGTTCGCCGAGACCTACCGGGCCGCCGGGTATTGGACCGGAGAACCGCTGGGCGAGCTGCTCCGCCGCGCGGCCCGGCAGTGGCCGGGGCGCCCGGCCCTGCACACCGCGGACGGCACCCGCGACTACGCCGAGCTCGACGCCGACGCCGACCGGATGGCCTACGGCCTTGCGGCCCTGGGCATCACCCCCGGCGACCGCGTCGTGGTGCAGCTGCCGAACGTCCCCGAATTCGTGCCCGTGCTGTTCGGCCTGATGCGCGCCGGGGCCGTTCCGGTGCTGACGCTGCCCGCGCACCGCCGCACCGAGATCGAGCATCTGGCCGCATTGTCCGGCGCCGTGGCTTATATCACGGTCGACCGCACGGCCGATTTCGATTACCGCGAGCTGGCCGCCACCGTCGCCGCACAGGTGCCCACGCTGCGCCACGTGCTGATCCTCGGCGACGCCGGACCGTTCACCGACCTGAGAACCGTTCCCCGCGACCACGGTTCGCTGCCCGAGCCGGCCGCCGACGACATCGCGGTGCTGCTGGTCTCCGGCGGTACCACCGGACTGCCCAAGCTGATCGCCCGGACCCACGACGACTACGGATACAACGCCCGCGCCTCCGCCGAGATCTGCGAGTTCGGGCCCGACGATGTCTACCTGGCGAGTCTGCCCGCGGCACACAACTTTCCGCTGTGCTGCCCGGGCATCCTCGGCACGATCGCCACCGGCGGTTCGATCGTCCTGACCGCCGACCCGAGCCCCGAGGCCGCCTTCGCCGCCATCGAGCGGCACCGGGTGACGGTGACGGCCGTGGTCCCGCCGCTGGCGCAACTGTGGTGCGCCGCAACCGAATGGGAGACGGCCGACCTGTCGTCGCTGCGCCTGCTGCAGGTCGGCGGCGCCAGGCTGGCGGAGGTGAACGCCCGCGACGTCGAACCGGCCCTGGGCGTGAAACTCCAGCAGGTGTTCGGCATGGCCGAGGGCCTGATCAACTACACCCGGCTCGACGACGACACCGATATCGTCTGCACCACCCAGGGCCGTCCCCTGTCGCCGGCCGACGAGGTCCGCGTCGTGGACGGCGACGGCAACGACGTGGCGCCGGGCGAGGAGGGCGAGCTGCTCACCCGCGGCCCTTACACCATCCGCGGCTACTACCGTGCGGCGGAACATAATTCCCGCGCGTTCACCCCCGACGGCTACTACCGCAGCGGCGATCTGGTCCGCCGGCTGCCCAGCGGGCACCTCGCCGTCTCCGGGCGGATCAAGGACGTCATCAACCGCGGCGGCGAGAACGTCTCCTGCGACGAACTCGAGGAACACCTGCTCGCCCATCCCGCGGTCCGGCACGCCGCCGCCGTCGGCCTGCCCGATCCCGCGCTCGGCGAAAAGGTCTGCGCGGTCCTGGTGGTCGACGGTGACCTGCCCGCCCTCGCCGAGATCAAGCAGTTCCTCATCGACCGCGGACTGGCCACCTACAAGCTCCCCGATGTCCTGCGCCGGGCCGACACGCTGCCGGTGACCGCGGTCGGCAAGATCGACAAGAAGGCCCTGCGCGCCCAGGGCTGACGTCGCCGGCGCCGGGTCGAGGGATCAGCCCTCGACCACGTACGGCGCTATGCTGCCGAGCTTTTCGCAGGTCTCCTCGAACTCGCGGGCGGGCCGGGACTGGCCGACGATTCCGGCACCCGCGCGCAACCAGGCCCCCTCGGTGGTCTGGTAGACCGCGCGCAGCACCAGGGTGGCCTCCAGCGCACCGGTCGGCGAGACCGTCACCACGGCACCGGAATACAGGCCGCGCGGATCGTGGTCGAGCCGGAACACCGCGTCCACGCCGGCATCCTTCGGAATGCCCGAGGCGGTCACCGAGGGGAACAACGTTTCCAGTGCGTCCCAGGCGGTCCGGCCGTCGGCCAGGCGGCCACGCACGGTGGAGGCCAGGTGCTGCACGCTGCCCCGCTCGCGCACCGCCATGAAATCCGACACCGCGGTGCTGTCCGGCGCGGCCACCGCGGCGATCTCGGCGAACGACGTCTGCACGGAGATCGCGTGCTCCACAATCTCCTTGGGATCGGCGACCAGCTCGGCCCGGGCGGCCCGGTCGGCGTCCGCGCCGCGCCCGAAGGCCCGGGTTCCGGCCAGCGGCTCGGTCGTCACGATGCGCTCCCGATCCACCGAGGCCACCAGTTCCGGGCTGAATCCGGCCGCCTCCAGCCCGCCCAGCCGCAGCAGGAACGAGCGCGCCGGCGTGTTGTGCGCCCGGCCGAGCCGGTAGGTGGCCGGCACGTCCACGACGAACGGCAGGTCGACCTTCCGGGACAGGATCACCTTCTGGTACTTGCCGTGCCGGATCTCCTCGATCGCCTCGGCCACCCGGTCCCGGTAGGCGGTCGGATCGATGGTGACGTCGGCCGGATGCGCCCGCGGCAGCTCGGTGCCCTGCGCGGCGGCGATCAACTCGTGGATATCGGCGGTCTCACCGGGCGTGGCGCCGCCGACCCGCACGCCGGACGCATCGATCCGCACCTCGATCCGCGGAATCATCAGGTGCGCCAGCGTGGTTCGCGGGGCCAGGTGCTCGGTGGCCCGCAGCGACCACGCGCAGAACTCGAATCCGATCCAGCCGTAAACGTTCCGGCCGGCCAACGGGAGCGCGGCCAGCGCCCGATCGATCACCTCGGCCGGCCGGCCCTGCCACGCGGCGGCGCTCGTGCGCCCGTCCCAGCCGACCCGCAGTTCGTGGACATCGAGTTCAACGCTGCCGATCGGATCGGCGGCGAACACCCACTCCCCGGGACGCTCGTAGACGACGTACTCACCGAACCGGTCGGCGGCGGCCAGCGCCGCCAGAGCCGCCGCCGGATCGGTCACATGTTCGCCCCAGCGTGCTGAGTTCGATGTCGCCCCCGGACCGTCCTTCTCATCGATCAGCGTTCGCTCGTCCGTGGTCGGCACCCAGACCTCCAAGGTTATGCTTACCTAAGTTCTATGTGTGAGGTTAGCATCACCTGATCTGTCGGTGGTTGTTCCGAAGCACACACTCACCGTCCCAACCTCCTGCGCGAAATGCTCGGCCCGGGCTTCAATGGGGACGTCACCTGATGGAAGGCCCCGCATGATCGACGACCGCGCCGACGCACCCACGGCGCCCCCACCCGACACCGCGCCGAATTCGGTGGTCGCACTGGTGGATGCCACCTCGCCGACCGAGCGTGAACTGATCGGCGGCTGGCTGGCCGAGGGCGGTATCGCCGCGGAGTTCGGAGTCGACGCGCCGGTGACGCAGATCGACCTGGATCCCGCCGCGGTAACCACGCGACTGGTGCACCGCCGCGACGATCCGCTGGTGGTTCCGGTCCGGGTGGTGTGGCTGCCGCCGGAGCGAAACGGCGTGCGCCGCACCACCTTCGCCGACCTGGCCACGCTCTCCGATCCCCGCCGGCCGCACCGGCTGATGCAGCGCCGGCTGCTGGCCAAGGCTCCGGACCGGCACCTCGTCCTGACCGGGCAGCCCGCCCGGCTCAGCGAGTTGCGCACGAACAATCCGGCCGTCGCCGGGACCGACGAACCGTTCGCCCGGGCCGTCGTGCGCGCGGGAATCGTGGCACTGGAACGGGCCGAACGCGCCGTGATCGGCGACCGCTACAAGGTGCCGCGACTGGTCGCCGAGGAGATCCTGGATTCGCCGGAGTTCCTTCGCCGGCTCGACGCCATCGCCGAGCACACCGGGGTCTCCTCCCGCGAGGTGTACCGGCGCGCCGAGAAGTCGCTGCGCGAGCTGGTCGCGGCGCAGAGCCGCCTGGTCTCCGACCTGTTCACCCAGGCGATGCGCCCGGTGCACGCCTCGACCTGGAAGGTCGACTGCGACTCGTCCGGACTGGCCGAACTGCGCCGGCTCAACAGCCGCCATCCGCTGGTGTTCCTGCCCTCGCACCGTTCCTACGTGGACGCCTTCGTGCTCGGTGATGCGCTGGCCCGGCACGACTTTCCGCCCAACCACGTGATCGGCGGCGCGAACCTGCGGTTCTGGCCGATGGGGCCGATCGCGCGGCGCACCGGAACCGTCTTCATCCGCCGGAGCTTCGGCGACGACGAGGTGTACAAGGCGGTGGTCGAGGAATACTTCGCCTACCTGCTGACGAAGCGGTTCAACATGGAGTGGTACTTCGAGGGCGGCCGCACCCGCACCGGCAAACTCCGCCCGCCGCGTTACGGACTGCTGAACTACCTGGCGGCGGCGGTCCGTTCGCGCCGCGTCGACGACGTCATGCTGGTGCCGGTCTCGATCACCTACGAGCGGCTCAACGAATTGGGCGCGATCGCCACCGAACAGTCCGGCGGCGCCAAGAAACCCGAGGGGCTGACCTGGCTGGCGCGTTACGTGCGCAACCAGCAGCATTCGGCGGGGCACGTGTACCTCCGGTTCGGCGCCGCGTTGTCGGCGCGCGAACGCCTTGCCGCGCACGGTGATCCGCTGACGCCCGATCCGGGCCCGGGCGTTACCGCCGAGCCAGAGACTCGCGAGCGGGAGCGAGCCGCGGTGCAGCGGTTGGCCTTCGAAGTCGCCGTCGGCATCAACGCCGTCACGCCGATCGCCGCGAACGCGCTGGTCACCCTCGTGCTGCTGGGTGTGCACGAGCGTGCGCTGACCCTGAGCGAGGTGCGCGGGGTGCTGGCACCGGTGCGTGACTACATCCGCCGCCGCGGTCTGCCCAGTGGCGAACTCGACACCCTCGGCGACGATCACGGGCTGGCGGTGGTCCTCGAACAGCTGTCGCTGGCGCGCGTGGTGACGGTGTACCGCGGCGGACTGGAGCCGGTGTACTCGATCGAGCCGGGTGCGCATCTGGAGGCGGCGTTCTACCGCAACAGCGCGGTGCACTGGTTCGTCAACCGCGCCATTCTCGAACTGGCCATCCTGGCGGCCGTGGATGCCCCGGAGGGCGAGCAGCTGCAGGCCGGCTGGGATGCCGCCTTCCGGCTGCGCGATCTGCTCAAGTTCGAATTCTTCTTCCCCGAGCGCGCGGAATTCACCGCCCGGATGACCGCGGAAATGCGGCTGGTGGACGAGGATTGGGACCGCCGCCCCGCTCTGTTCGATGCGGCGTACGCGGGACCCTCCGCGGTGACGCCGGCTGCCGCCACCGCGTCCGATGGTGACGCTGCCGGGGCCCTGCGTCGTGACGCTCCGCCTGCGGACCCGTCGCTCGCGTCGCGGCCCGCCGATCCCGCCGACGAAACCGTAGGCAGCGACATCCTGGCCGAGCTGACCGCATCCGGATTCGTGATGGCGCACCGCGTGCTGCGCTCGTTCGTCGACGCCCAGCTGGTGGTGGCCGACCGATTGGCGGCCCGCGAGGACACGGCGCCCCTGGACCGCAAGCAGTTCATCACGGAATGTCTGGCCGTCGGGCGGCAGATGCTGCTGCAACGGCGGCTGCACAGCCCGGAGTCGGTGTCGTCGGAACTGTTCGACACCGCGCTGAAACTCGCCGACAACCACGGGCTGCTCGATCCGCCGTCCGCCGATTCCCCGGCAGCACAGGATGTTTCGGGCGCGGCCGAGGAACTGCGGGAGCGTCGCCGGGCCTTCGCCGACGAACTGCGCACGATCGGCGCCCGCATCACCCGCGCCGCGACCCTGGATCCGTCCCACCGGCTGGAGGTCTCATGAGCGCCATGACGATCGACGAGGCCGTCGCCGCGATCGGTACCGGCCCGCGGGGGCCGCGGATCGCCGCGATCTTCGACTTCGGCGGCACCGTCGTGCACGGCTTCGCACCGGCCTCCGCGGCACGGCGGCTGCTGCGCCGTCGCAGTTCGCGACGCGCGCTGGCCGACTCACTGCTGACCAGCATTCGCGGCGCGCGGGGCGAGGGCGAATACGAGCGTTTCCTGCAGCGCGTCATGCACCTCTGGGCCGGGCACGCGGACGCCGAACTGACCGATCTCGGCGAGCGGCTGTTCCACCGGGCCGGCTACGGCCACCTGTACCCGGAGGCGTGGCGGCTGATCCGGGCCCACGAGGCCGCCGGGCACACGATCGTGCTGGCGAGTTGCCTGACCCGCTACCAGGTGCTGCCCGTCGCCGCGGAGCTGGGCATCGAGCACGTCCTGTGCACGCGGATGGCGACCCGGGACGGCGTGCTGACCGGCCACGTGGACGACAAACCGCTGTGGCGCAACGGAAAGGCCGACGCGGTGCGCCGCTTCGCCGCCGCCCATCGCCTCGACCTCCCCGGCAGTTACGCCTACGCCGACACCGCCACCGATCTGCCGCTGCTGGAACTGACCGGACGTCCGCGAGCGGTGAATCCGGATCCGCACCTGACCCTCGAGTCCGGCGAGCGGGACTGGCCGGTGCTCGGCTTCCGTCCGCGGGAGGCGGCGCGGACGCGCGATATCGCCCGCACCGCAGCGGGTTTCGCGAGCCTGGTCGGCGGTGCGGCGTTCGGGATCGCCGTTCGGTCACCGTCGCGGGAGCGGCAGCGGATGGCCGATTCGATGATGAGTCACGCCGCCGACGCCACCCTGCGCGCGACCGGCGTGCGAGTGCGGATCACCGGCGCCGAGCACGCCCGCACGCCCCGGCCCGCCGTATTCGTCTTCAATCACCAGAGCCAGTTCGACATGGTGGTGCTGGCCGCGGTGCTGCGGTCGGGCTTCACCGGAATCGTGAAGAAGGAGATCACCCACAATCCGGTCTTCGGGCCACTGATGCGATTCGCGGGAGCCACGTTCATCGACCGTTCCGACACCGCCGGCGCGAAGGCCGCGCTGGGGCCCGTGGTGCGGACGCTGCGCGGCGGGCTGTCGGTCGTCGTCGCGCCGGAGGGCACCCGGTCGCTGACGCCGCGGGTGGGTCCGTTCAAGAAGGGCGCGTTCCACATCGCCATTCAGGCCGGGGTGCCGGTCATCCCGCTCGTGATCCGCAACGCGGGCGAAATCGCCTGGCGCGATTCGGCAATCGTGCGCAAGGGCACGGTCGACGTGGCGGTGCTGCCGGCGATCGATGTCGGCGGCTGGGATCCGGGCGATATGGACGCCGAGATCGAGCGGGTCCGGCGGCTTTTCGTCGACACTCTGGTCGATTGGCCGGCGCCCGAAGCCGATTCGGCGCAACCGCTGCGGAACTGAGTCCCGAAGCGCTCGGATGCTGGTGTTCCCGAAGCGCTCAGACGCTGCGGCCGAACAGCAGCTTCCACGGCATCAGCGCCGACTCCAGCTGCACCCGCAGGCTCATCTTGGAGGCGCCCTTGGTGCGCTCCTCGAACCGGATCGGCACCTCGGCGATCGCGATGCCCCTCTTGATGGTCCGGTAGTTCATCTCGACCTGGAAGGAGTACCCGTTGCTGTGGATGGAGGCGACGTCGATGGCGCGCAGGGTGTCGGCCTTCCACGCCTTGAATCCGGCGGTCGCGTCCTTCACGCCCAGCCGCAGGATCAGGTTCACGTAGAAGTTGGCCCACGCCGAGAGCGCCTTGCGGTACCACTTCCACTCCGTCGCGGTGGAGCCGCCCTCGACGTAGCGCGAGCCGAGCACCACGCCGACCGGCTTGCCCGCCTGTTCGCCGGAATTCTCCAGCTTGTCCAGCATGGCCGGAATGACATCGGCCGGATGCGACAGATCGGCGTCCATCTGGATGACGACGTCGGCGTCCTCGTCCAGCGCCCTGGTGATGCCGGCGATGTAGGCGCGGCCGAGGCCGTCCTTCTCGGTGCGATGCAGGACGCTCACCGCGGACGGCTGTTCGACGGCGAGCTTGTCCGCGACCTCCCCGGTCCCGTCGGGCGAGTTGTCGTCGACGACCAGGACGTGCAGGTCGGCGACCGGTAGCGCGGTCAGCCGCGACACCGCTACCGGCAGGTTGTCCCGCTCGTTGTAGGTCGGCACCACCACGGTCACCTTCACAAGTCGCCCTCCGCTCGATTCGACCCGGCCGCACGCCCGCCGCGGCGCGGGCACGATTCTGCTCATCGAACCGTAGCCCACCGGGCACGGCGGGTACGAGTTAGCTCGGGTGAACGCCGGCGCCGGGATCAGTCGTCGTCGCGTGCGTCCGCGCGCGCATTGCGTTCACGGACGATATCGAGGGCCCGCTCGGCGGTGGCCCGGTCCGGATAGGGACCCATCCGATCGGCGAACCAGCACCGCTTGCCCTGCTCGGCGCGATGGTGCTTCAGGCAGTAGTACCAGGGAGCGTCGGATTCACCCATGAGACCAGCATCCCACTCGCCTCCGCTGCGCGTCGCCGATACGCGTGGCGCGGTCTCCGTGCGCGCCGCGGACCCTGCTGCCGAATCACCGCACGTGGAGCCCACCGAATCACTGCACGTGGAGCCCACGGTGGCCCGGGCCCACCCGGGGGTTGCTGCTGCTGGTCGTGTGGGTCGCAGCAAACCCCTATGCCGAGCGGTTCGGGCACCGCGATGTGGCCGGCCGATGTCGCCGCTTTCGCCCTCTCCTATTGGGAATTCGATCGCGGCTCCCCGCGGCCCACGCCCGGCATCATGCCCATGCCCACTGGATCGAGACCACGACGATGATTCGGTCGGGATATCCCTGATCACCTTGTCTCCCGTGATAACCCGCGCAGTGAATGTTCTGAACTGAAAGGTTCACCAATACCCGCGCCGAATTAGACCAAACGCTTGCTACGGCAACGCCGAACGGCCGAAGAACAGGAACAAGAAGCACAATCCGGAAGTGATGCCGCATCAACCGCCGGCAACAGGCGGAACCCGATCCCCAAGGCTCCCTTATGAAACGACCCGAGCCGAAGCCGCCACTCGGGAACTTTGTTGCACCCATCACCGACGAAACCGCCGCCGGCGCATAGAACTACCGCCTGGACCGATCACTGCTTCGAGTTCATGCGACCACCACGTCGTTGGAAAGCACCGCTGAAGCGAGTCAGTCCCTACTACACCCACCAACAGTGACTGTCCTCGGCACATGAGCCACGTCCTGGGGAGGATGCACCCACAGTGAGAAACCTCCGGCACCCATCAACAGCTGACCCGTCGTCGACAGAGGGGGTCACGCCCAGGATGCACCCCGTGGAAGGAGCCGCCGCTACACCCGCCGATAGTGAACCGCCTCAGGCGTGGAACTACTTCTCGAAGGGGGGTCGTGGGGCAAAGCCCCCCGGGCTGGGGTGTGGCGGCGCGACACCCCTCGAACAAGACAAAAACCCTCCGCGAACAGCGGAGGGTTCCAGAGGGTGGCCAAGGCCGGGATCGAACCGGCGACCTTCCGCTTTTCAGGCGGACGCTCGTACCAACTGAGCTACCTGGCCGGGGCACCCGTTTCGAATGCCTGGACATTACTGTGCGACCCTGACGGGACTCGAACCCGCGACCTCCGCCGTGACAGGGCGGCGCGCTAACCAACTGCGCCACAGGGCCTTGCTCTGCTTCCAACGGTGTCACCACCGTACCCCCTACGGGATTCGAACCCGCGCTACCGCCTTGAAAGGGCGGCGTCCTAGGCCGCTAGACGAAGGGGGCCCGCCGGATCTCTCCGGTCCGTGTTCTACGGCTTCCGTGTGGGAGCCCGCATAGCTTATGACAGCTCGATCGTGAAACCCAAATCGGCTGGTCACGGGCCCAGGTTGAGATCCTCCATCCGTGCGGACGCGCGCCATCCGGTGCGGCGGAACTCATCGAGCCACTCGGCGGTCGCCATCGACTCGATGATGACCTCCAGTGCCTCGGTGAACCGCGCCCGCAGGTCTATACCGCCACCGAGCAGGTCGATGATGTAGCGCTGGCCGGCCAGCGAGGCGGCGAGGGTGCGGGTGAACCGGTCCGGATCGGCATCCGGACGCAGTTGCTTCTGGTCGATCGCGCGCACCGCGAGCAGCCGGGTGGCCCGGCCGAGGATGCGCCCGCCGCCGGACTGGACGTCGCGGTAGAACTCGGGCTCGATGACGAGCCGGAACTCGGCCTGGATGATCAGGTCGTTCTCCAGCCGGAGCGCGATCTCGTCGATCATCCCGTGCAACATGTCCAGCGCACCGAGATCGGTTCGGGTGAGCCATCTTTCGGTGGTCGCGCGGTAACGTTCGACCGCGGCGTCCAGCACCGCCCGCGCGAGATCCTCCTTGGAGTCGAAGTGAAAGTACATGGCGCCCTTGGTGGCGCGCGATCCTTCCAATATCCGGTTGAGCGATGCCGCGGCATAGCCGCTCTTCCCGAATTCAACGGCGGCGGACCTGATGATCGCCGCACGTGTCCGGCGGGCCCGCTCTTGCTGCCGTGCCATGCTCGAAACGCCTCCGAAGCTACTTGCCGCCGAAGGACTCCCGTTGTTCGGAACAGTCCTCGACGCGAAGGTTATGAGATTTTCAAGTACTTCAACTCGGGCTATTGCCCGGTTTTTCAAACTTTTGGTACGAAAACTCGCGAGAAAACCTGAAACACACTGGCTGGTATAGTTCTCGGCGCCCGAGGTGTGCCGCAGGGGGTGCGCACCCGGGCGTTTTCTTCGTCTCGGATCTGCCTCCTGCGACGCAATCTCCAGGGCATCACGATCGGCCTGACCGGTCGCGACATCGTCGGGCACATCAACCATAGGCCGAATCCCGTACCAACCGGGGTACTCCCGGTTCTTCCGGAATTCACCAAGCGGTCACCGTACCCCGAAACGACGGCCGTTGTAGGCCGTACCGGCAAGTCAGTTCGCCGAATCGCGTTTCCGGGACAATGGCAAATACACAGCTACCTAATGGGTGATTGGCACCATTCGCGAATTCCGGCGCGCCCCAGCGGCGTTCAACGCCGGGCGCATCGATCCCGGGCGGGCCACCACCCGCCGAACGCCTCGCCGCCCCGCCCCACAGTTCCCCCGCACGACCCACCGACACACTCACCTCCGGTACCAATTGCGTTGTCACGCACCACGATTGGTTGATGTTTCCATACTTCCGCCGTCAAACAAATTGGGAACCAAGGTGATTGTCCCCAGTCGCGGGACACGTTCGGCCGTCCGGCAGCGGCCGGACAACCACCACCCGGGCGTATCGTCCGACTGCCCCAACATGTATCAGCCGGACCGCCGTCGCGAAACACGGTGCGTCGCCCGACCGCTGCCCGCGCACCGCCACCGCTCCGTCCACCCCGCCCCTCGGCCCGCCGGCTCCGCAAGCCTCATCGGCTCCGCCGACCAGCACCGAGCCATCGCACCGGACGCCGCCCGGATACCGGTTACCGCTCACGCGCACGGCCCATTAGACTTGCGGACCGCGCCCCTATAGCTCAGTTGGTAGAGCTACGGACTTTTAATCCGCAGGTCCCAGGTTCGAGCCCTGGTGGGGGCACCACACGTCGGCGGGCGGGCCGCACCCGCCGACCACCGCCCGCCGACAGCCCTTGTGACGAGCGGGTTCGCGTCGGAGCTAACATCGTGCCGCCGCGAACGATAGTCAGCACAGTGTGGTCCACGCCCTTAGACTCGGAACCGTTGTACCCGCCCCGACGTCGTCATACGAGTTCCATCACCGACACTGTGAACTACCCCAGATGCGTTTCGTATCACACCTACGGTGCCGTAAGGTATGGGCGGCGGCGACACGGCCAAGGGGGACTGACGGACAAGAGCGCACGACACACCGAAGGGCACTTATATGGCAAGGGATCTGACTCAACTCGAACTGCTGACGGAGTTGGAGCCGGTTGCCGAACAGAACGTCAACCGCCACCTGTCGATGGCCAAGGAATGGCACCCGCACGACTACGTACCGTGGGACGACGGACGCAACTTCGCCGCCATGGGCGGTGTGGACTGGGACCCGTCTCAGTCGCAGCTCGGTGAGGTCGCCAAGGCGGCCATGATCACCAACCTCCTCACCGAGGACAATCTCCCCTCCTACCACCGCGAGATCGCCGAGAACTTCTCCCAGGACGGTGCCTGGGGAACCTGGGTCGGCCGCTGGACCGCCGAGGAGAACCGGCACGGCATCGTCATGCGCGACTACCTGGTGGTCACGCGCGGCGTGGATCCGGTCGCCCTGGAGGAGGCCCGGATGATCCACATGACCAACGGGTTCGCCTCACCGGCCGAGGCCGACGCCGGATTCCTGCACTCGGTCGCCTACGTGACCTTCCAGGAACTGGCCACCCGGGTCAGCCACCGCAACACCGGCAAGGTCTGCGACGACCCGATCGCCGACCGCATGCTGCAGCGCGTCGCCGCCGACGAGAACCTGCACATGATCTTCTACCGCAACATGTGTGGCGCAGCCCTGGACCTGGCCCCCGACCAGACATTGGACGCGATCACGCTGATCCTGGAGAACTTCCAGATGCCCGGCGCGGGCATGCCGAACTTCCGCCGCAACGGCGTGCTGATGGCCAAGCACGGCATCTACGACCTGCGCCAGCACCTGGAAGAAGTGGTCCAGCCGGTCCTGAAGAAGTGGAAGATCTTCGAGCGCGACGATCTCACCGCCCGCGGCGAGGAGGTCCGCGAGCGCCTGGGCCTGTTCCTGGAGAAGCTCGGCAAGGACGTCGAAAAGTTCGAGGAACAGCGCGACCGCATGCTGGCCCGCGAGGCCGCGAAGCGCGACCGCCAGCTCGCCTCCACCGCGGCCGGCGCCTGACGGCCGAAACGCGTCCGGCGAGATCTCTACCGGCACAACGACAACGGCCGGATGAGGGTCGAAACCCTCATCCGGCCGTTGTTCGTGTCCGCGGCACCGGTGCGGCCGCGGCCCGATGCCGCTGCGGCGCACCGGGACCGGTCGCCGGGACGCTCCGGTGCGCGCGTCCGGGAGTGCTCGGCGGCCCGGTGACCGCCCCGGCCGCGCGTCCGGCGCGTGGGGTGGCCCGGGCCACTACCGGCGGTTTGCGACACTGGTTGTCATGACTGCGGTTGTCGAGACCAAGCCGGGACTGCGGATCGGGCCCTATGCGGTCGATCCGCCGGTGGTGCTCGCGCCGATGGCCGGAATCACCAACGTCGCCTTCCGGACGCTGTGCCGGGAGTTCGGCAGCAGCACCTCGCTCTACGTCTGCGAGATGATCACCGCCCGCGCGATCGTCGAGCGCGATCCGAAGACCATGCGGATGATGACCTTCGGCGCCGGCGAGTACCCGCGTTCGCTCCAGCTCTACGGCGTCGACCCGGCCACCATGGCCGAGGCCGTCAAGATCATCGTCGGCGAGAACCTCGCCGACCATATCGACACGAACTACGGCTGCCCGGTACCGAAGGTGACCCGGCTGGGCGGCGGCGCCGCGCTGCCGTACAAGCGCCGGCTGTTCGGGGCGATCGTGCGCAGCATGGTCGCCGCCGCCGAACCCGCGGGCGTGCCGGTCACGGTGAAGTTCCGCATCGGCATCGACGACGACCACACCACCTGCTTCGATGCCGGCCGCATCGCGGAGGCCGAGGGCGCCGCGGCCGTGGCGCTGCACGCGCGGACCGCGGCCCAGCGCTATTCCGGCGCCGCCGACTGGTCGGCGATCGCCCGGCTGAAGCAGGCGGTGACCACGATCCCCGTGCTCGGCAACGGCGACATCTTCAGCGCCGGAGACGCGCTGCGGATGATGGCCGACACCGGCTGCGACGGCGTCGTGATCGGGCGCGGCTGCCTGGGACGGCCGTGGCTGTTCGCCGAATTGCAGGCCGCCCTGCGCGGCGAGCCGGTGCCCCCGGGGCCGAACCTGGGCCGGGTCGGGGAGGTCCTGCACCGGCACGCCCAGCTCATGGTCGAACACGACGGCGAGAACAAGGCCATGCGTGACCTCCGCAAACACATGGCCTGGTACTTCCTGGGGTTCCCGGTGGGTTCCGAACTGCGCCGCCGTTTCGCCACCGTCGGCAGCCTCACCGAGTTGCGGGACCTGATCGGCGCGCTGGAACCCACAGCCCCGTTCCCCGCGGACGCCGAAGGCCCCCGCGGCCGGCAGGGCTCCCCCGGCAAGGTCAGCCTTCCGCACGGCTGGCTGGACGACCCGGCCGACGCCGCCGTCCCGACCGCCGCCGACGTCATGCACAGCGGCGGCTGACACCCCGCCCACAGCGACCCGAACACGGCCGCGGCGCCCACCCGCCAATACCCCATGACGCACGAGTATCCGCGCGCGGCCCGACCTACGGGGTCAGCGAACAGGCACCGCCCACCCGGCAGCCGAGCATGCGACTGGTCAGCGGAAACACGACGACCGAGCACACGATCGGCCGGATACCTGCTCGGGCACCGGCAATGACGGCCGAGCACGCGACAGCACACCCGCAACACGCCAACCGAGCACGCGACGGTTGATCGACGATGACGGCCCAGCTCACCGAATACGCCGGATACGCGCCGGCCGGGCAGGCGAAGAAGCGCCGACCGCCGAATACGCTGCGGGGCACCGGCAATGGCCGACGCACCCCGGCATGATCATGATCGCCCACCCGGCAGCATCCGGACGGAACGTCCGCCGGGCACGCGACGGATCATCGCCTACTTCACGTCCGGGTACGCGCGGTGCACCGGTTCGACGGAAGCGGCGCCGAGCGCGAACGAGGGCGATCACGATCGGCGGGCGCCCGCGCCGCGACCGAGTCGCCGGCCGCGATACGCCGTCTCGGTTCGCGAAATCACCATGCTCTGCTTGCCGACCCGGGCGACCGCGGGGCGGACCGCCGCCGAGGCTGCCAGGCAGGTCTTCACACAATCGGAAACTTCCCCGGGCGAAGACAGGGCAATCGATCCGGTCAGCGGCGGGAAAGTGGTCGAACGGTCGCACCCGGTGTTGCGGCCGGACATTCAGCACACGCCACAGAGATCAGCAAACACCCAGCATCAGCGACTGTGCAATCCCACCCTGCCGCCTTGTGGCTGAATCGTTACTATTGCTGGAACCGGTGATGCTGTGCGCCTCCGCGAGGTTCACCCACCCTTGGGTACACAGATCCGATCCGGGCATGGACGACGAGTAAAGCGAGGTTCCTTGGTGGGTGACGACGAACGGCACGGGCGTACGTCCGGGCCCGGCGGTCGCGCCCCCTGGGAGCGCTACCGTGCCCCGGAATCCGGCGACGAGGAGCCGTCCGCGCGCCGCAGCAGGCACTCCGACGAGACGTCCGGTCCGGTCACCGTGCACGACCTGGTGCAGCGTGTCGACAACGAGCGCGCCCCGCGCCGCCCCGGGTCCGCCCCCGACACCCCGGCCGCAAGCCCGCCCGCCGGTCGCCGCCGTCGCCCCGAACCTCCGCAAGGCCGCCCTGAACCTCCGCAGGGCCGGGGTGAGCCCCCGCAGGGGCGAGCCGCGCCGCCTCCGGGCCGCGGCGAACCGCCACCAGGCCGGGACGCGCCACCGCGGGGCCGCGCGGCACCGCCGCCAGGCCGCGCCGTACCACCGCCGGGCGGCGCCGAGCCCCCACAGGGCCGCAACGCGCCACCGCCAGGCCGCGGCGAACCGCGCAACGCACCGCCACAAGGCCGTAGCGAACCCCCACCGGCCCGCAACGCACCCCCGCAGGGCCGGGGTGAGCCTCCGCAGGGCCGGCCAGGGGCGCGGCGGGGGCGCGCCGAACCTCCGCAAGGTAAAGCGCCACAAGGCAATCCCGTGCCCTCGGGCCCCGGTGCCGACGACCGGCCCACCGACGCCGTGGCTCCCGCGGCCGTCGCGGCGGGAGCGGCAGCGGCCGCCGGAGGACCGATACCGGGCCCCGGCGGCAGCGACGGCCGGCCACCCGTCGACCCCGCGACCGACAAGCTCCCCGTCCCGAAGGGCGAGACCGCCGCCGACGCGGAGACCGCGGCCGCGCGGCCGAAGAGCGTCGGCACCTCGACACAGTCCAGGCTGGCGCTGAGCAAGGAGCGCCAGCGCAGGCGGCTGCGCCTGGCGGCCCGCGGCTCGACCGCCTTCGTGGCCGTACTCGCCCTGATTCTGACCGGCGTCGGCTGGAACTACCTGCGCGCCACCGACAACGGCTTCACCCAGGTCTCCGCGCTGGACCAGAAGTCCGACGACATCGTCGACGCGGGCGGTCAGCTCGGCGACGAGAACTTCCTGATCGTCGGCACCGACACCCGGGCCGGCGTGGACAGCCAGGTCGGCGCCGGCAGCACCGAGGACGCCGAGGGCGCCCGCGCCGACACGGTCATGCTGGTGCACATCCCCGAGAACCGGCAGCGCGTCGTCGCGGTGTCGTTCCCCCGCGACCTGGACGTCACCCGGCCGTCCTGTGAGGGCTGGGACAACGAGAAGGCGACCTACAACCAGTCGACGTTCCCGCAGGCGGCCGGCGACAAGCTCAACGCCACCTACGCCCTCGGCGGCCCGAAATGCCTGACCAAGGTGATTCAGAAGCTTGTCGGGCTGCGGATCGGCCACTTCATCGGCATCGACTTCAACGGCTTCTCCTCGATGGTCGACACCATCGGCGGCGTCGAGGTGTGCACCGACAAGCCGCTGGTCGACGACGAGCTCGGCACCATCCTGCCGAATCCGGGGCGGCAGATGCTCAACGGACCGACCGCGCTGGACTACGTCCGGGCGCGCCACGTCTACGGCGAGGAGCGCAGCGATTACGACCGCATCCACCGCCAGCAGCTGTTCCTGTCCTCCCTCCTGCGCGGCGCGCTGTCCAGCAAGGTGCTGTTCGACGTCGGCAAGCTGAACGGCTTCATCAACGCGTTCTCCGGCAGCGCCTTCATGGACGCGGTCAGCACCCGCGATCTGCTGATGCTGGGCCGGTCACTACAGAAGGTCGATGCCGGGGCCATCACGTTCGTGACGGTGCCGACCGCGGGCACCACGTCCTACGGCAACGAGATCCCCCGGGAATCCGACATCAAGGAGATCTTCAAGGCGGTCATCGACGATCAGCCGCTGCCGGGTGAGAAGAAGGCACCGGAACCGGCCGCTCCGGCCGCGCCTCCGCCGCCGAAACAGCAGCTGACCGCCGTCGACCCCGGCACCGTCTCGGTGCAGGTCTCCAACGGCTCCGGCGCTTCCGGCGCCGCGGGAACCCTCGCCACGGAGCTGTCCAGCCAGGGCTTCCAGATCTACAACGTCGGCAACTTCGCCGGCGGAACGATCCCGGGCACCAAGGTCCGCTATTCGGAGGGGCAGGAGGCCGAGGCGGCCACCGTCGCCTCCTCGATTCCGGGTGCGACGCTGGAGAACGCCCCGGGGCTGGGCAGCATCGTCGAGGTGGCGCTGGGCTCCGATGCCGACGGATCGGTGCAGGCGCCGACCTCGTTCGGCACTACGCTGCCGGACATTCCGACCTCCTCGGCGGGCGAGGGTCCGGCCGCGCTGCCGTCCGATCTGGAGCACGTGAATGCCGCCGACGACACCTGCAAGTGAATCTCCGTTCGCTCGCTGATGTTCGGCGATACCGGTGGTTCACCCACAGTTCGTGACTTGGTCAGCGCCGGGAACTAGTGTTCTGGACCATGCGTGTCATCTACAACGAACAAATGGCCGATCTCGCCAACATGCTGGGCGAGATGGCCGGTCTCGCGGGCTCCGCGATGGACCGGGCGACGCAGTCGCTGCTGCAGGCCGATCTGACGCTCGCCGAGCAGGTGATCAGCGAGCACGATCGGATCGCCGAGATGATCACGCAGGCCGAGGAGAAGGCGTTCGCGCTGCTTGCCCTGCAGGCGCCGGTCGCCGGCGATCTGCGCCAGGTGGTGAGCGCGATCCAGATCGTGTCCGATGTCAATCGGATGGGGGTGCTGGCGCTGCACGTGGCCAAGGTGTCGCGTCGGCGGCACCCGGATCATGCCCTGCCCGAGCCCGTGAACGGCTACTTCGCCGAGATGGGCCGGATCGCGGTGAGCATGGGCAAGGCGGCCCAGGAGGTCCTGGAGACCCGCGACCCGGAGCGCGCCGCCCAGCTGAACCAGGACGACGAGGCGATGGACGACCTGCACCGCCACCTGTTCACGCTGCTGATGGACCGCGACTGGAAGTACGGCGTCGCCGCCGCCGTCGATGTCACGCTGCTGGGCCGCTACTACGAGCGCTTCGCCGATCACGCCGTGGAGATCGGCCGCCGCGTGGTCTTCCTGGTCACCGGTGAGCTGCCGCCCGACCCGGAGGCCGAGGTCGGGTAAGTTCCGACTCGGCGGCCACGGGCTCCGAGTTCTGCCCGGCCACAGGCATATTCGACGATCGGCACCGCCCGTCGGAGATGGCCCGGAGCAATCCGGCGCGCCCGACAGCAGGTCCCGGTGGGCACGACCGGGGACCTCGGTGGACGGCCCCGAGGCGCAACGCGACCCCGGCCCGCTCGGACCGGGGTCGCGAAAGTTTTTGCGGCCCAACCGCTGCCGCGGATCAGCCGAAACGGCCGGAGATGTAGTCCTCGGTCTCCTTGCGGGACGGGTTGGAGAAGATCTTCTCCGTCTCGTCGATCTCGATCAGCTTGCCCGGCTCGCCCTGGACCTCCAGGTTGAAGAACGCCGTCTGGTCGCTCACGCGCGCGGCCTGCTGCATATTGTGCGTGACGATGACGATCGTGTATTCCTTCTTCAGCTCGGCGATCAGGTCCTCGATCGCCAGCGTGGAGATCGGGTCGAGTGCCGAACAAGGCTCGTCCATCAGCAGCACGTCCGGCGATACGGCGATCGCCCGGGCGATACACAGGCGCTGCTGCTGACCGCCGGACAGTCCGCCGCCCGGCTTGTCGAGGCGGTCCTTTACCTCGTTCCACAGGTTGGCGCCCTTGAGCGAGCGCTCCGCCACCTCGTCGAGCTCCTGCCGGTTGCGCACGCCCTGCAGCTTGAGCCCGGCCACCACGTTGTCGCGAATCGACATGGTGGGGAACGGGTTCGGGCGCTGGAACACCATACCGATGGTGCGGCGCACACCCACCGGATCCACCTGCGAGCCGTAGATGTCCTCGCCGTCGAGCAGCACCGCGCCCTCGACCCGCGCGTTCGGGGTCACCTCGTGCATGCGGTTGAGCGAACGCAGCACCGTGGACTTGCCGCAACCGGACGGACCGATGAAGGCGGTGACGCTGCGCGGCAGGACGGTCAGGTCCACCTCGGCGACCGCGTGGAACTTGCCGTAGTAGATGTTCAGATCTTTGACGTCGATCCGCTTGGCCATTATGGAATTCCGTTCGCTTCTATCGGTTTCGCGTGAGCAGCTTGTTGACGGCCGCCGCGGCGAGGTACAGCAGCGCGATGATCAGGATCAGGGTCAGCGCCGCGCCCCAGACCCGCCACCGGCCGGCCGGATCCGGGTTGGCCAGCTCCTGGTAGATCAGCAGCGGCAGCGAGGCCATGTTGCCGTCGAAGATGTTGAAGTTGATCGACTTCGAATACCCCACCAGCACCAGCACGGGAGCGGTCTCACCCATGACCCGGGCCACGGCCAGCAGCATGCCGCTGATCATGCCGGGCGCCGCGGTGGGCACCACGATCCGCAGAATGGTCTTCCACTTCGGAACGCCCAGGGCGTAGGACGCCTCGCGCAACTCGTCGGGCACCAGCTTGAGCATCTCCTCGGTGCTGCGCACCACCACCGGCAGCATCAGCAGCACCAGGGCCAGCGAGACCGCGAGCGAACTCTGCGGAGCGCCGAACGTGGCGATCCAGAGCGCGAAGATGAACAGCGCGGCGACGATCGAGGGCACACCGGCGAGAATGTCGACCATGAAGGTGGTGACGCGGGCGAGCAGGCCGCGCCCATACTCGACCAGGTAGACCGCGGCCATGATGCCCAGCGGCACCGCGAGCACGGCGGCCACGAGCGACTGCACGATGGTGCCGTAGATGGCGTGGTACACACCGCCGCCGTACTGGTCGGGCAGGATGCCCTTCTGCGACTTACCCCACCAGCCGCTGCTGATGACGGCGTCGAAGCCCTCGGTGATCACCAGGATCAGCACCCAGCACAGCGGCACCAGCGCGATCGCGAAGCACAGCCACATCACCGCGGTGGCGGCGTTGTTGCGCAGGCGGCGAGCCAGGCTGATGGTCCGGAAGGCGGGCGCCTTGATCGGGCGATCGAGAGTGGTGGTGGCCATTACCCGTTCACCTTCCCGCCGGCCGCGATCCGCGCCAGCGCGTTGACTACGAAGGTCAGCGCGAACAGCACGAAACCGGCGGCAATGTAGGCACCGGTGGGCAACGCCTGACTGAATTCCGAAGCGGCCGAAGCGATCTTGGAGGCGAAGGTGTACCCGCCGTCGAACAGCGACCAGTGGCCCGCCGTCGCCGCGGTGCGCAGCACCACCAGGACCGCGATCGTCTCACCGAGCGCGCGGCCCAGGCCGAGCATGGAGCCCGCGATCACACCGCTGCGTCCGTAGGGCAGCACGGTCATCCGCACCACCTCCCACTTGGTGGCGCCCAGCGCCTGCGCGGCCTCGATGTGCGCGCGCGGCGTCAGATTGAACACCTCGCGGCTGACCGAGGTGATGATCGGCAGGATCATCACCGCGAGCACCACACCGGCGGTGAAGATGGTGCCGCCGCCGCTGATCGACACGTTGCCGCTCTTGAACAGGAAGAACCAGCCGAGGTTCTCGTTGAGGAATTCCTCGAACGGCGCCAGCCACTGGGCCAGCACCAGGAACCCCCACAGACCGAACACGATCGAAGGCACCGCCGCCAGTAGATCCACGATGGTGGCGAACGGCCGGGCCAGCATCTTCGGCGCGTACTGGGTCAGGAACAGCGCGATCCCGACGCCGAGCGGTACGGCGATCACCAGGGCCAGCAGCGAGCTCAGCACCGTGACCATGAGCAGGTCGCGGATGCCGAAATGCATATCGTCGGCATTGGTGACGTTGAATTCCGTACTGGTGAAGAAGTTGGCCTCGTTCGCCGCCACCGACGGCACCGCCCGGACCAGCAGGAACACAGCGATCAACGCGATGGCCGCGACTATGGTCACACCGGCGGCCGTGGCCACCGAGCGGAAGATGAACTCCGCTCGCGTGCTGTGGGCGCCGCGGATGCGTTGCGCCGGTTCGGGGTTGGCGTCACTCGGCATAGGGGAAGTATCTCCGCCCGTGCGCGGACCGGTCGATTCCGACCGGTCCGCAGCGGTGGCTTCGTCGTGCACGGTCATGGGCTACGCAATCAGGCGATGGCGTTGATGGCGGTGGTCAGCTTGGTCTTGAACGCGTCCGGGATCGGCACGTAGCCGGACTCTTCGAGGCCGTTCTGACCGTTGTTGATCGCCGAGGTCAGGAACGCCTTGACCGCCTTGGAGGTCTCGGGGTCGCTGTACTTCGAGCAGACGATCTCGTAGGTGGGCAGGATGATCGGGTACGCGGCCGGATCGGTCGGCTTGTAGAACGAGCTGGTGTCGATGACCAGGTCGTTGCCCTGACCCGTGATCTTGGCGGACGCGATGGTGGCACCGGCCGACTTCGAGGTCAGCTCGACCGGCTGGCCGCCCGGGGTGGCGATGATCTTCGCCACCGACAGGTTCTGCGACCGCGCGAACGACCACTCGTTGTACGTGATCGAGTTCTTGGTGTTCTTGATCGCGGCCGAGGTGCCCTCGTTGCCCTTCGCACCCTCGCCGATACCGCCGGCGAACGCCTTGCCGGCGCCCTTGCCCCACGCACCGTCGGAGGCGGAGTTCAGGTACTGCTGGAAGTTGTCGGTGGTGCCCGACTCGTCGCTGCGGAAGATCACGTGGATGTCCTGATCCGGCAGCTTGGCCGAGGCGTTCAGCTTCTGGATCTGGGGATCGTTCCACTTGGTGATCTGGCCGCTGAAGATCTTGGCCGCGGTCGGGCCGTCCAGGACCAGGTCGGTGACGCCATCGATGTTGTAGGTGACGGCAATCGGCCCGAACACGGTCGGCAGGTCCCACGCCGGGCCGCCGCAGCGGGCAGCCGCCTTGTTGGGCTCGTCCTTCTTGGCATCCAGGGGGGAGTCCGAGCCGCCGAAATCGGTCTGGCCGCCGATGAATTCGTTCACACCGGCGCCCGAGCCGCTGGAGGTGTAGTTGAGCGTGTTGCCGTCGCAGTTCGACTCGTAGGCCGCGACGAAGCGATCCATCGCGTTCTTCTGCGCCGATGAGCCGCTGGCCTTGAGAGCCTGCTTGCCGCCGCAGTCGACGTTGACGTTCGATGCGGTGCCGACATCGGACGTGTTCTCGTCACTACCACAGGCCGACAGGGTCAGTGCGCTTGCCGCGGCGACGACGCCGAGCAGAGCGCTGCTGCGCTTGAGATTCACCTATTCCTCCGGGAATCGCTTAGTACACGTCCGGTCCCTCAACAACCGGACGAGTGCCGTATGGTGCCCGTTCGCACGGAACTTGCGCACCAGGCAGTGAATGCTGCCCACGAATAACCTAGGTTCGGCCGGTAGACAGTTGGACCTGCGGAAGTGAACGGGAGGTGAACAACCCGGCGCGATTCGCATATCCGGGTTGTGACATTTGCCGCAGTGTTACCCGCAGCGTCCGCCGATTACACCTCGGCGGCCGTGACAAATGTCCGAAGGCGGGTCAGGGCGCCGAGTAGGCCGCATCGACGTGTGCCGTCTCGAAGCCCAGCCGCGCGTAGGTGTGCACGGCCGCGGTGTTGTCGGCCTCGGTGTACAGCAATACCTCGCCGAGGCCGCGGTCGCGCAGGTGGTGCAGCCCGGCCAGGGTCAGCAGACGGCCCAGGCCACGGCCCTGTGCGGCCGGGTCGACGGCCACCACGTAAACCTCCCCGGCCGGGGGATCGTCCCGGGTGTGCACCTTGGTCCAGTGAAATCCGAGCATCCGCCCGGGATCCGCCGCGTCGGACGCGATGAACAGGCCCTTCGGATCGAACCAGGACGAGTCCCGGCGCACGGCGATATCGCCGTCCGTCCACCCGCCCTGTTCGGGGTGCCAGTCGAAAGCGGCGTTGTTCACGCGTAACAGCTCGGCATCGTCGGCGGGGCCCGCGTAGGTGCGCAGCACGACGGTCTCGGGCACGCGCAGTTCAGGTAGCTCCGGTGTTGCCAGAGGTCTGCGCATCTGCCACAGCTCGCGGGCGACGGCCAGCCCGAGGCGACCCGCCACGGCACGCGCCGGGGCCAGATTCCCGTGCGCCCACACCCGGGCACCGGCCCCTCCGGAGGCCAGCGCCGTGGACACGAGCGTGGCGCCGATGCCGCGGCCACGATGCCGCGGGTCCACCACCGCCTCGGCCATCGCCGGGTGATCACCGTGCGCCGGAACGAGATTCGCGTAGCCGACCACCTCATCGTCCGAGGCGGCAACCAGATGCCGAGCCGGGCCCGGGGTGGTCAGGGACAAAACGGCCTGTTCCGAGACGGCCGCGACCCCGTCGGCGGCCGCGGCCCGCTCCAGCACGCCGTGGATCCGCTCCGCCGTGTCGGCGGAGACCTCGTCGGCCCAGTCCGTCACGGGTTCGCCGGACCCGCTCACAGCTCCTCGCCGGCGCTCGGCTCCGCCGTGCGCTGTGTCGACGGTTCGCTCGCTGCGCTCACTCACGGGACTCCATTGGACGTGCTCGGCTCTTCGCCCGGGCCGTCGGTGTCGTCGGGGAAGTTGGTCGGCTCACCCTTGCCGCTGGAACGGGCCGGGCGCACGGCCTTGTAGCCGACATTGCGCACCGTGCCGATCAGCGACTCGTACTCGCTGCCGAGCTTGGCGCGCAGCCGGCGCACGTGCACGTCGACCGTGCGGGTACCACCGAAGAAGTCGTAACCCCACACCTCCTGCAGCAGCTGCGCACGGGTGAACACCCGCCCGGCATGCTGAGCGAGATATTTGAGGAGCTCGAATTCCTTGTAGGTGAGATCGAGCGGGCGGCCGCGCAGCCGCGCGGTGTACGTGCCCTCATCGATCACCAGCTCGCCGAGGGTGATCTTGCCGGTGTTCTCCGGGCTGGCCGCGCCGCCGTTGCGGGCCACCAGCAACCGCAGGCGCGCGTCGAGTTCGGCCGGCCCGGTGCCGGGTAACAGGATGTCGTCCAGACCCCAGTCGGCGTTCACCGCCACCAGACCACCCTCGGTGAGCACCGCCACGACCGGCACCGAGGATCCGGTGCTGCCGAGCAGGCGGCACAGCCCGCGGGCCGCGGCCAGATCGGATCTCGCATCCACCAACGCCACATCCGCAGTACCCGCCTCGAGCAGCGAGGCAACTTCGGTGGGTGCCGGCCGGACGTTGTGCGGCAACAGCGACAACGACGGCAGCACCGACTCCGGATTCGGGTCGGAGGTCAGCAGGAGCAGCTCCACCAGCTCTCCTCCCAATCTGGCATGTTCGCGGCAACCCCGATGTCATTCGCGAATTCATGCTCGTCCGCACAGGTAATTCGTGCCTACATTAGCGCGTCGAGTCCGATGACCACGCATTCCAGCCAACCTTCGCAGGCCGCGGGCGATCGGACGGGCGCCGGGAACCCGATCGGCGTCGGCACACCGTGCGACCGTCCGGCCGCCAACAGATATCGTGCGTACATGCGGAACTCACCGGGTACGACCGGGGCTCGGGGAGCCGGAGACCGGCCCGGCGAGCAGCCCACCGACGATCCGGCGGCCGGCGTCGGCGCGCGGGTCGGCGGGGGCACCGCGCGCAAGGTCGTCATCGGTCTGCTGCTGGTGGTCGCGATCGCGGTAGTGGTCGATTTCACGGCGGCGGCCTATTCGGAGTATCGCGTCTCGCGCTCGCTGCGCGCCGGAAGCGAGCTCAGCGCCGACCCCGAGGTCACCATTCACGGCTTTCCGTATCTTTTGCAGGCCCTGCGCAACAACTACCGCAATGTCGAGATCCGCGCCCGCGCCGATCGTCGCGACGCCCCCGGCGAGCTGCGGGTCGAGTCGACCCTCAACGGCGTGCACCTGCCGATGGGCGACCTGATCGACGGGAAGATGCGCTCGGTGCCGGTGGACCGGGTGACCGCCCGGATGCGCATCGAGCCGGTGGAGCTCGGGCGGCTGTTCCAGATTCCCGACCTGCAGTTGACCGGTCCCCCGGCGGACAAATCCGACGGCACCGGCGGTTCCGGCGGCACCGGCTCGACCACGCGGGGCGCCTACATCCTCACCGGAACCATTCCGCTCGGCCCCGAGTCGAGCGTGACCGACAGCGCCGAGACCGACAACACCAAGATGAGCGTCAGCGTGAAGGTGAATCTCCTGCTCGACGGGGACCAGGTGCGCATCGTCGCCACCGATCTCTATCGTGAGAAGACACCGGATACTGCCATCACCTCGGCCACCGAGCGGCCGGAACCGGACAAGGCCACGGTCCTCGACCGGTTCACCCGCACCATCGACACCAAGGATCTGCCGTTCGGCGTGCATCCGACGAAGGTCGAGGCCATCGGCGGCAACATCATCATCGAAGGCGAGGGCAAGGACATGACCATCGATATGGACAGATTCGCCCGCCCATGACCGGGATCGTGATCCTGCTGCTGGTGCTGGCGGCCGCGCTGGTCGTCGGCCTGCTGCTGCGCTATCGCTCGGGCCGGGTGCGCGCCACCGCGGCCGAGCCGGCCGACGCCGGTGCGGCCCGCGGCGAGCTGCTGGCCGCCGTCGGGTTCACCGGGGCGGCACCCGCGGTGCTGCATTTCTCCGCCGAGTGGTGCGGCCCCTGCGCTGCGGTGCGCCGGGTCGTCGCCGGGGTGGTGGCCGACCTGGCCGAGGCGCCGCAACCGCCGCTGGACATCGAGGTCGACATCGACGAACGGCCCGCGCTGGCCAAGGAACTGAACGTGCTGTCGCTGCCGACCACGTTCATCTTCGACGCCGAGGGCCGGGAGCGCTTCCGGATCTCCGGCGTCCCGAAGCCCTCCGACCTGCACAGCGCCGTCACACCCCTGACCGTGCCGGTATCCAACGACGCGTGAGTGGCCCGGCCACCTGCGTCGTGCCGCTCGCCGACCCGAATTTCCGACCCCGGGTCCAATTCCTCCGCCGAAGCAGGTAAACTGCTAGTCGTGCAAACCCGCCGCGAGCTGATGCTCACCCGTCGCCGCACAGTCGATCTGTGCCGCCTCGGCGGTTGTTGCTGCCTGTGCGTGTAGCCGGTCGGCCTTTCGTTTCCCCCTGACGCCGACCGGTTTTCCCACCGTGTGTTGATCTCGTGATCCCCCCGGTGATCTGACAATCCCTGACAGATAGCCATTCGCAGCGCAGGAGCTCGTCCGATGCCCCACAACAACCCCGCGACCGGCACCGTGCCCGCCCCGGATCGGGTGGACGTGCGCGGTCCCCGCGTCGCCGCCTGGATCACCACCGGCGTCCTCGTGCTGGTGCTGATCACCGCGTCCTTCGCCACTCCGGTGGCGGCCGTGCTGATCGCCCTGCAGGCGGTCGTCTTCGCCCTGGGCGCGCTCTACGGTCCGCGGCGCAGCCCGTACGGCCGGGTGTACGCCCGGTTCGTCGCCCCGCGTCTCGGCTCCGCCCCCGACACCGAGCCCGTCCCGCCGCTGCGGTTCGCACAGTTGGTGGGCGGGGTGTTCGCCGTGCTGAGCTTTCTCGGGTTCGTCGCCGGCAGTACCGTCGCCGGCGCGATCTTCGCCGGCTTCGCGCTGTTCGCGGCGTTCCTCAACGCGGCCTTCGGCATCTGCCTGGGCTGCCTGCTGTACCCATTCGTCCAGCGGCTGATCCACCGGTCGGCCGCATCCTCCGACGCCCCCGCCCCATCCCGGTAAGTCACATCGAAAGGAACAACATGGCTCGCTCCGATGTCCTGGTCTCCGCAGACTGGGTCGAAGAGAACCTCAACACCCCCGGCGTCGTCATCGTCGAGGTCGACGAGGACACCTCCGCCTACGACACGGGCCACATCGAGGGTGCCGTGAAGCTCGACTGGAAGAAGGATCTGCAGGATCCGGTGCGGCGTGACTTCGTCAACCGGGAGCAGTTCTCCGACCTGCTGTCGGCGCGCGGTATCGGCAACGACGACACCGTGGTCCTCTACGGCGGCAACAACAACTGGTTCGCGGCCTACGCGTACTGGTACTTCAAGCTGTACGGCCACCAGAACGTCAAGCTGCTCGACGGCGGCCGCAAGAAGTGGGAGCTCGACGGCCGCCCGCTGTCGACCGAGGCCGTGTCCCGCCCGGGCACCTCCTACAAGGCCGGCGAGCAGGACCTGTCCATCCGCGCCTTCCGCGACGACGCCATCCAGGCCATCGGCACCAAGAACCTGGTCGACGTGCGCTCGCCCGACGAGTTCTCCGGCAAGATCCTGGCGCCGGCGCACCTGCCGCAGGAGCAGAGCCAGAAGCCCGGCCACATCCCCGGCGCCATCAACGTCCCGTGGTCCAAGGCCGCGAACGAGGACGGCACCTTCAAGTCGAACGAAGAGCTGGCGGCCCTGTACAAGGATGCCGGCCTGGACGGCGAGAAGGAGACCATCGCCTACTGCCGCATCGGCGAGCGTTCCTCGCACACCTGGTTCGTGCTGAAGGAACTGCTGGGCCACCAGAACGTCAAGAACTACGACGGGAGCTGGACCGAATACGGCTCCCTCGTCGGTGCACCGATCGAGTTGGGAGCATAGAACCATGTGCGCAGCACCTACCCAGGGTCAGGCCATACCGGCCAACGTCGATACCGAGAAGGAAACCGTCCTGACCGGACGCGTGCTGGACGCCGACGGCAATCCCGTCGGTGGCGCGTTCGTCCGGCTGCTGGATTCCGGTGACGAGTTCACCGCCGAGGTGGTGGCCTCCGGCACCGGCGATTTCCGCTTCTTCGCCGCGCCGGGCGACTGGACCATCCGCGCGCTGTCGTCGGCCGGCAACGGCTCGGCGCCGGTGCGGCCGGAGGGCGCCGGCATCCACAACGTGGATGTCCAGGTCGCCAAGTAGACCGTCGCCGAGTAAGACCGACGCCGAGTAAGACCGCAGCCGAAACGGCCCCGGGATCCGTTCCCGGGGCCGTTTTCGTGTCCGCGATCCAGGTCGTTAGACTGCGAATTGTGGTTCTTGCCTTCGAGATTCTGCTGGTTCTCGTATCCGTGCTGATCGCGTGGTTCGGTCTGTACGTCCTCTACCGGCTGTTCACCGAGTCGTGACGGAGTCGGCGCACGAGAACGTCGACAAAACGACAGCGAACGGGGCGGCGCCGCAGGCGTCCACCGCTCGCCCGTCCGGTGCTGCCCGCCGCGGCAACGGTACGGCGCGCGGTACCGAGGAGGCGACTCCCCACAGCACCGACGAGGCGACTCGCCGCAGTGGCGAGAATGCACCCCGCCGCAGTACCGACGAGGCGGCCCGCCGCAGTGGCGACGAGGCGATCGCCGATGCCGCCGAGCGCGCGAAATCGACCGGCGACCGGAACATTCCGCAGCTCGCCGGGCTTCCGCTGCCCGGGGACACCGCCAATCTGCGCGAAGGTCCCGATCTGAGTTCGTCCATGCTGGCGCTGCTGCCGCTGGTGGGCGTCTGGCGCGGAGAGGGCGAGGGCAACGACCCCGAACGCGGCGACTACCACTTCGGCCAGCAGATCATCGTCTCGCACGACGGCGGCGACTACCTGGCCTGGGATTCGCGCTCCTGGGTGCTCGACGGCGACGGCAAGTACGTCGGGCCCGATCTGCGTGAGAACGGCTTCTGGCGGGTCGGTATCGACGGCGACGACGAGGTCATCGAGCTGCTGCTGACGCACAGCTCCGGCGTCGTCGAACTGTTCTACGGCCAGGCCCTCACCCAGTCGTCCTGGGAGCTGGCCACCGATGTGGTGATCCGCAGCCAGTCCGGCGCGGTCGTCGGCGGCGCCAAGCGCCTCTACGGCATTGTCGAGGGCGGCGACCTCGGCTACGTCGAGGAGCGGGTGGAAGCCGACGGCGCCCTCCAGCCTCGCCTCTCCGCCCGCCTACAGCGCCACATCGGCTGAGCGAGCCGCACAAGGGCCCGACGTCGCCCCTCGAAAACGAAACCGCCCCTCGAAAACGGAACGACCCCCGAGCCGTATCGCGGAGGTGGAGTCCTCACGCGATCCCGGTCGGACAAACCGGGGGCTCGGGGGCCGGGTGACTGCCTGGGATTAGCTCGGCGCTCGCGCGAACGAGAATCCGTTGCAGCGGTGGCGCTAGCCGGCAGCCACCTCACGTGTCCACTGAATACTCATTCTTCGAACCACCTCCTTTCCCGTGTACGAACGAATCTAGCCGTCGGCGGATCGGGCGGCAACGGAATTTCGCGGGCCGCAGAAGCGCAGGTCGGTGGGAATATTTCCGGGTATCGGAGGGTTGCCCGGGCGCCGATTCGGACCGGCGGCGGCGAACGCCGGGCCTGGCGAAACCCCGGATCGTTCACATCCGCATCTCCGAACTACGTTGTCGCACCTGGAGCGTGGGGTCCGGATGATGCGGATCGGTCCGGTCGACAGACCCGGTTCCGTTCCGGTCGGCGCCGTGCCCGTCGGACCGGCTCCGGGCCGCGTGGGCCGGATCAGTTCGGTGCAGAGCCGGCCGTTGTCCGAATCGACACTCGGCCGTCCGGATCGACCTCTACGACGGTGTCGGCACGGTGATCCGACGGCAGCTGATGGGTGACGACCACGACGGTGCGGTCGGGCGCCACCAGCCCGCTGCGCTCATCGAGCAGGGCCCGCAGCAGGTCGGCGCCCGCATCCGCCTCCAGGTGCTCGGTGGGCTCGTCGAGCAGCAGCACGCGCGCCGGGGAGACCAGCGCGCGAGCGAGCAGGATCCGGCGACGCTGACCGCCCGACACCGACGCCGCGCCACCGACCAGATCGGTCTGCGGGCCGTCCGGCAGGCCGGCCAACCAGTCGCCCAGACCGGCCGTGCGCAGGGCGGTTTCGGCCGCTTCGGCGGTGAGGTCCCCGCGAGCCACGCGCAGGTTCTCCAGCACGGTCGTACCGAACAGGTGCGCGTCCTCGGCGAAGAACGTGATCCCGGGGCGAGGCGTGTCGAACAGCCCCGCCCAGCGCATCAGCAGGGTGGTCTTACCGGCGCCGCTGGGACCGACGACCGCGATTCGCCGTCCCTGCGGCAACGAGGGCGCCGCAAGAGACACCCGGTCCGAGTTCGAGATCGTGGTTGCGGTTGCGGCGCCGGCTCGGCGATCCGGCTCGGCCGCGGTGATGCGGCGCAGCGCCGCGCGGCCGTTGCTCAGCGCCTGGAATGCCGCCGGGAGAACGCCCACGGCCTCGAACGCCGACAGCGGCAGCAGCACGAGGACGGCCAGCGCCATCGGCGTGATGCCGCCGGGCGGCGCGGGTTGCAGTGGTCCGGCCGGTGCGCCGGTTCCGCTGCCGTACAGGACGATTCCGATGAGCAGCGCACCGAGGACGCTGACACCGATCGACAGCGGCGTGGCCGCCGCCGCCCAGGCGCTGCGCGCGGCCGCCCGATCCTCCGCCGCCACGGCCCGCTGCGCCGCGCGGTCCGCCCGGGTGAGCGCCTCGTCGAGGCGGCCGGCGACCCGGAGTTCGGCGGCGTGATCGAGCACGGTGAGCGCGGCCGCGGTGAACTCCCGGCGGTCGTCCCGCACCGCCAGTTCGGCCTCCCGCGCGGCCCGCACCGACAACCAGGGGGCGACGACCCCGGAGACCGCCAGCGCGGACGCCAGCACGGCGGCCGCGGCCGGAGAGACGGTGGCGAGCAGGCCGATCGCGGCGATCGACAGCAGCAGCGCGACCGCGATCGGCACGAACGCCCGCACCACCACCGCGCCCACATCGTCCATGTCGCTACCGATCCGGGTCAGCAGATCCCCGCGCCGCAGCCGCGTCGGGTCCCGCTCGTCGCGACCGCCGCGCCGCAGCGACCAGATATCGGCGCTCGCCAGCGCCGAATACACACCGGTCCGCGCGGTGGTCATCGCCCGCAGCGCCACATCGTGGGTGGCCAGCCGCTCGAGATACCGGCACAGCCCGCGCGAAATCCCCAGCGCCCGAACGGCGACCACGGCCACGCTCAGATCGAGCACCGGCGGCATCTGCCAGGCCCGAGCGATCAGCCACGCCGCCAAGGCCGCCAGCCCCAGCCCACTCCCCAGCGCGAGAGTCCCCCACCCCACCGACACCGCGATCCGCCACCGCGACAATTCGAGCAGCTCCACCAACCGCCGCAAGTCGCCGCACGCTCCCCGCACCCCCGAATCCCGTATCACCGCAGCACCTCTCGCGCATCCCGAACGGCACGCTCCGAGTCGTGCGCCGCCCTCCCTCGCTCTTCGAACGAACTGGGCCCACCCTCGACGGAACCATCCACAGCCGCACTCGGAGTCGCCCCCGAATCGTCTCCGACCGCATCCGCACCACGGAAAGCACGGCCCCCCAACCGGAACCGAGGACCGCCTGAGGCACCCCGGCCGCCCTCATCGGCCCCTCGGCCCTCGGCGGTTCGAGGGGCTGCGGAGGCGTCGTCGACGGACGTTGCGACCGGAGCGCTGTGCCGCACAAGGTGTTCGGTGTGCGGCGGCGGTGAGCCATTTCGGGCGGCGGTGGCGCGGACCTCGACCACGTGGTCGGCGATGGCGAGGACGGTGGGGCGGTGGGCCACCACGATCACCGTGGCACCCGCGCGGGCTCGGGCCGACAGGGCCGCGAGCACGCGGGCCTCGGCCTCCTCGTCCAGGTGGGCAGTGGGCTCGTCGAACAGGAGCACCGGGCGGTCGGCGGCGAGGACCCGGGTGAGGGCCAGGCGCTGGCGCTGGCCCAGGGACAGGCCGATGCCGCCGGTGCCGACCACGGTGTCCCAGCGGTCGGGGAGTTCGTCGAGCACCACGTCGAATCCGGTTGCGGTGCAGGCGGATTCCAGATCGCTCACGATGCGGGCGGGCCCGGCCGCCGGCTCCTCGGCGCGAGCCCCGAACAGCTCGAGGTTCTCGCGCAGGGTCCCCGGCAGCACCACGGGACGCTGCGGCAACCAGGCCAGCCGCGCCCACCAGCGTTCGGGTTCGAGATCGGGCACCGCGACCCCGTCGACGGCAACCTCACCGCGGTCGGGCGTGATCAGCCCCAGAATCGCCTGCAGGACCGTGGATTTACCGCATCCGTTGGGCCCGGCGAGGACCGTGACCCGCCCCGCCTCCAACACCGCCGACAGCCCGTCGGGCGCGGTGGCGCCCCTCCCATGCACGGTGAGATCACGCAGTTCGACGACGCCCCGGAACGCCCCGGCCGCTCCGTGCCCGGCCCCACCGTCTCGATCCCCCACGGCAGACAACCGCTCCGCCACACTCTCACTCTTTCCGACGACACCGCGTCCGTCCACGGCACCGTTCCGACCTTCCGCACTGCGCACACCGACGACACCGTTCTCACCCGCGCCACCACGTCCCTCCACGGCATCCTCCGCACCGGCACCGACTCGTTCTCCCCTGACAGGGAACGGCTCCGCCACGCTCTCGCTGTCTCCGACGACAGCGCGTCCGCGCACGGCACTGTTCTCATCGCCGTCGCGCGCACCTACGCCGCTCTCGTCGACGGCCGCGCTCTCGCGCGGGACACGGCGGCCCACTGCCGCCCTCTTCCGCTCCCGCGCCGGCTCCAGCACCGCGAATGCCTTTGCGGCCGCCGCCATCCCGTCCTGGGCGTCGTGGAAACGCTCGCCCACCGCGCGCAGCGGAAGGTACACCTCGGGCGCCAGAATCAGGCCCAGCAGCCCGGCGTACAGGCCCATGTTCCCGAAAACCAGCCGCATGCCGATCGACACCGCGACCAGCGCGACACACAGCGTCGCCAGCAGCTCCAGCACCATCGAGGACAGGAACGCCACCCGCAGCGCGGACATCGTCCGGGCGTGCAGCTGCTCCCCCAGCTCTCGTACCCGCCCCCGCATCGTCGTCGTATCGTCGCCCGCCGCAGCGGATTCGCGCCCCAGCGCACGCAGCGTCGGCATGCCGGCGAACAGGTCCAGCAGCTGGTCGGACAGCCGCGTGGTCGCCGTCAGGGTGGCCGCCGCCCGCCCCTGCGTCATCAGACCGATCAGCACCATGAACACCGGAATCAGCGGCAGTGTCACGAGGATGATCGCACCCGCGGTGAGATCGTGGAATGCGATGACCGCCAGCACGATCGGCGGCACCAGCACCGCCAGCAACAGGGCCGGTAGGTATCCCGTCAGATAGGCGCGCAGTCCACTCAGCCCATTGCCGACCACGACCGCCAGCTCCGTGCGGCGCGAATCCAGTTCGCGCGGCTCGAGTTCGGCGCCCGCGATCAGCACCGCCTGTTCCAGCTCGGTCACCACCCGGGCGCCGGCCCGGTGCGCCAGCCGGGCCTGCCACCAGGTCGCCGCTCCGCGGCAACCGACCGCCACCGCGAACACCACCAACTCGGCGCCCCAGGACCCGAGCGTGCGGCGTCCCGGATCGGTGATCACGCCGGCGAGGACCCGCGCCAGCGCCAGTGCCACCACCACGATGCAGCCGGTGGTGATCAGCGAGAGCGCAACGCTGACGAGCAGATACGGCCGAGCCGAGCGGGCGTACCGCCACAGGCGCGGGTCCACGGGCCGAGCCACGGCTCAGCTCCTCGCCGCACCCGGCGACCGGGTCTCCACCGGCAGGCCGATCGCCGGCGGGATCTGATCGGTGGTGAGCCGCTTGCGGAACACCCAGTACGTCCAGCCCTGGTAGACCAGCACGATCGGCGTCAGGATCACCGCGCACCAGCTCATGATCTTCAGGGTGTAGTGCGTCGAGGAGGCATTGTCGATGGTCAGGCTGTAGGCCGGATCGATGCTCGACGGCAGCACGTCCGGGTACAGCGAGCCGAACAGCAGCACCACCGCGCCGATGATGGTCACCGCGGTGCCGAAGAACGCCCACCCGTCGGCCCGGGTGCTGTGCGCCTTTCCGCCCGGGAACAGCACCGCGCCGACCAGCACCAGGCCGGCCACGGCGAGCCCCACCATCGCCCACGTCCATCCCGTGCCGTGCGCCAGCTGGGTCCACAGCCCGAACGCGGCGACCGCGACAACGGTCGGAATCCACAGCAGCCGTTCGAGTTTCACGGCGTCGGCACGCACGGTGCCACCGGTCTTGAGGCTCACGAACACCGTGCCGTGCAACAGGAACAGCAGCGTGGTGGTCAGGCCGCCGAGCAGGCCGTACCCGGTGAGCAGGTGGATCAGGCCGCCCTCGATCTGCTTGTCGGCGTTCAGCCGGACGCCGTGCACGATATTGGCGAATGCCAGACCCCAGGCGAAAGCCGGTATCCACGAACCCAATCCGATGCCGACGTCGGCCCACCGCCGCCAGCGCGGATCATCGATCTTGCCCCGCCATTCGATGGCGCAGGCCCGCGTGATCAGGCCCACCAGGATCAGCAGCAACGCCAGGTAGAACCCGGAGAACAGGCTGGCATACCACTCGGGGAAGGCCGCGAACATCGCGCCGCCGCCGACCAGCAGCCATACCTCGTTGCCGTCCCAGACCGGCCCGATCGTATTGAGCAGCACGCGCTTTCGCGTCTCGTCACCGCGGCCGAGGATCGGCATCAGCATGCCGACGCCGAAGTCGAAGCCCTCCAGCACGAAGTAGCCGGTGAACAGCACGCCGATCAGCAAGAACCAGAATTCGGGCAGACTCATCATCGGCTCCTAGTAGGCGAACGACAGCTTCTCGACGGGTTCGGCACCACCCGCATCGGCGGGTTCGGCGGCGTGCGCCTCCTCGGGCCCGGTGACCACGTAGCGGCGCATCAGGTAGAACCACGCCACCGCCAGCCCGCCGTACAGCACGGTGAACACGATCAGCGAGAACAGCACGGTGCCGGCGGCATTGCCGGAGACGCCCTCCTGCACGATCATCCGCAGGTCCGGATCGCCCGTCGGGTTGGGCGCGACCACCCAGGGCTGGCGTCCCATCTCGGTGAACACCCAGCCGGAACTGTTGGCCAGGAACGGGGTCGGGATGACGATCAGGCTCAGCCAGGAGAACCAGCGCTGATGCGGGACGCGCCCGCGCCGGGTCATCCAGAATCCGACCAGCGCGATGGCGGCGGAGCCGATCACCCAGCCGATCATGGCGCGGAACGACCAGTAGGTGACGAACAGGTTCGGCCGGTAGTCGCCGGGACCGTACTTCTCGCTGTAACTGGCCTGTAGGTCCTTGACGCCCTCCAGCGTCACACCGCTCAGCTTGCCCTCGGCCAGCAGCGGCAGCACGGTCGGCACCTCGATGGCGTGCGTGACACTGTCGCAGTTGTTGTGCGTGCCGACGGTGAGGATCGAGAAGTCCGGATCGGTTTCGGTGTGGCACAACGACTCCGCCGACGCCATCTTCATCGGCTGCTGCTTGAACATCAGCTTGCCCTGGGTGTCGCCGGTGATCACCAGCGCCACCCCCGCGACGATGATCACCCACATGCCGACCAGCGCCGCCGGCCGCCACAGCGAGCGCGCCTCGGCCAGCTTGTGCTCGTCGCCCGAGCGCGCGTTGCGCACCATCCACCACCCGGCGATACCGGCCATGAACGTGCCCGCGGTGATGAACGCCCCGGCGACCACGTGCGGGAACGCCGCCACCGTTGTGTTGTTCGTCAGCACCGCCATGATGCTGTTCAGCTCGGCGCGACCGGTTTCCGGGTTGTAGCGGGCGCCGACCGGATGCTGCATGAACGAGTTGGCGGCGACGATGAAATACGCGGAGGCGTTGACCCCGATCGCCACCATCCAGATGGTCCCCAGGTGCAGCCATTTCGGCAGCCGGGTCCAGCCGAAGATCCACAGGCCGAGGAACGTCGACTCCATGAAGAAGGCGACCAGCCCCTCGAGAGCCAGTGGCGCGCCGAAGATGTCACCGACATAGCGGGAGTACTCGCTCCAGTTCATGCCGAACTGGAACTCCTGCACGATGCCGGTGGCCACGCCGAGAGCGAAGTTGATCAGGAACAGCTTGCCGAAGAACTTCGTCAGCCGGTACCAGCGGTCCTGGCCGGTGATCACCCAGGCCGTTTGCAGGCCGGCAACCAGAGGCGCCAGGCCGATCGTGAGCGGCACGAAGATGAAGTGATAGACGGTGGTGATGCCGAACTGCCAGCGCGATACGTCGACGACGTTCATGATCGCGCCCCGCCGGGCTCGGACGCGATCACGCAGGTCGGATGTGCCCGGAACCCCTTGCTGCCCCTGCTCATAGGACCTCCTGCCCTACTACGACATGTTGTAGTAAAGGCTACGCCGAGTCCTCGGCGGATCAATGAGGTCTACGCCACGACACTCCGAGTGTTTTGCTGTGCGGTAACGACTTCCGACCCTGTTCCCGGTTGGCCCGCCGAATCGGACCGTCGTCCGGGAACAGTCCCCCGTTTCCTACGACCAGTCGGCCTGGCTCCACGTCCGGGAAATGCCGCGATCGACCAGCTCCGCGATCTCGTCGGCGCACTCCGGCGGCGACATCCGCAGGCCGTCCAGCACGGCCACCCGCGCGGCGGTGGTAACGCTGCCCAAGAGCCAAATACTGTCCGCGGTAATGAGATCGGCGGTGAAGAACGACTCGTAGCGGCAGTCCCAGCCGGCCTGCTCCGCCTCGGCGAACAGTGCCCGCTGGGTGATTCCGGGCAATACCCCGTGCCGGGCCGGCGGCGTGAGAAGCTGCTTGTCGCGCTGCAGGACGACGGTCGACCGCGGCCCCTCCAGGACGCGATGCTCGGTACTGGTGAAGATGACGTCGTCGGCATCCATGCGCGCGGCGAACCGCAGCGCCGCCATGTTGGTGGCATACGACAGCGTCTTGGCGCCCAGCAACAGCCACGGCGCGTTCGGGGCCAGCTCGACCGAGATGCCGCGGGACAGGGTGATGACCGAGATTCCTTCGTTGCGAGCCTTGTTCACCCGCTCTCCCACCGGCACCACGAGCACGTAAGCGGTGGGCACCGGCGCCGCCGCTTCCGGTGTGCGGGAGGCGGCCCGGGTGGTGGACTCGAGGATGTCCCGACCGCGGGTCAGCACCATGCGTAACATGCCCTCGCGCTCGCTACCCCACTCCTTGGCCGCGGCCTCGACCGCCGTGCGCCACTGCCCCACATCGGGCTCGGGCAGGTCCAGCGCCTCCGCCGAACGCTGCAACCGGGCCAGATGTAACTCGATCGCGCATGCCTTGCCATCCCGTACCAGCACCGTTTCGAAGACACCGTCGCCGCGGAGCGCACCGATGTCGTCCGCGTAGAGCAACGGTTCGCCCGGATCCCGGACGGTGCCGTCCAGGGTCACCAGAACTCGATCCACCATGCGGAGCAGCCTAGGCGAACCCGCGGTTCTACGAGGGGGTACCGAACCCGCGGTAGGTAACGGCGCGCCGTTTGATGGCCGCGCTCCACAACCCGTACGTGCATCGAGTGAGGACCATCACATTTCGGGCGGTTCCGACCGGTCCGGAGGACCAGGTTGTGGACGGCGCCGGATCCGATCCGACCGTCCTCGTCTTCGTCCGCCTAGAGTGGACCTGTGTCCGTGGTAGCTCCGCCCAGCCCACTGCTCGCCGCACCCGGGGCCGTCCCGGGCCCGCCGGAGGGTCCCGATGCCGCAGTGGCGTGGCATTACGGCGATCCGTTCGGCGAACAACGAGCCGCCGCCCGGGGCGCGGCGGTCGTCGACCGCTCCCATCGGTACGTCCTCACCATCACCGGCGCCGAGCGGCTGACCTGGTTGCACACCATCTCCAGCCAGCACATCGCCGAGCTGGGCGATCGCCGGTCGGCGGAGAACCTCGACCTCGATCTGAACGGCCGGGTGCTGCAGCATTTCGTACTCACCGATGTCGACGGCACGCTGTGGATCGACACCGAGGGCGAGCGCGGACCGGACCTGCTGGGCTTCCTGCAGAAGATGGTGTTCTGGGCCGACGCCAAGCCGGAGGCCACGCCCGGCTACGCGGTGCTGAGCCTGCTGGGGCCGAAGATCCCGCAGGTGACCGAGGCCCTCGGCATCGGCGAGCTGCCGCCGGCCTACGCCGCGATCTCCCTGCCCGGCGGCGGCTTCCTGCGCCGGATGCCCTGGCCCACGAGCGATTCCTTCGATCTGATCGTCCCGCGCGAGCACCTGGCCGAGTGGTGGGCGAGGCTCACCGAGGCGGGTGCGGAACCCGCGGGGATGTGGGCCTTCGAGGCGCTGCGCGTAGCGGCCCTGCGCCCGCGGATCGGCCTGGACACCGACGATCGGACGATCCCGCACGAGGCGCGCTGGATCGGCGGTGTCACCGAGCACGGCGCCGTCCATCTCGACAAGGGCTGCTACCGCGGCCAGGAGACGGTGGCGCGGGTGCACAACCTGGGCAAGCCGCCCCGGAATCTGGTGCTGCTGCATCTCGACGGCTCCGCCGACACCCGTCCGGCCACGGGCGACGCGGTCACCGCGGGCGGTCGCTCGGTCGGCCGGCTCGGAACGATCGTCGACCATTACGAACTCGGCCCGATCGCGCTGGCGCTGCTCAAGCGCGCGGTGCCCGCCGACGCCGCCCTGGCGGCGGGCCCGATGGCGGCGGCCATGGATCCGGATTCGGTGCCGTCCGACGACGAACCGCAGGCGGGCCGCCGGGCCGTCGAACGACTGCGCGGACGATGAGCGACCGGCCCGCGGGCCCGTCGAACCGCTCCACCACCGGCACCGTGCTGGCCGTGTGCGTCCTGCACGCCGAACTCGAACTGCCGCCGACGGTGAGCCGGGTAGGCCGGACGGCCATCGACAAGCGCCCTGCCTCGCATCGGGTGCCGGTGGGGCCGCTCGGTCTCGCCGGCGACCACGTGTGCGACACCACCCATCACGGCGGCGTGCATCAGGCCGTCTACGCCTACGCCGAGGAGGACGCCCGGCGTTGGGGCGCGGAGTTGAACCGCCACCTGCCCGCGGGCTGGTTCGGCGAGAACCTGCGGATCAGCGGGCTGCCGGTGAGCGATGCCGTGATCGGCGAGCGCTGGTCGGTGGGCGAAACCCTGCTCGAGGTGACCGCACCGCGCGTGCCGTGCGCGACCTTCCAGCACTGGTCCGGCGAGCGGCACTGGGTGAAACGGTTCACCCTGCAATCGGATACGGGCGCCTACCTGCGGATGCTGACCGAGGGCACCGTCGGCGCCGGCGACCGGGTGCGCGTGGAGTACGTGCCCGAGCACGGCGTGACGGTCCGCGACCTGTTCACCGGCGCCGATCCGGATCGGCTGGAATTGCTGCTGGCGGCCGAGCCCACCGTGTCCGAAGATGTCCGCAGGCAGGTGGCCAGGCATGCCCGCCGGGCCGGGCGGGCCGTCCGGTGACCCGGCGGATGCGTGCCCGGCCGAGGCGAAGCGAGGTGTGGCGATGAGTGTCGAACTGGTGGAAGTGGTGCGCTCGGGTTTCCGCGAGTGCGTGCATCGCGGCTCGCTGGTGATCCTCGATCCCGACGGCGAGCCGGCGGTGGCGCTCGGCGAGGTGCACCTGCCGGTCTTCCCGCGCTCCACGAACAAGCCGATGCAGGCGGTCACGCTGCTGCGCAACGGTTTCGAACCGATCGACGAGGCCGAGCTGGCGATCGCCACGGCCTCGCACTACGGCGAGCCCGACCACGTCGCACTCGTGCGGCGCCTGCTGGACCGCTTCGATCTCACGGAGAAGCACCTCGAATGCCCGCCCGATCTGCCCGTCGACGAGGCGGCCCGCGCGGCCGCGCTGGCCGGGCGCGATCGTGCCGAGGCCGCGCGCCGCATCTACATGAACTGCTCGGGTAAACACGCCGCGATGCTGGCCACCTGCCTGCTCAACGGCTGGCCCACGGAGGGGTACCCGGATGCGGCCCATCCGCTGCAGCAGGCCGTGACGGCGACCATCGCCGACATCACCGGGGAACCGGAGACCGATCTGGGGATCGACGGCTGCGGGTTGCCGATCGTTCCGGTGTCGCTGGTGAATCTCGCCCGCGCCTACGCGACCTTCGCGACCGCCGCACCGGGCTCGCCGGAGCGGCGGGTCGCCGACGCGATCCGCGCCCATCCCCGAGTGATTTCGGGCACGGACGGACCGGACCTGCTGACGATGCGGGCAACTCCGGGCCTGGTCTGCAAAATGGGCGCCGACGGGCTGCACGCCGGTGCGCTCCCCGACGGCCGGGCCTTCGCCTACAAGATCGATGACGGCCACGATCGCGCCCGAATGCCGTTGACGCAGGCAATTCTGCAGCGGATGGGGGTGCGGTGGACCGACCGGCACGCGGCGCTGGCGGCGCCCGCCGTACTGGGCGGCGGCGCCCGCGTCGGTATCGTGCGGGCAATCCCCGGGGTGCTCTGACCGCAGCCGGATCGGCGCGACAACCCGGCAAACCCGGCCGGATCCGGAGTCATCCCCGACTCCTGGAAGCGCGACCGCCACACACACGCTAAAGTGTCTGTCAGGAAGAGTATTAATTCGAACGGGGCCGCCAAACCACCCCAGGCCGCCCCGCAGTGACGCGAGGGGGTCAGCCATGGGCCGTGGCCGGGCTAAGGCAAAGCAGACCAAGGTCGCGCGCGAGCTCAAGTACAGCTCGCCGTCGACCGACTTCGCGAGCCTTCAGCGTGAGCTCTCGGGACATTCCCGTGACTCGCAGCGAAGCGGTGTTCTCTCCGACGAGCACGACACGGACGAGTCGCTGTCGCGCTGGGAGGAAGACGACGACTACAAAGACGACTGGCGCCGCTGACTCGGATCGACGTGCTAAGGGGGAGGCCTGACGGGCCTCCCCCTTAGCACGTCGCCACCGCGTCCGGTGCCGCTCGTCGGCCGGTCCCGCACCGCTCACCGAGACTCGCGGCGACACCGCTGTCCGCGATCGAACGATCCGGACACCGGTGTGGTCGGGGCCTGTCGTGAGCGCCGCCGTATCAGAACCGCTGGTGTTCACCCACCAGCGCGACGCGCTCGGCGTCGGACTCCTTGGCCTTCTTGACGGTGCCCAGCGTCCAGCACGCGATATGCCGGGCGGTGAGCACGGCCAGGGCGCGCTCGGCGTCCTCGGGCGCGACGACGGCGACCATGCCGACACCCATGTTGAAGGTCTTCTCCATCTCCGCCCGCTCCACGCGACCGCGCTGGGCGATCATCTTGAACACCGGCGCCGGATTCCAAGTACCGCGGTCGATCTCGGCGACCAGGCCGGCGGGCAGCACCCGGGCCAGGTTCGCGGCCAGCCCGCCGCCGGTGACATGCGCGAAGGTGCGCACGTCGGTCTCCGCGACCAGGGCCAGGCAGTCCTTGGCGTAGATCTTGGTCGGCTCGAGCAGTTCCTCGCCCAGGGTGCGGCCGAACTCCTCGACGTGCCCGGTCAGTGACATCCGGTCGATCTCCAGCAGCACGTGCCGGGCCAGGCTGTAGCCGTTGGAATGCAGCCCGGACGAGCCCATCGCGATCACCACGTCGCCGGGGCGCACCCGGTCGGGCCCCAGAACGGCATCGGCCTCCACCACGCCGATGCCGGTGGCCGAGAGGTCGTAGTCGTCGGCGCCCATCAGCCCCGGATGTTCGGCCGTCTCCCCGCCCAGCAGCGCGCAGCCGGCCTGCACGCACCCCTCGGCGATGCCGGAGACGATCTGCGCCAGCCGTTCCGGCTCGACCTTCCCGACAGCGATGTAGTCCTGCAGGAACAGCGGTTCCGCGCCGCACACCACCAGGTCGTCCACGACCATGGCGACCAGATCCAGACCCACCGTGTCGTGCTTGTCCAGCGCCTGCGCGACCGCGATCTTGGTGCCGACCCCGTCGGTCGAGGACGCGAGCAGCGGCTCGCGGTAATCGCCCTTCAGCGCGAACAGTCCGGCGAAGCCACCCAATCCGCCTTGCACCTCGGGCCTGGTGGCCTTCTTGGCCAGGGGCGCATAGAGCTCTACCGCCCGATCTCCGGCCTCGATATCCACACCGGCCGCGGCATACGAGGCACCGGCGCCAAGGCCGTCCACACCGGCACCAGTCGGGGTCTGCTCAGTCATTTTCGGGGAAAGCTCCAAACCGAATCGGCGGATAGATGCCTGCTCACGCTACCGGAGTCGGATAACGAGACCGCACCGGTATTGGCTTCGGCTATTGACAAATCGGACGAGTTTCGGCGGCCTTCATTGACATACATACGGTATGTATGTGAATCTGAACGCACTTCGATACTTCGTCCTCCGGGAGGAACGACATGGGAACCAGCAGCGCACTCGGCCCGATCCACGAGGTGGACCTGTTGGGGCGGCACCGGATCCGCTATCACGACACCGGTTCCGGCCCGCCGGTCGTCTTCGTGCACGGCCTGTTGGTCAACGCAGACCTGTGGCGCAATGTGGTGCCGGGTGTGGCCGCGGCCGGCCACCGCTGCCTGACCCCCGACCTGCCGTTCGGCGCGCATTCGATTCCGGTGCCCGAGGCGGACCTGTCCCCCACCGGCGCCGCCGACCTGCTCGCCGACTTCCTGGAACGGCTGGATCTGCGGGACGTGACGCTGGTGGCCAACGACACCGGCGGCGCGATCACGCAGATCATGCTGACCCGCGACCGGTCCCGCGTCGGCCGGGTCGTGCTCACCAACTGCGACGCCTACGACAAGTTCTTCCCGCAGCCGTTCACGCCGCTACCCCGGCTCGCACCGATTCCCGGACTGCTGCGAACCCTGTTGGAGCTCATGCGGTTCCGGCCCGCGCAGCGGTTGCCGATCGCGTTCGGCCTGGTGACCAAGCGCCCGGTGCCGCCGGAGATCGCCGACTCCTATCTGCTGCCCACCCGGCGGTCGGCGGCGATCCGGGCGGACCTGGTGCGCTTCCTGCGCGGTGTGCACAAGCGCTACACGCTGGCGGCCGCGGAGCATTTCCCGGCCCTCGACCTGCCGGTGCTGCTGGCGTGGGCGCAGGAGGACAAGGCGTTCAAGGTGTCGTTCGCCGAACGGCTGGCCCGCGATCTGCCGGATGCCACCCTGCGGCTGATCGACGACTCCTACACCTTCAGCGCCGAGGACCGCCCGGAGTTGCTCACCGAGTTGATCGTGGAGTTCACTCGGCTGCATGCCGCGCCGTAGTCAGGAGGATCGCTCTCGCACCACCCGAGCCGCGCTCGAGGACGCCGGTCGCCGGCTGTTCGCCGAGCGCGGCTACGCGGGTGTCTCGGCCGAGGAGATCGTCTCCGCGGCCGGGGTCACCCGCGGCGCCCTGCACCATCACTACGGCGACAAGCGCGGCCTGTTCCTGGCCGTCCTCGAACGCCTGGAGGCCGACAACACCGCCGAGGTCGCGCGCGCCATCGCCGAGTTACCCGATCCCGCCGACCTGCTCGCGGCCATGGCCGTCGGGCTGCGCAGCTTTCTGGACATCAGTGGGCGCCCGGAGACGGTCCGGATCGTCATGGCCGACGGTCCGGCCGTACTGGGCTGGGAAGGCTGGCGCGAGATGGAGGCCCGGCACGGCCTCGGGCTGATCACCGACCAGCTGCACCGGGCCGTCGACGCCGGCCTGGCCGCCCCCGCCCCGGTGCCGGTGCTCAGCCAGCTCATCCTCAGCGCGATCACGGAGGCGGGGATGATCGTGGCGCACGCCGACGATCCGGATACCGCACGGCTGGAGGCGGAACAATGCCTGCTGCTGCTGATCTCCGGCATTCTCCGACAGCCCGGCTGACCACTCCGGCGGTAGCGCACTCGCCGCATCGGAAGCCATGCGAACCGGGCGGATTCGGGTCGAGACCCGATCGGGCGGAACTCGCCTGTTCCGCAGCGAAGCCGGGTTGCCCCGGCCCGTCGTCTCCCGCGAGGCCCGAGTCACCGGGCGTCGGCAGTGCGGCACGGCCGGGCAAATCGGTGCGCGTCGGCGACCGCGGATGAACCGTGCCCGGCCGCGAGACGTGTTGGTACCGCGATGGATCGGCGGGCACCCGGTCGACGTCCGGCACCGACCGGCCGGGTGCCCGCCTCGGAGTCGTGCCGCCGTGTCGTCGGAGAGACGGTGTGGCGGCACGACCCAGCTCCCGGTTACCCCCCGTGGTCCGTGGCGAAAAGTGCCGCCGAGGCGGCGCGGCGACGACGCTGCTCGACCGGGTCCGGCACCGGGACCGCGGCAACGAGCCGCCGGGTGTACTCCTCGGCCGGATGCCGCAGGATCTCGTCGCGGGAGCCCTGTTCGACCACGGAGCCGTTGCGCAGCACCACGATCCGGTCGGCGAGCTGATCCACCACCGCGAGGTCGTGGCTGACGAACAGGCAGGCCCAGCCGAATTCGCGTTGCAGCCCGGCGAACAGTTCCAGTACCCGCGCCTGCACCGAGACGTCCAGTGCGCTGGTCGGCTCGTCGGCGATCAGCAGATCGGGGTTGAGCACCAGCGCGCGGGCCAGGCTGGCCCGCTGCCGCTGCCCGCCCGACAGCTCGTGCGGATAGCGATCCTCGGCGCCCGCGGGCAGTTGCACCTCGTCCAGCAGTGCGCGCACCCGCGACCGCAGCGCCTCGCCGCCGGCGGCACGATGCACCACCAGAGGCTCGGCCACGCACTGCCCGACCGTCAGCCGCGGGTTCAACGAGGTCGCCGGATCCTGGAAGACGAACCCCAGCCGCTTGCGCAGCGGTCGCAGCCGTCGTTCCGACAGGCCTGTCACCTGTGTGCCGAGCATCGCGATCGTCCCCGACGTCGGCCGCTGCAACGCCGCCACGCATCGCCCGATCGTGGTCTTACCCGAGCCGGATTCGCCCACCAGCCCCAGGGTTTCGCCGCGCCCGATGGACAGACTCACCCCGTCCACCGCCCGGAAAGCCGAGCGACCCAGGGCCCCGGGGAATTCCACCACCAGATCGGTCACCTCGAGCACCGGCTCGACGGACGCTCCAGGCTCTACCGAATCCTCGTGCCCCGCCGGAAAACCCGGCTCCGTTACGGCCCGAGTCTCCGTGCTCGCCGCTGACTCCGCTCCGGCCTCGGACTCTCCCGGCAACTCGGGCCCGGTCGAAATATCAGGCCCCGCCGAGGATCCGGGCTCCGTGGAAGTCCCTCGTTCCGCTGCGGTTGCGGGTTCCGCCGGGGTGCCGGCCCGCGGCGGCTCGTCCGCGCCGCGGGTGCCCGAATCCTGTTGCGCGGCTGGGGGGACCGAATCGGGCAACGGGCGCGGCCCGGCACCCAGGTTCGGGACCGCGGCCAGCAGGTCTCGGGTGTACTGCTCCCGGGGGTTGGCGAAAAGCTCGTCGACCGGGGCGGTTTCGACGACCTTCCCCTCGCGCATCACCACCACGCGGTCGGCAAGGTCGGCGACCACGCCCATGTTGTGCGTGATGAGCACGACGGCGCTGCCCAGGCGATCGCGCAGATCCCGCAGCAGCTCCAGGATTTCGGCCTGCACCGTGACGTCCAGCGCGGTGGTCGGCTCGTCGGCAATGATCACCTTCGGCTCGCAGGCGATGGCGATCGCGATCATGACACGCTGCTTCTGCCCGCCGGACAGCTGATGTGGATAGAACTCGACGCGGTGCTCCGGGTCGGGCAGCCCGACCGTGCGGAGCAGGTCGACCGCGCGCGCCTTCGCCTCCTTGCGGCCCAGACTGCGATGTGCGCGAAGCGCTTCGGCGATCTGGAAGCCGACGGTGAACAGCGGGTCCAGGGCCGCACCGGGTTCCTGGAAGACCATCGCGATCTCGCCGCCGCGCAGCGCGGTCAGCTGCTTGTCGCTCATCGCGGTGATGGTGTGGCTGCCCACCGTGGCGGTGCCCTCGACCCGGGCGGTCTGCGGCAGCAGTCCGATCGCGGTGCGCGAGCTCACCGACTTGCCCGACCCGGACTCTCCGACGATGGCCAGCACCTCGCCCGGATACACCGCGTAGGACACGTCGCTCACCGCGTTCACCGGCCCGGCATCGGTGGCGAAGGTGACCGACAGCGACTCGACGGCCAGCGCCGTCGGGCGGTGCGCGGTATCAGTCATCCTCGGCCTCCTTCGATGCGGCGGCGGCCCGGCGGGTGCGCAGCAGCGGGTTGAGCACCTCGTTCAGGCTCTCCCCGACCAGCGTCATGCCGAGCACCACCAGCACGATGGCGACACCGGGGAAGACACCGGTCCACCAGATCCCGTTGGAGACGTCGGCGAGGGCCTTGTTCAGGTCGTAGCCCCATTCGGCGGCCTGGGTGGGCTCGATGCCGTAGCCCAGGAAGCCCAGTGCGGCGAGGGTCAGGATCGCCTCGGAGCCGTTCAGCGTGATGATCACCGGCAGCGACTGGGTGACGTTGGGAAAGACGTGCCGGAACAGGATTCGCCCGACCGGTGCGCCGGTCACCCGGGCGGCGTCGACGTACGGCTCGGTCTTCACCGCCACCGTCGCGTTGCGCACCACCCGGAAGTACTGCGGCACGAAGATCACCGTGATCGCCACCGCCGCCGACAGCACACCGCCGAAACTCGACGAGTTGCCGCCCGCCACCACGATCGACACCACGATGGCCAGCAGCAGCGTCGGGAAGGCGTACATGGCATCCATGAACAACACCAGCACCCGGTCCACCCAGCGCCCGACATAGCCGGACAGCAAACCCAGTGGCACGCCGACGATCAGCGACAGCACCAGCGATATCGCGATGACCCACAACGCCGTTCGCGCACCGAAGATCACCCGGGAGAACACGTCCTCGCCGCGCACCGAGGTGCCGAACCAGTGCTGCGCCGACGGTGCCTGCTGCCGCGCGAAATCGGTTCCGTCGGCGGATATCTGGGCGAAGTCGTAGGGCGCGATGAGCGGTGCGAACAGCGCCACGATCAGGAACAGCGCGATCAGCCCGAGGCCGAAGACCAACGTCACGCGCTGCAGGCCCGAGGTCATCGAGAACAGCCGCAGGCCCGGGACACCGCGCCGCGACGGCGGCGGAACCACCGCGGGTTCGGCCATCAGTTCAGGTGCAGTCATCTAGAACCTCACCCTCGGATCGATCAGCGCCACGACGACATCGACCAGGAAGCTCATCACCGCCACCACCAGCGCCAGGAAGGCCACGATCCCCTGCACCGCAACGAAATCGCGGGCCTGCAGGTACTGCGCGAGCTGATAGCCCAGACCCTTCCACTCGAAGGTGATCTCGGTGAGCACCGCCCCGCCGAGCATCATCGCGATCTGCATGCCCATCACGGTGACGATCGGGATCATGGCGTTGCGGAAGGCGTGCCGCCCCACCACGACCCGCTCGGACAATCCGCGTGCCCGCGCCGCGTCCACGAAATCGCTGCGCAGAGTCTGGATCAGATTGATCCGCACCAGGCGCAGGAAGATGCCCGCCGTCAGCAGGCCCAGCGCGATCGCCGGCAGCACCGCGTGTTTCAGGACGTCGAGCAGATAGCTGTTGTCGCCGTAGAGGATCGCGTCGATGGTGAGGATGTTCGTCTTCGGCGATACGTGCTGCAACGCCAGCTCGACGTTGGTGCTCGCCCGCCCCGCCACCGGCAGCCAGCCCAGCTTCACCGCGAAGATCAGCTTCAGCAGCAGGCCGACGAAGAACACCGGGGCCGCGTAGACGAGGATGCCGAACAACCGCAGTCCCACATCGGCGGCCTTGTCCCGGCGCCGGGCGGCGTAGCGGCCCAGCGGAACTCCCACCAGGAACGCCACCAGCAGCGCCCAGAACACCAGTTCCAGCGTGGCGGCGCCGTAGTTCGCGATGATGTCGCCGATGGCCTGGTTGTCCGTCGATCGGCCGAAGTCGCCGCGCACGAGCCCGGACAGGTAGTCCCAATACTGGCTCAGCACCGGGCGGTTGAGCCCGGCGGCCTCCTTGCGCGCCTCGATCTGGTCGGGTGGCAGCCGCCCGCCGAGCGCGGCGCTGATCGGGTCGCCCACCACGCGCATCAGGAAGAACACGACCGTCACCAGGATCCATGCCGTCGGCACGATCAGCAGCAGCCGCACGGCCAGATACCGCAGCAGCACCCCGTATCGGGATCGGCTGCGGCCCGGCGTATTTCGCGGAGGGGGAGCCGGGGCGCCCGGCCCCGGCTCCGTGGTCACGGCGGTCACTTGCTCAGCACGCTGTAGCGGAACTTGGTCGACGGATCGAGCGTCGACTCCGTGCCCTGCACGCCCTTGGCCGTGATGGCGATCTGCTTACCCGACAGCAGCGGCACGATCGAGATGTGCTTGTCGGCCATCTCCCGCTGCACCTGTCGGATGATGGCCAGCCGCTTGTCCTTGTCGGGCTGGGTCACCTCGGCGGTCAGCTGGGCCGTGATGGCCGGATCCTCGAAGTGGTTCTGCAGGAAGTTGTTCGGGGCGAAGAACGGCGTCAGATAGTCGTCCGGATCCGGATAGTCCGGGAACCAGCCCATCTGATACACGGGATAGCCGTCCCGCGCCCGCTCGCGCTGATAGGTCACCCACTCCGTGGACTGCAGGTTGACCCTGAACAGCCCGGTGGCCTCCAGCTGGCTCTTGATCGCCGCGTACTCCTCGGAGCTGGAGCCGCCGTAGTGGTCCGGGTTGTACTGCAGATTGAGCTCGACCGGGGCGGCGACACCCGCGTCGGCGAGGAACTTGGCCGCCTGCTCCTTGTTCGGCTCGGCGCCGTAGAGGTCCTTGAACGGTTCCGTCGCCCCCGGGAAACCCTGCGGCACAGACGAGTACGCGGGCGTATAGGTGCCCTTGTAGACCTCGGTCGACAGCGCGTCGCGGTCGACGCTGGCGGCGACCGCCTTGCGCACGGCCAGCTTCTGTTCGGGGGTGCCGCCCGGCATGGTGTTGAGGTTGAACACGATGTAGCGCAGTTCGCCGCCGAGCCCCTCGTGCACGGTCACATTGTCGTTGCCGCGCAACGACTCCAGGTCGGTGGGGCTCAGGCTGCGGTAGGCGACGTCGACGGCGCCGTTCTGGATATCGAGCTTCAGGTTGTCGGGGCTGGCGTAGTACTTGGTCGACACCGATGCGGTCTTCGGCTTGCCGAGCAGCCCGGCGTAGTCCGGATTCTCCTGGTACTCGACGAGCTTGTTCTTGTCGTAGCTGGTGATCGTGTACGGACCCGAGAACGGCTTGCCCTCGGCCACCGCGTCGTCGTCGAGAACCCGATCGGCCGGGAAGACCTTCTCGTCGACGATCGGGCCGGCCTGGGTCGCCAGGATCGCGGGGAAGGTCTGGTCGTTGCCGTTCTTCAGGGTGAACGCCACCGTGCGCTCGTCGACCGCGTCAGTGTGGTCCAGGTTGCCCAGCAGCGACGCCGGGCCGTTCGGGTCGTTGATCTTCAGCATCCGGTCGAAGGAGTATTTGACGCTCGTGGCCGACAACGGATTACCGTTGGCGAACTTCAATCCCGTCTTCAGCGTGCAGGTATAGACGGTGGGCGTGCCGAACCCGCACTTCTCCGCGGCGTCCGGTTCCGGTTCGGTCTTGCCCGGGCCGAAGTTCATCAGGTGCTGATAGACCTGCGTCTCGGGGACGTAGGAACCCTGATCGTAGGCCGCCGCCGGGTCGAGGGAGAAGATCTTGTCGGTAGTGCCGATCACGAGGCCACCGTCACCCCCGCCGCCGGTCCGGCCGGATCCGCATCCGGCCACCGCGAGCAGGGCCAGGCCCGCCATACCCACCGCCGCAATACCTTTCACCCGACCTCGTCGAGCCGCCGACGCCTGTGTCGCCGAAAACCGCATGACTGTCCCTCATCTCGCAAAGCGGCGCACCCGGGCCTGGATCGCAGACCGGGTGCGTTCACGGTGTACTCCGGTATGGCGGGGACAGTACCGCCGACCGATTGCAAATATGTTGCGTTTCGCAACAATCAGATTGTCCGGGCGAGAAATGCGCCGGTGCGGGCACTATGGAGCCGAAACTATTGCAGGAGCAACAGCACCGGTCGCAACGCGCCGGGGAACGCCTCCGGACAGCACGCAACTTTGTTTCGCGGACGGCCGACAGCCCGGCGCCTCACGGACGGCTCAGCGCACTCGCATTCGCGTTGTCGCCCAACAGCTCCGACTCGCTCTTGCCGCCGAGGATGCCCTCCAGCACATTCTTACCGATGGCCGCCTCGGTGGGCAACGGAATCGGGTACTTGCCGTCGAAGCACGCACAACACAGCCGGGTGCCGGGCTGCTCGGTGGCGGCGATCATGCCCTCGATCGAGATGTAGCCCAGAGAGTCGGCACCGATCGAACGACGCACGTTCTCCACCATCTCGTCCTGCAGTTCCTGGGACCGCTCGTCGAAGGGCGTGTTGTCGAGCCGCTTGGCCGGCTCGGCGCCCGCACCGTTGGCGATCAGCTCGGCGCGCGAGGCGAAGTCGATGCCGTAGAAGCAGGGCCACCGCACCGGCGGCGACGCGATGCGGACGTGGATCTCCACCGCGCCGGCCTCGCGCAGCATCCGGATCAGCGCGCGCTGGGTGTTGCCGCGCACGATCGAATCGTCGACGACGATCAGGCGCTTGCCGCGGATCACCTCGCGCAGCGGGTTGAGCTTCAGCCGGATGCCGAGCTGGCGGATGGTCTGGCTGGGCTGGATGAAGGTGCGGCCCACATAGGCGTTCTTCATCAGGCCCTGGCCGTACGGGACCTCCGAGCCCTGCGCGTACCCGACGGCGGCCGGAGTCCCCGACTCCGGCACGGGGATCACCAGATCCGCGTCGACCGGATGCTCCTTGGCCAGGCGCCGGCCGATCTCCACCCGGGTGCCGTACACCGACCGGCCGGAGATGGTGCTGTCGGGCCGGGCGAGATAGACGTATTCGAAGACGCAGCCCTTGGGCTCCGGATTGGCGAAGCGCAGCGAGCGCACACCGTCGGCATCGATCGCCAGCAGTTCGCCCGGCTCGATTTCGCGGACGAACGAGGCGCCCACGATGTCGAGCGCGGCGGTCTCGCTCGCCACCACCCAGCCGCGATCGAGCCGGCCCAGGCACAGCGGGCGCACACCGTGCCGGTCGCGCGCGGCGTAGAGGGTGTGCTCGTCCATGAAGGTCAGGCAGAACGCGCCGCGCAAGGTGGGCAGCAGCTCCATCGCGGCCTGCTCGATGCTCTTGTCGGCGGCGGCGTGTGCCAGCAGCGCCGTCATCACATCGGAGTCGGAGGTGGCCGACATCGACCCGCCGGACAGGCGGCCGCTGGTCAATCCGAGCTCCCGCGACCGGGCGGCCAGCTCGGCGGTGTTGACCAGATTGCCGTTGTGCCCCAGCGCCAATCCGGTGCCGACCGCGGTGGTACGGAAGATCGGCTGGGCGTTCTCCCAGGTCACCGAGCCGGTGGTGGAATAGCGGCAGTGGCCGATGGCGACATGGCCGGGCATCGCGGCCAGCGTCTGCTCGTCGAAGACCTGACTCACCAGGCCCAGATCCTTGAACACCAGCACCTGCGCACCGTCGGCGACGGCGATGCCGGCGGCCTCCTGGCCGCGATGCTGCAGCGCGTACAGACCGTAGTAGGTGAGCTTGGACACGTCCTCGTCCGGAGCCCAGACCCCGAAGACGCCGCACTCCTCGCGGGGCTCGTTCTCGGGCTCATCCGGAGCGGACGTGTTCAGCAGATTGGGGCTGTCGACCGATAAGTCGGCGTTGGTCACCGCATGCTCCCGGTTCGGCGGGTGGGGGGCAATGATCATTCTACGGGTCGGCACCGCGGAACCTCGCGTGGGACCACCGCGGAACCTCGCGAAACCTCACACGGGATCGCCCGGTTGGCGGGCCGTTTGCTGCTACCGTTCGACCGTGGCGACTACCGACACCGCGGCAGCAGGCCCCCCTCGCCGACACCTGAGCCCGGTGCGATGGGCGCTACCGATCGTCGTGATGACGCTACTGGGGTCGCTGCTCGGGGTGATGTACCTCGATTACGTCGTCGATCCGGAGAAGAACCTGCACGATTTCCCGATCGCTCTGGTGAATCAGGACGTCGGCGAGACGCTGGGGCCGCCCGGCCGGGAGCAGCGGGTGAACTTCGGCGAGCAGGTGGCCGACGGGCTGCGGCAGGCCGTGCCCGCCGACAAGATCGATCTGCGCGTGCTCGGCCCGAACGAGGCACGGCAGGCCATGCAGTCCGCGCAGGTGTACGGCACCATCTACATCCCCAGCGACTTCTCCAAACGGCTGGGCATCCTCGGCGTCGGCAGCGTCGTGCCCGGCGATATCGAGCGGCCGATCATCACCGTGCAGACCAATCCGCGCGCCGGTGCGTTCGGCACCTCCATCATGCAGCGATTCGGCGAGCAGGCGATGACCCAGGTGCAGCAGCAGGTCGGCAAGCAGCTGACCGAGCAGGTCCGGGCGCAGCTGACGCCGCAGCCCGGCGGCCCGCCCGCGCCCGAACTGTCCGGCGCCGCCCGGATCGCCCTGGACAGTCCGCTGAACATCGTGGTCGAGCAGTTCCGGCCGCTGCCGGGCGGGTCGGGCGAGGGGCTCACGGCATTCTTCTACAGCCTGTTGCTCCTGCTGGTCGGCATGGTCGGCGCGATGATCGTGCATCAGCTGATCGATGCGGCGCTGGGATTCCTGCCGACCGAATGGGGGCCCTGGTATCTGCACTATCCGCGCGCGTCGATATCCCGGGTGCAGACGCTGCTGATCAAGTGGTCGGCCGTGGCGGCGATGGCCGTGGTCGTCTCCGCCGCGCTGCTCGGCATCGGGGCGGCGCTGGGGATGCCCCTCGATAAGCCGCTGGCGCTGTTCCTCTACGGCGCCTTCGTCATGATCGCGGTGGGTTTCACCTGCACCTCGGTGCTCGCGGCGATCGGCACCTCGGGTCTGATCGTGAACCTGATCGTGTTCGTGATCCTGGGCCTGCCGTCGTCCGGGGGCACGGTGCCGATCGAGGCGACCCCGAAGTATTTCCAGTGGCTGGCGAACTTCGAACCGATGCACCAGGTGTTCCTGGGTGTTCGGTCCATTCTGTACTTCAACGGCAGCGGCACGGCCGGCCTGACCCGCGGCATCTGGATGTCGGTGCTGGGCCTGGCCATCGGCGTCACACTCGGCCTGACGATCACCCGCTTCTACGACCGCAAGGGGCTGGAGCGCAAGCCGGTGAATCGCGCCTGAGCGGCCCCGGCCGTCCCGGTGCTCCGGGACGGCCGCCGAGCACTCAGCGGTGCCGGGGTCCTTGCCCGCCGAACCACTGCGGCGCCTGATCCCAGATCGGGTGGAACCAGTCGACGATCGGCTGGAACAGGTGGAACATCGGTTACTCCGTCCTCCCGTGCGCGCACGGGGTGTCATCCGGTGTGCGGCCGAATTGCCGTACGCCGACAACGTTATTGACGATTTCGCCGGATAACCGGGACCACACGGCCAGCCTGCCGGGGATCGACTGGGACCGGCCGTGAACACCGGCACCCGTTCTCACCGTATTCCAGGAAAGCGCCGGTGACCTGGCGTTATGCCTGCAGCAGCGGAAGCCAGCGCGCCAGCTCACCCGCGCGCAGCCCGGAGGCGGTCAGCGCACCCGAGTCCACCGCTTCGTCGAATGTCACCAACCCGGTCGCCAGCAGCAACCAGGTGCGCGGATCGGTCTCCACCACATTCGGCGGCGTCCCCCGGGTATGCCGCGGCCCCTCGATGCACTGCACCGCCACGAACGGCGGCACCCGCAGTTCCACGGAATGCCCGGGCGCGTTCGCGGCCAGCGTGCGCGCGGTACCCCGCACCGCCGCCGCCAACTCGGCCCGCTCGGGGGCGGCCACCGACTCGTCGTGCAGCCAACCACGCACCGCCGCTACGACTTCGCGCAGCTCCGCCGGTCCCATCGCCGATCCTCGTGCCACCCACCGAGCTTACCCACCTGCGAAATCGTGCGGTTGGTCGAGAGTCCGGCGCTGCGCGCGAGCGGCGAGGGGGGCGAGGGAGCCGCCGACGTTGAGGGCCAGGTGCAGGAGGGCGGGGGCGGTCGCGCTGACGGTGCGGCGGCGCAGCCAGGACAGGATCAGGCCGCCGGCCGCCGTGGCGGCGACCGTTGCCGGAACGCTGTCGCCTGCCGAACGGGCGGGATGGACGTGCCACAGACCGAAAGCCGCTGCGGCAAACCACTTTCCGGAACCGCCGAAGGCGGCGTCCAGGAGCGGGTCGAGGGTGCCGCGGAAGATCAGCTCCTCGCAGTAGACGGTGCCCAGCGGGATGTGGACGGCGGCCCACTCGGCGAGCGGGACCTCCGGCGCCCGGCCGGCGAAGCCCGCCAGTCGCCGCCGCAGCGGTGGAATCGCCAGGGCGGCACCGTAACCCGCGACCACGACCGTCCCGGCGGCGGCACCCCACCGCAGCCCGCGCCGCGAGCACCAGTTCGGACGCGCACCGAACGCGGCTCCGTAGACCGTCGCGAACGCGACATTGGCGGCCGTGCGGCCCCGTATGCCGAGGGCCGACCGGGGCAACAGCATGTTGCTCCACAGCAACGGAAGACCCACGGCGGCAATCGAAACAACGGAGCGGGTCATCGCACCGACCGCGGCAGTGAGCGTTCGATGTGACAGCTGGCCGAGCGCAGCGCGGCACGGACCACCGACGGCAAGCCTGTCACCGGCCACATACGCGCCACATCCCGGAAAACGGTCCCGCCCTCGCTCATTTCACCACCCGCTCGTACTTCGCGGCCGACTCCATCTCGAAGCGGACGCGCTCTTGGAGTTCCGGCGTCCAGTCCGGGGGTGGCAGCACCGCGGCCCAACCGTCCAGCACCAGGCTGCCGTAGTTGTGCCCGTGCCCGTCGCTGACGCCCTGGGCATTGGTCAGATCGGCGGCGACCTGCCAGAACGTGACGAACGGCCACCAGCGCATCTGGGTCGACACGTCCCCGCCGCGCGGTTCGGACAGCCAGGCCGGCTGCGAGACGATCAGATCCGGCGACCACCACACGATCGGATCCGAGGCATGCTGCAGGTAGGCGATGCGCGGGATCCGCCAGTCCGGCGACGGCTCGGTCAGATCCGTTGCACCGGAGGCGAATCGGACGACCAGGCCGTCGGCATAGATCGGCTCCACCTCCCGGGTGCCCGGATCGCGCCGCTCGATGAACTGGCGCCACAGGCGATTCGAGTTCGGCGGGCCCACCCACAGCGCACCGTCCACTTCGCTGCGCAGATCCGCCAGGCCCTCGAACGCGGACTCCGAGCCCTGCGAGCCCAGGCTCTCGCCGTACACCAGCAGTTTCGGGCGCGCCTCGGCCGGCCGCGCCGACCAGGCCGCGTGCACGGCCTCGAACATCTTCTCCCCGGCGACCGCCACCTTCTGGCGGTCCGCCAGGAACGACAGCACGCTCGGCAGATACGAGTACTGCGAGGCGACGATCGCGGTGTCGCCGTGGTACATGTACTCGATCGCCTCGGCCGTCTCCGAGTTCACCCAGCCGGTACCGGTGGTGGTGACGACCACCAGCACCTTGCGATCGAACGCATGCGTGCGCTCCAGTTCCCGGACCGCCAGCTCCTCCTGCGTCACACCGTCTTTCGCCGATTCCAGGCCGGTATAGACCCGAATCGGTTCCCGCGCGGGAGCTCCGGTCACCGCGCCGATCCGAAACGCGTCCGGGCCGTGCGAGACGAACCAGCGCCCCTCGGAACCCAGCGTGTCCCATTCCGCCGCCGAGGCCGGACTGCCGGAACGTTCGGCCCGATCCGGTTGCACCGCATACTCGGACATCTTGTCGTTGCGCACGCTGAACGCCGAATTGGCCACCGCGAAGAAGGCGCGCGTGGCCACGCCGTTGAACAGCGTCACCGCCAGCACGGTCAGCAGAATCCCGCCGACGGTCGGGGCGAACTGCGGTGGCACCCACCGGCTGAGCAGCCGCGCGAAGAACAACACGATCTCGCGCAGCGTGCGGTAACCCGCCACCACGATGATGCCCACCGTCAGGCTCAGCCCGCCGGTACGCAGGTACGCGGCGCGGGTGGTGCCTTCCATATCCATCAGCGCGGTGATCTGACGCTGCCAGTCCGCCGACAGCACCAGCATCCACATCGCGACGAGCACGCACGCGGCCAGGACGACCAGCTTCACCGCATACTGCACCGGCAGCGGCACGGCACCGATCGGAATCCTGGGGCGAATCCACTTGCGGAACAACCACTCGAACACGCAGCCGACGCCGTACCCGATCGCGGCGTTGAGACCGCTGATGAGCCCCTGGAACAGCCAGTCGCGCGGCAGCAGCGAGGGCGTCACCGACCAGGCGAAGAACACCGTGGCCACCACCAGGCCGACGTAGTTCAGGTCGATGATGTCGTTCTCGAGGCGGCGCAGCAGCCGAGTCCCCTGCCGGACCACCGCAACGCCGCGCGAACGCAGCGTTGTGAGAGTCTCGGCGGTATCGAGCACCCGTCAAGTATGGCCGCCGGGGCCCGGGAAACCGGGGATCTCATCGCGTGAGAACGGTTACCGAGTCATACGGGAATTACCCATGCCGCTCGAGTAGTTGCACCCGCGCTCACGCCCGCCCGGCCCGGCACGCTGTATCCATGAGCAATCCGAACACGCAGCAGAAGAGCACTCCGGCTTTTCTCGCGCAGGCCGCGATCGCCTTCGGCGTCAGCTTCCTCGCGACCGGCGCGGGCATTCTCTACCTGCCCCTGGACATCTGGCAGCGCGGCTTCCTGATGATGGCCACGCTGTTCCTGGTCAGCAGCACCTTCACGCTCGGCAAGGTGGTCCGCGACCAGGCCGAGACGGCCCGGGTCACACACCGGATCGACGAGGCCCGGATGGAAAAGCTGATGGCCGAACACGATCCGTTCAAGATGGCGAGCTGAGGCCCGCCCGGCGCGCCACCTGCCGAATCAGCCGGTGTGCGCGCCGAACAGCTGCGGCAGTGTCCCCTCGAAGGTTTCCCGCAGTTCCGCCAGGGTCACCGAGAACTGCCCTTGCACCTCAACGGAATCCGAACCCTGATCGACGACACCGATACGCACCCACGGCAATCCGCGCGCGGTGCACATCTTGGTGAACCGGGTCTCCTCCGTGCGCGGCACCGCGACCAGCACGCGACCGGCCGACTCGGAGAACAGCACGACGAACGGGTCGGCATCCTCGGGCAGCAGCACCCGGCAGCCGGTTTCGCCGGCCAGCGCCGCCTCCACGACCGCCTGCATCAGGCCGCCCTCGCTGAGATCGTGGGCGGCGCTGATCATTCCGTCCCGGGATCCCGCGCCGAGCACCTGGGCCAGCAGTTGTTCGCGGGCGAAATCGACCCGCGGCGGCACGCCACCGAGGTGGTCGTGCTCGACCTGTGCCCAGATGGAACCGCCGAACTCGTCCCGGGTGTCGCCGAGCAGGATCAGTGTCTCCCCCGGCTCGGTCCCCAGGCCCGTCGGGATGCGCCGGTGCACGTCGTCCACGACGCCCAGCACGCCCACCACCGGGGTGGGCAGGATCGCGGTGCTGCCCGTCTGATTGTAGAAGCTGACGTTGCCGCCGGTGACCGGAATGCCCAGCGCCACACAGCCGTCCGCCAGCCCGCGCACGGCCTGCTGGAACTGCCACATCACGCCCGGATCCTCGGGGGAGCCGAAGTTGAGGCAGTTGGTGACGGCCTTCGGGGTGGCGCCGGTGGTGGCCACGTTGCGGAACGCCTCGGCCAGCGCCAGCTGCGCGCCGGTGTAGGGGTCGAGCTTGGTGTAGCGGCCGGAGGCGTCGGTGGCGAGCGCGATGCCGCGGCCGGACTCCTCGTCGATGCGGATCACGCCGGCGTCGGCGTGCTCGGCGAGCACGGTGTTGCCGCGCACGTAGCGGTCGTACTGCTCGACGATCCAGCGGCGGCTGCACAGCTGCGGGCTGGCGAGCATATTCAGAGCGGTGGTACGCAGCTCGTCACCGGTCTTGGGGCGCGGCAACGAGTCCGGGGTGTCGGCGATCAGCGCGTCCTGCTCGTCGGGACGCCGCACCGGGCGCTCGTACACCGGGCCCTCGTGGGCGACGGTGCGCGGCGGAACGTCCACCACGGTCTCGCCGTGCCAGCTCACCACCAGCCGGTCGCCGTCGGTGACCTCGCCGATCACCGTGGCCAGCACGTCCCACTTGCGGCAGACGGCAAGGAAGGCGTCGACGTTGCCGGGGGTCACGACCGCGCACATGCGCTCCTGCGATTCGCTCGACAGGACCTCGGCCGGGGTCATATTCGCCGCCCGCAGCGGCACCCGGTCCAGCTCGATGTGCATGCCGCCGTCGCCGGCGGCCGCCAACTCCGAGGTGGCACAGGACAATCCGGCGCCGCCGAGGTCCTGGATCCCGACCACCAGCCCGGCGTGATACAGCTCGAGGCAGCACTCGATCAGGACCTTCTCCGCGAACGGGTCGCCCACCTGCACGCTCGGCAGCTTCTTCCGAGAAGCGCTTGCGCCCTCGAGCGTCGAACCGGCCTGCCGCTCCGTTTCCTCGCCGGAGAAGGTCTCCGAGGCCAGCACGGACACGCCGCCGATACCGTCCAGCCCGGTGCGCGCACCGAAAAGAATGATCTTGTTGCCCTGCCCGGAGGCGAAGGCCAGGTGTAGATCCTCGGCCCGCAGCACGCCCGCGCACAGCGCGTTGACCAGCGGATTGCCCTGGTAGGACGGGTCGAAGACGGTCTCGCCGCCGACATTAGGCAGGCCCAGCGAGTTCCCGTAGCCGCCGACGCCGCGCACCACACCGTCGACGACGCGCCGGGTGTCGGGATGGTCGGCCGCGCCGAAGCGCAGCTGGTCCATCACCGCGATCGGCCGCGCGCCCATGGCCATGATGTCGCGCACGATCCCGCCGACGCCGGTGGCCGCGCCCTGATACGGCTCCACGTAGGACGGGTGATTATGGCTCTCCACCTTGAAGGTGACCGCCCAGCCGTCGCCGATGTCGACCACGCCGGCGTTCTCGCCGATACCGGCCAGCATGGACGCGCGCATCGCGTCGGTCGTGGTCTGGCCGAAGTAGCGCAGGTGCACCTTGGACGACTTGTAGGAGCAGTGCTCGCTCCACATCACCGAATACATCGCCAGCTCGGCATCGGTCGGACGGCGGCCGAGAATCTCTCGGATGCGGGCGTATTCGTCGTCGCGGAGACCCAGCTCCCGGTAGGGCTGTGGGGTATCCGATGTGGCTGCGGCGGCGCTGACGGTGTCGACGTGGACAGTCACTGTGGTTACAGGATCCTTTCGGCCGGGCATACGGTCGGCAAACGGTGCCGGAGCCGGGTGCCGCACGAACCTCGAACGGGCGGGAGACCCGCTCAGTCTAGTGTGTGGCAAACCCCACCGGACCAGGCAGCCGATCGGCTCCGGGATACTCTGATCACGTGACAGATCGATCCAGGGTGGCGGATCGGGACAAGGTGCCCGCGACCGTCTCCGAGGGGCCCGCCGCGTTAGGTCTGACAACCCGCCAGTTACGCCTGTTCTCGATCGCTATTGCCTTGTTCGCGCTGTGCGCGATCCTCTCCTTCGTCTTCAAGCTATGGCATGGCTACATCGATCTGCAGGTGTACCGCAACGGCGCCCGGGTCTGGCTGGACGGCGGCGACCTCTACGGCCCGATGCCGAAGGTGGGCGACATCGGACTGCCGTTCACCTATCCCCCGCTGGCGGCGCTGTTGTTCACTCCGCTGGCGCTGCTACCGCTGGCCGCGGCCGAGTGGTTGGTGCTCGGCGTCTCCCTCGCGAGCCTGGGCGTCACGCTGTGGCTGGTGATCGACCGGCTGCGCCCCGAGATGGACCGCCCGACCCGGGTGGCGCTGGTGATCGGCGCGGTCTCGATCCTGAGCCTCACCGAACCGGTGCGCCAGACCTTCAACTTCGGCCAGATCAATCTGGTGCTGATGGCCGCGATCGCGCTGGACGTACTGGCCCGCCGGCCGTTCTGGCCGCGCGGCATGCTGATCGGGATCGCGGTGTCGGTGAAGCTGATTCCGGCCGCGTATCTGCTGTATTTCCTGCTGCGCCGGGACTGGCGGACGTCGATCACGCTGGTGGCGTCGGCGATCGGGGCGATCGGGCTGGGATTCGTGTTGTTCCCGGACGAATCGTCCCAGTACTGGCTGCACACCCTGTGGGACACCGACCGGATCGGCCCGGCGGAATACGCCGGCAACCAGTCGCTCAAGGGCTTCGCCTTCCGGCTCGGCGTCTCCGACGGTACGGCGACGGTGATCTGGATCGTGTTGTCGCTCATCGTCGTCGGGCTCGCGGCGGTGTGGATGAAGCGGCTGCTCGACGCGCAGGCCGAAATCTCCGCGATGCTGGTCAATGCCGCCGCGGTACTGCTGGTTTCGCCGGTCTCGTGGTCGCACCACTGGGTCTGGGTGGCGCCTGCCCTGCTGATCGCCGTCGCCGCGTGGCCCGGGCGCGGCGCGAACGAGGAACCCGCGCAACATCGTCGGCGCCGCCTCACCCTCGGGATCCTGATCGCGATCACCGTGATGTTCTCCGTCGGCCCGCACTGGCTGCTGCCGCATCAGCGCGACCGGGAGGCCGGCTGGGCGCTCTGGCAACAGCTGATCGGCAGCAGCTACGTGCTGGTGACGTTCGCGATACTGGCGATCGGCGCGGTGCTCTACCGGCCGGCCGCGGCGGGCGTCAGGAAGGCCGTCAGCGCCGCCGAATAGGACGCCACGTCCGCCGCGCCCATCAGCTCCCGCGCCGAATGCATGGCCAGCTGCGGCGCGCCGACGTCGACCGTCGGCATCCCGGTGCGCGCCGCGGTCATCGGCCCGATGGTGGATCCGCACGGCAGATCGGCGCGGTGCACGTAACGCTGCAGCGGCACCCCGGCCTGGGCGCACGCCAGCGCGAACGCGCCGGCCCCGACCGCGTCGGTGGCATAGCGCAGATTCTGGTTCACCTTCAGCACCGGACCGCCGTTGACCTCGATGCGATGTGCGGGCTCGTGCCGCTCGGGATAGTTGGGATGGGTCGCGTGCGCCATATCGCCCGAGGCGCAGACCGAACCCGCCAGCGCCGCAAGATATTCCGAACGTCCGCCGCCGCGGGCCAGCACGATCCGCTCCAGCACCGCCGGCAGCAGGTCCGACTGCGCGCCGCGGTCGGACTGGCTGCCGACCTCCTCGTGGTCGAACATCGCCAGCACCGGGGTGGCCGCGCCCGGGTCGTCCACGGCGGCCAGCAGGGCATGCAGTCCGGCGTAGCAAGTGCCCTGGTTGTCCAGCCGCGGCGCGCTGATCAGGTCCAGGTCGCGCCCGACCGGCCGGCTCGGCGACAGGTCGTGGGTCATCAGCTCCCAGCCGAGCACCGCGCCGGGGTCCACGCCGGCCCGCTCGGCCACGAATTCCGTGAACGAGTGCGGTTCGCCGCCCACGCCCCAGACGGCGTTGACGTGCCGCTGCGGATCCAGGCTCACCCCGCGCCGGTCCTCGGACAGGTGGATGGCCAGCTGCGGCACCCGCAGCAGTGGTTCGTCGACGCGAATCAGCTTCTCCCGCACCGTATTCCCGGCGCGCACGGTCAACCGCCCGGAGATGCCGAGTTCGCGGTCCAGCCAGGAGTTCAGCCAGGCCCCGCCGTAGGGCTCCAACCCGACCAGCTGCCAGCCCGCCACCGCCAGATCCGGATGCTGTTTGACCCGCAGATTCGGGCTGTCGGTATGCGCGCCGACCACCCGGAAGGCGTGGCCGGGCGACACCTGCGCGGGCTCGGCCCACGCCACCAGCGAACCACCGCGCACCACGAAGTACCGATCGCCCGGGCGTACACCGGGTTCGGAATCCGCACCGCCCCACGGCCGCACCTCGGGCAGCTCGGTGAACCCCCGGGCCGCCAATTCGGTTGCGACGGTGCGGACGACGTGGAACGGGGACGGCGAGGCGTCGACGAAGGCGCACAACCCGGACGCCGTCGCGGTGGTCGAGACGGGCATACCGGTGATCCTAGACACCGCGGGGAATCCGGTGAGAACACACCCGATTGCGGCCGCGGTTCGAGCGGAAACTCCGTTTTCTCACCGGGAATCCACGGTGCCGTGGAACTCGGTATGTTTTCACCCCCAACGGGTGTTCGAATATTTCGACAGCACAAATGGAACCGGTTCTCGGATCCAATTTTTTCGGGACGCCGACGGGATCGGCTCCGCGATCCCGGCATAAACCCGCATTCACACCGCCCCCGCACGGTGAGCGAAGCCGAACCTGTTGCCCGCCGGATCAATCGGCGACCGGCACCTCGGCGACCAGTTCGAGCAGGCGCATCAGTTCGGCATGGTTGCGGGCGCCGATCCGCTTGCGCAATTCCTCCTCCACCCGCGCCTCCTCGGCCCGCACCGAATCGACCAGTTCCGCACCGCGCCGGGTCAGCCCGATGAGGATGCGCCGACGATCGTCCTCGGCCGCGATGCGGAAGATCAGGCCGCGTTCGGCCAGCGCATCGGCATGACGGGTGGCCGACGAGGGCGGCAGTTGCGAGCGTGCGGCCAGCTCGCTCATCGTCACACCGACCTGGTCGGACAATTTCGACAGCATCGACCATTGGTCGGCCGAGAGCTGCCTGGCACACAATGCCGCATCCAGGTGACGTAACCAACTGCGTTCAGCGGCTCGCAGTGCCCCGTGGAGCGTGGCGAATCCGCTTACAATGGTCGACATATTTACCCGCCCATCATTTCGCTCGGACCAAGAAGAAGGGTACCGAATGTTCGCCTCGCGCGAGAGTCCGGACGATACGATCGAGGTCCTCAACATCGTCCCGCTGCAGGGTTCCGGTGGAATTGTGGCCCCATCGTGCGATGCCGCAATTTCGCTCGCCGTCGAGGAGATCAACGGTGGCGCGGGAATTCTCGGCCGCGAGGTGCGGGTGACGACGGTCGACGGCGGACGTCGGCCGCACGAGGTGGCGACGGAGGTCGCGGCCCTGCTGGCCACCGGGATGGTGCACGCGATCACGGGCTGGCACATCTCCGCGGTGCGCCGCGCCGTCGCCCGCGCGGCCGACGGCCGCGTCCCCTACTTCTACGCCACCACGCACGAGGGCCTGGCGGACGAGATGCCGGGGGTGCTGATGATCGGCGAGAATCCCGAGGGCCATGCCCTCGCCGCCATGAGCTGGCTGCGCCGCGAACTCGGCGCCCGCCGCTGGGCGATCATCGGCAACGACTACATCTGGCCGCGCGTGACGGCCGCGGTCATCCGGTCCGCGCTGGCCGGCCCCGAGTCGATCGAGCTGGCGCGGTTCGTCCCCCTCGGCACCGCCGACTTCGGCAGCTTCCTCGACGATCCCCGCCTCGATCGGGTCGACGGCATCATGATGCTGCTGGTCGGAACGGACGCCGCGCGGTTCAACCGGCAGTTCGCCCGCACCGGACGCGCCGGCCGACAGATCCGGGTGAGCCCGGCCGTGGACGAGACGGTGCTGCTCAGCGCCGGTGCCTCGGCCAACGAGAACCTCTACGTCAGTTCGTCGTTCTTTCCCGATCCGGACCGGCTGGAGCGGTACCGCGCCAAACACGGCGAATTCGCGCCGCAGCTCACCTACTTCGGCAACACCAGCTACGAGGCGATGCACACGTTGCGCGCCGTCGCGAAGACCGCCGGCAGCCTGGAGGTGCCGCGGATCCACGCCGCCCTGACGGCCGACACGGTGCTCGCCACGCCATCGGGCGAGCGCAGCTTCCGCGGCAACCAGGCCATCCAGTCCGCCCAGATCGCCCGCGCCGAGGGAGTCGACCTGCGAATCCTCGGCCGGATCGACTGATCCGGACCGCCGCCGGCTGGGACACGGGCGGCGAATTCGCCCGCCGCGGTAGGCGATTCGAGTGGCCGGTCTACGCAGGGTGCAGCACCCTGCGCAATTCGTCCGTGTGCTGGTCGGCGAGTTCGGGCCGTCCGTGGTACTGGGCCGGAGTGTTGTGGAACAGCGCCACCTGCCATGTCCCGCAACGATGCTGGGCGACCAGCGACTGGACGGCGTTCGCGTCGGGATTCAGGTCGTCGCGGCCGGGCGGGACCATTCCGGCGAGGGCGCGGAGGACAACCCCGTCGCTCGACGACTGCTCCTCGCGAATCTGCCTGTCCCGAGACCCGCCCTGGACCGAGACCGCCCCTGGACCGAGACCAGCCTAGACCGTGACCAGGGAGTCGATCACCGACAGGAAGATGCCGAGGCCGTCGTCGGTCGGACCCGTGAGCGGTTCGGTGGCGTGCTCGGGATGCGGCATCAGGCCGACGATGCGGCCGTCGGGCGAGGAGATTCCGGCGATGCCGCGCTGCGAGCCGTTCGGGTTGTCGCCGGCGTAGCGGAACACCACGCGGCCCTCGCCCTCCAGCTCGTCGAGCACCGGCTCCGCGGCCTGGTAACGGCCCTCGGCGTTCTTGATCGGGATCAGGATCTGCGCACCGGGCTCGTAGCGGGAGGTCCAGGCCGTGCCGGTCTGCTCCACCCGCAACCACTGATCGCGGCAGACGAAGTGCAGGCCCTCGTTGCGGGTCAGCGCGCCCGGCAGCAGGCCCGCCTCGCACAACACCTGGAATCCGTTGCAGATGCCCAGCACCGGCATGCCCCGCCCGGCCGCCGCGATCACTTCGCCCATCACCGGAGCGAATCGGGCGATGGCGCCCGCGCGCAGGTAGTCGCCGTAGGAGAAGCCGCCGGGGACGACGACCGCGTCCACGCCCTTCAGGTCGGCGTCGGCGTGCCAGAGGCTCACCGCCTCGGCGCCGGCCAGCCGCACCGCGCGGGCGGCATCGACGTCGTCGAGGGTGCCCGGAAATGTGATGACACCGATGCGCGCGCTCACGACAGCCGCACCACCGTCCAGTCCTCGATCACCGTATTGGCCAGCAGCTGCTCGGCGATCTTCGCGAGCTCCGCATCGTCCACGGCGTCGTCCACGTCGAGTTCGAACCGCTTGCCCTGCCGCACACCCGAGACACCCGGAAAACCCAGACGCCCGAGCGCGCCGACGATCGCCTGACCCTGCGGATCCAGGATCTCGGCCTTCGGCATCACCTCGACCACGACTCGTGCCACGCGCTGCTCCTCAAGCTGGTGGGGGATTACCTGAACAGCGTAATCGGGGTCGTCGGCGCCCGTCGCGCCGGGTGCTTCGGCGTTACGGTGAAGGTATGCGCATAGCCCACTTCGGTCATTCCTGCGTCCTGGTCGAGATGAACGGCGCGACGATCCTGTTCGATCCCGGCACCTTCTCGCACGGCTTCGAGGGCATCACCGGACTCGACGCTATCGCGATCACCCACCAGCATCCCGACCACATCGACCCGAACCGGATCGAGGCGCTGCTGGAGAAGAACCCGCAGGCCCGGCTGCTCAGCGATCCGCAGACCGCGCTGCAGCGCGGCGAGCCCTGGGAGCCGGTGCGGGCCGGACAGCAACTGTCGATCGGCGACCTGCGGATCACCGGCGGCGGCGGGCGGCACGCGGTGATCCACCCCGAGCTCCCGGTCATCGACAACACGGTGTTCCAGCTCGGCACCCCGGACGATCCGGCCCAGTTCGTCCACCCCGGCGATTCGCTGTGGGTGCCGCCCGTCCGGGTCGGCGTTCTGGCCACCCCCGCGGTCGCGCCCTGGATGAAGATCAGCGAGGCCGTCGACTACCTGCGCGCGGTCGGCCCCCGCACCGCCTTCCCGATCCACTACGGCATCATCGCCCCCGAGGCGCAGGGCATCTACTTCGGCCGCCTCTCCGAAATGCGCGGCGCCGACACCGATTTCACGGTCATCCAGCCGGAAGACCACGCCGAACTGTAATCACGCGCTCAGTCGATCCCGGCCGCGCGCCGCACCTGAGCGGTAGCGACCGCCGGGGTCGCGCTGTGGGTGAAGCCGCCGGCCTCCTGCCGGGTGAGCGAAACGCTCGGCGGGTGCCGGTCGATCTGGTCCATCGCCCGCCGCAGATCGGCCAGCAGCAGATCGGCCATGTCGTGGCTGAAGCCGTGCCGGACCAGCACGCGCATGACGGTCTCGTCCTGCCGATCGGCGGGCAGCGGATAGGCCGCGACCAGCCAGCCGCGAGTGCGCAGCCGGTCGGACAGATCGTAGAGGTTGAAGGTCGCGCCCGCGCGCAGCGTCCACGACACCGCCGCGATGCCGTGCAGCGGATCGCCGTCGTGCATCAGCTCGAACGGGCCGAGTTCGGCGATACCGGCCGCGAGGCGCCGCGCCGCCGCGTAGGCGGCCGACTGCACCCGGGCGTAGCCGACCCGGCCGAGCCGGATGAACTCGTAGTAGGAGGTGACCACCTGCCCGCCGGGCCGGGAGAAGTTGAGGTTGAAGGTGGCCATGTCGCCGCCGAGATAGTCGACGTCGAACACCAGTTCCGCCGGCAGATCGGCGGCCTCGCGCCAGATCGCCCAGCCCACCCCGAGCGGTGCCAGACCGGTCTTGTGGCCGGAGGCGTTGATCGACCTCACCCGCGGTAATCGGAAGTCCCACACCAGGTCCGGCGCGGTGAACGGCGCGAGGAAGCCGCCGCTGGCGGCGTCGACGTGCAGCGGGATGTCCAGCCCGGTCCGCGCCTGAAGCTCGTCCAGCGCCCGGCTGACCCCCGCGACGTCCTCGAACAGGCCGGTGAAGGTCTGCCCGAAGGTCGGCACCACCATGATGGTGTTCTCGTCGCAGTGCGCGGCGACATCGTCCGGATGCATCGTGAGCCGGTCGCCACGCAGGGGAATCTGCCGGATGTCCACGTCGAAATACCGCGCGAACTTCTCCCAGCAGACCTGGACCGGACCGCAGACGAAATTCGGAATGCCCCGGCCGCCGCCCTTGCGCCAGCGGAACTTCGCGGCCAGCCCGCCGAGCATCGCCGCCTCGCTGGAACCGGTGGTCGAGGTGCCCATCGCACCGGCGGGGCCGGGCGCGTGCCACAGATCGGCGAGCATCCGCACGCAGCGCCGCTCCAGCTCGGCGGTCTGCGGATACTCGTCCTTGTCGACGATGTTCTTGTCGAGGGACTCGTTCATCAACCGGCGCGCCTCGTCGTCGACCCAGGTGGTGCAGAAGGTCGCCAGGTTCATCCGGGAGACGCCGTCGATCAGCAGTTCGTCGTGGACGATCTGGTAGGCGGCCTGCGGGAACATCTCCGATTCGGGGAAGGTGGTCTTCGGCGCGCCCGACTCCAGCGGGGGCTGCGCGAACAGGTCGTCGGATTCGGTAGGACGGTCGGGCATCCTCGCCTCCTGGGCGTGTGGGTCTATCCGATTGCCACACCATCGAGGCTACCTGCCATCAAACCCGAAAACTTCCCCCTACGACAAGGTTTGTCATCCGATACGTCGATTGCGAACAGTTAACCAACCATTGCGGAACGAGCAGTTCAGCCCGGACCCGTGCTGTTCCTCGCGAGCTGTGCCGGGTAGCGCCGCCGAGGGTCAGGCGGCCCGCGCGGCGGCGAACGGCTCCCAGCGGTAGACATCCGGGACCGCCTCGTGGAACAGGGCCAGGTCGACGGCGTCGAGCACGGCCTGCCGCGGGGCGGAGCGGTTCAGCTGCGCGGCCGAGATCGCCAGGCGCAGCAGGCCGGCGCGACGGGCCGTGCGCGCGGCGCTCATCACCATCGCGTGGCACCACCACGGTTCGGCCCGGAAGCCCTCGCCGATGCCGTGCACCCAACCACGCTGCGCCACATCGCGTTCCAGATCGTGGATGGCGGTCAGGCTCAGCGCGACACGGAAACCCACGTCGGGCAGGGCGGCGATCGCCCCCTCCGAGGCGGTCCAGCGCGGCGCCGCGAACAGCCGCGTCCGCAGGCCCACACCCTCCATCACCCGGTCGGCGGCCATCAGCCGCAGGCGCGCCTCGTGTTCGGGCAGCGCCGCGAACTCCGCGCGGCGGCGCTTGGTGGCCGCCTGGTCGTAGCCGTGCAGCACGATCGCATCACCCGACTCGCGCCGCGACCGCAGCCAGTCCTGCGTCCGGGGATCGTCGGCGAGCCGGTACTTACCCTTCAACCGCGGCGCGACCAGCAGCGAGAGCCGGACGTCGCGCCGATCCATCTCCTCGGCGAAGGCCGCGGCCGCCGCGCGGGTGGTGTCACGGATGCCCGAGACGGAGACGATCAACTGTGCACGCATGGTGCGCGTACCCCCTTTCGGTGCTGCCCACCACACTCACTGTGGGTGCACCAGGTGTCGGCACCGTGCTGCGCGGGTGACGCGGCGACGAATTCGCGCTACCGAATCGGCTGATCATCCGACGACAAGGTCAACGAACGGTCTCCGGCGCGGGCCGCACCTCCGCCAGCCCGAGAGTGTCCAGCACCCAGGCATATTCGAAGGCGACCTCGCGCCACTTCTCGTAGCGGCCGCTGACACCGCCGTGCCCGGCGCTCATCTCGGTCTTCAGCAGCAGCGGCGCATCGCCGGTCTTGGTCGCGCGCAGTTTCGCCACCCACTTGGCCGGTTCGACGTACAGCACCCGGGTGTCGTTCAGGCTGGTGATCGCCAGGATCGCCGGATAGTCCTTGGCCTCGACGTTCTCGTACGGCGAGTAGGACTTCATGTACTCGTAGACCTGCTTGTCCGCCAGCGGATTTCCCCACTCGTCCCATTCGATGACGGTCAGCGGCAGCGAGGGATCCAGGATCGAGGTGAGTGGGTCCACAAACGGCACATTGGCCAAAATGCCGGTGAACAGTTCGGGGGCGAGGTTCGCGACGGCGCCCACCAGCAGGCCGCCGGCGCTGCCGCCGTCGGCGATCAGCCGGTCGGACGCGGTGATCCCGGTGTCCACCAGATGCCGTGCGCAGGCGACGAAGTCGGTGAAGGTGTTCTTCTTGGTGAGGGTCTTGCCGTGCTCGTACCACAGCCGGCCCATCTCGCCGCCGCCGCGCACGTGCGCGACGGCGAACACCGCACCGCGGTCGAGCAGCGACAGCCGCGACACCGAGAAGCCCGGGTCGATGCTGGCCTCGTAGGAGCCGTATCCGTAGAGCAGCAACGGCTTCGGTGCCCTGCCACCGTCGCCGCCGTCCTTGCGCCACACCAGCGAGATCGGGATTCGGGTGCCGTCCTCGGCGACCGCCCAATCCCGGTGCTGCTCGTAGTCGTTCGGGTCGTAGCCGCCCAGCACCACCTGTTCCTTGCGCAGGATCAACTCGCCGGTCGCGGGAATGTAGTCGAAGACCTGCACCGGGGTGATGAACGAGGTGACCCCGAGACGCAGCGTCGGCTGGTTCCACTCCGGGTTGGACCCGACGCCGGCGGCGAACAGCTCCAGCCCGAACTCCAGTTCGCGCAGCTCACCGTAGCCCTCGGAGGTCAACGGCCACACCGCGACCCGCGACAGCGCCGCGCGACGGTAGGACAGCACGAGATGGTCGGCGAAGCAGTCGATGTCCTCGAGCCGCACATCGTCGCGGTGCGGGATGAGGATGTTCAGATCGGCCGGATCGTCCACGGGCGCGTCGGCGAGCACGAAGTTCTCCGCCTTCACGCCGTCCACGACGTCGTTGTGCAGGACCAGGAATCGGTCCCGCCCGCCGATGACCGCATGCTCGGCGGAGTACTCGACGCCCTCGCGCCGCGGCAGCAGCACCCGGAATTCGCCCTCGGGATCATCGGATTCGAGGACCCACCCCTCGGTGGTGATCTTCGACCCCACCCAGATCATCAGGTACTTCTCCGAGCGGGTGGCGCCGACGCCCACCCAGTAGCGCTCGTCCGGCTCGTGAAAGACCTTGACGTCCTGCTCTTTCGGCGTGCCCAGGCGGTGCCGCCACACGGTGTCGGGCCGCCACGACTCGTCGACGGTCTGATAGAAGACATGGGTGCCGTCCAGCGACCAGGTCGCCCCCGGCGCGGTGCCCGGCACCTCGTCGCTCAGCGCCGTACCGGTGCGCAGATCCTTGAACCGCAACACATATCGCTCGTCGCCGACGGTGTCCACGGAATAGGCCAGCAGGGCCCCGTCGTGGCTGATCGAGAACGCCCCCAGCGCGAAGAAGTCGTGCCCCTCGGCGAGTTCGTTGCTGTCCAGCAGCACCTGCTCGCCGGGAATCTCGATCGGGGCACTCGCCTCGGTATCGGTCCCCGCCGCCAGCCGCGGCGGTGTCCAGTCGTCCGGACCGGCGATCGGGCAGCGACAGTGCACCCCGTACTGCTTGCCCTCGAAACTGCGCGAGTAGTACCAGTGGTCACCCATCCGGGCCGGCACCGACAGGTCCGTCTCCTGGGTGCGCGCCTTGATCTCGTCGAAGATCTTGTCCCGCAACGGCCGCAGATGTTCGGTCCGGGCGTCGGTGTAGGCGTTCTCCGCCTCGAGATGCGCGATGACCTCGGGGTTGTCCTTGTCGCGCAGCCATTCGTAGTCGTCGACGAACGTGTCACCGTGATGCACCCGCTCGGCCGGCACCCGCTTCGCCGTCGGTGGGGCCGACTCGCCCTGCCGCGGCGGGGTTCCGGCGGATGCTGGGTCGCCGACGGTCGGGGGCGTTCCGGTACCACTGTCGAGTGCCATGCGCTCCACCGTAGTGCCCGGCATCCGTGATCAGGCCCGGAGGCGGCGGCAACATCGCAGAAACCCTGCCGGGCGCCGCCGGTTTCGGCCCCGGACCGGCCGGATTACCCCAGTCCGGGCGACCGCGGCACCGTGCCGCGCAGATCGCGCCCGTTCTCCTCGCGGGCCGAGCGGCGGGAGTCCATCAGGAAGTACAGGGCCGCCTTACGGCGCTGACACTGGTCGGTGGGGCAACTGCGGTGGATATGCAAGATGTTGTGGGCCTGCTCGACGGTGAGGTGCCGGGGCACCACCGCGCAACTGTCGAAGACGGGTGCCATGCGGTGCTCCATCCTTGTCGTGCGTGGGTGTGGCGCGGCGCACATTTCCCGGCTTGCGGGTTCGGTCGACGCCGTATATCCGCCACAGTGAGCTGGGTTTCCGATTCGCTTGCGGGGTAAACCACGAGAATGTCGTCATCCGGCGGCAAATGCCGCACATGTCCGACGGGATCCGAGATCATTTGCCGACACCCGGCCGTAACCGGCCGGTCACGACCGGTCGGCATCCCGGGTGCGTCGAGCACCGGCTCGCATACCGGGGCCGATCGTGACAACCGCCACGTTCATCCCGGCAACGGCATCGGTTACGGCGACGCCGGCACAGCGACCCGGACCGACCATTTCGAGCATGCCGGCCCCCTCCGGGCCCTCCCGGTTTCCGGTCGGGAATTCATTTCCGGATCGGGCCCGGAAAACCTTTCGGGGCCACTACACCGGGCAATTCTCCGGCAGATCCCCGAACTGCCCGAAAATGGCGAACCGCCATTCCGTCGCACCCGGATCTGCCGACCGGCTACTGTCGGGACGAATGCCGCCACGGCAGGCCGCGCGCCTCGCCCGGACACCGACCCCACAGGAGCAGATGTGGAAGCGAAGAACCGCGAGATCAACCCCGACGCCGTGTGGCACCGCAGCTCCGAGACCGGCGGCGTCGAGGTGGCCTTTCTCGCCAGCGGCAATATCGGCCTGCGCGACGCGAAGAATCCGGACGGGCCGACGCTGATCTTCACGCCCGGCGAATGGACCGCCTTCGTGGCCGGCGCCAAGGACGGCGAATTCAACCGACCCGGATCCACCGCCCACTCCTGATCCGCGCGCCTCTCCTCACGCACCGATGGCCGAGCCGACGAACGGCCACGACGCATGCAGCGTGTCCTGCCAGTACGACCAGGAGTGCGTGCCGACCGGGCTGCGGTCGACGTGGACGGGAATGTTCAACCCGCGCAGCCGCTGTTCGAACGATGTCACGCAGCCGTCCACGCCGGCCTCGATCGGGGCGCCGAAGAAGATGTTCTCCGGCAGCTGCGGCTTGATCTCGGTCTCGTGCGGACCGGGTATGCCGGTTCCGGTGGACAGGTAGATCATGGTGCCGCGCAGGCGGTCCGCCAGCAGCGCCGGATCGTGCTCGGCCCAGGCGGGGCCGCCGGGCGGGCCCCACATGTTGCCGGGATTCCCGCCGCGGTTGGCGATCGAGAACAGGATCGCCCCCTGCGCGATTCCCAGATCCGGGCAGGCGCTGTAGCCGGCGATCGCGTGGTACCGGCCCGGATTGCGCACCGCCAGCACGAAGGCCGCGATGCCGCCCATCGATAATCCGCCGATCGCGTCCGCGCCGCTGCCGGCGAACGTGGCGTCGATGATCGGCGGCAGCTCCTGGGTCAGGAAAGTCTCCCACCGGTAGCGGCCGAACCGCGGATCGTCGGCCTGCCAGTCGGTGTAGTAACCGGCCTGACCGCCCATCGGCAGCACCACGTTGACGTTCTTGTCGGCGAAGAACGGCTCGGCGTCGGTGGCGTTGGTCCAGGTGCTCTGTTTCAGCCCGGGATCGAGCCCGTCGAGCAGGTAGAAGGAGGGGCGCTCGCCCCCGCCGACCGGGTGCAGCACCTGCACCTGGATGACCCGGCCCATGGCGGGCGACTCGACGAACAGCGCCGATCGGGTCGGGCTCAGCTCATCGATGCCGACGATCCGGGCCGCGGCGGCACGCTGCGGCGGCCCGGCCCAGGTCCCGAATACACCCAACGCAGCAGCCAGCACAACAGCAGCAACAGAATTCCGCCGCATTTGCCACCTCCATCAGCCCACCACACCTACCGGAATGAAAAAGCTCATGCCCCGACAAACCGCAAGCACTGAATCTCTGGCGTTCGAATAGCAAACCACGTTTCCCGCGGAAACGCACCCCGGAACGGCGGCGGGAGGTTACTGCGGAACGGTGCGCTCCAATGCCCCGCGCACCGATGCCGCCAGATAGTCGAGATCCGCTCGGGGCGGGGTGGTCGGCCGGCCGCGCAGCCCGAAACCGTCACCGGGGGTGCGCGGAATGACGTGCAGGTGCACATGGAACACCTCCTGTCCGGCCGTCACGCCGTCGGCGAGGAAGAAGTTCACCCCGTCGCATTGCACCTCCGACGCGCGCAGCGCCGCGGCCAGGCGCTGACCCACCCGGAACAGCTTGCCGCCGATCTCCGGATCCAGCTCGGACAGACTGCGCGCCGGGATCTTCGGAATCACCAGCAGATGCCCGGGCGTCATCGGCCGAATGTCCATGAATGCCAGGACATCCGCGTCCTCGTACACCGTGGACGCGGGGGCCCGGCCGGCAACGATATCGGCGAAGATCGTGTACGGATCCATGACCGACCAGCCTACGGCCTTCCGGCCGCCGACACGTCGGCTACAGAATCGGTGACGGCGTGTATCGCGCGGCGTCCGGGTGGGCGTCGACCAGCTTCTGCACCTGGGCGACGACGTCGGTGACCTGCGCCTCGGCGGCACCGATGAAGACGGACTTGTCGGCCAGGGCGGCCTCCAGCGCCGCCCGGTCCAGCGGGAGCCGGTCGTCGGCGGCGAGCCGGTCGAGAAGATCGGGCTCCCGGCCCTGCTCGCGCATGGCCAGCGCGACCGCGACGGCGTGCTCCTTGATCACCTCGTGCGCGGTCTCCCGGCCGACGCCGGCGCGCACGGCCGCCATCAGGATGCGGGTGGTGGCCAGGAACGGCAGGTAGCGGTTCAGCTCGCGATCGATCACCGCAGGGTACGCGCCGAACTCCGCGAGCACCGTGAGGAACGTTTCGACCATTCCGTCTAGGGCGAAGAACGCGTCGGGCAGCGCGACGCGGCGCACCACCGAACAGAACACGTCGCCCTCGTTCCATTGCGCCCCGGCGAGTTCCGCGCCCATCGACGCGTATCCGCGCAGCACCACCTGCAGGCCGTTGACGCGCTCACAGGACCGGGTGTTCATCTTGTGCGGCATCGCCGAGGAGCCGACCTGGCCGGGCCGGAAGCCCTCGGTGACCAGTTCGTGCCCGGCCATCAGGCGCACCGTGTGCGCGAAAGACGAAGGGCCCGCGCCCAACTGGACGAGGGCAGAGAGCACGTCGTGGTCCAGCGAGCGCGGATACACCTGGCCGACGCTGGTGAGCACCGTGGCGAAGCCCAGGTGCCGCGCCACCTTCTGCTCCAGCTGGGCCAGCTTGGCCGGATCGCCGCCGAGCAGATCGAGCATGTCCTGCGCGGTGCCCATCGGGCCCTTGATACCGCGCAGCGGATACCGGTCGATCAGCTCGCGCAGCCTGGTCAGTGCGATCAGGACTTCGTCCGCGGCGCCGGCGAACCGCTTGCCGAGCGTGGTCGCCTGCGCGGCCACGTTGTGCGAGCGGCCGGCCATCACCAGGGCCTGATATTCGGTGGCCCGCTCGGCCAGCCGGGCGGCGACCGCCACGCCGTGCGCGTGGACGTGTTCCAGCGACAGCCGGATCTGCAGCTGTTCCACGTTCTCGGTCAGATCGCGGCTGGTCATGCCCTTGTGGATCTGCTCGTGCCCGGCCAGCGCGTTGAACTCCTCGATGCGCGCCTTCACGTCGTGCCTGGTCACCCGCTCCCGCTCGGCGATCGAGGCCAGGTCGACGCGATCGATCACCCGCTCGTAGTCGTCGACCACGCCCGGCGGCACGTCCACACCCAGTTCCGCCTGCGCCCGCAGCACCTCCAGCCACAGCCGCCGCTCGAGCACGATCTTGTGCTCGGGCGACCACAGCCGGACCAGTTCGGGGCTGGCATAGCGGGTGGCGAGGACGTTCGGGACAGCAGTCACGGCGGACAGTCTAGTGTTCGGCGGCCGACCGGCCGCCGCCGCTGCGCGCCCCGGGCGTCAGGCCGTGCTGTGCTGCGGCAGGTGCGGGGCGGCCGGATGCGGCGGCGGATGCGCGGGATGCGCGGGCGCCGGGTGCGGCGCGGCCGGCGGGGCTATCAGGTCGACCAGCTCCAGCAGGGCCCCGCGGGCCACCCGCCGCGGCTGCGGATCCTGTTCGGCCAGCGCCGCGACCACCGCGCCGTCGACCACCGCCACGAGCCGGCGCAGCTGTTCGATCCGCACCACCCGATCGGACCGGCGCAGCACATCGGCCAGCAGCTCCTCCAGTTGTGCCCGTAGTCGTAGCTGTACGTCCCGTAGTTCCGGGTGCCGGGCCGAGGCCACCGACCGCTCGTAGCGCGCGATCAGCTGACCGCGCTCGAACTCGTCGTGCCCGTCCACGCCGACCAGCAGGTCGAGCAGTAGGTCGACGGTCGCGTCGGCGCCGCGCCGGCGGTGAGTCACCTCCCCGACGCGGCGGCGCATCGCCTCGAGTTCGGCGTTGCCGCTGAACTCGACCGCGCGCGCGATCAGGTCCTCGAGGGACTCGAAGTAGTAGGTCGTCGACGCCAGCGGCAGATCCGCGCGGGTGGCCACCGAACGGTGGCGCACAGCGTCGAATCCGCCCTCGAGCAGCAACTCGGCGGCAGCCGCGACCAATGCTTGGCGACGCCGTTCGCCTTTCGGTGTCGTCGCGGTTATCACCGTGTCATCGTGCCAGTCATCATCGGTTCATCCGTGCCAAATCGGTGCGATCTATGACAATTCAGGTCCGCGTGGGCAATCTCCGCGCGGTGTTGAAAAAACAACCACCGCTGTTCTACCCCATCCGGGCGCGTTCGGGGGGCCGGAACGAAAACTCTTAGCGGATCCGTGCTGCTCAGACGATCAGACTGTTCAGGCGTCCAGATAGCCGCGGAGTCGGTCCAGGGCCGCCTCGATATCGGCGGTGGCGCCCGCGAAAGAGAAACGGACCGTATGGTTTCCGTTGGCGGTGTCGAAGTCGATGCCCGGTGCGATCGCGACGCCGGTGTGCGCCAGCAGGTCGGCGCACCAGCGGGTCGAATCATGGGTCAGGTGGGCGATATCGGCGTAGGCGTAAAACGCGCCGTCGGCCGGAGCGAGCTCGGTGATGCCGAGGTCGGGCAGGCCCCGCAGCAGCAGGGTGCGGTTCTCCGCGTACCGGCGGACGTGACCGTCCAGCTCCGCCTTGGCATCGGGGCCGAACGCATGCGCCGCGGCGTACTGGGAGATGGCGGGCGGGCAGACGGTCAGGTTGGAGGCCAGCCGCTGCAGCGCCGGGCGCAGGCCGCTCGGCACCAGCATCCAGCCCAGCCGCCAGCCCGTCATCGAGAAGTACTTCGACACCGAGCCGATGACCACGGATTCGCGCGAGGTCTCCCAGGCCGAGGCGGTCGGCTCGGTATCCGCTCCGGCGTAGGCGATGCCGTGGTAGATCTCGTCGGAGATCAGCAGCGTGCCGTGCGCGTCGCACCAGCGCGCCAGGGCGGCCAGCTCGTCCGGCGCGATCATGGTGCCGGTCGGATTGGCCGGGCTGGCCACGATCAGGCCGGCCGGTGGCTCCGGCAGTTCCTCCAGCATCGCGACCGTCGGCTGGAAGCGAGTCTGCGGGCCGCAGTCCAGTTCGATCACCCGGCATCCCAGGGCCGCCAGGGTGTTCCGGTAGGCCGGATATCCGGGCCGGGGGACCACCACCGTGTCGCCGGGATCGAAGGCGGCCAGGAAGATCAGCGAGAACGCGCCCGAGGATCCCGTCGTGACCACGACGTCGTCGGGGTCCACCGCGATGCCGTAGGTGCGGCTGTGATGTCCGGCGATCGCCTCCCGCAGCGGGAGAATGCCGAACGTCTCGGTGTAGCCGAGCAATTCGTGGTCCAGCGCCGCCCTCGTCGCCCGCAGCACCGGCGCCGGCGCGGGCGTCGACGGCTGTCCGGCAGCCAGCACCAGAACGTCGCCGTGCGTGCGGGCACGCTCGGCGGCGGCCTTCCAGACATCCATGACGTAGAAGGACGGAACGGTCGACCGGCGGGATTCACTGCGCACCCGACGACCGTAGAACACGAGAACACCGAGGCCACCCGCACCCGGGCGGGATGCGATACCACCGGAATCGGCCCTCGTCGGCGGCGCGTACCGGTGACGGCCGCGAGCGCCACCGACCCAGCGGCCCGCCACAGGGGTTTCTGAGGCGATCCTGTGGATGGCCTCGCCCTCCTGCGACCGCCGCGAGCACCCTGTTATCGTCGGCAGAATGCCTGACCAGGCACGCAGTGCGAAGGTTCTACCAGGCGGCGGAACGGTGCTCCGCCCCGACTGGCGTACAGCGCTGCGGCAGGACCGGGGCCTCGGCAGGCGGTGGGTCCGGCAGGCGACGGCGCGCGTTCTGCGGTGGTTTCGCCGGATGTGGCGTGCCGCCGCGGGTTTCGACTGGCGAGAATTTCTCCGGCGCGACTGGCGGGCCTACGCCGAACACCAGTGGCCGCGGCTGCGTGCCCGGCTGATCCGGCACCGCGTGCTGGTGGCAGGGGTAGTCGTGGTGGCGCTGCTCGCCGCGGCCGACGCCACCGCGCCGCGCCCGGCCGACGTGGCCTTGGCGCCGGGTAGCACGCAACGCGTTCCGGTCGCCTATCCGCTGCAGGTGCAGTCGGAGCCGGAGTCGAGCAAGCGCTATCTGAACGCCATCAACAACGGCGAGCACATCCGCGAGGCGCAGGTGGTCGCCGCCGCCGCCCGCGCCACCCTGGAACGCGCGAAAGCCGAAGCGGCAGCGGCGGTTTCGGGGCAGCCGACGCCCTGGCTGGGCAGCGCCGCCACACCCCTTCCGGGCGGCATCCTGCCCGGTATCGGCGGCTTCGCACTGCCCGCGATCGGCGCGTTCACCTCCGGGTTCGGACAGCGCTGGGGCACCTTCCACGCCGGTATCGACATCGCCGCGCCGATCGGCTCGCCGATCTACGCGGTCACCGACGGCACGGTCGTCGACGCGGGCCCCGCCCAGGGTTTCGGGCTCTGGGTCCGCGTCCGCCACGACGACGGCACCATCTCCGTCTACGGCCACATGTACGACTTCTCGGTCTCGGTCGGCGAACGCGTCCGCACCGGACAGCAGATCGCCCGGGTCGGCAACCGCGGCGACTCCACCGGCCCCCACCTGCACTTCGAAATCCTGATCAACGGCCGGCACATCGACCCCCAACCCTGGCTGGCCCTGCACGGTCTACGGCTCAACTAGACATCCCCCGGAACCGCATGGCGCGGAAGGTCGTGAGCGTGGGCGAACGACTACCTACACCCGGGCGGCGGGGACCGAGATGCGGTCCTCGGTGGCGGCCAGGGCTATGTCGGTGCGGTAGTGGCTGCCGGGGAGCTTGATCCGGGCGATGCGGGCGTAGGCGCGCTCGCGGGCCTCGGTCAGGTCGGTGCCGGTCGCGACGACGTTGAGGACGCGGCCGCCCGCCGACAGCAGGGCGCCGTCGTCGCGCAGGGACGTGCCGGCATGCAGCACTTCGGTATTCGGGTCGGTGCCGTCGGTGCCCGTGATCACGTCGCCCGTGCGGGGTCGGCCCGGGTAGTTCTCCGCCGCCAGTACCACGGTGATCGCGGCGCCGCCGTTCCATCGCGGCGGCTCGGTCTGCGCGAGGGTGCCCGTGGCCGTGGCGTACAGCAGTGCGCCCAGCGGCGAGTCCAGCAGCGCCAGCAGCGCCTGTGTCTCGGGATCGCCGAAGCGGCAGTTGAATTCGACCACCGCCGGCCCGGCCGAACCGATCGCCAGCCCGGCGTAGAGCAGTCCGGAGAACGGCACGCCGCGCCGGACCATCTCCGCCGCAACGGGTTTCACCACGTCGTCGACGATTCCGGCGATCGTCTCGGGCGGCAGCCACGGCAGCGGCGTATAGGCGCCCATGCCGCCGGTGTTGGGGCCGGTGTCGCCGTTGCCGACGCGCTTGTGGTCCTGGGCGGGCAGCATCGGCACCACCGTCTCGCCGTCGACCAGGCAGAACAACGAGACCTCGGGACCGTCGAGATACGACTCCAGCAGTACCGGGTGCCCCTGCTCCAGCAGTTCGGCGCCGTGGTCGCGGGCGGCCAGCCGGTCGTCGGTCACCACCACGCCCTTGCCGGCGGCCAGGCCGTCGTCCTTCACCACCCAGGTCGGCCCGAAGCGGTCGAGCGCGGCGTCCAGCTCACCCGGGTGGTCGACCACCTCGCTGTGCGCGGTGCGCACCCCGGCCGCGGTCATGACGTCCTTGGCGAACGCCTTCGAACCCTCGATCCGGGCCGCCGGCGCCGACGGACCGAAGCAGGCGATCCCGGCCGTGCGCACCGCATCCGCGATGCCCAGCACCAGCGGCACCTCCGGCCCGATGACCACCAGGTCGGCCGCGACCTCACGGGCCAGCGCGACCACCGCCTCGGCGCTGCAAGGATCGACGGGGCGAACCTGCGCGTACGGGGCGATGCCCGGATTCCCGGGCGCGGCGACGACGGCACTCACCCCCGGATCCCGCCGCAGGGCCAGCACGAGGGCGTGTTCACGGGCTCCAGCACCGATGACGAGTACTCGCACCCGACACAGCTTAGGTGACGTCGTTCGCCGCCTCTGCGGGTATCGACCGGACAACCCGGTGCCCCCGGCGTCCGTGCTCGCGTTCGACCCGGCCGCGTCGGTGACAGTAGGGCTCCGACCAGCGACGACGACCGTCCGCGTGGCGACGCGGCGAGCGCCAATAGACTCGCCTCATGGCTTCTGTTTTCAGCGCGATCATCGACGGCCGGTTGCCCGGACGGTTCGTCTGGGCGGACGACGAATTCGTCGCCTTCCTCACCATCGCCCCGGTCACCCAGGGGCATACGCTCGTCGTGCCCCGCGCGGAGATCGACCAGTGGCAGGACCTCGACCCCGATACGTTCGCGCGTCTCAACGCCGTGGCACAGAAGATCGGGCGGGCGGTGCGCGCCGCCTGGGAGGCTCCCCGGGCCGGCCTGCTCATCGCCGGACTGGAGGTGCCGCACCTGCACGTGCACGTCTTCCCGGCCTTCGAACTCAGCGATTTCGATATCTCCCAGGCCGATCAGGAGCCGAGCAAGGAATCCCTCGACGAGGCACAGGCCAAGATCAAGCAGGCCCTGCGCGACCTCGGCCACGGCGCCAACGTCCCGGACTGAGCGCCGCTAGGACGTCCGGGGCAGGCGGACGGTGAAGGTCGTGCCCTCGCCCACGGCGCTGCGCACCGACACCGCGCCGCCGTGGGCCGCCACCAGCGCCCGGACGATGGACAGGCCCAGGCCGGTGCCGCCGCTGTCGCGGCTGCGGGAGGCGTCGGTGCGGTAGAAGCGCTCGAAGATCCGGTCGGCCTGATCGGGCGGCAGGCCGGGCCCGGTGTCGGTGACCTCCAGCACGACCTCCTCGTCGGCCGGGGTCAGCCGGACCGTCACCGCCGCCTCCGGCGGTGTGTGCACCAGGGCGTTGTTGACCAGATTGGCCAGCACCTGCCGCAGCCTGGCCTCGTCGCCGAGCAGTTCCACTGTTCCCGCACCGGAACCGATTTCGAGGTCGATCGGGCGGCTCGGCCCCTCCGGCCGCTGCGCGGCGTCGACCGCGCGGGCGTTGTGCACGGCATCGCTGGCCAGCGCGAGCAGATCGACCGGCCGGCGATCCAGCGGGCGCTGCGCGTCCAGCCGGGCCAGCACCAGCAGATCCTCCACCAGCAGCCCCATCCGGTTGGACTCCCGCTCGATCCGGTCCATGAACATGGCCGGATCGCCCAGCGCCCCTTGCCGATACAGCTCGGCGAAACCCTTGATGGTGGTGAGCGGTGTGCGCAGCTCGTGGCTGGCGTCGGCGACGAACTGCCGCATCTTCGCCTCCGATCGCCGCGCCGATTCCTCGGACGCCTCGGTCGCGGCGAACGCCTGCTGAATCTGCGACAGCATGCCGTTCAGCGATTGCGACAGCCGGTCGACCTCGGTGTCGGTGCCGCGCACCGGAACCCGGCGATGCAGGTCGCCGCCCGCGATGGCGGCGGCGGTCGTCTCCACCGCTCGAAGCGGCCGCAGGCTGCGCCGAATCACGAACTGCGCCACCACCGCCAGCAGCGCGAGCACGATCAGGCCCACCACCAACTGCAGCCCGATCAGCCGGTCGATGATGTTGCCGGTCTGGTCCAGCCGCAGCGCCACCACGGCGGTGCCGTCCGGGTTCACCACCCGCAGCGCCCGCCATTGCTGCGCGGAATCGCCTGCCGAACCCACCGTCCGCGGTTGCTCGCCCAGGTCGGCCGGAATTTCGGGCGCCGTCGAACCGGAGTTCAGCGTGAGTCCCTGAATACCGTCGGCGTTCTCGACGCGTACATAGAACAACGCCGGCGGCCGCTCCCGGCCGGGCCGCATGGGCAACCGCTCCGGCGGCGGCGCATCGGGCGCGGCCCAGGTGTGCGCGGCGTCGACCAGCTGCCGGTCCACCTTGTCGATCAGGACGTTGCGCATCGCCGACGTGACCGCGATCCCGGACACCAGCAGTCCCAGCCCCGCCAGCGAGACCAGCGCGAGCACGAGCGTCACCCGCAGCGGCACCGCCGCCAGCCGGTGCGCCGCGGCGGTGCGCAATCGAGCCGTAGAACGGCGCGAACTCATTTCACCGAGGATTTGCTGCGGCTGGATGCACGCATGACGTAGCCGACCCCGCGCAGCGTATGGATCAGCCGGTCCGGGCCGGTGTCTACCTTCTTGCGCAGATACGACACGTAGGTCTCGACCACGCCGACCTCGCCGCCGAAGTCGTAGCGCCACACGTGATCCAGGATGCGCGGCTTGCTGAGCACCGTGCCCGCGTTCACCATGAAGTACCGCAGCAGGGTGAACTCGGTGGGCGACAGCGCCACCGGCTCGCCGGCCTTCCACACCTCGTGGGTGTCGTCGTCGAGTTCGATGTCCTCGAAGCGCAACCGCGCCGACTTGCGCTCCTCGATCGTGTGCCCGGACCGGCGCAGGATCACCCGCAACCGAGCCACCACCTCTTCCAGGCTGAACGGCTTGGTGACGTAGTCGTCGGCGCCCAGCGTGAGGCCGGTGACCTTGTCCTCCACCTCGTCGCGGGCGGTGAGGAACAGCACCGACGCGTCGATGCCGTCGGCGCGCAACCGCCGCAGCAGTCCGAACCCGTCCATTCCCGGCATCATGACGTCGATGATCAGCGCGTCCGGGCGGAAGGTGCGGGCCCGGTCCAGCCCCTCGGCGCCGTTGCCCGCGCCGGCCACCTCGAAACCCTGGTAGCGCAGGCTCACCGAGAGCAGTTCGACGATCATCGGTTCGTCGTCCACCACCAGCACGCGGGCCTCGGGCGTCCGACCGGCAGGCTGACCATTCATGACGCCCATGGTCCTTCCCGAGCCGCCGAGGATGCTGAACCTCGGCTGGGAGTTTCCTGGGAACGGAGAGAGCCCCCTGTCGGGATTGAACCGACGACCTTCGCTTTACAAGAGCGGTGCTCTACCACTGAGCTAAGGAGGCGGGTGAAGCGGTTGCCATCATAACGGGACGCACCGACGGCGGGATACCGGGTTTCCGGTGCCATGCGGCGGCCTACCGGCCCGGAGGACCACTGCGCCGCGGACACGACGACAGCGGCTGCGGGATACCGGAAACCGGTATCACGCAGCCGCCGGTCGTGGCCGTCGCCGCGCAGTATCTCTCGGGTACCGCGGGTCAGGACTGTGCGGTCTGGCGGGCCGCGTCGTCGGCGGCCATCGCGTCGCGCAGGCTCTTGGGCCGCATATCGGTCCAGTTCTTCTCGACGTATTCGACGCAGGCAGCGCGGCTGTCCTCGCCGAACACCACTCGCCATCCGGCCGGGACCTCGGCGAAGGCGGGCCACAGCGAGTGCTGCTCCTCGTCGTTGACCAGTACGAAGAACCGGCCGTCCTCGTCGTCGAACGGGTTGGTGCTCATTTCACCTCACTGGATACGTGCGCTGGGTACGGGGAACGCTGCGGGGCCGCGAATTCCCCCAGCGTTGTGTCGACCCTAGCAAGGCCGACGTTACGAGTGGGCTGTTACCTCGAGCCATCGAAGAAGTCGAGGATCACCTTGTTCACCGCCTCCGGCCGCTCCAGGTATCCGTAGTGGCCGGCGTCCGGAATCTCCTGGTACCGAGCCCCCGGGATGGCCTCGGCCAGCTCACGGGTGAGATATGCCGGAATCATCCGATCGTCGGCGAATCCGACCGCCAGGCACGGCAGCTTGATGCCCCGGTAGGCCTGCAATCGATCGAAATCGTGGTCCATCCGCCGCTGCGCGCGAATGCCCGGGGTGGCCGGGCCACCGGTGAATTCGAACAGATCCAGCCAGTCGCGCGCCGAATCCGTCTCGGCCATGGTGGCCGGCGAGAGGTTCATCACGGCGGTGAGCGCGGCCTCGTACTTCGGCGGCAACTTCACCCCGCTGCCGTCCAGGTCGTGCTCGCCCTGCGACAGCGTCTTCTGGAACTGGTCCAGGCGCGCGTGCCCGGCCATGAACACCGCCTTGCGCACCAGGTCCGGGCGGGCCAGCGCCAGCTCCTGCGCCACCCGCGCGCCCATCGAGGTGCCGGCCACCAGCACCGGCCCCTCGTCGAGCAGTTCGATCAGGCCGGCGGTGTCGCGCACCAGGTCGTCGATGGTCATGCCGTGCGCGGACTCGTAGGTCGGGGCGATGCCGCGATTGTCGAAGGTGCACACCCGGTATCCGGCGGCCAGCAGCGCGGGCACCTGGTGCAGCTCCCACACCCGGCCCGGACTGCCGGTGCCCATGATCAGCACGACCAGCGGCGCGGTGCCCTTGGTGTCGGTGCCCTTGGCCTTGTCCCCCTTCAGCTGATAGTTCAGCGAGATTCCGTTCACCGTGGCCAACGGCATGATGCTGAGACCCTTTCTCTGTTCCGATACTCCACTCCCCACGGTATAGGTATTCACCGGGCGGACGTTTCCCACCGGCCGCGCGAACTGCCCCGATGCGCGCGCCCGATACCATTGACTGTCACAAGAGACACGACCCCGAGCCGAGAGGACACGATGATGGCCGCGAAGGGCGCGAACGACATCGCGGACGACGATCTGGAGCCGCTCGCCGACGAGACCGCACGGCAGGCTCAGCGCGTGGTGGCGGCGTACGCCTCCGACGCGGACGAATGCCGGATGCTGCTGTCGATGCTCGGAATCGGACCCAACACCCGGACCGAATAGCCGCCGATCTCCCAGAACACAACTTCACGGGCTCGAGCTACCGGAGGATCCAGTGGTGGACCAGAAGAGCGAATCCCAGACCGACTTACAGAACGCTCTGCCGGATGCCGACCCCAGTCCATCGGGCTACCTGAGCGGTGACGCCGGTTCGGGTTTCGTCGTCGTCGCCAATCGGCTTCCGGTGGACCTGGAGCGACTACCCGACGGCTCGAAGCGCTGGAAACGCAGCCCCGGCGGGCTGGTGACGGCCCTGGAGCCGGTGCTCCGCAACAACAACGGCGCGTGGGTGGGCTGGGCGGGGGTGCCCGATGTCGACGTGGATCCGATCGTCGAGGACGGCCTGGAGCTGCATCCGGTGCCGCTGTCGGCCGAGGAGGTCGGCGAGTACTACGAGGGGTTCTCCAACGGCACGCTGTGGCCGCTGTACCACGACGTGATCGTGCGCCCGGAGTACCAGCGCAGCTGGTGGACCACCTACGTCGCCGTCAACCGGCGCTTCGCCGAGTACACCGCGAAGGTGGCGGCCGAGGGCGCCACGGTCTGGGTGCAGGACTACCAGTTGCAGTTGGTGCCGAAGATGCTGCGCATGCTGCGGCCCGACCTGACCATCGGATTCTTCCTGCACATCCCGTTCCCGCCGGTGGAGCTGTTCATGCAGCTGCCCTGGCGCACCGAGATCGTGGAGGGCCTGCTGGGCGCCGACCTGATCGGCTTCCACCTGCCGGGCGGCGCGCAGAACTTCCTGTACCTGGCGAGAAGGCTTGCCGGACAACCGACCTCGCGCGGCACCATCGGCGTGCGCGCGAAACTCGGTGTGGTGCAGGTGGGGTTCCGCACGGTGCGGGTGGGCGCGTTCCCGATCTCGATCGCCTCCGCCGAACTCGACGAGCTGTCGAGGCGGCGGTCGGTGCGCGAGCGGGCCGCGCAGATCCGCTCCGAACTGGGCAACCCGAAACACATCCTGCTGGGTGTGGACCGGCTGGACTACACCAAGGGCATCGATATCCGCCTGGAGGCGCTCGAGGAGCTGCTGCGGGAGGGCCGCCTGGATCCGGCCGAGACGGTGATGGTGCAGCTGGCCACGCCGAGTCGTGAGCGCGTCGAGAGCTACATCCAGATGCGCGGCGATATCGAGCGGCAGGTGGGCCGGATCAACGGCGAATTCTCCCGCGTCGGATTCCCCTTCGTGCACTACCTGCACCGGCCGATCCCGCGCGACGAACTGGTCGCGTTCTTCGTCGCCGCCGACGCCATGCTGGTGACGCCGCTGCGCGACGGGATGAACCTGGTCGCCAAGGAGTACGTGGCCAGTCACAGCGGTCTCAACGGCGCGCTCGTGCTCAGCGAATTCACCGGCGCCGCAGCGGAATTGCGCCAGTCCTACCTGTGCAATCCGCACGATCTCGACAGCGTCAAGGATGCGATCATGGCCGCCCTCGACGACGATTCCGACACCCGGCGCCGCCGCATGCGCGCGATGCGCCGGCAGGTGCTCACTCACGACGTGGACCGCTGGGCCCGCGCATTTCTCGAGGCGCTGGCCCAGGACCGGGTGGCCGGCAGCGCGCTGCTCAGCGACGACGACGTGGACCCGGGCTCACGCTGATCCGGTGTAGCCGTGCGCCGTAGCCACGTGCCGATCCGGCGCGGAGTCACGTCGCGGGCCACCGCGACCTCGGTGCGGCGCAATCAGATCGGGGTAACCTGCCCGACCAGCCAGCGCCCGTCGTCCTTGTCGACGGCGACCCGGACCCGGCTCGGCGTGACGTTGCCCTGCGGCGAATCCTTGCTGGTGGTCACCTGATTCAGGTACACCAGCACCGTCGCGTGCGAGCGTTCGGCCGAGACCACACCGGCCGACTGGGCGGTCGCGTGCACGGTGAGCTGCTTCTCCTTCGCCCCCGGCGCGATGGCCTGGTTGATCAGCTTCAGGTAGTCGTTGCGGAAGCTCGGCGTCAGATTATCGGCGGCCTTCGGCAGTTCCTTGTCGACGGTGTTGAAGTCGTAGGTGAACATCGCCTCCACCGTGCGCCGCGCGGCGGCCACGGAGTCGACGCGGGCCTGTTCGGCCTGGTGATCCGACCAGTACCGGAAGCCGGTGAGGGAGGCGACGGCCGCGGCGGCCACCACGAGCACCGTCGCCGCCACGAACAGGACCGGACGTAGCTTGCTGTTCATAGTGCGATTCCTCATGCTCACGCTGTTTCCCTCGGGCACGAGCGGGGTGCCTGCGGGGTTACGCTCCGCTGCCGCCTCCGGCCCTGACCCGCTCATGCTGTGTCCACCGGGCACGAGCGGGGTGCCTGCGGGGTTACGCTCCGCTGCCGCCTCCGGCCCTGACCCGCTCATGCCACGAACTCCACCTGGGAGGCGGTGGTCCCGTGGTCGTCGTGGATCACCGTGACGCGGAAGCGGTAGTAGCGATCCTGCGGCTGCTGGGTGCCGGCATTGGTCAGGGTCTGCTTGGCCGCGACCAGCACCCGGGCCGTGGAATCGTCCTGGCTCTCGATCGCCGCCTCGATGATCTCGCCGCTGGCCTTCACCTTGGCCTGCTGAACGACCTGGGCGTAGGCATCCTTGCGCTGGGAGTACTCGTCCTTCAGCTCGCCGGAGGCCACCGACAGCACGCGGTCGATGTCCTGCGGGGCGGTGTCGTCGCTGATGTGGGTGAGGTTGAGGACGGCCTGCTTGGCGGTCTGCACGTAGTCCGCGCGCCGCTCGGCCACCGCGTCGGCCTGGTGCTGGTGGTAGAAGAAGAATCCGCCGCTGCCGAGCAGGACGACCAGGGCCAGCACCGCGGCCGCGGCGGCGGTCCAGCCGAGCTTGCCCAGCGTGCCGGGGCCGCGGCCGTCCGAACCGGCCGCGTCGCCTGCGGCCACCGCATCGTCCCGGCCGGAGGCGGTGTCGTTACCGACCGCACCCGCCGAGACGACGACGGTATCCGCGGCACTGTCACCCGAGCCGGAAACTGTTGTGCCGCTGACAGATTCGACACCGGAAGACCCGGCCCGGCCGGAGGCGTCGGCCGAACCGGAAGACTCCGACTTGCCGGAGGATTCGGCATCGCCCACATCGGCGGTGGCCCACTTCACCGTCGGCGCGCTGTCGAGCCGCACCGTGGTGTCGTCGCCCGCCACACCGGCCTCGGAACCACCGGCGACGGGTGTCGCAGCGCCGGTGGCGGCCGAGTCACGGGTCTCGGTCTCGTGCCGCTCCTCGACCGGGGGTCCCGCGTGTCGGCTGGCACGCCGCCGGGACCGCCCGCCGTTGGGTGTGGTTTCGCTCATGGCCGTGCCTCGCTCATTGTTGTTGCTCCTGGAGCATTGCCTGCCAACTGGACGGTACCTTGCCGGAGCCGTCGCCCCCGGCGTCCCCCTGCCGGTAGGTGCGGCCGTCGGGGCCCTGGAATGTGCCGTTACCCAGGTCGTAGGTACGCATCGCCGCGGCCGGCTGGGTCTGCCCGGGGGCTCCGGCCGGTTGCGCTCCCCCGGGCTGCGTGGCGGGCTCACCGGACGGCGTGACCGGATTCGGCGGGCCGAACGGCGGGTTGTCACCCTCCGGCAGGTACCCCTGCGGATCGCGGCACAGCTCCGGGCTGGGAGCGCGCTTGCCGGGCACCTCGGCGCACGGGGTGTTGCGGATACCGCGGACGGCCTCCTTGGCGTTCTGGGCCACCTTGCAGTACAGCTCGCCCGGAATGTCGGGGGCGTCGGTCTGGCTGGCCGGCCGCTGCTGGTCCGGCGGCAGGAAACCCGTGGTGCAACCGGGCGGGTCGTTGAGCCCGAGCATGAAGTCCACCATCGCGCCGTACTGGGCCGGACCGCGCACGACGGTCAGCAGCGCCGAGATCATCTGGGGATAGATCACCAGGATCTGCTCCAGCCCGGAATGATAGGTGACGCCGACCTGCCCGACGCTGACCAGGTTCGAAACCAGCAGCGGCAGCGTCGGTTGCAGGTCCTGGAACGTCTGGCTGACCTTCTGCGCCGCCGACGGCGTGCGCTCCAGCAGTTGCCCGAGCGACGGATCGTGTTCGCGCAGTTGATCGGTCACGGTGGCGAGGTCACGGGTCCACGACCGGATGGAGTCCGCGGACCGGTTCTGCGTATCCAGCAGCGGCCCGATCTTGTCCAGCAGGTCCTTGGTCTCCCCGGTGTTCTTCTTGGCCTCCTGCACCAGCAGCGACGCGGAGTCGATGAACTTCTGCAGATCCGGTCCGGCGCCGTTGAACGCGACGAAGGCGTCGTCGATCACCTGCCGCAGCTTGGTGTCGGCGACCGACGACAGCAGGCGGTCGGCCTGATCCAGCATCGCGCCCACATCCTGCGGAAGCTTGGTGCGCTGCACGGGAATCACCGATCCGTCGTGCAGGTTGCCGCCCTGCGGATTCTGGACCGGCACCAGATCGACGTACTGCTCACCGATCGCGGACACGCTCTTCACGTACGCGTCGACATCGCCGGGGACCTTGTAGTCGCTGTTGATGGACAGCTTCGCGTCCACTCCCTCGGGGGTCAGCCGGACCTCGTCCACCTTGCCGATATTGGTGCCCCGGTAGGCGACGTTGGCGGTCGGATACAGACCGCCGGTGGCGGCCAGCTTCACCGTGACGCCGTAGCGCCCGATACCGAACATGGCCGGCAGATGGACGTAGCTGCCCGCCATCACGACGAGCCCGACCACCGTCAGCACGGAGAAGATGATCAGCTGGGTCCGGATGAACTTGGAGAGCTTCATCGGCCCGGACCTCCTTGTGGCGCACCGGGAGTCGTGATTCCCGGAATGGCGGGCAGACCGGGAATCGGCGGCAGCCCGGGGATGCTCGGCGCCGGCGCCGGATTCGGATTCTCCGGCGCGGGCGGTGGCGGCGGTTGCAGCGGGCCGGTCACCGGATCGTTCTTACCCTCGGCCGTTCCGGCGAGGGCGCCGAGCGCGCCCTCGACGCCGCCGAAGTGCCCGCCCAGCGGCGTTCCGGTCAGGAAGTTGGAATCCAGCCGGGCGCCGGTGAGATCGACGGTCATGAGCAGGTTCAGGTAGTCGCCCTGGACCGCCTTGTCGATGTTCTTGATCGGGAACGGGAACGTCAGCAGGATCTGCAGCGAGTCGGCCAGCCTGGTTCCGGTGTCGGCCAGCGATTTCAGCGCCGGATGCAGGTTGGCCAGGTTCGCCTTCAGATTGTCGCCGCCCCGGTCTATGACCCGGTTCACCACATCGCTCAGACCACCCAGTGCCGTAATGGTTTTCGTGATGTTCTCGCGGCGGTCGGCGAGCACGGTCACCGCGGGGTGTAGATCCGTGACCGCGGCGGCCAGTCGATCCTGCTGCTGCGCCAGCGTTCCGGAGAAGCGGTCGAGGCCTTCCATCGCCGAGATGATGTCGCCGGTCTGCTGGTCGAGAGTCGTTGTCAGCTGGGTCAATTGCGGCAGCAGGTCGCGGATCGCGTCCTGCCGCCCGGTGAAGGTGGCGTTCAGCTCGTGCGTGATGTTCTCCAGCTGCGAGATGCCGCCGCCGTTGAGCACCACCGACAGCGACGACAGCGTCTGCTCGGTGGTCGGGTAGGCGCCCGCACGGTCCAGCGGGATCAGGTCGCCGTTCTTCAGCTGCCCCTCGGCCGCAACGCCCGTGGGCGCGGACAGCTCGACGTGATTGCTGCCGAGCAGACTGGTCTGCGCGACGCTGGCCACGGCGTTCTCCGGCAGCCGCACGCCCTTGTCGAGGCTCACGGTGACCAGCGCGTGCCAGTCCTCGACCTCTATCCCGGTGACGGAGCCGACCGTGACGTCGTTCACCTTCACCGGCGAATTGCGGGTCAGGGTGGTGACATTCGGCATCTGGATCCGCACCTGCCACGAGTCGGATCCGGTGCCGGCCGCACCCGGCATGGGCAGCGTGTTGAGGCCGTCCCATTCGCAGCCGGTCGCGCCGAGGAGCACGGCCAGCCCGATCGCCGCCCCGGCGATGCGCATCCGGCGCTTACTCATCGCGGACCTCCCGGAAGCGCCGGAAGCCCGGGAATCGCCAGTCCCGCAATGCCGTTCGGCACGGCCACCGGGGCACTGTCCTGCTGAGCCGCGCCCGGCGGAGGGCCGTTCCGGCCCTCCACCCGATCGGCCAGATCGGGCGTGCTGTAGGTGAGCTGCTGCGGGAACGCGCCCTGGCCGGACGCCGGATTCAGCAGCAGCGGCGGGTAGTTCATCATCAGCGACTGCAGCACCGGGGCCAGGTACTGGCGGCACAGCGCACCGGACTTGTCCGAGTCGTTGGCCTGGATGCTCTCGATCGATCCGCACAGGAACGCGAACGGATTGGCCGCATTGGTGCCGACCACGGATCCGGTGAGCGAACCCTGGGCGGGCTTGTAGATCTGATAGAAGTTCGCCAGCGCCGTCGGTCCCGAATGCAACACCTTTTCCAGTTCGGGACGCTTGTCGGCCAGCACCTGGGTGACGTCGGCCAGCCGCTGCACGCTCTCGGTCAGCTGCCCGCCGCGCGCGTCCAGGAACCGTTTGACGTCGCCCACCGCGGAATCGAGGTTGTCCAGACCCGCGCCGAGATCGCCGCTGGTGTCCGACAACACCGACGACACCGACGCCAGCCGCCCGCCGAACTGCACGATCTGGTCGTTGCTCTTGGACAGCACGTCGACGAACTGCTGCAGATTGCGAATGGTGCCGAACAGGTCGGTGCGGCCGTCGGACAACGTGTTCAGCGTGCTCGACAGCTCGCGCAGGGTGTCGCGCAGCGCCTGGGCATTGCCGTCGGCCAGGTTGTCCGAGGCGGTATCGACGAAGCGGCCGAACGAGCCCTGCGAATCCTGGCCGACCGGCCCGAGCGCCTGCGACAGCTTGGTCAGCTCGGTCTTGATGTCGTCCCACTCCACCGGCACCGCAGTGCGCTCGATCGGAATCACCGCGTCGTCGTGCATCTTCGGGCCGCCGTTGTAGGCGGGGGCCAACTGCACGAACCGCGCCGACACCAGCGACGGCGATACGCTCACCGCGCGCGCGTCGGCCGGAAGATCGACGCCCCGGTCCACGGTCATCGTGACCTTGACCTCGTCCTTACCGGGCTCGATCGAGTCGATCCGGCCGACCTTCACGCCCAGCACCCGGACGTCGTCGCCGGCGTACAACCCGTTCGTGGACGGGAAGTGCGCGGTGATATGCGTCTTTCCGATATTGGTCACGGCACCGTAGACCGCCCAGCCGGCCAGCGCGACGACCAGCGCCGCGGCGACGATCCGCACCCAGCGCGGTACCTTGGTGATCTTTCCCAGCACGGTCATCTCGGCGGCTCCTGGATTGCGGGACCGACGCCCAGCGGCGGGTGATGGAAGTACTCCTCGAACGACTGCGGCACGCGGTCCGGCCAGACCAGTGCGTCCACCAGAACCCGCAGCGTGAGGCTGGTCGCATTGGACACGTACGCCTGGAAGTACGGGCCGCTGCCGACCTGCTCACCCAGCGCGGCCTCGAAGGGGCCGAGGCGTTCGAGGGCCTGGCCCAGGTTGTCCTTGTTCTTCTGCAGCAGCGCCAGCACCGAATTCAGCTTGTCCAGCGTGGGTTTCAGGCTCTGCTCGTTGTCGTTGACGAAGCCGGTCAGCTGCTGCGCCAGGCCGTTGACGTAGACGATCAGCTGGCTCAGCGCCGTGCGCCGGGCATCCAGCTCGCCGAGCAGGCTGTTGCCGTCGACCAGCAGCGAGTTGATCTGGTTCGAACGATCCGACAGCACCTTGGTCACGTTCTGGGCGTGCGCCAGCAGATCGGTCAGGGCCTGGTCGCGGGAGTTCAGGCTGCGCGAGAGCTGGGTGATGCCGTCCAGCGCCGAGCGCATCGGCGCCGGGGTATCGGCGAAGGCGCCCGACAGCGCGTCCAGGGTCTTGTTCACCTGGTCGGTGTCCAGACCCTGCACCGTGGTGGCCAGTTCGCCCAGCGCGTCGTTCAGCGAATACGGAGAGGTGGTGCGCTCCAACGGAATCGTGTCGTCGAGGCGGATCGCGCCGTTGCCCGCGGGGGTCACCTCCAGCGACTTGCGGCCCAGCACCGTATTCGTCTTGATGGCGGCGGAGGTCTTGTCCCCCAGCACGATCGACTCGTCCAGGCTGAACCGGATCTTCACTTTGGTCCCGGCCAGCTCCACGTTCTCGACCTGGCCCGAACGCACCCCGGCGACCTGCACCTGGTCGCCGGTCAGCAGCCCGCCCGCGTCGGCGAAGAACGCGGTGAACTCGGCGCCGGATCGCACGAACGGCAATCGCTCGAATTGCAAGGCGGACAACGAGACCGCGAGGGCCAGGACCACGCCGACGATGCCGACGTTGATCAGTGGGGAGCGCTGCTTGTTCATTGCGGGGCACACCTTCCGGTCGTCTGCAGACCGGGCAGATCGACGTGCATCGGCTTGCCGTCCGGGCCGTCGACGAGGAAGTTCGTCCCGCAGACGTAGATGTTCAGGAACGATCCGTACGAACCGATACGCACCAGCTTCTTGTAGGTCTCGGGCAGCCGGTCGAGGATCCATTGGAGATCGCCGGAGCGCTCGTCGAGATTCCCCGACAGCCGGCCCAGTTCGTCGGCGGTCTGCTTCAGGTCGGGCCTGGCCGTCTGCAGCAGGTCGGTGAGGTCACCGGTCGCGCCGGCCAGCCGCGGCAGCGCGTCCCCGATCGGATCCTTGTCCGCCGCAAGGCCGCTCACCAGGCGTTGCATCTCGGTCAGCGTCGTATCGAATTCCTTGTTGCGATCGTCGAGGGTGCCCAGCACCGCCTTCAGGTTCTCGATCACCCCGCCGATCAGCGCGTCCCGGTCGGCGAGCGTCTTGGTGAACGAGCCGGAGCTGTTCAGCAGCGTGACCAGCGTGCCGCCCTGCCCCTGGAACACCTGCAGCAGCGCATTCGTCAGGTCGTTGACCTGCGCCGGATCCAGCCCGCGCAGCAGCGGTTTGAAACCGCCGAGCAGCATGTCCAGATCGAGCGCCGGCTTGGTCTTGTCGGTGCCGATGGTGCCGTCCTCGCCCAGCGCCTCGGCGGAACCCGGCCCCTCGAGCAGTTCCAGGTAGCGATCACCGGTCAGGTTCTCGTAGCGGATGGTCGCCTGCGTGCTGAGGTAGAGCTTGTGCTTGCGATCGACGTCGAAATCGACGTGCGCGAGATGGTCCTTGCCGACCGACACCCGCTTCACCGAGCCCACCGGCACACCGGCGATGCGCACCTTGGCGCCCGGCAGCATCCCGGACGAACTGGTGAACACGGCGTGATATCCGGTCTCCCTGGCGAACCGCATCTGGCTGAAGATCACCCCGAGCAGGGCCAGGACGAGCACCATGACCAGCGTGAAGATCGACAGCTTCACGGTGGCGGCGTGTGGTTTGAACCTCACGGGTTATCCACCCCCGGTAGTCCGGCGAACAGCAACTGGAACACCCTGGGCCCGTTCAGGTGGGTATCCAGCGGCGGCGTCCACACCTCTCCTTCGGAGGTATCGGTCACGAGGTAGTTGGAATTGCTGCCCGGCACGCGATCGGTGAGGCCCTCGCAGTGCGGACCGCCGGTGGCGTTCACCTTGGGCAGATCCTTCGGGTACTGATACGGCGTGCCGCCCGGCATGAAGCTGGCGTTCAGATTCACGTACGGCCCCTGGCCGCCGAAGACCTGGTTGGCCACCGGAAGCGCATCCGCCACACCGAGAACGAGGCAGTTCAGCGCCGGGTTGTATTCGTTGAGCAGTTCCGCGGTGGGCCGCAAGAGATCCAGCGCGGTCACCAGGCCCTGCTCGTTCTCGCGCAGCACCGATCCCGTGGTGTCGGCCAGCCCGATCAGGTTCACCAGCACGCCGTCCAGATCGTCCTTGTGCTCGACGAGGGTCTGGGCGGTGACCGCCGCATTGTCGGTGGTGCGCAACAGATCCGGCACGGTGTCGGCGTAGAGGTTGGTCACCCCGACCGAGGTCTGCAGATCCTGCCGCAGCTGCGGCAGGCTCGGATTGATATCGCGCAGGTACTGGTCGCTGTCGGCCAGCAGCCGACCCAATTCGTCACCGCGGCCCTGCAGTGCGGTGCCCAGCGCGGTCAGCGTCGCATTCAGCTTCTCCGGCTGAATCTTGCCCAGCACCTCGGTCAGATGCTGGAAGATCGTATTGAATTCGACGGTGACCGCCTTGGCGCTCAGCGTGCTGCCGGGCCGCAGGTGATCCGTCGAAGGCTGCTGGGGCAGTTCGAAATTCACGTACTTGGCGCCGAATACGGTGGTGGACCGGATATCCACGCCGGCATTGGCGGGCACCAGCTTCAGCTGGTCGGGATCGACGGCCAGGCGCAGCCGCGCGCTGTCGCCGGTATAGGAGATGGATTCGACCCGGCCGATATCCAGGCCGCGAATCTTGACCTTCGCGTCCGGGTCGAGCACCAGTCCGGCGCGCGGCGAATCGACATAGACGGTCTCGGTCTGCGTGAAACCGCCGGCGAACATCGTCAGCGCGACGGCGACGACCGCCACCAGGCCCAGCACCATTCCCAGCCCGGCCAGCTTGACGCCCCACCCGGCGCCGAAGATCTTTCCGGCACCGTCCTTTTCGACCAGTTTGTTTGCCGCCATACCGCCTACCCGGAGAGATGGAAATTGCCGGTGGTGCCGTAGATGGCCAGCGAGACCAGCAGGGTCACCGTCACCACGGCGACCAGCGAGGCGCGCACGGCGTTGCCGACGGCGATGCCTACCCCGACCGGTCCGCCCGAGGCGTGATACCCGTAATAGGTGTGAATCAGCATGACCGCCAAGGCCATGAAGATCGCCTGCACGAACGACCAGAGAATGTCACTGGGAATCAGGAATGTCGAGAAATAGTGGTCGTACACGCCCGCCGACTGCCCGTAGATGACCACCGTCGCGAACCGGCTGGCCACGAACGAGGCGATCACCGCCAGCGCGTACAGCGGCACGATCGCGATCATGCCGGCCAGCACCCGGGTGCCGACCAGAAACGGCACCGGGCGAATGGCCATCGATTCCAGCGCGTCGATCTCCTCGGCGACCCGCATGGCGCCCAATTGCGCGGTGGCGCCGGCGCCGATGGTGGCCGCCAGCCCGATACCCGAAATCACCGGCGCCGCAATGCGAACGTTGATGAATGCGGCGAAGAATCCGGTCAGCGCCTCGACGCCGATATTGCCCAGCGAACTGTAGCCCTGCACGGCGATCGTGCCGCCGGCGAACAGCGTCAGAAATCCGACGATCACCACCGTGCCGCCGATCACCGCCAGCGCACCGGTGCCCATGCTGATCTCGGCGATCAGGCGAATGGTCTCGGTGCGGTAGTGGGTCAGCGCGCGTGGCACGGCGCCCAGCGACTGCGCGTAGAAGATCGCGTGCCGTCCGACATTGTCGAGCGAGTCGGACCACCTGCGCACGCGTCGCACAGTACGCGGGAAACGAGATTCGATCACGAAGGCCATACCGTCACCGCACCGAGAACTTCACGCCGACGGCGGTAACCACAACGTTCACCACGAACAGAGCCATGAAGGAGAACACCACCGTCTGATTGACCGCGTCGCCGACGCTCTTGGGCCCGCCCCGGACGTTCAGCCCCAGATAGCACGCCACCAGCCCGGCGATCAGGCCGAACAATGTCGCCTTGACCTCGGAGATGACCAGCTCGGGCAGGTGGGTCAGCAGAGTGATCCCGTTGACGAAGGCGCCCGGGTTCGCGCCCTGCAGGAACACCGAGAACAGGAAGCCGCCGACGATGCCGATCGTGCACACCAGGCCGTTGAGCAACGCGGCGACGAACATGGAGGCCAGCACCCGGGGCACCACGAGCCGGTGCACGGGGTCGATGCCCAGCACCCGCATGGCATCGATCTCTTCGCGAATGGTTCGCGCGCCGAGGTCCGCGCAGATCGCGGTGGCGCCGGCGCCGGCCACGATCAGCACCGTCACGATCGGGCCGACCTGGGTGACGGCGCCGAAGGCAGCGCCCGCACCGGACAGGTCGGCCGCGCCGATCTCGCGCAGCAGGATGTTGAGCGTGAAGCTCACCAGCACGGTGAACGGAATGGCGACCAGCACGGTCGGGACGATCGACACGCGAGCCACGAACCAGGACTGATCCACGAACTCGCGGCGCTGGAAGGGCGGCCGGACCAGGGCCCTGGCCACGGCGGCGGCCAGTTCGAAGAACCCGCCGACCGCCTGCATGGGCACGGCAAGAACCTGGTTCATTCGCCGACCTCCTTGCCATGCTTCGGGTACTGCCTGCGACGGCCGCCGCCACAGGCGCCGAACCGTCCCAAAGATTAGAACATGTTCACTAGATTCTAGAGGCTAGTTCAACGTTTTTGAACTGCCCTTTTCTTTCAAGTCGTCACCGAAAGCTAGAACTTGTTCATTCTGCGTACAAGTTGCCTTTGTGAGGCATCACACACCACCGACGTTCATGTCTACCAACTGCCCGACGACCGATCAACCGCTGAACGAGGGCAGCTGCCACCAGTTGCCCGTTCAGCCGAGTTCGTGCAGCGCTGATGCGGAAAACGTACGCCCGGAAGATCGTTCCGAGAAGTAGTTTCCGAGCGTGTCGGCCAGCGCCGTCGGCGTCCATTCCGCGCCGGTGGCGTCGAAACGCTGCTCCACCTCGGGGGCGGACATCAGCGCCACCATCGATCCGTAGACGACGAAGACCTGTCCGCTGATCGACTCGGCCGCGGGAGCGGCCAGGTAGGCCACCAGCCGGGCCACGTGATCGGGCGACAGCGGATCCACCTCGCCCTCGGGCGCCGCCGAGAAGACGCTCTCGGTCATCGAGGTCCGCGCCCGCGGGCAGATCGCGTTGGCCCGCACGCCGTAGCGCGCCAGCGCGCGCGAGGCCGACAGGGTCAGCGAGGTGATGCCGGCCTTGGCGGCGGCGTAGTTCGCCTGCCCCTCGGGCCCGAGCAGGCCGGCCTCGGAGGAGGTGTTGATCAGGCGCCCGTACACCGGGGCGCCGGATTCCTTGGATTTGCCGCGCCAATACGCCGCGGCATTGCGCGTCAACAGGAAATGCCCGCGCAGATGGACCGCGATGACCGCATCCCATTCGTCGTCGGACATGTTGAACAGCATGCGGTCGCGGGTGATGCCGGCGTTGTTGACGACGATGTCGACCCCGCCGAACGTCTCGTCGGCGGTGTGGATCAGCGCGTCGGCGGTGGCCCGCTCGGCCACGCTGCCGGCGACGAATTCGGCCTTCGCGCCGAGCGCGCGAATGTCGGCCAGCGTGTTCGCTACCGCGTCGTTCTCGGCCAGGTCGTTGACCACCACGGTGGCGCCGACGGCGGCCAGGGCGAGCGCCTCGGCCCGCCCCAACCCGGCGCCGGCGCCGGTGACGATCGCCACCCGGCCGGACAGACTCAGATCACGTTCCGGGTCTCGAGTTCCTTCGCTGCGCTGCGTCACATCCACGCCGCGACTCTAGAACGTGTTTCAGTTAACGGCAAGCATCGATTCATTCGAGCTTCAGCGCCGCCTTCGGGCACTGGGCGACCGCGGTCTCGACATCGGCCACGCGATCGTCGGGCACTTCGGTCACCGACACGTGCAGCATGTCCTCGTCATCGAGTTCGAAGACGTCGGGCGCGATTCCGACACAGATGCCGTTGGCTTCACACTGATCGAAGTCCACAGTCAGCTTCATTGACAACTCCTTTGCCGCAGATAGCGCCGAGCCTACAAGCCCGCCCCGGCCGCTGCGGCCCAAGCGGCCGGATTTACGGTCCATACTGGAACATGTTTCAGCCAGTGTGCAATGATCGGGACAACCGCCCAGCGTCATACCTGTCGGCTATCGAAAGAAATAATGAGGTAACCCGCCATGCGGATTGCGTATACCCCGCAACAGGAACAGCTGCGCGCCGAGTTGCGCGAGTACTTCGCCACCCTGATCACCCCCGAACGGCGGGCGGCGCTGTCCGCGCAGACCGGCGAGTACGGCCACGGCGACGTCTACCGGGAGGTCGTGCGGGACATGGGCCGCGACGGCTGGCTCGCGCTGGGCTGGCCGAAGGAGTTCGGCGGGCATGACCGTTCCACCATGGATCAGCTGATCTTCACCGACGAGGCGGCGATCGCGGGCGCGCCGGTGCCGTTCCTGACCATCAACTCGGTGGCGCCGACGATCATGCACTACGGCACCGAGGAGCAGAAGAGGTTCTTCCTGCCCAAGATCGCCGCCGGTGAGCTGCACTTCTCCATCGGGTACTCGGAACCGGGCGCCGGCACCGACCTCGCCTCGCTGCGCACCTCCGCGGTGCGCGACGGCGACGACTGGGTCATCAACGGCCAGAAGATGTGGACCAGCCTGATCCAGTACGCCGACTACGTCTGGCTGGCCGCGCGCACCGATCCGAACGCCAAGAAGCACAAGGGCATCTCCATGTTCACCGTGCCGACGACGGCCGAGGGCTTCTCCTGGACCCCGGTGCACACGATGGCCGGACCGGACACCAGCGCCACCTACTACCAGGACGTGCGGGTCCCGCATACCGCGATGGTCGGCCCGGAGAACGGCGGCTGGCCGCTGGTCACCAACCAGCTCAACCACGAGCGGGTGGCGCTCACCTCCGCCGCGGCGCTGCAGCTGGCGCTGGCCCAGACCGTGGAATGGGCCAGGGAGAACAAGGATTCCACCGGCGCCCGGGTGATCGACAGCGAGTGGGTGCGGCTGAACCTGGCCCGGGTGCACGCGAAGGTGGAGTACCTGAAGCTGCTGAACTGGGAGATCGCGTCCGGCGCGGATCACGGCGGCGATGCGGCTCCGCGACCGTGGGACGCCTCCACCTGCAAGGTGCTCGGCACCGAACTGGCCACCGAGGCCTACCGGCTGCTGATGGAGGTGCTCGGACCGCAGGGCTACCTGCGCCAGGACTCGCCGGGCGCCGCGCTGCTCGGGCGGCTCGAGCGGATGCACCGCTCCTGCCTGATCCTGACCTTCGGCGGCGGCACCAACGAGGTGCAGCGCGACATCATCGCCATGACCGCCCTGAAGCAGCCCGCTGCGGCGCGTTGACCGAAAGCTGAGTGATCACGATGGATTTCACGACAACCGAAGCACAGCAGGATCTCGCCCGGCTCACCGGCGAGGTGTGCGGCAAGCTCGTCACCGCCGACCGGCTGCGCGAACTGGACAACGGCGGCGGGCGCGCGGAGACCGACACCGTGCGCTTCGACGAGCCGCTGTGGAAGTCGCTGGGCGAGACCGGAGTACTGGCGGCCGCGCTGCCGGAGTCGGTCGGCGGCAGCGACCTGGGGGTCCTGGAGCAGACCGCGGTGCTGCGCGAACTGGGCAAGCATCTCGCGGCCGTGCCGTATCTGTGGTCGGTCGTGCTCGGTGCGGGGGCGCTGGCGCGTTTCGGCTCCGCGGCACAGCGCGAGCTCGCGGCGAAAGCCGCTGCGGGCGAGGCGATCTTGACGGTGGCGCTGACCGAGGAACGGAACTGGGAGCCGTCCCGGCCGACCACCACCGCGACGGCCGACGGCGACGGCTGGCGGCTCGCCGGCACCAAGACCGTCGTGCCGTTCGCCGGGCAGTCGTCCCGAATCCTGGTGTCGGCCACCGTATCCGACTCGCCCGCGGTATTCCTGGTGGATCCGGCGGAGGCGAACGTTCGGCTGACGGCGCAGCAGGTGGTCGACCGCAGCCCGGAGGCCGAGATCGAATTCGACAGCGCGCCCGCCGAATTGGTGGGCACGGTCGAATCCGGTGCGGAGATCCTGGACTGGCTGCTCACCCGCGGCTGGCTGGGCCTGGCCGCACAGCAGCTGGGCACGCTGGAGCGCGCGCTGGAGCTGGTCGCCGAATACGGCCGCGAGCGTGAGCAGTTCGGCCGAAAGATCGGCAGCTTCCAGGCGGTCGCGCAGCGGCTGTCCGACGGCTACATCGACCTGCAGGGCCTGCGGCTCGCGGTCACCCAGGCGGCCTGGATGCTGTCGGAGGATCTGCCGGCCGGACCGGAGGTGCACACCGCCAAGTTCTGGGCGGCCGACGCCGGGCACCGCATCGCCCACACCGTCGTCCACGTGCACGGCGGCGTCGGCATCGACCGCGACCACATCGTGCACAACTACTTCACCGCCGCCAAGCACAACGAATTCGCCCTCGGCGGCGCCACCGACCACCTCCGCGCGCTCGGCGCCCACCTCGCCGATCCGCACTGACCTCGCCCACCCGCACCGACGCCGAGGCCCGGCCCGAACCGCACCGGTTCGGACCGGATTTCCGCGTTCCCTTCCGCGATTCGCGCGCCCGCGGTATTCACTCCTCGAATCGGTGCAGGAACTCCGCGATCACCGGCACGTCCAGCTTCCCCTGACAGCAATCCAGAACGAAACGTTCCGCCTCGTCCACGTCGAACGGCGCGGCCGGCCGATGGTCGTTCAGGTGCAGGAACACCCCCGTGGCGTACCAAGCGAGGCGCTTGTTCCCGTCGACCAGCCCGTAGTTGCGCGCGAGCGACTCCATCAGCGCCGCCGCCTTGTGCCACACGTCGGGGTAGGCGTCCTGACCGAACACGCTAGCCTGCGGACGGGCCAGCGCGGAATCGAGCAGCCCCCCAATCGCGGACCTCCGGCGTACCGAGCCGACAGGCCCCGGTCGGATTATCCGGAAATGGTTTGTTTCCCTTTGCAACCAGACGATGAGTTTTGCTCGCTCACCTCGTCGGAACCGGTGTAGACGCACCCGACTGCGCAGTCGAAAGGGACCGACATGGCCAGCAAGATGATCTTCCTCAACCTTCCCGTCGCCGACCTGGAGCGGTCCAGGAACTTCTACGAGTCACTGGGCTGGAAGGTCAATCAGGAGTTCACCGACGACAATGCCGCCTGCGTCGTCGTCGACGACAACATCTGCCTGATGTTGCTGGTGAAGCCGTTCTTCCGGACGTTCACCGAGCGGCCCATCGCGGATACCGCCGCCGCCACCGGCTCGCTGTACGCGCTATCGCTGAGCAGCGCGCGGGAGGTCGACGAACTCACCACCGCGGCCCTGGCGGCCGGCGGCACCGAAGAGATCAATGTGGACAAGCGCGCCCAGGAGGCCCAGGTCGGGATGCACGGCCGCACGTTCATCGACCCCGACGGGCATCACTGGGAGCCGTTCCACATGGCCTACCCGGCCTGACCGGCTCCCTCCTCCACCCGCAATTCCGGCGCCAGCCCGAACAGCGGGAACAGGCGCTCGGTATCGAGGAAGAAGTTCAGGCCGCTGATCTGGTCGCCCTCGAACTCCAGCACCGTGATCGACCACGGCGTGTACACGCCGGGCTCCTCGGTCGGCTTGTAGTGGCCGAAGGCGGGCAGCCCGTTGGCACCCGCCAGCGGGACCAGCTTCGAACCCCGGCACTGCTGTCCCGTGGTGAGCATGAACCGCGCGACGTTCGCGGGGCCGGAAATCCACAGCTCGAAGGGCGGCATCGACAGCTCGACATCCTGTTTCAGCAGGGCCGTCAGCGAATCCATGTCGTAGGCCTCGAAGGCCCGGACGAAGCCGTCGACGAGTTTGCGCTGCTGCTCGTCGGATTCGTCGTAGCTGCCCGCCTCCGCGGGCTGCACCTTCGCCATGGTGGCGCGCGCCCGCTGTAGCGCGCTGTTCACCGAGGCCGGCGACATCAGCAGCATGTCGGCGGTCTCGTTCGCGGAGAAGCGCAGCACCTCGCGCATGATCAGGATCGCCCGCTGGGTGGCCGGGAGGTGCTGCACGGCGGCGACGAAGGCCAGCCGCAGCGAATCCTTCGCGGTGGCATGCTCGGCCGGGTCGGCGCCGAAGGCCAGGGCATTCGGGATCGGCTCGACCCAGACGTAGTCGGGCTGCGGGGGCGGCAGCGGGGTATCCGGACTCGACGGACCCGACAGGTCCATCGGCCGGGCCCGCCGCTGCGGCCCGTCCAACATGTCCAGGCAGACGTTCGTGGTGATCTTGTACAGCCACGACCGCAGGCTGGACCTGCCCTCGAAGGTGTCGTAGGCCTTCCACGCTCGGGTGAACGCGTCCTGCACGGCATCCTCGGCCTCGAACGAGGATCCCAACATTCGGTAGGCGTAAGCGCACAGCTCCCGCCGATATCCCTCGAATTGATCCAGCACCTCGCGAGAGATCTCGGCGGCGCCCGCGGAACTGCCCGGCTTGCTCATGCCAGACACTCTGGCACATGGCACCGACAAGAAACACCCTGGAATCAGAGTCGATACCGACTCAAACGTGACATCAGTCACGGGACTGTCCTGGCGTCCCACCACCCGCGGGCGGACGGTGAGACCCGGACGCGCTACTTGGTCGCGGGCGCGGGAGCGTCCTCGTCGGCGGCACGAGACTCGGCGTGCGCCTTCGCCCACTTGTAGTCCGGCTTGCCCGCCGGGGAGCGCTGGATCTCCTCGACGAACCAGATGCTGCGCGGGATCTTGTAGGAGGAGATCTCCTTGGTCAGCACCGGGCGCAGTTCCTCCAGGGTCGGGCGCCGACCGCCCCGGCACTGCACGACCGCGGCCACCCGCTGGCCCCACCGCTCGTCGGCGACACCGATCACCAGCGCGTCGAGGACCTCCGGATGGCACTTCAGCGCACCCTCGACCTCCTCGGGATAGATCTTCTCGCCGCCGCTGTTGATGCTGACCGAACCGCGCCCGAGCATCGTGACGGTGCCGTCCTCCTCCACCCGCGCGTAGTCGCCCGGAATGGAGTAGCGAATCCCGTTGAACTCCTTGAACGTTGCCGCGGTCTTGACCGGGTCGTTGTAGTAACCCACCGGAATGTGCCCCTTGCGGGCGAGCAGGCCGACCTGCCCCGAACCGGGCACGACCGGATTGCCGTCCTCGTCGAGCACCTCGGTGGAGGCGTCGATCTTCACCCGCGGGCCGCCGGTGTGGGTACCGCCCTTGGCCGCGATGGAGATACCACCGAAACCGGTCTCCGACGAGCCGATCGAATCGGTGATCACCGTATTCGGCAGCAGCTCGATGAACTCGTCCTTCAGCGTCGGCGAGAACAGCGCCGCACTGCTGGCCATCGCCCACAGGCTCGAATGCTTGTACGGCTCACCGGTTTTCGGGTTGCCTTCCTTCAACGCGTCGAGCATCGGCCGGGCCATCGCGTCGCCGGTTATGAAGATCATGTTGATGTCGTGCTGGTCGACCGCCTGCCACACGCCGTGCGCGCTGAACTCGGGCAGCATGATCGTCTTGCCGCCGTCGAACAGGCCGTGGAAGGTCGCGGTCTGCGAACCGCCGTGGATCATCGGCGGGATCGGGTAGCGCACCATCGGCGCGTTGCCCGCACCGGCCTTGGCCTGCTGCCACTCGTCCTGGACGTACTCACCGGACATGAAGTTGATGCCGCCGCCGAGCACCCGCCACCAGTCCTCGTGGCGCCACATCACGCCCTTGGGCATGCCCGTGGTGCCGCCGGTGTAGAGCATGAAGATGTCGTCGCCCGACCGGTCGGCGAAGTCCCGGGCGCCGTGCGTGGACGCCAGCGCCGCTTCGTAGTCCACGGAGTCGGCCGCGGTCGGGGTATCGGTGCCGTCGTTCACCACGAGGACCGACTTCAGCTCGGGAGTCTTCGGCCGGACCGCGGACACCTTGTCGGTGTACCGGCGCTCGTGAATGAGCGCGACCAAGTCCGAGTTCTCGAAGATGTACTGCAACTCGTTCTCGACGTACCGGAAGTTGATGTTGATCATCACCGCCCGCACCTTGAACACCGCGACCATGGCCTCGACGGCCTCGAGGGTGTTGCGCGTGTAGATGCCGACCTTGGAGCCCGGCTCCACACCCTGTTCCTGCAGGTAATGCGCGAGACGGTTGGCCCGGTCCTCCAGCTGGGCATAGGTCACCGAGCGAGTGTCGTCAGCCAGCGCGACGCGGTCCGGCACGAGGTCGACGGTGTGTTCGACGAGGTCCGCTATGTTGTAGCTCACAGGACAAAAATAGAACGTGTTCTCGGCTGTGACAAGGGTCAATTTACGCCGTTTACAAATTCATCCGGGATAGTAGCCGCCACCCGCCCGCCGGGTGACAGAAATCACGAAAGATGTTGCGGCACAACGAGAAATGCCCACCTGGGCAAACCAGGTGGGCTGTGACGATCCGTTCCCGACCCGACTGGGCCGGGTCCCGCCCCATTGACACGGGAACGACCACATCAGTCAGCTATAACTCTCATTCCCGAGTGTCATAACCACAGGCCACGTCGCCGTAGCAGGGGTGGAACACCGAGCAGCCGATCGGCTATGTCTTCACATAGCTCTCCCGGATCTTGCGCTTGTAGAGCTTGCCGTTCGGGTCGCGGGGCAGCTCGTCGAGGTAGTCGATGCTGCGAGGCAGCTTGTACTTCGCCAGGCGGCTCGCCGCGAACTCCATCAGCTCCCTGGTGAGCCGCTCGTCGCCGACGATCCCCTCGGCCGGCTGCACGACGGCCTTGACCTCCTGACCCCAATCCTCGTGCGGCAGACCGAACACGGCGACGTCGGCGACCTTCGGATGGGTGATCAGCTCGTTCTCGATCTCGGCGGGGTAGATGTTCACGCCCCCGGACAGGATCAGATCCGAGCGCCGGTCGTGCAGGTAGAGGTAGCCGTCCTCGTCCATGTGCCCGATGTCGCCGACGGTGAACAGGTCGCCGACCCGGGCGTCCTCGGTCTTGGCCCGGTCCTTGTGGTACTCGAAGTTCGATCCGCCCATCCGCATGTAGACGGTGCCGGTCTCGCCGGGAGGCAGTTCCGCCCCGTCGTCGCCGAGCACCTTCACCACCGCGTACGGCCAGGCCTTGCCGACCGATCCGGGCTTGCGCAGCCACTCCGCACCGGAGATGGAGGTGCCGCCGCCCTCGGTCGCCGCGTAGTACTCGGTGACGACCGGGCCCCACCACTCGAGCATCTGCCGCTTGGTCTCCTGCGGGCACGGCGCCGCGCCGTGGATCATGCAGCGCAGCGACGACACGTCGTACTTCGCGCGCACCTGCTCCGGCAGCGCCAGCAGCCGATGGAACTGGGTCGGCACCATGTGGCTGTGCGTGACCCGGTGCTTGTCGATCAGCCGCAGCATCTCCTCCGGATCCCACTTGTCCATCAGAACGACCTTGTGCCCCAACTGAATCGAGATGGAGGCGAAGTTCAGCACGGCGGTGTGGTACAGCGGCGAACCGCAGATGTGCACGTGCTCGTCGAACGGTTGCAGCCCGAACAGCCCGAAGAAGCCGGTCGACTGCGGCCCGACGACATCCGGATCGGCGCCGGTGAGCGGGCGGCGAACGCCCTTGGGGCGGCCCGTGGTTCCGGACGTGTAGAGCATCGGCGCACCGGTGGTGCGGGCGTCCGGGCGCCCGGTCTCGGTGGCGCCCAGCTCCGCCAGCGGCCGGAAGCCCGCCACCTCGCCGACCGAATAGCGCGCGTCCGCAGGCACTTTCGCCTCGTCGGCGGCGATCCGCGCGGCCTCGGCGAAACGCTCGTCGGCGATGAACACCTCGGCCTCGCTGTCGCCGAGGATGTAGGCCACCTCCGGCCCGGTCAGATGCCAGTTCACCGCGACGATGTACAGCCCGGCCTGATAGGCCGCGAAGTACACCGCGAGCGCCTCGGCGCTGTTGTGCACCATCGACACCAGCACGTCACCGGCCCGCATACCCTTGGCCTGCAGGCCCCGTGCGATGCGGTCGGCCTGCGCGGCCAGTTCTCCGTAGCCGACCTCCCGCCCCGACGGATCGACGACCGCGATCCGTCCGGGGTCGGTGGCGGCGATGTTCCACAGTCCCAGCTGCTGCGCCGGCTCCATCGAAGTCACTCCTCGAATCTAGAACGTGTTCTACATGCGAACAAGGGGCGGGACGAGACGAGGTTCAGGACCGGATCAACGGCGCGAGAGCCTCGAACTGGGCGACATCACGGACCCCGACCAGCAGCATGGTGACGCCCGCCTGCTCCCACACCTTCAACTGCTCCCGCACGTGCGCCTCGTCGCCGATGATCGTGGTGTCGAGAATCAGTTCGTCGGGGACGGCGGCCGCCGCCTCGTCCTTGCGGCCGGACCGGAACAGCCGGGTGATCTCGTCGACGATGTCGCCGTAGCCCATCCGCCGGTACACCTGGGCGTGGAAGTTCAGCTCCTCCGCACCCATGCCGCCGATGTAGAGCGCCATCACCGGGCGCAGCCGGTCCAGTTCGGTCTTCGGGTCGTCGGTCAGGATGACCTGCGCGGTAGCGGCGATCTCGAAGTCCTCGCGCGAACGCCGGGCACCCGGTCGCGCGAAACCCTCGTCGAGCCATTCGTTGTACATCCCGGCCAGCCGGGGCGTGTAGTAGATGGCCAGCCATCCGTCGGCGATCTCCGCGGTCAGCGCCACGTTCTTGGGCCCCTCCGCACCGAGCCAGATCGGCAGATCCGCACGGAGCGGATGGGTGATCGGCTTGAGTGGTTTCCCCAGGTCCGTCGCGCCGGGACCGTGGTACGGCATCGGGTAGTGCGGACCCTCGCTCATCACCTTGCCCTGCCGCGCGAGCACCTGCCGGATGATCCCGACGTACTCCCGGGTGCGCTGCAACGGCTTGGCGAACGGCTGCCCGTACCAGCCCTCGACGACCTGCGGACCGGAGACGCCGAGTCCCAGGATGTGCCGCCCACCGCTGAGATGGTCCATCGTCAGCGCCGCCATCGCGGTGGCCGTCGGCGTGCGGGCCGAGAGCTGCACCACCGAGGTGCCCAGCCGCACCCGGCCGGTCCGCGAACCCCACCAGGCCAGCGGGGTGAAGGCGTCGGACCCCCACGATTCGGCGGTGAACACCGCGTCGAAACCGGCCTCCTCGGCCGCCACCACCAATTCGCCGTGGTTGTCCGGCGGGCCGGCGCCCCAATATCCGAGTTGCAATCCGAAACGCATGACACTCCCTTCCACGGCACTCGCGTCAGGCCCGTAGGCGGCAGCTTGCGTAACCACGGAGGGCCCGCGAGTGCCGTCGTCGACCCAGCCCTGGCCTTGCCACCAGAGTTAGAACCTGTTCTACTCGATGTCGTGACTCAGGGGAACACCATGACCGGCACAGTTGCCGAGGGAAGTGGTTCGCAAACGGGAACCACTCCGGACGTACTCGCCGCGGAATTGCGAATGACGTTCGACTACACCCGCTCGGTCGGGCCGACCATCGGCCGTTTCCTGACCGGGCTGCGCGAGGGCCGCATCGTCGGCGTGCGCGGTTCCGACGGCCGGGTGCTGGTGCCGCCGCCGGAATACGATCCGGGCACCTCGGAACCGCTGTCCGACTTCGTCGACGTATCCGACGTGGGCACCGTACGGAGCTGGAGCTGGGTCCGCGACCCGCTGCCCGGGCAGCCCTTCGACCGGCCCTTCGCCTGGGCGTTGATCGAGCTCGACGGCGCGGACACCGGATTGCTGCACGCGGTGGACGTCGCATCCGCCGACGACATCCACACCGGCATGCGGGTGCGGGTGCGCTGGGCGGCCGAACGCAGCGGCACCATCCACGACATCGCCTGCTTCGAGCCCGGCGAAACCTCCGCCGCCCCAGCCGAATCCACCGGCGGCAGCAGGGACGCCGACCCGGTGACCGGCATCGTCACCCCGATCGACCTGAGCTACAAGCACACCGCGTCGCCGCCGGAGACGGTGTTCCTGCGGGCCATCGCCGAGGGCCGGCTGGTGGGCGCGCGGGCCGCCGACGGCAAGGTGTACTTCCCGCCGCGCGGCGCCGATCCGCGGACCGGCGAGCCGACCGAGGACTACGTCGACCTCGCCGACACCGGCATCGTCACCACCTTCTGCATCGTGAACGTGCCGTTCCAGGGCCAGCGGATCAAACCGCCGTACGTGGCCGCGTATGTCCTGCTCGACGGCACCGACATCCCCTTCCTGCATCTGGTGCTCGGCTGCGAGGTCGGCGAGGTCCGGATGGGCATGCGAGTCAAGGCATCCTGGCTTCCGCGCGAGGAGTGGAGCCACAACGGCCTGGAGAACATCTCGCACTTCGAACCCACCGGCGAGCCCGACGCCGATTACGAGACCTTCGCGCAGCATCTGTGAGTGCGGCCGAGGCCGCGGATAGAGAGCTGAAATACCTTGAGTGACAATACGACCGACATCGCGGTGGTGGGCTTCGCGCACGCACCGCACGTCCCGGAGACCTACGGCACCACCAACGGTGTCGAGATGCTCACGCCCTGCTTCGACAAGCTGTACGACAAGCTCGGCATCGGCGTGGGCGATATCGACTTCTGGTGCTCCGGATCATCGGATTACCTTGCCGGACGCGCCTTTTCGTTCATCTCGGCGATCGACTCGATCGGCGCCGTGCCGCCGATCAACGAATCGCACGTGGAGATGGACGCCGCCTGGGCGCTGTACGAGGCCTGGGTGAAACTGCGCTCCGGACAGGCGAAGACGGCGCTGGTGTACGGCTTCGGCAAGCCCTCGGCCGGGACGCTGCGCCAGGTGCTGACGCTGCAGACCGATCCGTACCTCGTCGCGCCGCTGTGGCCGGACGCGGTATCGATGGCCGGCCTGCAGGCGCGCGCCGGGCTCGACGCCGGGCGCTGGACCGAACGCGATATGGCGGCGGTGTCGGCCGCCGACGACGCGGAGATCGAAAATCGGCTCGCCGCACCGTATGTCGCCGATCCGCTGCGCGAGCACGACATCGCCCCGATCACCGACGGCGCGGCCGCGATCGTGCTGGCCGCCGGCGACCGCGCGCGCGAGCTGTGCGAGCGGCCGGCCTGGCTGACCGATATCGCGCACCGCATCGACACCCCGGTGCTCGGTGCCCGCGACCTGACCTCCTCGCCCTCCGCGGCGGCGGCCGGAAAGGCCGTATTCGGTGACGACGCGGGCGGATTCGACGTCGCCGAGCTGCATGCGCAGTTCAGCCACGAGCAGCTGATCCTGAAACAGGCCCTGGGTCTCAACGGCGGCACCCGGATCAATCCCTCCGGCGGCGCGCTGGCGGGCAACCCGATGTTCGCGGCCGGGCTGGAGCGGATCGGCTTCGCCGCGACGGAGATCATCAACGGCACCGCCGGACGCGCCCTCGCCCACGCGGCGAGCGGGCCTGCGCTGCAACAGAACTTGGTGGCCGTCTTGAATGCGGAGGCACGATGACAAACCTTGCTGCGGTGCTCGGCACCGGACAGACCCATCACGTGACGAAACGGGCCGACGTGTCCATGGCCGGGCTGTGCCGCGAGGCCATCGATCGCGCACTGGCCGACGCCGAACTCACCATGGCCGATATCGATGCGGTCGTGGTGGGCAAGGCCCCGGACCTGTTCGAGGGTTCGATGATGCCCGAACTGTTCCTCGCGGATGCCCTGGGCGCCACCGGAAAACCGCTGCTGCGCGTGCACACCGCGGGTTCGGTGGGCGGCTCGACCGGCGTCGTCGCGGCCAACCACGTGCAGGCCGGCGTGCACGGCAAGGTGCTCGCGGTGGCCTGGGAGAAGCAGTCGGAATCCAATGCCATGTGGGCGCTGTCGAATCCGGTCCCGTTCACCAAGCCGGTCGGCGCCGGCGCCGGCGGGTACTTCGCCCCGCACGTGCGCGCCTACATCCGGCGCGCGAACGCCCCGCTGCACATCGGCGCCATGGTGGCGGTGAAGGATCGCCGCAACGGCGCGAAGAATCCGCTCGCCCATCTGCAGCAGGCCGATATCACCATGGAGTCGGTGCTGGCCTCGCAGATGCTGTGGGACCCGATCCGGTTCGACGAGACCTGCCCCTCCTCGGACGGCGCCTGCGCGCTGGTGATCGGCGACGAGGCCTCGGCGCGGAAGGTCGAGGAGTCCGGCAAGAAGGTGGCCTGGGTGCACGGCACCGCCATGCGCACCGAGCCGCTCGCCTACTCCGGCCGCGATCAGGTCAGCCCGCAGGCCGGCCGCGACGCCGCGGCCGCGCTGTGGCGGCAGGCCGGAATCGCCAACCCGCTGGAGGAGATCGACGCCGCCGAGATCTACGTGCCGTTCTCCTGGTTCGAGCCGATGTGGCTGGAGAACCTGGGCTTCGTCCCGGAGGGCGAGGGCTGGAAGCTGACCGACGCCCGGGAGACCGAGATCGGCAGGAAGCTGCCGGTCAACCCGTCCGGTGGCGTGCTCAGCTCCAACCCGATCGGGGCCTCCGGCATGATCCGCTTCGCCGAGGCCGCCAAACAGGTGATGAGCCGCGCCGGGGACTACCAGGTCGAGAACGCGCGCAAGGCGCTCGGACATGCGTACGGCGGCGGCTCGCAGTACTTCTCGATGTGGGTGGTCGGATCGGAGCGACCGTGAACCACCATCGCCCGGCCGTTCGCGGCCGCTCTCGTCTCGCAAAGACGCGGGGGCGAGGGAATTCGAATGATGCGACATGCCATATCCGCGCCGAAGTGTCCGAGACGGTCGGATGACGGGATCATCGGACTCGAACTCGGCGTCGAGAAGGTCGAATTCCGCCGCGAATTCTTCGATTTCGGACGCATGCGAATGAATATACGAGCACATCTGCAAGCCCATCGGCAAACTCACCGCGCTACGCACCGAATGCGGCCGGACCGACCAGTCTTTCGAGTTCACGGGCCCGATTTCGGCGCTGAACAGGAGTCGCCATGACAACGAAGACCGACCATCCGGCTCGCACGGCCGGTTACGCCTCCCAGGCCGCGGTACGCGCCCGCGACAAGGCGGCGTGGCTCGAACTGTTCGCCGCCGACGGCATCGTCGAGGATCCGATCGGGCCCTCGGTGTTCGACCCGGAGGGCAAGGGGCATCGCGGCCGCGATGCCATCGCAGCCTTCTGGGACAAATCGATCGGCGCCACCGAGGCGATCGAGTTCCTCTTCGACGACTCTTTCGCCTGCGGCAACGAGGTCGCGTTCACCGGGACGATCCGCAGCCACATCGGTGGTCAGGTGATCGATGCCGAGGGCGTGTTCACCTACCGGGTCGACGACGACGACGGCAAGATCCTGGCCCTGCGCGCGTTCTGGGAGGCCGAACGCGCCATGCAGACCATGAAACCAGCCTGACACCAGCGCTTTCGGTGCGAGCCGAAGGGACTCGGTGGGGACCGAGAAAGGGGCGGACACCCAATGGGTGTCCGCCCCTCCGACGTAAGGCGCCCAGTCAGTGCGCCACCGGGCAGCCCGATCCCTTGTAGTCCACCTGGAACTCCTTGATGCCGTTCAGCCAGCCGGACCGCAGCCGCTGCGGGTCGCCCAGCTTGGAGATGTCGGGCAGGTGGTCCGCGATGGCGTTGAAGATCAGGTCGATCTCCAGCCGGGCCAGGTTGGCGCCGATACAGAAGTGCGCGCCCGTACCGCCGAAGGCCAGGTGCGGGTTGGGATCACGGGTGATGTCGAAGGTGTACGGGTCGTCGAAGACCTCCTCGTCGAAGTTCGCCGAGCGGTACACCAGCAGCACGCGCTGCCCCTTCTCGATCCGCACGCCACCGAGTTCGGTGTCCTCGAGCGCGGTGCGCTGGAACGTGCTCACCGGGGTGCCCCAGCGGATGATCTCCTCGGCGGCGGTCTTGGGCCGCTCGGCCTTGAAAAGCTCCCACTGATCGGGATTGTCGAGGAAGGCGACCATGCCGTGCGAGATCGCGTTGCGGGTGGTCTCGTTGCCGGCCACGGCCAGCAGGATCACGAAGAACCCGAACTCCTCGGAGGTCAGCATCTCCCCGTCGACGTCGGCATGCAGCAGCTCGGTCACGATGTCGTCGGCGGGGGACGCCTTCCGCGCCTCGGCCATCTGCCAGGCATAGCCCAGGATCTCGGTGGATGCGGCGAGGGGATCGACATCGGCGTACTCGGGATCGTCGTATCCGGTCATCTCGTTGGACCACTGGAAGACCTTCATCCGGTCCTCCTGCGGGATGCCGATCAGCTCGGCGATCGCCTGCAGCGGCAGCTCGCACGCCACCTGCGTGACGAAATCTCCCGAGCCGGCCTCGGCGGCCGCCGCCACGATGGATTCGGCCCGGGACGACAGCTCCTCGCGCAGCCCGTTGATCGCGCGCGGGGTGAAGCCCTTGGAGATCAGCTTGCGCATCCGGGTGTGCTGCGGCGCGTCCTGGTTGAGCAGGACGAACCGCTGCAACTCGATCTGCTCGCGCTTGATGTCGTCGTTGAATCGCGGAAGAGCGGTGTTCTCGAAGTTCGAGAACACATCACTGCGCCGCGACACCTCCTTGACATCGGCATGCTTGGTGACGACCCAGAATCCGTCGTCCGGGAAGCCGCCGACGGCGGGCGACTTCGGGTTCCACCAGATGGGAGCGGTGCGGCGTAGCTCGGCCAGTTCTTCCACCGGTACCCGCTGGGACCACATCTCCGGGTCCGTGACGTCGAAATTCTCCGGAATGTTCGGCCGCGCCGCCGCACTGGTGTCAACCACCGGCTGTCTCCTCCAACTGACTGGAACAGGTTCTACCAACATTGAAGCACACGAGGTACAAATACATGAAGACCCAGCAAAGAAGCCGATGATTCGCATTGGATTCATCGGAGAACTTGTTTCATTTTCTGTCCGAAAGGAACGACATGGGCACACCCGTCATCGTCGAGGCCGCACGCACCCCGATCGGCAAACGCGGCGGCTGGCTGGCCGGCCTGCACGCCGCGGAGGTGCTCGGTGCCGCCCAGCGTGGCGTGGTCGACCGCGCACATCTGGATCCCGCCCTGGTGGAGCAGGTCATCGGCGGCTGCGTCATGCAGGTCGGCGAGCAGGGCAACAACGTCACCCGCACCGCGTGGCTGCATGCCGGCCTGCCCTGGCAAACGGGCGCGACCACCATCGACTCCCAGTGCGGTTCCGCCCAGCAGGCCAACCATCTGATCGCCGGGCTGATCGCCACCGGCGCCATCGACGTCGGCCTGGCCTGCGGCGTGGAGTCGATGAGCCACGTGCCGCTGGGCGCCAACGTCGGCGAGAACGCCGGGCCGCGACGGCCCGCGAGCTGGGACATCGATATGCCCAACCAGTTCGAGGCGGCCGAGCGAATCGCCAAGCGCCGCGGCATCACCCGCGAGGACATCGATGAATTCGGCGTCCGCTCACAGCGACTGGCCGCCCAGGCCTGGGCCGAGGGCCGCTTCGAGCGCGAGGTGCTCACCGTCACCGCGCCGCAAGTGGACAAGGAGGGCACCCTCACCGGCGAGAAACTCGACGTGAACCGCGATCAGGGCCTGCGCGACACCAACCGCGCGGGGCTGGCCGAGCTGAAGCCGGTGCTGGCGGGCGGTATTCACACCGCGGGCACGTCGTCGCAGGTCTCCGACGGTGCGGCCGCGGTGCTGCTGATGGACGAACAGGCCGCCGCCCGTGCGGGTTTGCGGCCGCGCGCCCGGATCGTCACCCAGGCGCTGGTCGGCGCGGAGCCCGAGTTCCACCTGGACGGACCGGTGCAGGCGACCGCACGGCTGCTGGAGCGATCCGGCATGAGCATGTCGGATATCGACGTGTTCGAGATCAACGAGGCGTTCGCCTCGGTGCCGCTGTCCTGGGCCTCGGTGCACCGCCCGGACATAGACCGGGTCAATGTCAACGGCGGGGCGATCGCGCTCGGACATCCGGTCGGCAGCACGGGTTCGCGACTGATCACGACGGCGCTGCACGAGCTGGAACGATCCGACAAGTCGGTTGCCATGGTCCTCATGTGCGCCGGTGGCGCACTTGCGACAGGCACGATCATCGAGCGGTTGTAGGCACAATCGGGATCGCCCGTCGCAGTTGAACGTTCATCCGCAGGACAGCTGAACGTGGCGTACGCCACACAAAACTCGGTACAGAAAAGCGGATGAGACGTCAGCTATCTTGTGGTTACCGTAGGCCCGTCGGGCAAGACCTTCGCGACGGGCCAGAACCCCCCTCCACCAGCGGTTCCCAACTACCGTTGCGGTGGCCCGCAAACGCCCCGGCCATACCCGGTTACGGAACCAGGCCCCTGGAAGCTTCAAGGAAATCGCGAATCAGGCGTAGGTTTTCAGTTACTCAGCCGCTAATATCAATGATACGTATCCGAGATAACGACTGTTAGTACAGCGAAGGGAATTGGGCGGCTCACAATGGCTGATTTCGCGGCGCGGCTGAACAAGCTGTTCGAAACCGTGCATCCCCCGGGGCGTAAGCCGCACACCAACGCCGAGGTGGCGGCTGCGCTGACGGCCTCAGGCCATCCGATCTCGAAACCGTATCTCTCGCAGTTGCGGTCGGGACAGCGGACCAATCCGTCCGACGAGACGGTGGCCGCGTTGGCGAAGTTCTTCAAGGTCAAACCGGACTACTTCTTCAACGACATCTACGCCGCCAAGATCGACCACGATCTGGAGCTACTGTCCCAGCTGCAAGGCTACGGACTGCGGCGGTTGTCGAGTAGAGCGTTCGACCTCTCCGAAGAATCGCAGAACCTCCTGACCTCGATGGCCGAGAAACTGCGGGCGAGCGAGGGTCTGCCCGAGATCCCGCCGGACGGCACGGAATAGCAAGTCCCACAGGGCGACACAGTGCGGCGCACGGAACCGCACTGTGTTTGTTTTGCGGCTCGGGACCGAAGCGGTGACGCTTCGGCCCTAGTCGTGTCCGCTTCTTCCTCGGTTGTGTGAGGGGGCCCATTTCCTGCTGCCGCGCGCACGGCGCCGTGCGTTGCGCGCAGGACGGCTTGCCCGAGCGCGTTGTATGTTCTGTGATCCACGCCGCCAGACCGATCGGTCCGGCGAATACCCGGCGTCTGTGATTCGCCCCGCCGGTGTGGCCGTGGCGGACCCCGCCGGTATGGCCGCAGCGGACTCAGCGTAATTCAGCCGCGCTGGGATGCGGCGGACCGCGGCTCGGGCGGGTAAGCCTCGAAGGCTCGGGCGATGGCCTGCACCCAGCCTCGTGGGCTCAGCCCCTCCGGCGGTGCGATCCACCGTGCGTCGATCACCACGTCGCCGAGCGGGTTACGCGCCCACCGCGCGACGAGATCGGCCCGCTCCGTGATGGAACCCGTCGGCCGGCCCGCGTCCACCAGTTCGATGCCGCCACCGGACAGCAGATACAGCGCGTCCATGATCTGCGCCACCTGGTCGGAGGCCTTGAGCTGGGTGGTGGACCCGGTCTGGTCCTTCGCCACCACCTCCGGGAAACGGCCGGTCATGGTGCGATGCAGCGGCCGAATCTGGCGCAGCAGCAAGCGGGCTCGCGCCCACAGCTCGATCACGATCCACACCGCCCCGACCGCGACCAGCAGGCTCGCGACCTGCCAGGCCGGCCAGAACCAACCGGCGTGGCCGGGCCCCGCGGGCGGGTAGTCCATGGCCAGGCGCCGGATGGACAGCACCGACAGCACGCCGACCAGAATGGTGCCCGCGGTGTAGAGGGCGATGCCGCGGCCCAGTGCCGTCCAGTCCAGATTGCGCAGGCCCGTGATCGCGATGAACAGACAACCCAGCAGCGTCACCGCCCAGCCGAACAGGGTCGACCAGGCGAGGGTGACGGCGATCGAGACCACACCCGCGGCATAGATGAATGCGGCGATCTGGCGCAGGTTGGTGCGCGACACGATCGGCCAGGCGGCCGCGGCCACCACCGAGGTCGCCACGGTGAACAGCAGCCAGGCCGCCACGTGCAGCCGATCGGCGAACATCTGCCCGCGAATTCCGTTGGGCAGCAGGTGGTCCAGAGCCACGGCAACCTCGGGAATGGTCACCGTGGCCGCCGCCGCGACGGCCGCCACCGCGACCACGATCGCGACCCGGGCCGTCGTCGCCGGCTTCACCAGCACGCGCCCGACGCGCGCACCGGCGGCCATCCACACCAGCAGAGCGGTGAGCCAGAACGTCATGCTGCGTACTCCCCTGCCTCGATCGTGCCGGCCATACCGTGTCCGTCGCCCATGCCGCACCCGTCTCCGGGACGACCGAGGGGCCCTCCGTGGTTACGCACGCCGCCTCCTGCGGGCCCTGACTCGGTCATGCCGCGACCGTTTTCGGGATGACCGAGGGGCCCTCCGTGGTTACGCACGCTGCCTCCTGCGGGCCCTGACTCGGTCATCCCAGTGCCTCGTCGAATCGCAGGACCGAGACGCCGGCGCCTCGGTTGTGGAATACGCGCAGCCGGGTCATCAGCATGCTGGCGAAGGTCTCGGCCTCCCATTCGCACTGCTCGTCCTCGCCGTCGTCGACGACCTGCTGATGCGCCCGCTGGCTGAGCATGTAGGCGATCAGGTCGTCGCTCGCCTCCATCGTGACCTCCGGCGCCGGTGCGCCGGGGTGGTCGAAGACGATGTGCCCCAGTTCGTGGGCCAGAGTGTGCTCGCGCGTGGGCAGCGACGGCGCCAACACGATCACGTCCTTCTCCGGGAAGATGCGCCGCTGTCCGCAGACGCCCGGGCCCAACTCGCCGCTGGCGCCGATCTCGATCGGGCGGCGGCGCTCCGCCGAGACGGCCTGTACGACCTCGTCGAGGGTGGTGGCGTCGTAGTCGGCCGCCACCGCGCAGACCGCGTCGACAGCCGCCGCGACCCGGCGGTAGGAGCGGCCACTCTGTATGCGACTTTCCGTCATCGGTCACCCCTCATCAGAAGAATTGCGCGCGAGCGGCGTCGATGCGGGCCTGGGCGGCCGAAGCGCTCTGGAAGCTCACCGCACCGGAGCCGGCCGCGGCCAGCGCCATCGCCGCCAGGCCGCCGACCACGCTCAGCACCTTGATGGGCGGGAGCAGATCGGAGTCGGAGGTCGGGCGCACGGCCTGGTTCGGCTGCGCCTGGGCCACCGGAGGCGGCGGCTGTGGGGCCGGGGGCGGGGGCGGCGCGGGGGCTGCGGGGGCGGCCGGGGGCGCGGCCGCGGGAATCGGCGGGGGGACCACCGCGGGAAGCGCCGGGACCGGCGGCACGGGGACCGGCGGGATCGCGAGCGGCGGTGCGGGCACCGCCGGCGGGGGCGGCACCGGAACCGGCTGCAGGAGCAGCAAGAGCAGCAGCGGCGAAAGCACCGCCGCGGAACCGACGGCGGCCGAACCCACCGCGGCGGAACCTGTTGCGGCGGAACCGAGTCCGGCCGATCCGGTGGCGGCGGAACCGGTGCCCAGCAGAGCCGCCAGCGCCGAACCGGACCCCACGGCGGCCGAACCGGTCGCCGCCGAACCCGTACCCAGCAGCGCGGCCAGCGCCGAACCGGACCCGACCGCGGCCGAACCGGTCGCGGCGGAACCCGTACCGAGCAGCGCGGCCAACGCGGAGCCGGTGGCCGAGCCCGTACCCAGGAGCGCGGCGCCCGCCGCGGAGCCGGTGCCGGCGAGGGGCGGGCCGACGACCGAACCGGTACCCGCCAGCGCCGAACCGGTGCCGGCCGCGGCGGAACCGGTCGCCGCCGAGCCGGTGGCGCCGGCCGCGGAACCCGCGCCGAGTGCGGCCGAACCGGTACCCGCGGCCGCGGAACCCACTGCGGCAGAGCCGGTTCCACCGACCGCCGCGGAACCCGTACCGGCGGCGGCCGAACCCGCGCCCAGGATTCCGGCCGATCCGGTGCCGAGGATGGCGGGCAATCCGAGCAGGCCGGCATCGATCCGACCGGCGTCCTGCACCGGAGCGGAGCCGGGGTCGGTCGATGAGGTCCGGTTCTCCGAAGGTGCCGACCCCGGAGCCTGATTGTGCGGGGACACTGCGCCCGAGCCTTCACCCTGTGCAGGCACCGCGCCCGAACCCTGATTCTGCGGAGGCACCGAATCGGTCGATCGGCCCGGAATCGTGAGGGGGACGCCGTCCGAACTCCCGGAATCCGGCGGCGCGCAGTGCGGGCAGGGGTCACCCGGCTGGGCCTGCGCAGCGAGTGGGCCGAGCACGCCGGAGCCGCCGACTATCCCGGCTACCACCACTACGCGCGCTATGCGACCAACGGCCATGCGCTTGCCTTCCCCTCATCTTTCAGCGCAGATCTGCACCCGGTCGCGATCTCATCCCGGATTACAACGGATTTTGATCATCATAACTGCCGGGTGTTTGCTCACGCAGGCGGATGGTGTGACCTGTTTCACCGCATTGCGCACAGTTGAATCGACGGTTCTCGGCGGATCGGCGAGGAACCCCGGACGCTCCTGTGCACCGGCGGACGGCGTATGCACTGGTCCGACCGAGGTTCGGATCAGTGCGCACGTCGGCTACTCGCACAACGTCATTCGATGCCGGCCGCGGGCCGGATCGCTGCCGCGGGGAAGGTGCGGCGAGTCGCGCGATCCGGCCTTGGCGTGTCGAGTAGGGGGTAAGGAATCAGGCGCCGTAGACGGGCTCCGGCGGCGTCGCCTCGGCAATCAGCTCGCGCACCGCCGAACCGAGCTCCGCGGGAGCCCAGCGGGCGCCGCGGTCGACCGGTACGCCGTGCCGCCAGCCGTCGGCCAGGGCCACCTTGCCGCCCTCCACCTCGAACACGCGCCCGGTCACCCCGGCGGAATCCGGGCTGCCCAGCCAGACCACCAGCGGAGAGATGTTCTCCGGGGCCATGGCGTCGAACCCGCCCTCCGGCTTGGCCATCATGTCGGCGAAGACGGTCTCGGTCATTCGGGTGCGGGCGCTGGGGGCGATGGCGTTCACGGTGATCCCGTAGCGGCCGAACTCCGCGGCGGCCGTGATCGTGAGCGCGGCGATGCCCGCCTTGGCGGCGCCGTAGTTGCCCTGACCGACGCTGCCCTGCAGGCCGGCGCCGGATGTGGTGTTGACGATGCGCGCGTCGACGGCCCGTCCGGCCTTCGATTCCCCGCGCCAGTACTCGGCGGCGTGCCGCATGGTCGCGAAGTGCCCCTTGAGGTGCACCCGGACGACCGCGTCCCACTCCTGTTCGGACAGGTTGACCAGCATCCGGTCGCGGACGATGCCGGCGTTGTTGACCAGCGCGTCCAGCCGGCCGAAGGTCTCCACGGCCTGGTCGACCAGGCGCTTGGCGCCCGCCCAGTCGGCGACGTCGTCACCGTTCACGACGGCCTTGCCGCCGAGTTCCAGGATCTCCTCCACGACCTGGGCGGCCGGGGAGTCCTCGCTGCGGGTGCCGTCGAGTTCGGCGCCCAGATCGTTGACCACCACGTTGGCCCCCGCCGCGGCGAAGGCCAGCGCGTGCGCCCGGCCGATGCCGCCGCCCGCTCCGGTCACGATGACTGTGCGCCCGGCGCAGATCCCCTCGTTGTCCGCCATGTTCTCCGCTCTCGTTTCCGTTGTGCTGTCGTGCGATTGGTCCGCTGCTGCCCTGTCCGCTCCGCTACCTCGACTCCGAGGCACCCGCGGACGACGGCTCGTTGGCGGTCGCGGCCGCCAGGAATGCGGGGCGCTCGCCGCCGCCGTGCACCAGCAGCGAGGTGCCGCTGACGTAGCCGGCGAGCGGGGAGGCGAGGAAGGCGGCCACTCCGCCGATGTCCTCGGGGGTGGCCATGCGCTGCATCGGGATGGTGGTCTCCACCGCGGCGACCCCGGCCTCGTCGCCGTAGTGCAGGTGACTGGATTCGGTGTGCACCATGCCGACGATCACCGAATTGACCCGGACCTTCGGCGCCCACTCCACCGCCAGCGACTGCACCAGGCTGTCCAGGCCGGCCTTGGCGGCGCCGTAGGCGGCGGTCCCCGGCGAGGGCCGGTGGCCGCTCACGCTGGAGATCATCACGACCGAGCCGCCGCCGGGCTGATCCTGCATCACGGCATTGGCCGCCTGAGAAATCGCCAGCGGGGCAAGAAGATTCAGCTCGATGATCTTCGAGTGGAACTTGCGGCCGGCGTCCGCCGCGAGGGCGAACGGGGAACCACCGGCATTGTTCACCACGTGGTCGATCCGGCCGTGCCGCTCGACGATCGTCTCGATCAGCGCCGGCACCGCATCGCCGTCGCGCACATCGCACGGGACGAATTCGGCCGTGCGGCCGGAACTGGTGACCGGGGCGTCGGCGGGGCGGCGCGCGCAGGTCACCACGGTTGCGCCGGCATCCAGGAACACCCGGCTGATACCGGCGCCCACGCCGCGCACGCCGCCGGTGACCAGGACGACCGCTCCGGAGAGATCCACTTCGATTGCCACCGTGATAACCTACCAAGCACTTGCTTGCTTTGCCAACGAATGGACATGCGATGGGGATCAACCGTCACACCGAGACCTCGGGAGTCGAGGTCGTCACGATCGACTACCCACCGGTCAACGCCCTGCCCACGGCCGGCTGGTTCGCCGTGGCCGACGCGGTCCGCGCGGCCGGGCGCGATCCCGAGACCAAGGTGGTGGTGCTGCGCGCGGAGGGCCGCGGATTCAACGCGGGCGTGGATATCAAGGAGATCCAGAACAATCCGGGCCACCAGGCGCTGATCGACGCCAATCACGGGTGCTACGAGGCGTTCGGGGCGGTCTACGAGTGCCAGGTGCCGGTGATCGCAGCGGTCGGCGGGTTCTGCCTGGGCGGCGGCATCGGGCTGGTGGGCAATGCCGACGTCATCGTCGCCTCCGACGACGCGACCTTCGGGCTGCCCGAGGTGGAGCGGGGCGCCCTGGGCGCGGCCACCCACCTCGCGCGGCTGGTGCCGCAGCACATGATGCGCACGCTGTTCTATACCGCTGGCACGGTCACCGCGCAGCAGCTGCATCACTTCGGGTCGGTGCACAAGGTGGTGCCGCGCGCCGAATTGGATTCGGCGGCGCTGGAAGTCGCGAAGAACATCGCGAACAAGGACGGCCGGGTCATCCGCGCCGCCAAGCGCGCGCTGAACGGCATCGACGTGCAGGACGTGCATCGCAGCTACCGGTTCGAGCAGGGCTTCACCTTCGAGCTGAACCTGGCCGGGGTGTCGGACGAGATCCGCGCGCGGTTCGACGAGGACCTGGCCGCGAAACGAGGTGGGAAGTAATGCGCGACAAGCGAATCGGGCTCGACGAGGCCGTCGGCGAGCTGCGCAGCGGCATGACGATCGGGCTCGGCGGGTGGGGTTCCCGGCGCAAGCCGATGGCGTTCGTGCGGGCGCTGCTGCGGTCGGATGTCACCGATCTGACCGTCGTCACCTACGGCGGTCCGGACCTGGGGCTGCTGTGCTCGGCGGGCAAGGTGCGCAAGGTCTACTACGGGTTCGTATCGCTGGATTCGGCGCCGTTCTACGATCCGTGGTTCGCCAAGGCCCGCACCGGCGGCGAGATCGTGGCCCGCGAGATGGACGAGGGCATGGTGAAGTGCGGGCTGCAGGCCGCCGCGGCCCGGCTGCCGTTCCTGCCGATCCGGGCCGGCCTCGGGTCGGACGTGCTGAACTTCTGGGACGGTGAGCTGCAGACCGTGCGGTCCCCGTATCCGGATGCCGACGGCCGCATCGAAACCCTCGTCGCCATGCCCGCGCTGACGCTGGACGCCTCCTTCGTCCACCTGGACCTGGGTGACAAGCACGGCAACGCCGCCTACACCGGTGTGGACCCGTACATGGACGACCTGTTCTGCCTGGCCGCCGAGCGCCGCTACGTATCGGTGGATCGACTGGTGGACACCGAGGAATTGGTGAAAGCCGTTCCGCAGCAGGCGATCATCCTCAACCGCATGATGGCCGACGGCGTCGTCGAGAGCCCCGGCGGTGCGCATTTCACGCTGTCGGGCAGCTACGGCCGGGACGAGAAGTTCCAGCGGCACTACGTCGAGGCGGCCAAGGAGCCCGACACCTGGGCGGGGTTCAAGGCCCGTTATCTGGACGGCACCGAGGACGAATACCAGGCCGCCGTCCGGGAATTCGCCGCGGAGCAGGACACATGAGTGACACGACGAGCGCCGACGACCGCTGGACCGACCGGGCCGCCACCCGGATGCGGGTGTCGTTCACCGGATCCGGCGTCATGACCTTCACCTTCCACCAGGCACCCGTGCAGAGCGAGGAACGCCCATGACCGACACCACCACCGCGACGCGCGCCGAGGTGTGCGCCGTCGCCTGCGCCGAGATCTTCCGCGGGGCGGGCGAAATCATGGCCAGCCCGATGTCGCCGATCCCGACCATCGGGGCCCGGCTGGCCCGGCTGACCTTCGAGCCCGACCTGCTGCTGTCCGACGGCGAGGCCGTGCTGCTGGCGGAGACTCCCCCGCTGGGCGGGAAAGCCCCTGCGGAGGGCTGGGTTCCGTTCGGCAAGGTGTTCGACGTGGTGGCGTCCGGTCGGCGGCACGTCGTCATGGGCGCCAACCAGATCGACCGGTTCGGCAATCAGAACCTGTCGGCGTTCGGGCCGCTGCAGCACCCGACCCGGCAGATGTTCGGCGTGCGCGGGGCGCCCGGTAATACGATCAACCACCCCACCAGCTACTTCGTCCCCCGGCACAGCAAGCGGGTGTTCTGCGAGCAGGTCGACATCGTCTCCGGAATCGGTTACGACAAAGTCGATCCCGCGAATCCGGCGTTCCGCTTCCATCATCTGCACCGGGTTGTCAGCAATCTGGGTGTGTTCGACTTCGGCGGGCCAGACCACACGCTCCAGGCACTGTCGCTGCATCCCGGGGTGACGCCGGACGAGGTGGCCGAGAACACCTCGTTCGAGGTGGCCGGGCTGGAGACCGCCGAGACCACCCGGTGGCCGACCGAGGAGGAATTGCGAATCATCCGAAACGTGCTGGACTCCAAGGGGTTGCGCGACAAGGAGGTCCGATGATCCGTCGCGCCACCGAAGCCGCATCGCCCGGGCGTCCGGGGCACGCTGTGCCGATACCGGAGGCCCGGCCATGAGTGCGCGCATTCGGACCGCGCTCACCGACCTCGTCGGCATCGACCATCCGGTGGTGCAGACCGGGATGGGCTGGGTGGCCGGGCCGCGGCTGGTGGCGGCCACCGCCAATGCGGGCGGGCTGGGCATCCTGGCCTCCGCGACGATGACCTTCGAGGAGCTCGAGGCGGCCGTCGCGAAGACCAAGGCGCACACCGACAAACCGTTCGGCGTGAACATCCGCGCCGACGCCACCGATGCGCCGGAACGGATCGACCTGCTGATCCGGGAGAACGTCCGGGTCGCCTCGTTCGCGCTCGCGCCCAAGAAGGAACTCATCGCGAAGCTGAAAGACGCCGGTGTCGTGGTGATTCCGTCGATCGGCGCGGCCAAGCACGCGGTGAAGGTGGCGTCGTGGGGGGCCGACGCGGTGATCGTGCAGGGCGGCGAGGGTGGTGGGCACACCGGCCCCGTCGCCACGACGCTGCTGCTGCCGTCGGTTCTCGATGCCGTGGATATTCCCGTTGTTGCGGCGGGCGGATTCTTCGACGGGCGCGGACTTGCCGCCGCACTGTCCTATGGCGCAGCGGGTGTGGCGATGGGCACGCGGTTCCTGCTCACCCAGGAGAGCACGGTGCCGGAGGCGGTGAAGCGGGAGTATTTGCAGCGCGGGCTGCAGGACACCACCGTGTCGCTGAAGGTGGACGGCATGCCGCACCGGGTTCTCAACACGGAACTGGTTGAACGCCTGGAACATTCGGGCCGCTGGCGCGGATTCACGGCGGCGGCGGCCAACGCGGCCAAGTTCAAGAGCATGACCGGAATGAAATGGTCCACCATCGTCCGCGACGGCCTGGCCATGCGGAAGACCAAGAGCCTCACCTGGTCCCAGGTGATCATGGCCGCCAACACCCCGATGCTGCTGAAGGCCGGTCTGGTCGAGGGCAACACCCACGCCGGCGTCCTGGCCTCCGGTCAGGTCACCGGCATCATCGAGGACCTGCCCACGGTCCAGGAACTCGTCGACCGCATAGTCGACGACGCGGCCGCGCGGATCGACGCACTCGCCGCGCTGCGCCACAAGGCTGGAGAACCCTCCAGCCCCACTGTGTGACCGATCCCCTCCGGTCACACCGAAGGACCGCCCCGTCCCCCTCTCGCTCCGGGGCGGTCCTTCCTACGTTCGAGGGCTTGCACCAGCGCGACCGGCCAGGAACCAGCTGCGCCGATCTTCGGCTTTATGGTTCTCGCAAGGATTCTCACGGCTGACGGCCCCATGCTTCCCCGTGTTCGTCTCCGCGCCCGCGGGCGAACACCACTCGAAGCAACGGGGGAACTCATGAACAAGACCATTTCTGTCGTCGTCGCCGCGACCGGGGCGCTATTCCTCGCCGCACCCGCACATGCCGACACGAACCCGCTGTGGGCCGCTCTCTCGGTATCCAAATCGACGGGACAGGTCGGCAAGGCATGGAACTACCGTTCCGAAGACGACGCCCACGACGCCGCCGACGAGTCCTGCGGTGTCGCCGATTGCGCGGTGATGATCGACACCGAGGGAGACAGGTACGACCGCTGCATAGCCGTCGCCCAGGTTCCCCATGGCAAGTGGGGATCCCAGTACGCATCGGATCGCGACTCGGCGGAATCCTTCGCGAAAGGCGCCACCCTCGACCGGGAACACGCGGTCGTCCGGGGCAGCGTGTGCCAGAAGCAGCAGCGGGACTACTGAGATACCCGGCCGGATACGACGAGGATGGGCTCGCATTCGGATCCAGCCGCCCGCAGCGGAGACCGCAGCCCACTATCAGGCAAGCGCGCCGTACTCGCTGTTTCCCGCTCCCCACACGTATCCCCACAGCCGGCCGGTGGGGCCGTCGGTAGGCAGGGTGGCGAGGTGGACGATGGGTTCGGCGCCCTGTTCAGGAGTGCGGAAACCCGTGTGGCCGTTGAGGTCCGTGGCCGTGTACCCCGGGTTGGCGGCATTGACCTTGATGGGAGTATCCCAGAACTCCTTGGCGTATTGGGCGGTGATCATGTTCAGTGCGGTCTTCGAGGACGGATAGGAGATCGCGCCCATCCCCCAGAAGGGGCCGTCCGGATCGAGGGCGAGGGATATCGAACCGACCTCGCTGGAGACGTTGACGATCCGGGCGGCCTCGGCTTCGCGCAGCAGCGGCAGCATGGCGTTGGTGACCGCGACGACGCCGAAGACGTTGGTCTCGTAGACATTCCGCAGCGTCGCCAGCGTGGTGGAGGACGCCTTGCCATCGCCCTCCAATCCGCCGGTGATGGCGGCGTTGTTGATCAGGATGTCGAGCTTGCCGAATTCTTCGCGGATCCGTGCGGCCGCGCGGGTTATCGAAACCTCGTCCGTGACATCCAACTGCACGAAACGGGCGGCCGCGCCGCCGACGATCAGCTTGTCGGCGGCGGCCTGCCCGAGTTCGGGGTTGCGGGCGCCGACCAAGACGGTCGTGCCGCGGGCGGCGAGTTGGCGGGCGGTTTCGTAGCCGATGCCCTTGTTGGCACCGGTGATCAGGGCTGTTGTGGTCATGCCGTCCAGCGTTGCGGCCGATGCCGGCGCCGGGGAGGACCAAGTTGTACCACCCACCGGGCACGGATTCGGCGCAGACTGTGAGCATGGCCGACCGGACCGAACTCGCGGCATTCCTGCGCACCCGGCGGGCCCGGCTGCGCCCCGGTGACGTCGGGCTGCCCGAGGGCCTCAACCGCCGCACCGAGGGGCTGCGTAGGCAGGAGGTCGCGCAGTTGGCGGGGCTGTCGGTCGACTACTACATCCGGCTGGAGCAAGCGCGCGGATCGAAGCCGTCGCGACAGGTGCTGACCGCGCTCGCCCGCGCGCTGATGCTGTCCGCCGACGAGCGGGAGTACCTGTTCCGTGTCGGTGGTGAGAACCCGCCTTCGATTACCGGACCGAATTCCACGGTGCCCCAATCGGTTCGGACAATTCTCGACAACCTGGCCGACACCCCGGCCTACGTCGTGGACGCCGCCTACGACATCCTCGCGTGGAACGCCTTGGCCGTGCACTTCATCGGCGACCTGGACGCGATGCCCGGCCGGGACCGCAACATGATCCGCTGGATCTTCCGCCAGCCCGCCGACCACCCGCACTGGGACGACGAGTCGGCCGTCGCCTTCGCCCGCTCCACGGTCGCCGACCTGCGCGCCGCCTACGCCCGCTACCCCGGCAACCCCGCCCTGGCGAGCCTGGTCACCGAATTACTGGGCACCTCACCACGTTTCGTCGCAATGTGGGCCGACCACGACGTGGAAGTCCGCCGCGCCCACCGCAAATGCGTCCACCACCCCCAACTCGGCCCCCTCGAATTCGAGTGCCAGGTCATGCACATCTCCGACACCGACCAACGCATGATCCTCTACTGCGCCACCCCGGGCTCCCCCACCGAGGCCATCTTCCACAGCCTCACGTCCACTTCACCGCAGCTGTAACCGCAGCCAACGTGGATAAGTGCAAGTAAGAAATCCATACTGTACTTTAACCATCCCAAAGTACAGTATGGATCCAATTCCGTTGCCGAACAACGTGTTACAGGAGACTATCGGCGCTGTCGCGGCGAGCGCAGTACGGTCGACGGACAGGCCGTGACAGCGATCCACTCGGCCGATGAGTGACCACACCTGGGAGCTGGAGCGCAGCCGGTTGAACTGGCCCAGCGACCTTTGGTGGCGCCGTCGAGGGCTGCACCAGTAGCTCGCCGGCCGCTGCATGACTCTTCTACTGGCCCGCCCCGGGACCATCGGCGGAGATAGCGCTGGGCAACTTCACGACGGACGCCGCCTCCTTACCAGAAGAGTAGGCCGCCAACTCCGCAAGCGCCCGAACCCCGAGGTCCAGCAGGTTACGTAACGCGGTCTCATCGAAGACGAACTCGAATTCATCTCCACGGCCGCCGAATACGAGCGTAACGCTGTCGCCGTCATCGACAACCGTTCGCATCGGACAGCGCCCATCGACAATTGCCCACGTCCCTATGGTCAGTGGCTCGAACATCGCGATCCCCTCTCCTCCCGAATCTTGCTCGATACTCAAGTGGACTATGCCACATGCCACCGATGTGGTCTATGCCAGTTCGCCTGGCTAACGACCATGGACTCGATTCCGAAGGGCTCATTCCACGGGGTACTCCCTGCTGAACGACCAGATCTGTTGCGGATACACTGCCTCGTCCAGCTGCAACACCGCGTCACCGGAGTCGAAGACCGCGAGTTGGTACACGAGCACGGCAGAAGGACGTCCGAGGTCCAGGACTCGACGTTCGTAGGCGGTCGACAACCGTGCACATACCTGATCGCGCGCATACGAGCAGGTTGTGCCCAACACTTCGGCTACATAGCTCGCAGTTCCACCGCGGACACGTTCGAGCTCGAGAAGCCGTGGCGCGCGCACCGCCAGCGACGCCGGAAACCACGATGTGGACAACTCGACAGAGCCGACGACCGCACCACGGATCAGGCGACGGCGCTCGATCACATCGGATCCGGCCGGAATTCCCAATGCGTCGGAGACATACGCCGGGGCAGCAACGACACCCGCATGCAGAAACTCGACCGATTCGTTGTCCGAATACATCGTCCCGAATTCGGCTACCCGAGAATATCGTTCACGTGCACGCGGAGCAGCCGGGCGGTTTCGGACGTAAGTGCCGGAGCCGCGCCGCGACTCGACCAGTCCCTGCTGTCGCAGCACTTGCAGTGCCTTACTGGCTGTGGGCCGCGCTACTCGCCAGTCGGCGGACAACTCACGTTCCGACGGCACCTCGGCGCCAGGAGGCAGGTCACCTCGCACGATTCGATCGCGAAGATAGCCCGCGATCTGCAGGTACTTCGGCAGGACTTCTTCGATCTCCGGCATCCGACAACCATCCTGTCCCAATCGTCATACCGCATGGTCCCCACGACGAAGTGAAGTACCATAGGCCACTAGCCAATGTAGCAATCACCACCGAACGCGGCCCACGATGACGAGGACACCAGATGACTCGAACCCTAGCGATGGCTGCAGGTGGTGGCGGGGACGCCATCACGGCCGCTGTGCTCGGCCGCAGAATCGGCGACGGGGATCTGGTCGCGATCATGAGCTACTCCTGGGACCGTCTGATGGTGGATCCCCTCCCCGGACCGCGTAGCCGATCAGATTTTGTTGGTCTCGAGGAATTGGGGCCGAGTGTGTTCGAGATCCGTGCCGGGTCCCGGCTTCGCCAGAAGGGTACTTCTACTCTGCCACGCCTCGCCGACGATCTGGGAGAACGGCTTCTGCTCTTGGATCCCAGTACAGGGTCGAATGGGGTGCGTGACCAAATAAGTTGTGCTGCATACGAACTGGATATCGATAACGTACTTGTTGTCGACGTCGGCGGCGACATACTAGCGCGAGGAAGCGAGGCAGGTTTGAGGACGCCGCTGGCGGACTCGCTTTCACTCGCGGCATGTGCCGAGTTGGAGGTTCCGACTCGGTTGTGGGTCTGCGGACTCGGCCTGGACGGCGAGCTGACCATGGACGAACTGAACCAACGTCTGGACGAGGTCGGCACTCGGCAGGTCGCCACGCTGAGGAACGAGGACTTCGATGCGGTCCGGACCGTCTTCGACTGGCATCCGTCCGAAGCCACCGGACTGCTGGCCGCTGCGGCAAGCGGACTTCGTGGAAACGTCGAAACCAGGCAGGGGCAGACCACTGTCGCAATGACCGATGTTTCGACAATCGTTTACAAGATCGCCGTCGCGGACGCGATCGAGGGCAGTCTGGCCGCCGATCTCATCGATACTTCCAGCCTGGCGGATGCCGAATGCGTCATTCGGAAACACCGCGGATCCACCGAGATCGACTTCGAGCGGCAGCGCTCGGCGGAACGCTCGGCACGGTCACCGCTCCCACCGACAACGCAGATGCTTCCGCGACTCGATCGGTACACAGAGGAAGCGCGGGTCCGCGGTGTCGACTTCCTGACATTCCGCCGGGTAGCCGAGTTCGCGCGGTCGACCGATCCGGCAGCGGGGGCGGCACTACGCGAGTTGCTGGCTGCGCATCGGCCCGACAACTATGCGCCGCCGCTGTACCGCACTGCCTCAGGTTCGTGAGCCGCAGCCACTGGCCGCGGCTTCACCTCGACGCGGTTGTCGTGGAAGACCGCTCCGCCGCCGAAGTCGGAGTCGCGTTCGGCGATTGTGGCGTTGACGGTCGGGCCGCCGGTGAGCTTGGCCCAGCGGCCTTTGGTGGTGGCGGCTACGCCGGGGCGGATGCGGTCGGAGACCTCGGCTATGGCTTCGAAAGAGCCGCGGGTGTTCGAGACGAGTACCGTTGTGCCGTCGGTGATCTCGCGGGCAGCCGCATCGTCGGGGTGGAGGGTTATTCGGGATTCGCCTGCGCGGCGGCGTAGTTCGGGGTTGTTACCGAATGTGGTGTTGAGGAAGTAGTGGGACGCAGCGGAGATCAGGACGAGGCCGTCACCCGGGTCGGACGGTGGAATGTACGACGGGAGCGGGTCGTGGCCGGCCTTGTCGGCACGGAACGAGACGAATTGCACCTTGTCCTTCGGGACCGGGCCGGGCTCCACGCGCAGGAAACCCTCGGACCGTAAGCGGTCGATGTCGTAGTCCTTCAACAGTTGCCGGGCCAGGTCCTCGTCGGAGTCGTAGAGCGACGGTTCGGTGAGACCCATATGCCGGGCCAGCCGACGGAAAGTCTCCGTCGTGGACAGGCATTCGCCGGGCGGGTCAACCGCGGGCTCGTTCCAGACCAGGTACATGTTGCCGTAGGCGGCGATCACGTCGAGGTGTTCGGGTTGCATGGTGGCGGGGAGGACGATGTCGGCGTAGTCGACCGTGTCGGTCGGAAAGTGTTCCAGCACAACGGTGAACAGATCCTCGCGGGACAGGCCCTCGATCACCTTGCCCTGCTGCGGATTCGAGCCGACCGGGTTGGCGGCGATCACGAACAGCGCCCGCACCGGTGGGTCGTCGACCTCCAGCAGTCCCTCGCCGATCCTCGTCTGCGACAGCATCCGCACCGGGTTCGGCAGCAGGTCGAAGCGCACCAGGTCGGGCAGGCCGAGCTTGAAATGGCCGGTGGTCGAATAGTGCAGTCCCCCACCGGGAATCGCCCAGTCGCCGGTGACGCCCGGCAGACAGGCCATGGTCCGCAACGCCATTCCACCACCGGCATGACGCTGAATTCCCTGCGATGCCCGGATCGCGGTCGGCCTGGTACGGGCGATGCGCTCGCCGAGGGCCACGATCTTCTCCTGCGGCAGCCCGGTGATTCCCGCGACTCGTTCCGGCGTGAATTCCGCTATGCGCGTCCGGAATTCATCCCAGCCAACCGTCTTCTCGGCGATGAACTCCGCATCCTCGGCCCCCATCGAGACGATCACGTGCATCAGCCCGAGCGCCAACGCCGCATCGGTGCCGGGCAGCGGCGCCAGATGTTCGTCGCAGCGCTCGGCGGTACGGGTACGCACCGGATCGATCGCCACCGTGTAGGCACCGCTGTCCTGGATGAACTTCCACACGTGATGCCCGGAAGTCAGCGGATTCGTGCCCCACAACAGAATCAGCTTCGACTTCACGAAATCCTCGGGATCCATGCCGCCGGAAGTACCGAGCGTGTATTTCATCCCCAGGCTTCCCGAGACCGAGCAGATGGTCGGATCCATCAGCGACGATCCCAGCACGTTGAAGAACCGCCGCCCCGAAAAGCCTTCCAGCCCTTGGATGAATCCGAGACTCCCGGTCCCGTGGAACGGCCAGATCGCCTCGCCGCCGTACTCGTCGATGATCCCGGTCAGCCGCGACCCGATCTCGTCCAGCGCCTCGCCCCACGAGATCCGCTCGAACCTCCCCTCCCCCTTACGCCCCACCCGCCGCATCGGATGAGTGATCCGATCCGACGCGTGCAACTGCTCGAGGTACCGATTCACCTTCACACACAGCGCACCCCGGGTAACCGGATGCTCCTTGTTCCCCCGCATCCCGACCGCGACCCCGTCCTCGACGGTCACCACCCAGGAGCACCCGTCGGGGCAATCGAGCGGACAAGCACCGAGAACCTTCACACGATCAATCGTAGGGGTTCACCCGGGCACGCCTCGTGCCGTTGCACCCGGTTTGCGTCTCTGAACAGGCCGAACAGTCGCAGCCGGATTCCGATCGAGCCGCGCGGAACCCGCTCTGCCCACAGGGTTCGCATCACCGACGCATGCCTCGCCATTCCGGCACGCTTTCGGCCGGAATGCCGTTCCGCATGTGGATCCCGGCCGAGAGCATGCCGGGATGACGGGGCCACACACCTGGGGCGAATACCGAGGGCGCAGCTCAGCTCAACCGCTCGATGATGGTGGCGTTGGCCGTACCCCCGCCCTCGCAGATGGTGAGCAGGGCGTAGCGGCCGTTGACGCGCTCCAGCTCGTTGAGGAGGGTGGCGAACAGTTTGGCGCCGGTGGCTCCGAGCGGGTGGCCCAGGGCGATGGCGCCGCCGTTGACGTTGACCTTGTCCGGATCGGCGCCGGTTTCCTTCAGCCAGGCCAGGACGACCGAGGCGAATGCCTCGTTGATCTCGATGACGTCCATGTCGTCGATGGTGAGGCCGGTCTGCTCCAGTGCCCACTTGGTCGCCGGGATCGGCGCGGTCAGCATGTAGATCGGGTCGGCGCCGCGCGCGCTCACGTGGTGGATGCGGGCCCGCGGTCGCAGGCCGTACTCGCCGACCGCCCAGTCCGAGGCGAGCAGGGTGGCGCTCGCGCCGTCGGAGATCTGGCTGGCCACGGCCGCGGTCAGCGGGCTGCCCTCGCTCAGCGGCTTCAGGCCGGCCATCTTCTCCAGGCTGGTCTCGCGCGGGCCCTCGTCGATCCAGAAGTCGCCGACCGGCACGATCTCGCGGTCGAACTTGCCCTCCGCGATGGCCTTTCGCGCGCGCTCGTGGCTGCGCAGCGCCCAATGCTCCATATCCTCGCGGCTGATGCCCCACTTCTCGGCGATCAGCTGGGCGCCGTTGAACTGCGACACCTCGCCGGTGCCGTAGCGATGATCCCAACCCTGCGAACCGACGAACGGCGATTCGAAGCCGTACTCCTTACCGGCCAGCATTGCCGCCGAGATCGGGATGGCGCTCATGTTCTGCACGCCGCCCGCCACGATCACCTCCGCGGTGCCGCTCATGATGGCCTGCGCGCCGAAATTGATTGCCTGCTGGCTGGATCCGCACTGCCGGTCGACGGTCACGCCCGGCACGGATTCCGGATAGCCGGCGGCCAGCCAGGCCGTGCGGGCGATATTGCCGGCCTGCGGGCCGATCGCGTCGACGCAGCCGAAGATCACGTCGTCGACCCGGTCCGGATCGATCGTGTTGCGCCCCAGCAGACCTTGCAGCGCCGTCGCGCCCAGATCGGCCGGATGCACACCGGCCAGCGACCCGCCGCGCTTCCCGATCGGGGTGCGGACGGCGTCGATGACGTACGCCTCGCGCACGGGTGTGTAGGGGCGGCGGTCGGACGATGCGGGCATGTCGGGAACTCCTCTGTGCGATGCTGCGCTCGAGCGATTCGGTCCTGGACGGGCTCACAGCCCGGTATTCGCCCTCTCGGACGCGGGATTGGTCAATCCGTCCAGCACGATGGTGAGGTACTGCTTGGCCAGGCTGTCCACGGTGATCCGGCCGCCGGGCTGATACCAGCGCACGGCGACCCACACGGTGTCGCGCAGGAATCGGTAGGCGAGCTCGATGTCCAGTTCGGGCCGGAAGCTGCCGTCCTCGACGCCTTGGCTGAGCACCTTGTGCCAGAGTTCGCGGAACTCCTTGTTGTACTCGTCGATGTAGGTGAAACGCGGTGTGCCGCTGAGCCTCTTGGCCTCGGTCTGATAGATCGCCACGGCGGCGTGCCAGTGATCGAACGACTCGTAGGACGCGAGTACCAACGCCTCCAACGTATCTCGCGCCGACAGGCCCGAATCGACGATCTCGCGGTACCGCCCGAACAGATCGTCCAGGAAGCCGCGCAGAATCTCGTCCACCATCGACTCCTTGGAATCGAAATGGTGGTACAGGCTGCCGGATAGAATCCCGGCCGCGTCGGCGATGTCGCGCACCGTGGTCGCGCGCAGCCCACGCTCGGCGAACAGACCGGCCGCCAGGGCGAGCAGTTCGTTGCGACGTGCGGATTTGGATGCGTCAGCTGCGGGCACCCGCCCATAGTACAACCAAGCATTTGCTTGGTCCATCGTCGGTCGAATTCCGTCTCCCGCGCGCTCAGCGCATCGAGAACCGCAGCGGCGACGACACCGACAGGTCGGCCAGCAGCCGGTCGCAGATGTCGACCGGCGACACCCCGGCCCGCGCCATCCGCGCGACCAGCGCCAGTCGCCGCTCGCAGCTGTCCCACTCGACGGTCAGCGGCTCCCGGCCCGGACCGGCGTCGACGGTCGCCATCACCCGCGGCGCGCCGTCGGGCGTGGCCACCTCGATGATCTTCAGCACCATGCCGCGCTGCCAGGCTCGATAGGTCTCCATATCGGCGCCGACCACCAGTTTGTCCGTGGCCGCGCACAGTCCCTCGGCGATCCCGTCGGCGAAGGCGAGCCGATCGAAACCGAATGCGCGACAGTGCCGCACCACCTCGAGCAGATCGGCCCGCACCTCGCGCAACAGCGCGTTCCGCTTGCGCAGGCGCAGCGCGTCGGCGGATTCGCCACCGGCGGACCGGTGCACCAGGCCGATGCGCTGGGCACGCACGCGATCGCGCGCCATATCGGTGCGCAACGCGCCCCGGGGGTCGCGCGTGACCTCGGCCTCGTCGACCGAGTACTGCTCCAGGATCTGCTCGGCACGCGCGGCAGTCACATCGGGGGACGCGTGCTCCAGGAGTTCGGCGCCCAGGGCGAGAGCGGCCAGCACGGCGCTGTCCAGCCGCCGACGGGCCAGTACCACTTCTCGCACCAGCTCGAGTTCCAGCTCTTCGTTGTCCTGAGGACGGTCCAGTTCCATGAATGGTGGTCCCTTCGAGAAGAGGAACCGGCCTTCATCAGGATTGCACAACCAGGGGTGTGCGGCGCCACCCATTTTCCACCGTCGGCAGACGACACGCCGCACACCGGCGGCGCAGGCGAGATCAGGCGCGCTGGCTGCTCACCGAGACCACCTCGCCGGTCAGATACGACGTGTAGTCGCTGGCGAGCATGGCTATCGTGGCCGCCACCTCCCACGGCTCGGCGGCGCGCCCGAATGCCTCGCCGGCGGCCAGCCGGTCCAGCAGATCGGACGAGCTGACCTTGTCCAGGAACGGGTGCCGGGCGATGCTCGGCGCGACCGCGTTGATGCGCACGCCGAGTTCGGCGGCCTCGACCGCGCTGCACCGGGTCAGCGCCATCACGCCCGCCTTCGCGGCGGCGTAGTGCGCCTGGCCGTGCTGCGCGCGCCAGCCCAGCACGCTGGCATTGTTGACGATCACGCCGCCGTGGCCGGCCGTGCGGAAGTAGTTCAGCACCGCGCGGGTGCAGCGGAAGGTGCCGTTGAGGGTGATGTCGAGGACCTTGTCCCACTGCTCGTCGGTCATGTCGACAACCGGTGTCTCGCCGCCCAATCCGGCGTTGTTGACCATGATGTCGATGCGGCCCAGGCGCTCGGCGGCCGCCCGGATCAGCTCGTCGACCTGTTCGGTGCTGGTGACGTCGCACACCACCGACGCCACCCGGCGGTCGGGGTAGGCGGCGGCCAGCTCCTGTTCGGTCTGCTTCAGCCGGCGCTCGTGCCAGTCGGAGACCACGACGTCGGCGCCCTCGTCGAGCATGCGGCGGGCACTGGCCGAGCCGATGCCGGTGCCGGCGGCGGCGGTGATCACGGCGTTCCGGCCGGCCAGCAGGCCGTGGCCGGAGATCGGCTGCGGCGCAACGGAAAGGTCTGTCACGGGATGGTCCTTCCTACCGGGCCTCGCGCGGCAGACCGAGCACGCGTTCGGCGATGATGTTGCGCTGCACCTCGTTCGAGCCGCCGTAGATGGTGTCGGCACGGCTGAACAGGAACAGGCGCTGCCATTCGTTCAGGTCGTCGGGGAGCGATTCGAGGCCGGGGGCGCCGAGTACGTCCATGGCGAGTTCGCCGAGGCCGCGATGCCAGTTGGCCCACAACAGCTTCGACACCGACGCCTGGCCCGCGGCCGTGCGGGCGTCCGTGTTGTCGTGCGCGGACTCCAGGGTGCGCAGCGCGTGGGCGCGCAGCACCCGCAGCCCGACCCAGGCCCGATCGATCCGCTCGGCGATCACCGGATCGTCCAGTGCGCCATTGCCTTCCGCCACGGCCTCCAGATTGCTCAGCTCGCGGGCGAACTGGATCTGCTGGCCGACCGTGGAGATGCCGCGCTCGAAGGTGAGCGTGCCCATCGCGACCCGCCACCCCTCGCCGGGCTCGCCGACCACGAGATCGGCCTCGGTGCGGGCGTTGTCGAAGTACACCTCGTTGAATTCGGAGGTCCCGGTGAGCTGGTTGATCGGCCGCACCTCGATACCGGGCTGATCCATCGGGACCAGCAGGTACGACAGCCCGTGATGCCGGGACGAGCCGGGCTCGGTGCGGCAGATCGCGAAGCACCAGTCGGCCACGTGCGCCAGCGAGGTCCAGATCTTCTGCCCGTTGATGGTCCATCCGTCGCCGTCGCGGCGCGCGGAGGTGGTGACCGCCGCCAGGTCGGAGCCCGCGCCCGGCTCGGAGTAGCCCTGGCACCACAGCTCCGTGACGGTCTTGATACCCGGCAGGAACCGCTTCTTCTGCGCCTCGGTGCCGAACGCCAGCAGGGTCGGGCCGAGCAGCTCCTCACCCAGGTGCGAGACCCGGCTCGGGGCGTCGGCCTTGGCGTACTCCTCGTGGAAGATCACCTGCTGGCGCAGCGTGGCGTCGCGGCCGCCGTACTGCTCGGGCCAGCCGAGGCAGGTCCACCCGGCCGCGGCGAGGTGGCGATCCCACTCCAGTCGCTCGTCGAACGCCTCGTGCTCGCGCCCGGGACCACCCAGCCCGCGCAGTGCGCGGAACTGTCCGTTCAGGTTCTCGGCCAGCCATTCGCGCAGTTCGGCGCGGAATTCGGCATCCTGGGAGGACTCCGCCGCGGCACCCGAATCGTGGGTCTGGATCACACTCACTCCGGTAGAGTAACCTACCAAGCACTTGCTTTGTAGACCGACAGATTTCGATTTCGCGGCTCGCCGCGGGAGGACGACCGTGACAACCTTCCCCGCCCCCGGGCAGACCACCCCCGCCGCCCTGCACGAGGCGGCGGGCCAGTACGGCGACGCGACCGCCGTCATCGACGGCGACGTGCGCCTGAGCTGGGCGCAGCTGCTCGACGCGGTCCGGGAGGCCGCCGGGGCGTTGATCGCCCGCGGCGTGCGGCCCGGCGATCGGATCTCGGTCTGGGCGCCCAACACCTACCACTGGGTGGTGGCCGCGCTGGCGATTCACTACACCGGCGCGGCGCTGGTGCCGCTGAACACCCGCTACGTCGCCGACGAGGCGGCCGACGTGCTGCGGCGCGTGAACGCGAAGGCGCTGTTCGTCGCCGGACCGTTCCTGGGGCGGGATCGGCTGTCCGAATTGCGTTCGGTCGCACCGGATCTGGTGATCGACACGGTTGTTGTCATTCCAGGAGACGCTCCCGCCGCCGCGGACGACTCCCCCTCCGTCGTCGCGTGGCCGGAGCTGGCCGGGCTCGCCGCACAGGTGCCCGGCGACCAAGTGGTCGCGCGCGGGGAATCGGTTGGCCCCGAAGACATCTCCGACATCCTGTTCACCTCCGGCACCACCGGACGCAGCAAGGGCACGCTGGTGGCGCATCGGCAGGCCCTGGACGTGGTGCGCGCCTGGTGCGCGTGCTCGACCCTGAACAGCTCCGACCGCTACCTGGTGATCCCGCCGTTCTTCCACAACTTCGGCTACAAGGCGGCCATGCTCGCATGCCTGGTCACCGGCGCGACGATCGTGCCGCAGGCCGCCTTCGACGTGCCGGAGACCATGCGGCTGGTGCACGACCAGCGCATCACCGTGCTGACCGGGCCGCCGACGATCTACCAGACCATCCTCGACCATCCCGCCCGCGCCGAGTCCGACCTGAGCAGCCTGCGGGTGGCGGTCACGGGCGCCTCCACCGTGCCGGTGGTGCTCGTCGAAAGAATGCGCAGCGAGCTGAAATTCGACGTGGTGGTGACCGCGTACGGGCTCTCGGAGTCGGCCGGCTTCGGCACCATGTGCCGGCCCGACGACGACGCCGAGACGGTCGCCAACACCTCCGGCGGCCCGATCGCCGGCTTCGAGGTGCGCATCGACGACAACGGCGAGGTGCTGCTGCGCGGCCCGAACGTCATGCTCGGCTACCTGGACGACCCGGAGAACACCGCCAAGACCATCGACCCCGGCGGCTGGCTGCACACCGGCGACGTCGGGGTGCTGGACGAGCGCGGCTACCTGAAGATCACCGACCGGCTCAAGGACATGTACATCGCCGGTGGTTTCAACGTCTACCCGGCCGAGGTGGAACAGGCGCTCGCGCGCCTCGACGGAGTGGCCGACTCCGCGGTGATCGGGGTGGCGGACGAGCGCATGGGCGAGGTCGGCAAGGCCTACATCGTGCGCCGGTCGGGCGCCGCGCTGACGGAGGAGGACGTGATCGCGCACGCCAAGCGCACCCTGGCGAATTTCAAGGTGCCGCGGTACGTCGAGTTCCGCGATCAGCTGCCCTACAGCGCCGCCGGCAAGGTGCTCAAGCGGCAACTACGTGAGGAGATTTCGTGACTTCCGACGGCGTGCATCCCGCCCCCGATCACCGCTCTGCCTACCCCGCCCCCGACCACCGCTCTGCCTACCCCGCCCCCGACCACCCCGACGAGGGGGAGGTCGTCACCTACGAGCGCCGCGGCCCGATCGCGATCGTCACGATGAACCGCCCGCAGTACCGCAACGCGCAGAATTCGGTGATGACCTACGCGCTCGACGCCGCCTTCGCCCGGGCCGTCGAGGACGCGGAGGTCAAGGCGATCGTCCTGGCGGGCAACGGAAAACACTTCTCCGCCGGCCACGACATCGGCACGCCGGGACGCGATCACCGCGTGTCCTACGACAACAAGGCCGTGCTGTGGTGGGACCACGTCGACCGCGAGGGCGGCGATCAGCGTTTCGCCCGCGAGTCCGAGGTGTATCTCGGGATGTGCCGGCGCTGGCGGGAGATCCCCAAGCCGACCATCGCGGCCGTGCAGGGCGCGTGCATCGCCGGGGCGCTGATGCTGGCGTGGTCGTGCGATCTGATCGTGGCCGCCGAGGACGCCTTCTTCTCCGATCCCGTGGTGCGCATGGGCATTCCGGGGGTGGAGTACTTCGCCCACCCGTGGATGCTCGGGCCGCGCCGCGCCAAGGAGGTGCTGTTCACCGGCGAACGCTTCAGCGCCGCACAGGCTTACGACTGGGGCATGGTCAATCGCGTGGTGCCCCGCGAGGACTTGCGGACGCACGCGCTGGAGTTGGCCGAAAAGATCTCGGACATGCCGCAGTTCGGGCTGGCGCTGACCAAGAGGGCCGTCAACCAGTGCGAGGACCTGATGGGGATGCGCGCCGGCATGGACGCGGTATTCGGGCTGCACCACTTCGCGCACGCCCACAATGCCGAGGTCGGCGCCGACTCGCTGGGCGGGATGACCGCCAAGTCCATGAAGGCCAGCGCCGAAGCCGGCAACGCGAACCAGAAGGGTGGGAAGTAGATGGATCTCGACTACGACGCGCGCACCGAGGAATTCCGGCTCGAGGTCCGGGAGTTCCTGCGCGCCAACGTTCCCGCCACGCCGCTGCCATCGATGGACACCCGGGCCGGCTTCGAGGCGCACCGGGCCTGGGAGCACACGCTGGCCGAGGCTCGGCTGTCGGTGGTGTCGTGGCCCCGTGAACACGGCGGCCGGGATGCGTCGCTGCTGGAATGGGTGTTGTTCGAGGAGGAGTACTACGCCGCCGGGGCGCCCGGCCGGGTCAGCCAGAACGGCATCTTCCTGCTGGCTCCGACGCTGTTCGAGCACGGCACCCCGGAGCAGCTGGAGCGCATCCTGCCGCGCATGGCGCGCGCGGACGACATCTGGGCGCAGGCGTGGTCGGAACCCGAGGCCGGTAGCGACCTCGCCGGTATCCGCTCCACCGCCCGGCGGACCAACGGTGGCTGGGTGCTGAACGGGCAGAAGACCTGGAGTTCGCGTGCGGCGTATGCGGATTGGGCGTTCGGCCTGTTCCGCAGCGATCCGGAGGCGGAGCGCCACCGCGGGCTCACCTACGTGATGTTCCCGCTGTCCGCCGACGGGGTTACGGTCCGCCCGATTCCGCAGCTCGACGGGGAGCCCGGGTTCGCGGAGATCTTCCTGGACAACGTCTTCGTCCCGGACCGAGACGTGATCGGCACGCCGAACGAGGGCTGGCGAGTCGCGATGAGCACCTCCAGCAACGAGCGCGGCCTGTCGCTGCGCAGCCCGGGCCGGTTCAACGCGACCGCGCGGCGACTGATCGAGCTGTGGCGGAGCACCGCCGATCCGGCCGATACGGCGGCGCGAAATCGCGTGGTGGACGCCTGGATCGGCGCGGAGGCGTACCGGCTCAATACCTTGTCGACCGTCACCCGGCTGGCCGAGGGCGGCAAGCTCGGCGCGGAATCCTCGGTGAACAAGGTGTTCTGGTCCGAACTCGACATCGCCATGCACGAGACCGCCCTGGATCTGCTGGGTCCGGCCGCCGAACAGACGAGCGCCTGGACAGACGGCTACCTGTTCTCGCTGGCGGGCCCGATCTACGCGGGCACCAACGAGATTCAGCGCAACATCATCGCCGAACGCCTGCTCGGGCTGCCCAGGTAGGCGATCGGAGGATGTCGATGCACACGCGGAACGCCGCCGACCGGCGGGCCCTCGTCGCCACGCCGGCGGCGATACCCGGCACCCGAATCACACAGATCTGCACACGGAACGCCACCCAGCGCGGCGTGGCCCGTATCTCGGATTGGACCGCCCGATGAAGTTTGCCCTCTCCCCCGAACAACGGGATTTCGCCGACAGCCTCCGCAAGATGTGCGAAGCGGCCGGGACTCCAGGCATCGTGCGCGCCTGGAGCGGCGGAGATCACCGCGGCGGTCGCGGGCTGATCCGGCAGCTCGCCGGTGCGGGTGCGCTGGGCCTGATCATCGATGAGAACCACGGCGGCCTGGGCGCCGAGACCATCGACCTGGTGGTGGCGATGCGGGAGCTCGGGCGCGCGGCCGTGCCCGGACCGCTGGTGGAGACGGCGGCCGTGATTCCCACACTGCTGCAAGCGCTTCCGGATTCGGCCTCGGCGCGACGGTGGCTGCCGGCCTTCGCGGAGGGCCAGGCCCTGGGCACGATCACGCTCGCCCCGGACGCGCCCGCGGTCGACGCCGACACCGCCGAGGTGGTGCTGGTCGCCGACGGCGACCGGGTGTCCATCGGCCACCGGACCGACCCCGTCCGGTCGGTGGACGCGGCGCGGCGCCTGTTCACCGTCGCGGCGGATGAGGTTGTCGCCGAGGGAGATGCGGTACGCGCGGCCCTGGACGCCGCCTTCGACGCCGGGGCCCTGGCGACCGCGGCCCAGCTGCTCGGCGCCGGACGGGCGCTGCTGGACACCAGCGTCGCCTACGTCGAGCAGCGCCATCAGTTCGGCAAGCCGATCGGTCGATACCAGGCCGTCAAGCATCATCTGGCGAATGCGCTGATCGGCCTGGAGATGGCCGAGCCGCTGCTGAATCGCGCCGCGCTGAGCCTGGATTCGCCCGACCGCGCCCGCGACGTGTCGGCGGCCAAGCTCGCCTGCGCCGAGGCCGCCTACCGCACCGCCCGGATCGCCCTGCAGGTGCACGGCGCCATCGGCTACACCGCCGAACACGACCTGTCGCTGTGGCTGGCCAAGGTGACCGCATTGCAGTCCGTGTGGGGCACAGCCGATTTCCATCGGGCCCGGGTCGGTGCGGCCTTGCGAGCGGAATCGGAGGCGCTCGGGTGAGGATCAGCGGCGAACTCCCGGACCGGGACGGCACCGAGGCGGGGCACGTCGAGACCGAGCCGCGGCGCGGCCGTACAGCTCGTACCGGTGCGGGATGCACCGGAAGGCGGGTGGCCGACGCGGAACGAATCGCACCGGCCGGACCGGTGACGGCGATGTGCCGGGGAGCGCTGGGGCCGGGACGCGGAGTCGTGCAGGGAGACGATATGGGAGACCGGATATGAGCAGCACCGCGGAACTTCAGGATCTCGCCGCCACGGTGCGGGCCGTGCTGGCCAAGCACGGCGATCGAGACGCGCTGCGGCGCGCGATCGACGGCGAACCCGGCTACGACGAACAGCTGTGGACACTGCTGTGCGAGCAGGTCGGCGTTGCGGCACTGGCGATTCCGGAGGAGTTCGGCGGCATCGGCGCGGGGCTCACGGCGGCGCTGATCGTCGTCGAGGAACTCGGCCGCACCCTGCACGCACCGCCGATGCTGGGTTCGGCGGTGCTGGGTGCGCAGGCATTGCTGCTGTCCGGCAACGCCGAAGCCTGCGCGCGGCTGCTGCCGGAGGTCGCCGAGGGCACCCGCACGCTGGCATTGTGCTGGGCGGATCGGGCCGGTTGGGACACTCCGGGAATCCGAGTCGAGAACGGGAAGCTCACCGGCACGGCGCATTACGTCGTCGACGGCGCGACGGCGGACACCCTGATCGTGCTCACCACCGAGGGCGTCTACGAAATCGACGCCACCGCACCGGAAGTCGCCCGCAGCACCACCCCGACGATGGACCCGACCCGGAGGCTGGCCGAGATCACCTGCACCGCCGCCCCCGCCCGTGCGCTGGGCGGCGACCCCGCGACCGTGACCGCCCGGCTGCGCCACATCGCCTGGGCGGCGCTGGCCGCCGAACAGATCGGCGCCGCCGGGCAGTGCCTCGCGGCGACGGTGGAATACACCGGGTCCCGCGTGCAGTTCGGCCGCCCGATCGGCAGCTTCCAGGCGCTCAAGCACCGCATGGCCGATATGTACGTGCTGGTGGAATCGGCCCGCTCGGCCGCCTACACCGCCATCGCCGCCCTGCCCGACACCGGCGCCGATCCGCGGGCATCGGCGGCACACCCCGACGCCGCCCTGGATCTGTCCGCCGCGCGCATCCACTGCACGCAGGCGTTCGGCGCGGTCGTGGGCGAAATGGTCCAGATGCACGGCGGCATCGCCATCACCTGGGAACACGACGCCCACCTGTACTTCAAACGCGCCCACGGCGATTCGCAGCTCTTCGGCCACCCAACCCGCCCGCTGGCTCGCCCCGCCTGACCGCCGCAGTGCGCCCGCCGGCGGGACGAGTTTCCATCCGGCGGGCGCACCAGTCAGCGGGACCGATCGGAGTGCGAGGCCGGTCGATCGCTCCGCCGATCGCCTCCCCGCCCCGCCTCGTCCTGTCCCGTTCCGCGACACGGGAGTGACCACACCACCGATCACCTCGTCGTCCCGCTCACCCTGCGGCCCGGCACGGCACCGGCGCGGGCGAAGATCCGCCGGTCTATCCACCACCTGCCGTGCCCCATCTCACAGCCCGAATACATAGTTAGCCTATGTACATAGATAGTTAGCAAATGTAAACTAAAAAATCGTGCAGTCGAGCCCCACCACCCAGTCCACCGGCCGCGAGGAGCTACTCGTCGACATCGTCGTCGCCGCGAGCCGGCTCACCCGGCTGGCGGGGTCGTTCGGCGGAAACGAGCTGCCGCGCGCCATGGTGCGCGCGCTGTCCGTGCTGGACGAGCGGGGTCCGCTGCGGGTCAGCGAGTTCGCCCGGATCGACGGGTGTTCGCAGCCATCGGCAACGGCGCTGATCGGCAGGCTGATCGCAGCCGGACTGGCCGGCCGCACCACCGATCCCGGCGACTCCAGAGTCGTGGTCGTCGAGCCGACGCCGGCGGGACGCACCCGCTTGGCAGCGTCCCGCCGCGCGATCGGTACCGCCCTGTCACAGCGATTGCCCGACCTCGATATCGACCGGCTCGCCCCACTGAGCGACGAGCTGAACGAACTGCTCGAGGCCCTGAAATCGGCTGCGCATCGAGAAGATTCGATTCAGGAGCGTTGATGAGCACCTCTCTCTCGCCGCGCGCCGCCACCGACGCGCCTGCCGCCACGAAGAACAAGCAACCCAAGTCCGTGTGGGCGGTCGCCTTCGCCTCGGTCATCGCCTTCATGGGTATCGGCCTGGTCGACCCGATCCTCAAGCCGATCGGCGAGCAGCTGCACGCGTCGCCCTCGCAGGTGACGCTGCTGTTCACCAGCTACATGCTGGTCACCGGTGTGGCCATGCTGATCACGGGCGTGATCTCCAGCCGCTTCGGCGCCAAGAAGACGCTGCTGGCCGGCCTGGCGATCATCGTGGTGTTCGCGGCGCTGGCCGGTAGTTCCGGCACGGTCGGGCAGATCGTCGGGTTCCGCGCCGGCTGGGGACTGGGTAACGCGCTGTTCATCGCGACCGCCCTGGCCACCATCGTGGGCGCGGCCAGCGGCGGGGTCGCCCGGGCGATCATCCTGTACGAGGCCGCGCTGGGGATCGGCATCGCCGCCGGCCCGCTGGTCGGCGGATTCCTCGGCGGATTCAGCTGGCGCGCACCGTTCTTCGGCGTCTCGGCGCTGATGGCGATCGCCTTCGTCGCGATCGTCGTGCTGCTGCCGCAGAGCCCCGAGCCCACCCACCGCACCTCGATCGTCGCGCCGTTCAAGGCCCTGCGGCACCGGGGTCTGCTGCTGGTCAGCATCACCGCGCTGCTGTACAACTACGGGTTCTTCACCCTGCTCGCCTATACCCCGTTCCCGCTGGACATGGGCACCTACGCGATCGGGTTCATCTTCTTCGGGTGGGGCCTGGCACTGGCGCTGGCATCTGTTGTGGTCGCACCGAAGGTGCAGCGCGCCTTCGGCACCGTCCCGATGATCGCGCTCGCGCTCGGGTTGTTCGCCGCGGACCTGGCCGCGATGGCGATCTGGGCCGACCAGAAGCCGGTGCTGATCGTGGGCACCGTGCTGGCCGGACTGTTCCTCGGCGTGAACAACACGCTGATCACCGAGGCCGTCATGATCTCGGCGCCGGTGGAGCGCTCGACCGCGTCGGCCGCCTACAGCTTCGTCCGCTTCGCCGGCGGCGCCGCGGCCCCGTACCTGGCCGGCAAGCTCGGCGAACACCAGATGGCGCTGCCGTTCTGGGTCGGCGCGGCCTGCACCGCGGTCGGCGTGCTGGTACTACTGGCCGGACGTTCGGCCCTGTCCCACATCGACGACCACGACCCGGCCGAGCACAGCGTGACCGAGGCCGAAGCCGTCACCGTCGGCGACGACTGACAACCGGCCTGGCGCACGAAACGCACTCGCGCAACCCGATCGAGTTCACCGGGCAGGGGTACGGTCGGCGAGTATGACCGATACAACTCGGAGGCGGGTCAGGACCGAGGCCTGTCGTAAGCGGGTGCGGGCCTTTGCCGGTGGACAGCTGGTGGTCGACACGGTCACACCGACGCTGGTCTGGGAGCACCCCTACTATCCGGCCTACTACCTGCCTCTCGCCGATCTGCGCGCCGAGCTGGAGACGACCGGTTCCATCCGCCATTCGCCCAGTCGCGGCGAGGGCGTCGAATATCACGTCGTGATCGATGGCATCACCAAATCCGCTGCGGCCGTGCGGTATCCGAATTCGCCGATTCCGGAGCTGCGGGAGCTGGTGCGGCTGGACTGGGAGCTGATGGACGAGTGGTTCGAGGAGGACGAACCCGTTTATGTGCATCCGCGCGATCCTTACAAGCGCGTGGATATCCTGGCGAGCTCCCGGCACGTCCGGATCGATGTCGGCGGGCAGACCGTCGCCGAATCGCGCGCGCCACATATCTTGTTCGAAACCGGTTTGCCGCCAAGGTATTACCTGCCGATGCTCGATCTCCGGACCGAACTGCTGACGCCGTCGCCGACGCGGACGCGCTGCCCGTACAAGGGCACGGCCGAGTACTTCAACGTCCGCATCGACGGCACCGAATACTCCGACCTGGTCTGGACGTACCGCGCCCCGGTGCCCGAAAGCCAGAAGATCGCCGGACTGGCCTGCTTCTACGACGAGAAGGTGGACGTATACGTCGACGGCGAACTACAGGAACGCCCGAAGACACCGTTCGCCTGAGCCGATCCGGAAAGACCCGCGCCGCAGTCTCAACCGGCCAGTATCTCGTCCACCAGCTGCGGCACCGCCGTGCCGATCGGGTCGCGGACGACCTCGGTGGCCCACGGGTCGTACGGGGTCGGCTCGGCGTTGACGACGATCAGATCGGCGCCGGCCTCCACGGCCAGGGCGCACATCGAGGCGGCGGGCTCGACCTGCAGCGAGCTGCCGATGGCCAGGAATATATCGCTCGACAGCGCGATCTCCCTTGCCGCCCAGACGGTTTCGGCGTCCATCTGCTGGCCGAACATGATGGTGGCGGCCTTCAGGATGCCGCCGCAGCCGGGGCAGGACGGATCGGCCTCGCCGGCGGCCACCCGCTCCAGCGCGCCGGCCATCGTGGTGGTGTAGTCGCACTCGATGCAGACGACGTCGAACATGTTGCCGTGGATCTCCACCACCGACTCCTGCGGTGAGCCCGCCCGCTGGTGCAGGCGGTCGATGTTCTGGGTGATGATCCCGACCGTGCGGGCACGGGCGAGCCGGGCCAGGGCCCGATGCGCGTCGTTGGGCTCCGCCTGCCACGCCGGGTTGTCGCGGCGGGCCAGCCAGGCCTGCTGCCGCAGCTCGGGATCGGCCACATAGTTCTGATAGGTGGACAGCAGCTCCGCGATCGGGTCCTTGGTCCACACCCCGCGCGGGCCGCGGAAATCCGGGATGCCGGAGTCGGTGGAGATACCGGCGCCGGTGAGGACGCCGATCGGGCCGGTCCGCTGTCGCCACCCTGTCGTCATGCTCCCCAGGTTAAGGCTCCTCGGCGGGACCGGCCGAAACTATGGATTTTGATACGCTCATGTATCCGACCACTGTGGGGAGGAGTCCGGCCGTGTCGATATCCACCGAGACAGCATCCGGCGATCCGGAGTCGGCCGAGACGGCGCACACGGAACCAGGGTCCAGCGATAGCGGGGCCACCCAGGACAGATCCACTGCGGACGCCCCCATGCCACTCGGCGCCCTGGCAGCCGAGCCTGAGCCCACGAGAACACGATCCGTCGGGGCAGCACCCGCCGGCACCGAACCCACCGGCGACGTATCGGCCGTGACCACCCCCGCACGACGGATGACCAAGCGCCGAGCCCGAACCCGGCAGCGGCTCCTGGACGCCTCTTTCGAGGCATTCGCCGACGAGGGATTCGGGCGCTGCACCGTGGAGCAGATCTGCGAACGGGCGGGATTCACCCGCGGAGCCTTCTACTCCAACTTCACCTCGCTGGAGGAACTGTTCCTGGCCATGTGGGAGCAGCGGTCCCGGCAGCTGGTGCGCGAGGTGACCGCGGTGCTGGAGGACCGCGAGAGGGCGGACACCAGCCACCCGCTCACCGATGTCCGGCACGGCGTCGAGCGGGTGCTGCGCGCCGTTCCGCTGGACGAGAAGTGGTTCCGGATCACGTTCGAATTCACCGCGCACGCCCTGCGCAACCCGGCGCTGCGGCGGGTGGTGGCCGCGCGCGAGGAGACGATCATCACGGCCCTGCTGCCGGTGGTGGAGGAACTGCTCGGCCGGATCGGCCGCACGGTCACCGATCCGGCGGCGCTGGGCCACGCCCTGGTCGCGGTGCACGACGGCACCGCCACCCAATGCCTGATCGAACCGGACAGCGATATCGCCCACCGGCAGCGCGTCGACCTGTTCACGCACGTAGCGCTGGCCTACAGCACGCCGCGCGGAGACCGTTCCTGACCGGCACCGACCCGTTCCGCCCGGCGCGCGGTACAGCACACCGGCCACCGCACCTCTCCTCCGAGACCGGATACCAGCATCGAAAACGATTTCCTTCGAACAAGATTCGACCTGAAAGCGCATGCACCCGAGGTCGGCCCGAGCGGAAATCCGCCGCCATCGCCACTACGATGGCCGTCGGCAGGCACCCGGCACCCGAAATGGAGACGACCATGACCGATCGCCCCGCTCTGGCGGCCGCACTGGATCTGCAACCGCATCCGGAGGGTGGCTGGTTCCGCGAAACCTGGCGCAGCCCAGTGGAATTCGTGCCAGACGGCTACGACGGACCGCGATCGGCCGCGACCGCCATCCATTTCCTGTTGCTGCCCGGCGAGAAGTCCGCCCCGCACACCGTCCGCTCGGACGAGCTGTGGCTGTGGCAGCGCGGCGGTCCGCTGCTGCTCGACATCGGCGGTGAGGAAATCACCCTCGGTCCCGACGTAGAACACGGTCACCTGCTGCAGGCCGTGGTACCCGGCAGCGTCAGCCAATCCGCCCGCCCCGTGGGCGACGACTACGTCCTGGTCAGCTGCCTCGTCTCGCCCGGATTCGACTTCGCCGACTTCCGCCTCGACTGAGCACGGCGCCGCATCCGGACACTGTGCCGCTCCCGCTGACCGGGCTCCACCCGGCAGCGTGAGCAGCACAGCCGACGACCGAGCACCCGCGCCGTTCGGCCGACTTCGGCTTCGGTGCCGCTGGGCCGCAACGCAATTCATCGCCCGAGCCCCCGGCCCACGACCACACGATCCGGGCTTGCGGGGGCCGGCGGCGGGGCAAGCGGACCGACCCGGCGGCTCGCTCCGTGCACCGGGCCGAGCCGCCTATTCGTCGACCCTGAGTACCCCGTCGTCCACGGCCTGCTCGATCGCCTGGTCCAGGCTCGGGCAGGAGTCGGGGCGGCCCGGCCCGCCGACCAGCGCCCGGAAGACCGGGCAGTGCTCCGCCGGGTTCGTGGTCCACTGCACCGACCTCTGCTGCGAGCTGGCCTTGCGGACCAGAACCTTGGTACCGCAGCTCTGGCAGGCGATCGGCGTCAGGCCGTCCTCGAGGTAGCGCTGCTTGTCGACGACCGTCTGGGCGCGCACCTGTTCCCGCCGCTCGGGACGGTCCGCGAAATCCGGTGCCTTCGCCCAGGTGGCCATCAGGCTCCCGCCTCCTGCTTGACGGCCTCCTGCTCCTCTTCCTCCCGCTTGCGCCGCAGATTCTCGGCGACCTCGGCCTCCCATGCCTCGTTGGCCTTGGCGGTGTCGACCTCGAACTCGAAGCGCTGCACCATCTTCGGGTCGACATCGTCGACATCGCAGTAGAACTGGTCGTACCAGCGGCGCAGCTGGTAGACCGGGCCGTCCTCCTCGCACAGCAGCGGGTTGTCGATCTTGGACTTGTGCTTCCAGATCTCCACGTCCTGCAGGAAGCCGACGCTGATGCCCTCGGTCATCTTCTTCGCCAGCCGATCGGCCTTCTCGCCCTCGATACCCTTCGGCTTCTCCAGCGAGATGCCCCACTGCAGTACGAAGGAATCCTGCGTCACCGGGTAGTGGCAGTTGATCAGGACGCTGTTGACCTCGAAGCCGCTGTAGATGTTGGTCAGCGGGTTGACCATGTACGAGGGCCCGAAGTACGAGGCCTCCGACTTCAGCAGCGTGTCCCCACCGTACTGGGAGGCCATGCCGATATCCGGGCGGCCCTTCGTCTCCAGGTACTGCGTCGCGATATGCCCCTCGAAGACGTTCTTGAAGAAGGTCGGGAACGCGTAGTGGATGTAGAAGAAGTGGGCCATGTCGACCACATTGTCGATGATCTCGCGGCAGTTGGCGCCCTCGATCAGCATCGACTCCCAGGTCCAGTCGGTCCAGGCGCCGTTGAGTTCGTCGGTGAAGTTGCCGTCGGCGTCACTGTAGGGGCCCTTGATGTAGGGAATCGTGACGTCGTCCGGCGGCGGGTTGCCCTCATGGTCGTGCCAGACGAACAGCTGCCCGTTGCGCTCGAGCGTGGTCCACGAGCGGGTGCGGGCCAGCGGCGGCACGCGCCGCCCGTACGGGATCGACGTGCAGCGGCCGTTGCCGCCCCAGCGCCAGTCGTGGAACGGGCAGGCGATCGAATCGCCCTTGATCTCGCCCATGCTCAGGTCGCCGCCGAGGTGCCGACAGTAGGAGTCGAGCACCTTCAATTCGCCGTCGCTGTCGGCCCAGACCACCAGCTTGGTGCCGAATGCGTGCACGGCGTGCGGCTTACCGTCGCGGAACGGTGCGGCCAGGCCCAGGCAGTGCCAGCCCCGCGCGTAGCGGGTGGGCATGGACCCGACGTCGATCTCACGGACCTTACCGCCGCGCGCTGGTGCGCTTTGTGCCATCGTGATCCCTCCTCTAAGTACTAGAACACGTTACAAAAAAGTCCGCGCCGACGCCAGCTATCTCCGCGACTACCAGGCAAAGGCCGTCGCCCGCCGGGGGCGGACACCCGTTCTCGACAGGAATAAGAACGTGTTCTAGTCTCAAGACTAGTATCGGTCTCACCGAACCCGGTCCGTGGCCGATGAACCCGTTCGATTCGACCAGGCAGGAGCAGCCCCCGAGATGACGCAAGAAGTAGTAGAGCGGGTCGAAGCACTATTGCCCACGCTGCGCGAACGCGCGCAAGAGGCAGAGGATCTGCGCCGCATCCCCGACGAGACCATGAAGGCCCTGCAGGCCACCGGCTTCTTCCGGCTCGTCCAGCCGCGCCAGTGGGGCGGATACGCCGCCGATCCCGTCGTCTTCTACGACACCGTCCGCAAGATCGCGAGCGCGTGCGGTTCCACCGGATGGGTGGCCGGCATCATCGGCATCCACAACTGGCACCTGGCCCTGTTCGACCAGCAGGCCCAGGAGGACGTCTGGGGCGAGGACACCGAGGTGCGGATCTCCTCCTCCTACGCGCCGATGGGCGCGGGCACCGTCACCGACGACGGCTACACCGTCAACGGTTCCTGGGCCTGGTCGTCGGGATCCGACCACGCCGACTGGGTGTTCGTCGGCGGTCCGGTGATCAAGAACGGCAAGCCGGTCGACTTCGGCAGCTTCCTGATCCCGCGCAGCGACTACCGCATCGACGACGTGTGGAATGTGGTGGGGCTGCGGGGCACCGGCTCCAACACCGTCGTCGTGGACAACGTCTTCGTGCCGCGGCACCGGTTCCTGTCCTTCAAGGCCATGAACGAGCTGACCGCGCCCGGGCTGACCCAGAATACCGACCCGGTATACAAGATGCCCTGGGGCACAATCCATCCCAGCACCATTTCCGCGCCGATCGTGGGCATGGCCTACGGCGCGCTGGAGGCGCACGTCGAGCATCAGGGCAAGCGGATCCGCGCCGCCTATGCCGGCGAGAAGGCCAAGGACGACCCGTTCGCCAAGGTGCGCATCGCCGAGGCCGCCAGCGATATCGACGCCGCGTGGCGTCAGCTGTCGGGCAACGTCGCCGACGAATACGCCCTGCTTTTGGCCGGCGAGGACATTCCGTTCGACATCCGGGCCCGCGCCCGTCGCGACCAGGTCCGGGCAACCGGCCGGGCGATCTCCTCGATCGACAAGCTGTTCGAGAGCTCGGGCGCGACCGCGCTGGCCAACGGCACACCGCTGCAACGGTTCTGGCGCGACGCGCACGCCGGCCGGGTGCACGCGGCCAACGATCCCGAACGCGCCTACCAGATGTACGGCACGCACGCCTTCGGGCTGCCGGTCACGGACGGGATGGTGTAAATGACCACGACCGCAGAGCTGACCTTCGAGTCCACCTCTCGCTACGCGCAGGTGCGGGAGGACCTGAAGCTGCATTATCACGAGGCGGGCGTGGGCAACGGGCCGACGATCGTGCTGCTGCACGGCGGCGGTCCGGGCGCCTCGTCCTGGTCGAACTTCTCGCGCAACATCGGTGTGCTGGCACAGGACTTCCACGTGCTGGCCGTCGATCAGCCCGGATTCGGGTTGTCCGACAAGCCGACCGAACATCCGCAGTACTTCGTGCACAGCTCCTCGGCACTGAAAGATCTGCTCAACACCCTGGAGATCACCGATCGCGTTCACCTGCTGGGCAATTCGCTCGGCGGCGGCGCGGCGGTGCGCTTCGCGCTGGACTATCCGGACCGCGCGGGCAAGCTCGTGCTGATGGGTCCGGGCGGGTTGAGCACCAATCTGTTCGCGCCCGATCCGACCGAGGGCGTCAAGGCGCTGGGCAAGTTCAACATGGAACCCACCCGCGAGAACCTCGAGGCATTCCTGCGGATCATGGTCTTCGACCAGGACATGATCACGCCGGAGCTGATCGAGGAGCGCTTCGCCTCGGCCGCCCAGCCGGAATCGCTGGCCGCCACCCGCGCGATGGGTAAGTCGTTCGCCTCGGCGGACTTCGAGAAGGGCATGCTCTGGCGCGAGGCGTACAAGCTGCGTCAGCCCGTCCTGCTGATCTGGGGCCGCGAGGATAGGGTGAACCCGCTCGACGGGGCGCTCGTGGCGTTGAAGTCGATTCCGCGCGCGCAGCTGCACGTGTTCGGCCGGTGCGGGCACTGGGCGCAGCGCGAGCGGTTCGACGAGTTCAACAAGCTGACCATCGACTTCCTGTCTCCACCCAAGGAGAAGTGACACATGGGTATTCGCGCGCTCGGATACATGCGCATCGAGGCCACCGACATGGCGGCCTGGCGCGAGTACGGCCTCAAGGTGCTCGGCATGATGGAGGGCGACGGGCCCGACAAGGACGCCCTGTACCTCCGGATGGACGAGTTTCCGGCCCGCCTGGTGATCGTGCCGGGCGAACAGGACCGGCTGCTGGTGTCCGGCTGGGAGGTCGCGAACGGCCCTGAGCTGCAACAGCTTCGAGAGCGGTTGTCGGCCAACGGGGTGGCGTTCAAGGAGGCCACCAAGGAGGAGCTCGCCGACCGCCGGGTCGAGGGGATGATCCGGTTCGAGGACCCGTCCGGCAACACGCTCGAGGCGTTCTACGGAATGCAGTATGTCGCACGGCGTTTCGTCAGCCCCTATGGCCACAAGTTCGTCACCGCCGAGCAGGGCTTGGGCCACGTGGTCTTGACCTGCACCGACGATGCCGCGGCGCAGGCGTTCTACCAGGGTGTCCTGGGCTTCCGGCTGCGCGACTCCATGCGGCTGCCGCCGCAGCTGGTCGGGCGGCCCGAGGACGGCGACCCCGCCTGGCTGCGCTTCTACGGCTGCAACCCGCGTCATCACGCCCTGGCCTTCATGCCGATGCCGAACTCCACCGGCATCGTGCACCTCATGGTCGAGGTGGAGAACTCCGACGACGTCGGCCTGTGCCTGGACCGCGCGCTGCGCAAGAAGGTGAAGATGTCGGCGACTCTCGGCCGGCACATCAACGACAAGATGCTGTCGTTCTACATGAAGACACCGGGCGGCTTCGACATCGAATTCGGCTGCGAGGGTTTGGAAGTCGAGGACGACGACTGGATCGCCCGGGAGTCGACCGCGGTCAGCCTGTGGGGGCACGACTTCAGCATCGGGTTCAAGTAGTAGTCAGTCAGGAGTGAGCGACATGGCGGCGGACGGCGTGGTGGGTACCGATCTCCCCGAGACGGTTGACACGGATCTCCCCGAGACGGTTGACACGGATCTCCCCGAGATCGATGGCCGGCAGTTCCGGAATGTGCTGGGGCAGTTCTGCACCGGCATCACGGTCATCACGACCTTCGGTGACGATGGAGCGCCGGTCGGGTTCGCCTGCCAGTCGTTCGCCGCCCTGTCCCTGGATCCGCCGCTGGTGCTGTTCTGCCCCACCAAGGGCTCGCGCACCTGGGCGGCCATCGAACGAGCGGGCAGGTTCGCCGTGAACGTGCTCGCCGAGGAACAACAGCAGGTGTGCGCCCGCTTCGGCTCCCGCGAAGCCGACAAGTTCGCCGGAATCGACTGGCGCACCTCGGATCTGAAACTCCCGATTCTCGACGACTCCCTCGCCACGATCCAGTGCACAGTGGCGAACGTCGTCGACGGCGGCGATCACCACATCGTGTTCGGCCGAGTCCTGGCCCTGTCGGAGTCCACCGACTCCGGCAGGCCGCTGTTGTTCTACCGAGGCCAGTACACCGCCATCGAACCGGAGAAAACAGTCCCCGCCCCCTGGCGAGCGGATCTGGAACATTTCCTCACCACAACCACCCTCGACACCTGGCTGTAGAAAGGTCCTGCTCGAGCAACCCGAGGCCGAACCTGCACCACGTGATCGGCATCGAGCCGCATGAGCAAGACGCTCCAGCCGCTTCATACGCCTCGACCGCGCCGGCCTCACGCATCCGACGATCTCCGGGTTCTGCCCAGTCGCTACGCTCAGCCATCGATCTCATCCTCCTCGGCAGAGTGTTGCTCTGCGATACAACGCCCCGTCGGCAGCGATGAACTGGTCGAACGTTCCCCTACCGCATTTCCGGCAGGAGCGCACCGGCAGGAGCGGAGACGTCCATCGGAGCCTGGTACGACAGCATCGGATGCACTGGTTCGATGACGCGTGACTTCATGTCGGACGGTGGAGCGGAGTTGCGCAAAACCGGTGCGGTCCAATAGATGTCGGTGCCCACCGCTACGGTGCATGCATGCCTTCGACCCCGCACGAAGTGGTGATCGATATGTTCTCGGAGCGGCCGCAACTCGTCGCTCCGTTGTTGTCCGCGCTTGGCTGCGAGCTACCCGAGTACGAGGCCGTGGAACGCCGGTCGGAGCGAGCCGCGGTGGTGGCGCCGACCGAGTACTACGCCGACGCGGTGCTGGCCTTCCGGCGCCGTCGTGAGACCGTTCTGGCGGTGGTACTGGAGGTCCAGTTGCGGCGCGACCCGGACAAGCTGTGGTCCTGGCCGGTGTACACGGCGTCGCTACGGGCGCGGATGAGGTGCCCGGTTCTGCTGCTGATCATCTGTCCGGACGCATCGACCGCGAGTTGGGCGGCGCAGCCGCTGGATTTCGGCTATGGCAACCCGCCCACGACATTGACACCGCTGGTCCTGGCCCCTTCGGCGGTGCCGGTGGTCACCGATCCGAGGGTAGCGATCGAGCTGCCGGAGCTGGCTGTGCTGTCCGCGGTGGCCCATCCGCGGCACCCCGACCACATCGAGATCTGGCGGGCAGTCGCCGCCGGTCTGCGTGATCTCGGGGCCGACCCGGCCCTGCGATACCATGATTTCATCCTGACGATGCTGCCGCGAGCTGTTCGTCCTGCTTGGGAGGCTTTTATGTCCACCGGTCTGCGTGACTACAACTTCACCAGCGACTTCGCTCGCAGGTACATTGCCGAGGGCGAAGCGAAGGGCGAGGCGCAGTCGGTTCTGACCGTTCTCGACGCCCGCGGCATCGACGTACCCGATGAAGTCCGGGACACGATCACCTCCTGCGAGGACCTCGAACTGCTGCAAAAATGGCTGCGCCGCGCGCTGGAAGTCAGCCGGGCCGACGAACTGCTCGACTGACCAGAAATCGCATCGGCCTGACCACGGTGAAATCCACGTGACCAGGCCGACTGCGGAGACGACTCAGGCTGTAGCGGCCTGCTGTTCCCGCTGGAGTTCCAAAGCGATGTCGATCAGCTGGTCCTCTTGCCCGCCAACCAAATTGCGCTTGCCGGCGCGAACCAGCATCTCCGCCGCGGAGACGCCGTAGCGTTCGGCCTGGCGTTCGGCGTGCTTGAGGAAGCTGGAGTAGACGCCCGCGTAGCCCATCATGAGGGACTGGCGGTCGAGGAGGCATTCCTGGGGCATGGCGGGGCGGACTACATCCTCGGCGGCGTCGGCGATGTCGAAGAAATCGATGCCGGTCTTGACGCCGATCTTGTCGCAGACGCCGACGAACGCCTCGACCGGAGTGTTGCCCGCGCCCGCGCCGAAACGCCGTGCGCTGCCGTCGATCTGCTTGGCGCCCGCGCGGACGGCGTAGACGGAGTTCGCGACCGCGAGGTCCAGGTTCTCGTGGCCGTGGAAGCCGACCTGGGCGTCGTCGCCGAGCTCGTCGACCAGGGCCGAGATGCGGTCGGAAACCTGTTCCAGCACAAGGGCTCCCGCGGAGTCGACCACGTAGACGCACTGGCAGCCCGCGTCGGCCATGATGCGGGCCTGTTCGGCCAGCACCTCCGGCGGCTGGGTGTGCGACATCATCAGGAAGCCCACGGTCTCCAGGCCGAGGTCCCGAGCCAGGCCGAAGTGCTGGATGGAGACGTCGGCCTCGGTGCAGTGCGTGGCGATGCGGACGATCGAGGCGCCGTTGTCCTGGGAGACCTTGATGTCCTCCTTGACGCCGACGCCGGGCAGCATCAGCACGGCGATCTTGGCCTGCTTCGCGGTCTGCGCCGCGATCGTGACCAGTTCCTGCTCAGGGGTTTTCGAGAATCCGTAGTTGAACGAGGAACCACCCAGTCCGTCGCCGTGCGTCACCTCGATCACCGGCACGCCGGATTTGTCGAGGGCACTCACGATGTCGCGCACCTCGGTCGTGGTGAACTGGTGCCGCTTGTGGTGCGACCCGTCCCGCAGCGAGGTATCGGTGACGCGGATGTCGAGAAGATTGCTGTAAGGCATGTCGTGCTCCTTAGGGCTGTGTCCGATGGGGCCTGAGCGGGTGCCCTACGTGGTTACGCATGCTGCCGCCGCCAGGCACTGACCGCTCAGACCCGTACCGAGACGATCTGATCGGCGACGACCTCGCCGACCCGGGTGGCGGCGGCGGTCATGATGTCGAGGTTGCCGGCGTAGGGCGGCAGGAAGTCGCCCGCACCCTCCACCTCCACGAACACCGAAACCTTCGCCATCCCACCGGAAACCACCGACGGCTCGTCGAACTGCGGGTCGTTGAGCAGCCGGTAGCCCGGCACGTACTGCTGGATGTCGGCGACCATGCGGTGGATCGACTCGGCGATCGCGGCGGTGTCGGCATCCTCCGGAATCGCGCAGAAGATGGTGTCGCGCATGATCATCGGCGGTTCGGCCGGGTTGAGGATGATGATCGCCTTGCCGCGCTGGGCACCGCCGATGGTCTCCACACCCTTGCTGGTGGTCTTGGTGAACTCGTCGATGTTGGCGCGCGTCCCGGGACCGGCCGACACCGACGACACCGACGCGACGATCTCCGCGTAGGGCACGTCGACGACCCGCGAGACGGCCGCGACGATCGGAATCGTCGCCTGCCCACCGCAAGTGATCATATTCACGTTCGGCGTATTCAGGTTGTCGCTCAGGTTCACCGGGGGCACCACGGCGGGACCCACGGCCGCCGGGGTCAGGTCGATGGCCCGAATGCCCGCCGCCTCGTACTTCGGTGCATACTCCCGGTGCACGTACGCGGACGTGGCCTCGAACAGCAGCTCCGGCTTCTCCGGCAGCGCCAGCAGCCGGTCGGCGCCCTCGTGCGAGGTCTCCAGGCCCAGCTCGCGGGCGCGCTTCAAACCCTCACTGTCCGGGTCGATCCCGATCATCCAGCGCGGCTCGATCTTCTCCGAGCGCAGCAGCTTGTAGAGCAGGTCGGTGCTGATGTTGCCCGAGCCCACAATCGCTGCGGCAACCTTTCCCTTCGCGGCCATGAAGACTCCTAGCTGAAATTCAAACGGACAGAACCGAGTCCGGCGAACTCGGCGTGAAAGGCATCACCCGGACGGGCGTCGATGGCGCGGGTACAGGAGCCGGGCAGCACGATGTCGCCGGCCTTCAACCGCACCCCGAACGAGGCGACCTTGCGGGCCAGCCACGCCACCGCGATGGTCGGATCGCCGAGCACCGCATCGCTGCGCCCCTCGGCCACGACCTCACCGCTGCGGGTCAGCCGGGCGTCGATGTTCTTGATGTCCAGCAGCTTCGGGTCCACCCGCTCCGGCCCGAGCACCCAGCCCGCCGACGACGCGTTGTCGGCGATGGTGTCGCACAGCGCGATCTTCCATTCCTTGATGCGGGTATCGATCAGCTCGATCGCGGGCGCATAGGCGACGGTCGCGTCCAGCACATCGGCCTCGGTGCACTCCTCGCCCGGCAGATCCTTGCCGAGCACGAAGCCGACCTCCACCTCCACCCGCGGGTACAGGTACCGGGTGGTATCCACCGGCACGTCCTCGAAGACCTGCATCTCCGCCAGCAGATGGCCGTAGTCGGGCTCGTCCACGCCCATCATCTGCTGCATCGCCTTCGACGACAGCCCCACCTTGTGGCCGACGACCTTCGCGCCGCCCTCGAGCCGCTGCCGGATGTTGATCAGCTGGATCTCGTAGGCGTCGACCACATCGATCTCGGCATGCCGTGCGACCAGCGGGTCGATCGGCACCCGGTCGCGCTCGGCGACCGCGAGCTCCTTGGCGAGTTCACTCCGTACCGCGTCGGACAGCACGCTTGTTCCTTCCACTGGGGCCCCGGTCGGCAAGAGGACCACAAACTGAAACGAGTTTTCCTGGGAAAACCGGCGCCAGTCGAGCCTTCTGCCAGACCAATATAGACCGAACCTGTACTGATTCTATAACGTGTTCTACATGACTGATCGGGATTACGACGTGGTGGTGGTCGGCAGTGGTGCCGCCGGGATGACCGCCGCGCTCACCGCCGCCCACCACGGGCTGCGCGCGGTGATCATCGAAAAGGCCGCTCACTACGGCGGGTCCACGGCGCGCTCCGGCGGCGGCGTGTGGATTCCCGGGAACAAGGCGCTGAAGGCGTCGGGACGGCCCGACGACCGCGAGGAGGCGCGCCGCTACCTGCACAGCATCATCGGCGACGTGGTGCCCAAGGAGCGGATCGACACCTATATCGACCGCGGCGCCGAGGCCCTGGACTTCGTCCTCGATCACACGCCGCTGAAGCTGAAGTGGGTGCCGGGATACTCCGACTACTACCCGGAGGCCCCGGGCGGGCTCGGCGCGGGCCGCTCCTGCGAGCCCAAGCCGTTCGACGCCAAGGTCCTCGGCGAGGAGCGGTTCAAGCTGGAACCGCCGTACTCCAAGGCCCCGCTCAACGTCGTGATCATGCAGGCCGACTTCGTCCGGTTGAACCTGATCCGCCGCCATCCCAAGGGCATGCTGCGGGCCATGCGCGTCGGCGCGCGCACCTACTGGGCCAAGTTCACCGGCAAGCACATCCTGGGCATGGGCCAGGCCATCGCCGCCGCCATGCGCAAGGGGCTGCTGGACGCGAACGTGCCGCTGCTGCTGAATACGCCGATGACCAAGCTGGTCATCGAGAACGGCGTCGTCACCGGCGTCGAGGCCCAGGAGCACGGCAAGCCCGTCACCTTCACCGCGCGCCACGGCGTGGTGCTGGCCAGCGGCGGTTTCGAGCACAACGCCGAGATGCGCACCAAGTACCAGCGCCAGCCCATCACGACCGAGTGGACCACCGGCGCGGCCGCCAACACCGGCGACGGCATCGTCGCGGGCATGGAGGCCGGCGGCGCCGTCGGGTTCATGGAGGACGCCTGGTGGGGGCCGACCATCTTCAAGGGCCCCGGCCGGCCGTGGTTCGCGCTGGCCGAGCGGAATCTGCCCGGTGCGATCATGGTCAACGCCGACGGGAAGCGATTCGGGAATGAGTCCGCTCCTTACGTCGAGGCCGTGCACACCATGTACGGCGGCGAGTACGGGCAGGGCGAGGGCCCGGGTGAGAACCTCCCCACCTGGCTGGTGTTCGACCAGCGCTACCGCAATCGGTACCTGTTCGCCGCGCTCCAGCCCGGCCAGCGCTTTCCGTCCCGGTGGATGGAAGACGACAACATCGTCAAGGCCGACAGTATCGAGGAACTGGCCGGTAGGATAGGCGTTCCCGCGGACAATCTGGCCGCCACCATCACCCGGTTCAACACCTTCGCCGACAAGGGCACCGACGAGGACTTCGGCCGCGGCAACAGCCACTACGACCGGTACTACGGCGATCCGACGGTGAAGCCCAATCCGTGCCTGGCCGCGCTGGTGCAGGGGCCGTACTATGCGGCCAAGATGGTGCCCGGCGACCTCGGTACCAAGGGCGGCCTGGTCGCCGATACCGCCGGCCGGGTGCTGCGCGAGGACGGTTCGGCGATCGAGGGCCTGTACGCCTCCGGCAACTGCTCGACCCCGGTCATGGGCCACACCTACGCCGGACCCGGCGCGACCATCGGCCCGGCACTCGCCTTCGGCTACCTGGCGGTGCTGGATATCGTCGAGCGCTCGCGGCAGGCGGCGGCCGGTCAGACGGCGGGCAAGTAGCAGAACCTACTCGGCGCCCGGCTCGGTGGCGCATCGAGGGATTGAGGAGAACAATGCCGATCGATCCGAAAGTCGCACTCGGAGCGGCGCTTCCGACGCTGGAGTTCGCGTGGACGCCGTCGGACGTGCAGCTCTATCACCTGGGCCTGGGTGCGGGTGCCCGGTGGACCGATCCCGGTGAGCTGCGCTATCTCGACGACCAGGCGCCGCAGGTGCTGCCGACGTTCGCGACCGTCGCGCACTCACTGCGGGAGACCGAACCGCCGAAGGTGAGTTACCCGGGCGTGGAGATCGAGCTGTCGAAGGTGGTGCACGGCAGCCAGGAGATCGTGGTGCACCAGCCGATCCCGGCCACCGGCAAGGCCACCAGCTCGGGCCGGATCAGTGAGGTCTGGGACAAGGGGTCGGCCGCGGTGATCATGCGGGAGACCACGGTCACCGGCTCGGACGGTGACCCGCTGTGGACGGAACGCTCGTCCATCTTCGCCAAGGGCGAGGGCGGGTTCGGCGGCGAGCGCGGACCCAGCAGCAAGTCCGAACTGCCGGGCCGGGCACCGGATTTCGACGTCGCCACGCCGACACTGCCGCAGCAGGCGCTGCTGTATCGCATGCTGGGTGACCGCAATCCGCTGCATTCGGATCCGCAATTCGCCCGCGACGCAGGGTTTCCCCACCCGATCCTGCACGGCCTGTGCAGCTACGGTCTGGTCTGCAAGGCTGCCACCGACACCGTGCTGAATTCGGATGCCGGGCGGGTCACCGGTTTCCGGGCGCGCTTCGCCGGGGTGCTCTACCCCGGGGAAACAATTCGCTCGCGAATCTGGTTGGAAGGTAATGAGCTGACCATCGCCGCGACCGCCGTCGAACGCGAGGATGCCCCGGTTCTGGGCGACGTGAAGCTCACCTTCACCGCCTGAGAGCCCACCGCCGGAAACCCCCGAACTCCGTCACCCCGGCGCCTGGAATCACTCCCGCCGGGGTGACGGAACACCAGCTAGTCGGCGTCCGGGAAACCATTCGCGAACAGGATCGCGATGGCGACGGAGCAGAGCACGGCAACGACCGGAATAATCCACATCCCTCCGACACTACAAGCCGTAGTACTTAGCGAGGGTCACGGAAGCCGGTCATGTGGCCAGTCCCACACATCACCGCCCGGCCGCGGCGTCATTCGATGCGGCCGGCTCGTCGTCGGCGGACGCCCGGTCGTTCATCAGACCGTGAATGACCAGCGCATAGAGCAGGATCACCACGATCGGAGCGGCCAGCGGGGCCCAGGCCAGCTGCTGGGGAACGAATGCGGCCGCGACGGCGGCGACCGCGAAGACCAGCGCGCCGGTGACCGACGGCAGCGTCGTCGGCACGACGCCGCTCGGAGCGTGCACCGTGGCCGTATTGAGCAGATAGGTCGTCGCCACCAGCCCCGTGGCCGCCGCGGCCGGGGCGCCGGTGTCGTCCCAGGCGAGCGCGGCGAGGGCCACGAACACCGCCGCGACCGCGCACACCCGCCGGCGCCAGCCCGCCACCACCAGCACCACCGCGGGAATCGCCGCCCACGGCAGCACGATCGCCACGGCCACGGTCAGCAGCAGCCCGGACAGTACGGCGAGAAATCGGGTCATCGCCGCACCCGCACCAATCGCCGCTGTTCCGGCAGCAGCCGCATGATCTGGTCCAGCCGGGTGTCCTCGGACCAGGCCACGATGTCGACGCCGACGGTGCCCATATCGCGATACATCGACGCCCGCTCCAGCTGCCACATCCGCGCCAGCGTGGGCTCGAGCTGTTCGCGGAACGGGGTGCCGCGCAGTACATCCACCACCACGACGACGTGCCCGCGCTTGCGCAGGTCGATCAGGGCCAGCGCGAACTGGGTGTCCAGCAGCGTCGAGAACGCCACCACGATCGCGCCCAGTGGGACGGCCGCGTACGGGGCGAGCGTGCCGGAGGTCGGGATGTGCTCGTCGCCGACCTCGAGCACCGTGTCGACGATGCGATAGAACTGGCGGCGGCCGATATCGGGGCGCAACCAACGCGGGGCCCGTCCCAGGCACACCACCGCCGTGCGGTCGCCGGCCTGCAGCGCCGACTGGGCGACCTGCGCCGCGCCGCGCACCGACAGTTCCAGCGAATCCGTCGCCGGTCCGGGTGCCTGGAGCGAATTATCCACGAGCACAACGACATCGGCGGCTCGATTGGTGAGCCGCTCGGTGACGTAGAGCCGGCCGCGGCGCGCGCTCACCGGCCAGTTCACCGTGCGCAGCTGATCGCCGGGCGCGTAGGCGCGAATGTCGGCGTACTCCACGCCCGGACCGTGCCGGCGGGTCAGGTGGGTGCCGATGCGTTCGGGATAATCGGTGCGCGGCAATCGGATTCGCTGCGGATCGGCGATCGGGTACACGTATACCTCGCCCGCCGGCAGCGATGCCGAGGCGACGCTCAGCCCGGCCGGACTGAGTGCGGTGACGCGCACGGTCATCGGGTAGCGGCCCCAGCGCCCGGTGGACAGCGCCAGCCGCAGACCGGCGGGCGCCGGACCGGAATCCACGGATTGTTCGACCCGCACGTCGATCCCGCTGCTGTCCTCGGGCCGGCAGCGCAGCAGCGCGTGCCCGTCCTCCACGAAGGCGGCGACACTCATCACCACCTCCTCGGACTCGAAGCAGCGCAGCGCGCCGGCCCCGTCGACCTGAATCCTGGTGCGCGACACCTGCCACGGCGCCGTCGCCAGCACACCGAGCATCGGCGCGGCGAACACGACCAGCTGCCAGCGGCCGAGCACCACCGCCAGCACCAGCGCCGGTACCGCGGCACCGGCGAGCATGAACACCAGCGGCGCGGGGCGCCACCGCAATTCGGTCTCGGCGACCGAGCTGGTATCGCGATGCCTCATGTGACCGTGGCGCGCGGCACCGGCAGCCGGCGCAGCAGCTCGGCGATCACGTCCTCGCCGCGGATGCGCCGCACCCACATCTCGGGGCGCAGCGTGATGCGGTGTGCGAGGGCCGGTACGGCCAGGGCCTTCACATCCTCGGGGACCACGTAGTCGCGGCCCAGCAGCAGGGCGCGGGCGCGGGCCATCTGCACCAGATCCAGTTCCGAGCGGGGGCTCGCGCCGACCTCCACCTGCGGGTGGCCGCGGGTCGCGGCGGCCAGCGCCACCACGTAGGTGACGACATCCGGGTGTACGGTGACGAATTCGACGGCCTGCCGCATCTCCATCAGCCCCTGGGCGTCCACCACCTGACCCACCTGCGGCGGCACCGAACCGCGTTCCAGCCGACGGCGGATCATCTGGGTCTCGTCCTGTTCGGACAGATAGCCCAGCCGCAACTGCACGGCGAAGCGGTCCAGCTGGGCCTCGGGCAGCGGGTAGGTGCCCTCGTACTCGATCGGGTTGTCGGTGGCCAGCACGATGAAAGGCTGTGGCAGTGGGAAGGTTTCGCCGTCGATGCTGACCTGCCCCTCGGCCATCGCCTCCAGCAGCGCCGCCTGGGTCTTGGGCGGTGTGCGGTTGATCTCGTCGGCCAGCAGCATATTGGTGAACACCGGGCCGCGGCGGAAATTGAAACGGCCCGAATGCATGTCGTAGATGGTCGAGCCGATCAGGTCGGCGGGCAACAGATCCGGGGTGAACTGCACCCGGGTGAACTGCAAACCCAAAGCGGCGGAGAAGGATCTGGCGATGAGTGTCTTGCCCAGACCGGGTAGGTCCTCGATCAGGACGTGGCCGCCGGCCAACACCGCGACCATGATCAGTTGTAGCTCTTCTCGTTTGCCGACGACGACGCGCGCAATCTCCTGCAACACCGCCTCGGTGCGTTTGATGGTCGCGTCCATCGGTGGCGTCGTCATATTCGCACTCGCACTCATCTCTACCTTTTTCACATGGATTGCAGGCGGCGCAGAATCTCGTCCAGCGCCGCGCGGCCGGGAGCGCGGGTGGTCTGATCGCGCAGCGCCGAATTCGCCGGATCCACCCACCGCCACAGCTCTTCGCCGAACAGCAGCTTGCCCGCGGTCTCGGTGGCGCGGCGATTCTTGGCGGTCCGGTGCCCGCTGGACAGCTCGAACTCCTTGGCCAGCAAGGGGCGCAGGTGGCGGTCCCAATCGGCCCGCGAGCCGTCGGCGCGGTCGGCGACCATCTCGGCGCGGGCATGCCAGTTGCGCAGCGTCTCCGCCGGGCCGTTGTCTATCTCGTCGTCGGCGGGGTCCGCGCGTGGTTTCGGGCGGGACCGGTCGACCAGCGACCACAGCAGCAGGCCCAGCGCACCCAGCACCGGCGCACCCGCCAGCACGAGCAGCACGTCGCGCTGATGACCGAGCCCGATCACCTCGATCAGCGCGACCACCGCGATCGCGCCGCCGACAACGACCCAGCGCGACACCGTCACCGGAGTGGAATCGTTCACAGCCGCGCCCCCTGCAGGTCGTTCAGCACGATCCGCAACAGCTGCTCGGCCCGCATCCGTTGCCATTCCAGCATGGCGTGCGGGCTGAAGCGGGCCTCCTCGAACAGCGCCACCAGTTCGCGGGCGGACGCGTCGTGCAGGGCGCCGCGCTCGAAGGCGCGGGCCAGCACCTCGGACGAGGTGTCGGAGATCAGCGGCGCCACCTCGCGGGCCTGGGCGAGGCCGCGTTCCATGGCGCCGTAGCAGGCGATGATCGCGGTGCGGGCGTCCTGGCCCGAGGCGATCATCGCGGCCAGGCCCATCTCGGCCACCTGCGCCAGCGAGACCCCGGGATCCGCCGGAACATGGTCGGGCACAACGGGTTGCGCTGCCGGGCGGGCGTGGGTGCCGACGGCGACGACGACCAAGCCGATGAGCGCCGTCGCGACCAACGCGGCCGCCGACACCGCGACGAGCGTCATGGCGCCGTCGCCGAGTTCCGGCGTGCCGGAGAACGGCTTCGGCGTCGGCGGGGGCGTCTCCACCGGTGCCGTCGGCGTCGCACCGGCCGGCGGTTGCCGCACCTCGGTGCGGGATCCGCCCGTCACCAGGTACAACGCCCACGCGGCGGCCGCGAACAAGGCGATGACGGCCAGCAGGACCAGCAGAGCCAGGCCCAGTCGGCGCAACCGCCCCGGCTGCGGGCCGGCATCGCGGTCCTGATCCGGCAGCGACAGCGGGAGCCGGTGCTGGCTGGTGATCACGCCGGCCAGCAGGATCACCACCGAAACCAGCGACAGCACCGGCATCAGGGCGACCGTGACCGCCGACGGCGGTGAAACCGCGCGCGGCCCACCCGTTCCCGGGATGTATCCGCGCAGCGTGACGACCGCGAGAACCAGCAGCGCGATCAGCCCGATCGCGCGCGGTATCGCCGCACCCACCACGCTCACGGACATCTCCCAGAAACTTCGGTACTGCTCGAGCAGCCCATATCGTTACATGCCGAATGGTTCGCCAGGAGGGAAATGGTGACACCCGGGGTACCGGAATTCCAGCCATAGGACCCGCAAATGATCAATATCCGGAAAAACTGTGATCGTGCACAATTCGACTGCGCGGAAATACGTCTCCGGCACAACCGATCGGACGGGCCGGTAACCGAGGCGAACGGCCGGTTCGCCGCCTCGACATGCCTGTGCGGGACGGTACACGGCACCGGCTCGGCGGCCGTGCGGCCCCTACCGGAACCAGTCGCGCCTATTCTCCGGTGCACACGGGAAGCGTTCCCGATCGAATTCGAAATACTCGCGATTCGGACTCTCGGTAAAACCTGGGCGGATCGTTCCGGTCGTATTTCACGGAAAAGGGCCTGCGGCAGGCAGCCAGGGGTTCACGATCGGTACCCCGGTCGCCTCGAAATCCCCGGCATTCCTGGTCACCACGGTCATACCGTGCACCGGCGCCGTGGCCGCGATCAGGGCGTCGCGCACCGGCCGCACATCGGGGACGTGCGGCCGGTGGGGCGAAATCAACCGGCGGTGAGGACCAGGCCCGAGGTCGGGACGCCGGTGCCCGCGGTGACGGCGATGCGTTCCAGGCCGTCGACCTGGTTCACCGAGGTGCCGCGGATCTGGCGGACGCCCTCGGCGATGCCGTTCATGCCGTGGATGTAGGCCTCGCCGAGCTGGCCGCCGTGGGTGTTCAGGGGCAGGCGGCCGCCCACCTCGATGGCGCCGTCGGCGATGAAGTCCCTGGCCTCGCCGCGCGGGCAGAAGCCGAGCTCCTCCAGCTGCATCAGCACGAACGGCGTGAAGTGGTCGTAGAGGATGGCCGCCTGCATATCCTCGGGGCGCAGGCCGCTCTGGGACCAGAGCTGATCGCCGACCAGGCCCATCTCGGGCAGGCCCGTCATGGCGTCACGGTAGTAGCTCGTCATGACGTACTGGTCGGCACCGGAACCCTGTGCGGCGGCGGCGATTACGGCTGGTTTACCCGGCAGGTCGCGGGCCCGTTCGACGCTCGTCACCACGATCGCCACGCCGCCGTCGGTCTCCTGGCAGCAGTCCAGCAGATGCAACGGCTCCGCGATCCAGCGGGAGTTCTGGTGTTCCTCCAGGGTGATCGGCTTGCCGTAGAAGTGCGCCGCCGGATTCACCGCCGCGTGCTTGCGGTCGGCGACCGCGATCCGGCCGAAATCCGCACTGGTGGCGCCGTATACGTGCATGTACCGGCGGGCCACCATCGCGACCTGCGCGGCCGGCGTGCCCAGGCCCTGCGGATAGGCCCAGGCGGCGTCGACGCCCGATGAGGTCGCCGCCGTCGCCAGATGCGTGGCGAACTGGCCGAACCGGTGCCCGGAGCGCTCGTTGAACGCCCGGTAGGCGACGACGACATCGGCCACACCGGTCGCGACGGCCATCGCCGCCTGCTGCACGGTCGCGCACGCCGCCCCGCCGCCGAACGGAATGTTGCTGAAGAACTTCAGATTCGGAATACCCGCCGCCCGGGCCACCGCGGCCTGGGTGTTGGTATCCATCGTGAAGGTGGTCAGCCCGTCGACATCCGCGGGCTTCAGCCCGGCGTCGTGCAGTGCGGCCGTGACCGCCTCCGCCGCCAGCCGCAGCTCGCTACGCCCGGACTCCTTGGAGAAGTCGGTGGCGCCGATGCCCGCGATCGCGGCCTTACCGCTCAGTCCCGAGTCAGTCACGCGCGTTCTCCTCCAGTGCGATAACGGCTTTCGCCGTGATGTGGTCGCCCAGGCTGTCCCGGCCGATCACCTCGATCTGGATCTCGCCTCCCTCGACCGCCGTCACGGTGCCGGACAGGGTGAGGGTGTCGCCCGCGTACAACGGCACACCCAGCCGCAGCGCAAGGGATTTCACGATCGCCTTCGGCCCGGCCCAATCGGTGACGAACCGCTGCACCAGCCCCGTATCGGTGAGGATGTTGACGAAGATGTCCTTCGAACCGCGCTCCACCGCTTTGTCCCGATCGTGGTGCACGTCCTGAAAGTCCCTGGTGGACAGGGCGGTACTGACTACGAACGTCGGGTCGGCGTGGATGGTCAGCTCCGGCAGCACCGTGCCCACCCGCACGGCGCCCGGGTCCACAGTGGATGTCATGCGATCTCTCCTCCTGACCGGCGTCGCTCCCGGGGCCCTCCGTGGTCACGCGAGCTGCCGCCTCCGTACCCGTCGCTCGCGGCGCGCCAGTACGGCACGGTGTTGTCGTCGTCGAGCTTCTCGAAGGCCACCTCGACCGGCTGCCCGACCCGGACCGCATCGGGTTCGACGCCGCGCAGCTCACCGAGCACCCGCACGCCTTCCTCCAGTTCGACCAGCGCGACCACGTACGGCAGTTGCCGCCCGGGCACCTTCGGCGCGTGGTGCACGACGTAGCTGAACACCGTGCCGCGACCGGAGGCGACCAGGTAGTCGGTCGCCTTCGTCTTGTCCTCCCACAGTGCCGGGACCGGCGGATGCCGCAGCGTGCCGTCGGGCAGCCGCTGGATGCGCAGCTCGCCGACCTTGGTTCCCGCCCAGAAGAATTCGGTGTCCTGAGAGACCGTCGGCCGCGCTCGCTTGCTCAAATCATCTTGTGGCTGAGCGGGTTTCACTGTCCCGGGCGCGAACTTCAGCATCCGGAACGCCATCTCGGTGACCGGCTCGTCGCCCACGTACCAGGTCAGGATGTAGGTCGCGAACCAGCCCTCGCCGAGTCCGGTGCGCTTGGGCCCCACCAGATCCCGCAGCTTCGTGCGGGCCTGCACCCGCTCGCCGACCCGCAGGTACCGATGGTAGGTCTGCTCGCAGTTGGTAGCCACGACGGAGGTGTAGCCCGCGGCATCGAGCAGGTCGTTCACGGCGTTCATCGGATCGTCCGCCGGCCGCGCCCCGTGCAGTCCCGGCATCGTCCACACCTGCGCCATCGCCGGCGGCGCAACGATTCCCGGATGTCCCGCGTCGCGCGCGGCCTGCTCGTCGACGTAGATCGGGTTGGCATCGCCGATGGCCTCGACCCAGTTGTTGATCATGGGTTGGTTCACCGGATCGCGGGCCACCCGGGGCGCGCATTCGCCCTCCCGCATGATCCGCTCACCGGCGGCGGCGATCTGTTCCGCTGTCATGGTTTCCGGCACGGGAAACTCCTATCTCGGTACGCGCGGCAGCTGCAGCCCGGCGGTGGCGATGAGTTCACGCATGACCTCGTTGACGCCGCCGCCGAAGGTCACCACCAGGTTCTGCTTGGTGCGCCGGTCCAGCCAGCCCAGCAGCTCGGCGGTGGCCGGGTCGGCAGGATCGCCGTAGCGGCCGACGATCTCCTCGGCCAGCCGCCCGGCCTCCTGCAGCGACTCGGTGGAGTAGACCTTGGTCGCCGAGGCGTCGGCGATCACGCCGTTCGGATCGCTCTCCATACGGTCGGCATTCGCGGCCACCTGCCAGTTCAGCAGTTCGTTGAGCCGGACCATGGCGTGCATCCGGCCGAGCATCCGCCGCACGTCCGGCTCCCCGAGCACGCCCTGCTCGCGCGCCCAGTCCTTGGCCCGGTTGTAGAGCTGCTCGATCTTGCCGGACGGCCCCAGGCTCACCCGTTCGTGATTGAGCTGGGTGGTGATCAGCTTCCAGCCGCGGTTCTCCTCGCCGACGAGCATCTCGGCCGGCACCCGCACGTTGTCGAAGTACGTGGCGTTGGTGTGGTGCGCGCCGTCGCAGGTGATGATCGGCGTCCACGTGTAGCCCGGATCCTTGGTGTCCACGATGAGGATCGTGATACCGCGGTGCCGCGACTCGGCCGTCCCCGTGCGGCAGGCCAGCCACACGTAGTCGGCCTCGTGCGCGCCGGTCGTGAAGACCTTCTGCCCGTTGACGATCCAGTCGCCGTTCGCGTCGCGCACCGCGCTGGTGCGCAGGCTGGCCAGGTCGGTGCCCGCTTCCGGCTCGGAATAGCCGATCGCGAAATGCACGTCCCCGGACAGGATCGCGGGCAGGAACTTCTTCTTCTGCTCCTCGGTGCCGAACTGCTGCAGGGTGGGGCCGACCGTCATCAGCGTCACCAGCGGCAGCGGCACGTCGGCGCGCGCCGCCTCGTTGTAGAAGATCTGCTGTTCGAGCGGCCCGAAGCCCTGCCCGCCGTACTCCTTGGGCCAGCCGACGCCGAGCCGGCCGTCGCCGCCCATGCGCCGCACCACCGCGCGGTAGGCGTCGCCGTGCCGGTTCACCGACATCTCGGCCTCCTCCTCGGGAGTCACGAGATCGGCGAAGTACGAGCGCAATTCGTCACGCAGCCGGCGCTGCTCGGCCGTTAGGTCGATGAACATCTGGCTCCCAATCGATCCAGCCGGAACGACGCGCCGCCGAGCCAGCGGGCGATGTCCTTGGCCTGTGAGTAGTAGCGATGCAGCGGATGGGTCATGTCCACGCCGATACCGCCGTGCAGGTGATGGCATTTCTGCATGGCCGCAGGCAGATCCGAGGCGACGCAGTAGGCGAGCACGTCCAGGTCGTCGTCGGTGCGCTCGCGGTGCTCGGGGCTCGGATCCTCCTGGGCCAGTGCCCAATTCGCCGACACCGCGGCCGCGTGCAGCGTGCGGGACATGACGTAGACGTCGGCGATCTGCTGCGCCACCGCCTGGAATTCGGCCAGCGGCCGGCCGAACTGATGCCGGGTCCGCACGTGTTCGGCGGTCAGCGTCAGCACGCCCTTCAGCAGCCCGTCGGCGACCGAGCCGATCGACGCCAGCGCCAGCCGGTGCAGGTCGTCGAGCACCGCCGAACCGGCGCCCTCGGCCAGCAACTGTGCCGCCGGGATCTCGGCCTGCTCCAGCCGCACCGAGAATTCCGGCGCACCGGTGGAGGCCGGGCTCTCCCGCAGCGTGACGCCCGGTGTGCCGGCGTCCACGACGGCCACCCCGGAATCGGTCGGGATCAGCAGCCAGCGGGCCCGATCGGCGTACGGCACGGCCACCTTGTTTCCGCTGATCCGCACCACGTCGCCGTCGGTCACGGCGGTCGTCTTCGGCCGCGCGGCGAACGGCGCCCCGGGCTCGTGCAGGGCCGCGGTGAGCACGGCTCCCTCGGAGACCGCCGGAAAGACCTTCTCCGCCAACGCCTCCGGCGCCCGGCCGACCAGCGGCAGCACCCCGAACCCGAACGTGGCCAGCGCCGGCGCCTGCACGGCGTCGGTGGCCAGCTCGGTCAGCATGGCGGAAACCTCCGGCAGTCCCATGCCGTCGCCGCCGTAGCGCTCCGGTAGCGCGACCGCCAGGAGGCCGCTGTCGACGAGTCTCGGCCAGAATTCGACATCGCGTTCGGTGTTGCGCTCCAGCAAACTCACAACAACCTCGGCGACCGCGTCCTGGCTCTCGTCCCTGTTGAAGTCCAATGCAATGCTCCCGTGTGAGGTGTGGGACTTAGCCGTGCGATTCGCGCGGGAGCCCGAGAATCCGTTCGCCGGCCACGGTCAACAGGATCTGCTCGGTACCCCCCGCGATCGATAAACAGCGTGTCAGCAGGAATTCTTTCACCAGCTCGGATTCCTGCGCGCCCGCGACACCGGCGATTTCCACGGCGAATTCCGCGACCGCCTGGCGGTGCCGGACACCGACCAGTTTGCGCACGCTGCTCTGCGGTCCCGGATCAATTCCGGCCAGCATTCGCTCGGCCGCGCGAGTCTCCAGCAACAATCCGGAAACCGATTGCGACACCAGATCGCCGATGCGGTCGGCGACCAGTTCGGCACCCGGCCCGGAACTCGGCGCGGTGGCGATCACCGCCTCCAGCGCCTCGCCGATTCCGTTGCCGCCCATGGCGACCCGCTCCGACGACAGGGTGGAACGGGCGATCTTCCAGCCCGCGCCCAGCTCGCCGACCAGGCAGTCGTCGGGGACGAACACCTCGTCCAGGAAGACCTCGGAGAAGCTCGCCTCCCCGGTGATCTGCACCAGCGGCCGGATCTCGAGGCCCGGACTGCTCATATCGACCAGGAAGTAGCTGATTCCGCGGTGCTTCGGAACGTTCGCATCGGTACGAGCCAGGCAGATCGCCCAGTTCGCCTTCTTCGCCAAGGAGGTCCACACCTTCTGGCCCTGCAACGTCCAGCCACCGTCGACCCGGGTCGCGGTGGTGCGCAGCGCCGCCAGATCCGATCCGGCCTCGGGCTCGCTGAACAGCTGGCACCAGACCACGTCGCCGCGCAGCGTCGGCTGCGCGAAGCGCTCGATCTGCTCCGGGGTGCCGTGCTGCAGCAGCGTGGGCACCGCCCAGTTACCGATCTGGATGTCCGGCACCGTGATTCCGGCGGTGCGCACCTGCTCGTCGATCAGCGTGCGCAGGATCGGCCCGGCGCCGCGGCCGTACGGCGGCGGCCAGTGCGGCGCGAGCAGCCCCGTGTCCACGAGCGCGGCCCGCTGCTGCTCCTGCGGCAGGGCGGCGATGCGGGCCAGGTCCGCGGCCAGCTCGGTGGCGCCGGCCGCGTCGAGACCCACGGCGTCCCAGACCCCGCCGTCGGCGTCCGGACCCGCACCCAGATCCACGCCCACGGTGCGCCGCCGGCCCGCACGCACCAGCTCGGTCACCCGGGCACGCCACACCGACCCGCCGCCGAGCAGCTGGCGCAGCGCCACCGCCCGGCGCAGGTACAGGTGCGCGTCGTGCTCCCAGGTGAACCCGATGCCGCCGAGCACCTGGATGCAGTCCTTGGCGGTCTCGACCGCGCCGTCCAGGGCTATCGACATCGCGATGGCGGACGCCAGCGGCAGTTCGTCGCTGCGCTTGTCCACGGCCGTCGCCACGTCGGCGGCGACCGCGCGGATCTGCTCGGTCCGGCACAGCATCCACGCGCAGATGTGCTTGACCGCCTGGAACTCGCCGATCCGGCGCCCGAACTGCTCGCGCACCTTGGCGTACTCGGCGGCCGTCTCCAGACACCAGCCGGCGATCCCGGACAGCTCCGCGGCAACCAGCGCGGCGACCAGATCCCTTACCGCATGCGGGGTTTCGAAGACCCGATCGGCCGGTATCCGCACGCCGGCACAGTCCACCCGCGCCAGCGGGGTACTGGCGTCGAGCGGCGGCAATTCCTCGATCCGCACCCCCTCGGCACCCGGCTCGACCAGGCACAGGTGTTCCACGCCCGCACGCCGGACCGGGAGCAGCACGGCGGTACCCTCGGCCGCGCCCAGCACCGTATCCCAGGTCCCGGTCAGCTCCACGGCGCCGGTTCCGCTGTCCGGCACCGCAACCGGTTCGCCCAGTGCGACGCCGCAGGGCACATCCTCCGGCAAGGCCCCGCCGGTGACGAGGCCGGCGAGCGCGGTCGCGGAGACCGGCCCGCCCACCAGATCGTGTGCCGCCTGCTCGATCAGCACGGCCAGATCACCGACGGAACCGCCGGCACCACCGGCGTCCTCGGACACGGCGACACGAAAGATGCCGAGCCCCACCAGACTCGGCCAGAACTCACGCCAATAACCCGGCGATCCGCTGCGCATCGTTGCAATCGGCCGGACCGCCGAGGCCCATCCGCGCATCGACTCCTGGACGGCTTTATGCTCGTCAGTGGTGGCGATGGTCACACTCCATACCGCCTTTCCGGCGTGACTCCCACACCTAGAACATGTTCTAATAGCCACGTCGGGCGTAAGTCAAGACACGCTCGTCATCCGCAGCACCGGCGGCACAGGCGCGGTAAACGACGTTTGCAGGAAAGGACTTTCACCAATGGCCAGTCCCTCCCGAGAGCAGTCAGGCGACTCGGGGGCGCGGAGCAAAGACCGTCCGCGCGCAGCGTCGAATGAAGCGCGCTCGCGCGCGGTACCGGTGTCCACCCTCAGCGAAGACGAGCTCAGCTCGACCGCCCAGCGGGAGCGCCGCAAGCGGATCCTCGACGCGACCCTGGCGCTGGCCTCGAAGGGCGGCTACGACGCGGTCCAGATGCGTGCCGTCGCCGAGCGCGCCGATGTCGCGGTCGGCACGCTGTACCGGTACTTCCCGTCCAAGGTGCACCTGCTGGTATCGGCCCTGGCCCGCGAGTTCGAGCAGTTCGAGAGCAAACGCAAGCCGCTGGCCGGACAAACCCCCCGGGAACGCATGCACCTGATGCTCACGCAGGTCACCCGGGCCATGCAGCGCGACCCCCTACTGACCGAGGCGATGACGCGCGCGTTCATGTTCGCCGACGCCTCCGCGGCCGCCGAGGTCGACCGGGTCGGCCGGGTGATGGACCGGTTCTTCGCCCGCGCCCTGAACGAGGACGAGCCCACGGAGCGCGACCTCGCCATCGCCCGGGTGATAAGCGACGTGTGGCTGTCGAACCTGGTCGCCTGGCTGACCCGCCGCGCGTCCGCGACCGACGTCACAGAACGCCTGGAACTCACCGTCGACCTGCTGCTCGCCTCCGAATCCGGCTAGGTTTGCCCGACGACCCGCGTGGCAAACCGGCCAACCTACGGCAGAAGCCCGCACAATCGGGGATGCGCGCTGCGAGGCGGACGTAAACGTCTCGTATCACTGCGCGAACCGGCGAGCAAACCTTACCCAGTAGAGTTTCTCGCGCCCTGAAAAAACTCCTCCGATCACTAGGTTGGATGCGTGAGCGCACAGGATCTGCCACACGAACTTCGCCGTGCCTTGTCGGCGGTAGCCCGGATGCCCCGGCTGCTGGTCGCTTCGGACTACGACGGGACCATTGCGCCCATCGTGTCCGACCCCGCGAAGGCCTATCCCCATCGGGAATCGGTGAGCGCGCTGCGCGCGCTCGCCGGCCTGACCGCCACCACGGCGGCCGTCATCTCCGGCCGGGCGCTGCGAGATCTCGCGGCGCTGTCCCGGCTGCCGGTCGAGGTACAGCTGATCGGAAGCCACGGTTCGGAATTCGACGTCGGCTTCGTCCATGCCATCGACAACGACGCCAGACAGTTACTGCGCGAGGTGCAGAACGGATTGAACGGCATCGCCGCGAACAATCCGGGCGTCACGGTCGAGATCAAGCCCGCCAGCGTGGCGCTGCATGTGCGCAACGCCTCCCCCGAGGTCGGACGTCGCGCGCTGCAGCAGGCCCGGCAGGGCCCGGCGAGCTGGGTCGGCGTGCAGGTGACCGAGGGCAAGGAGGTCATAGAGCTGGCGGTCATACAGACCGACAAGGGCGCCGCCCTCGATATAATCCGCCATCAGGAGGGCGCCTCGGCCGCGGTCTTCTTCGGCGACGACGTCACCGACGAGAAGGCGTTCGCGCGGCTGTCGGGCCCCGACGTCGGCATCAAGGTGGGCGACGGCGACAGCCGCGCCGGATACCGAGTGGCCAGCACCGAGGAGGTGGCCAAGGCCCTGGCGTTCCTGCTCGAGGAGCGGCGCACCTGGCTGGCCGGTGCCTCGGCCCCGCGAATCGAACGGCTGACCATGCTGGCCGGCCCCCGATCCAAGGCACTGGTGACCCCCGACGGCACGATCACCTGGTTCTGCCATCCGGAACCGGATTCGGCGGCGGTGTTCGCGCACCTGCTGGGCGGGCCGGAGGCCGGGCACTTCACCATCGCCCCGGAGCGTCCCGGGCTGCCGCTGTCGCAGCGCTACGTCGACGGCACCATGACCGTCGAAACCCGCTGGGCCAGCCTGCAGGTCGTCGACTATCTGGCGCACGACATCCCGGCGGAGCGTTCCGACCTGACCCGGGTGATCACCGGCGACGCCCGCGCCGTGGTGACCTTCGCGCCGCGGCCGGAGTTCGGCCAGGTGCCGGTCAACCTCGAGCGCGAGCCGGCCGGTCTGCGCGTGCACGGCACCAACGATCCGATCGTGCTGCGGTCGCCGGGCGTCGAGTGGCAGATCGTCGAGGAGGGTATCCATCAGACGGCGCACGCCGTGATAGATCCCTCGCGCGGCGCGGTGGTCCTGGAAATGCGCTGCGGCACCTCGGATCTCGCACCCGCCATGGTGAGCGAGCCGGAGCGCCGCCGCGAGGCCGAGCACTACTGGCGGGACTGGTCGGCGAGCTTGGAGCTGCCGCCGCTGAAGCCGGACCTGATGAAGCGGTCCGCGCTCACCCTGCGCGGATTGGTGCACGCGCCGTCCGGATCGATCATGGCCGCGGCCACCACCTCGCTGCCGGAGGATATCGGCGGCGTCCGCAACTGGGACTACCGCTACTGCTGGCTGCGCGACGCCTCGATGACCGCGCACGCGCTGGTCAGCCTGGGTTCGATCGGCGAGGCCGAGGACTTCCTGGAGTGGGTGCACCGGGTGCTGGAGACACTGGCCGGTCCGGAACGCCTGCACCCGCTGTACACGCTGTACGGCGAGACGCTGCCGCCGGAGGCCGTGCTCGACCAGCTGCCCGGCTACGCGGGTTCGCGTCCGGTGCGGATCGGCAACGCCGCCAACATGCAGGTCCAGCTCGACGTGTTCGGGCCGATCGTGGATCTCATCGCCGCCCTCGCCGACGCCCGCGAGCGCAAGGGCATCACCGATCCCGCCAAGGCGCTGCCGGACCGGGACTGGGAACTGGTGCGCGCCATGGTGTCCGCGGTGCAGCGGCGCTGGCGCGAACCCGACCACGGCATCTGGGAGATCCGCGGCAACCCCCGCCACCACGTGTACTCGAAGGTGATGGGCTGGCTGACCGTCGACCGCGCGCTGCGGCTGGCCGAGAAGTTCCACCGCGGGGTCGATCCGGCCTGGCTGGAGCTGCGCGACACCATTTCCGACGAGGTCAAGGCCAAGGGCTGGAACGACGAGGTGCAGTCCTACACCGCGGCCTACGACGGCACCGACCTGGACGCGGCCACCCTGCACATCGGGTTGAGCGGGCTGATCGAACCGTCGGATCCGCGGTTCGCCGCCACGGTGGTGGCGACCGAGGCGGAGCTGCGCAGCGGGTCGACGGTGTATCGCTACCACCACGACGACGGCCTGCCCGGCGGCGAGGGCGGCTTCCACCTGTGCGCGGCGTGGCTGGTGGAGGCGTACCTGCTGATCGGCAAGCGCTCCGACGCCGAGGCGCTGTTCGCCCAGCTGGTGGACGTGGCCGGGCCGACCGGGCTGCTGAGCGAGGAGTACGACCCCGTGGCGGAGCGCTCGCTGGGCAATCATCCGCAGGCCTACAGCCACCTGGGTCTGCTGCGCTGCGCGCAGCTGCTCAGCCAGCCGGTGCCGGCGCTGGCACAGTAGGACCGGCCCGCAAGGATTGCCGCGGGATCGCTTTCGGTACGCGTATCGGAATATCGCCGCCCCTCTCCGCTGTTCGGCGGAGAGGGGCGGCGCCGTATCGGAGACCGCCGATCGTTTCGGATGTTTCGGATGTAGCTGTCGTGTCGGTCATCACAGCGGAAATCGGACAGATCGATGCCGGTGGCTATGGACACGTGCGCTACATTTAAATGGAAATCGTTTCCGTTAAGTGTGTGCAGGAGTACCCCCGCGTGACCAGAAGTCGTATCGTCGTCCGATTAGCTGCCGTCGCGATGGGGGTCGCGACCACCGCGGGTCTCGCCGCGTGCGGTGGCTCGAACGATTCCTCGGGCAAGCCCACCATCGTCGCCTCGACGAACGTCTGGGGCAGCATCGCCGCCGCGATCGCCGGGACGGACGCCGAGGTCGAGTCGATCATCGACAGTCCGACCGAGGATCCGCACGAATACCAGACGAGCCCGTCGGACGCCGCGCACATCCGCGACGCCGCACTGGTGATCGTCAACGGCGGGCATTACGACGAATTTGCCGAGAAGGCCGCCGAGGGCCGTGGCAAACCCACCATCAACGCCTTCGATATGAAGGCCGGCGTCGCCGCGGGCGATGAGAACGAGCACGTCTGGTACGACGTGCCCACCGTCGACGCGGTCGCCGCGAAGATCGCCACCGAGCTGGGAACCGTCGACGCCGAGCACGCGCAGGCATACACCGAGCGCGCCGACGCCTTCCGGGGCCGGCTGAAGGAGATCAGCGCGATCACCGACGGGATCGCGGCCGCGCATCCGAAATCGCCGGTGCTGCAGACCGAGCCGCTCGCGCACTACCTGCTGCTGGCCGCCGGCGCCGACGACCGCACGCCGCCCGCGTTCGCGGAGGCCGTCGAGCAGGGCACCGATCCCGCACCCGCCGATGTGGCCGCCGTGCGTGAGCTGTTGACCGCCAAGCAGGTTCGCGCCCTGGTCTACAACGCGCAGACCGAGAACAAGACCACCGAGGACGTCGCCGCGACTGCGAAGACCGCCGGGATCCCGGTGCTCGAGGCGACCGAGACCCTGCCCGAGGGCACCGATTACATCCAGTGGCAGACCGGGAACGCCCAGGCGCTGGCCAAGGCCCTCGGCTGACGGCGGGAGCGCGATGCCCGAGAATGTCCGGACCAGTGCATCGCTCACCCCTACCGAGCCGGTAGGGGCCCGATCGGCGACCGGCGTTCCCGGCACGGACCGCGCACCCGATCGCGGGCATTCGGCACGGCCGGGTAGCGCGCAGGCGTCCCAGCACGACGACGCGCACGTGTCCCAGCACAACGACGCGCACGCGTCCCAGAACGACGAGGAAAGGCCCCCAGCGACAGTGTTGTCCGACGACCGTCATGCCTCGGCAACGGATGGTGCACCGCCGTCCGACGGGGTCCACGATTCGACCGACAGTTCGGCGTTCTTCACGCTGCGAGCCGAACGGGTTCCCGGCTGCCCGGCCTGCGACACCGACCCGGGGGGGCGCGACGGCGCGGAAGCGGGCGCGACGGAGTCCGAGCCGAGCGATAGCGCACGCCACGACTCTGCGACAAAGACCTTCGGCAACTCGGCCGGGACCACGAACCGGACGAACGCGACCAATACGTCCAGACGCACGGCCGCGGTACGGCTGCGGGGGGCGCGGCTGGCGTACGGCGAACGGACGCTGTGGCAGGGCCTCGATCTGGAGGTGGAGCCGGGCGAATTCGTCGCGGTGCTGGGCCCCAACGGGTCGGGTAAGACCTCGCTGCTGCGGATGCTGCTGGGGCAGGTACCGCCGAGTGCGGGCACCGCCGAGATCGCGGGTTCGCCTGCGCGCCTGGGTAATCCGCACATCGGCTATGTGCCGCAACAGAAGACGATCGACTCCGGCGTGCAGCTGCGGGGCGTCGACCTGGTCGGGCTGGGGGTGGACGGGCACCGCTGGGGGCTGGGCCTGCGGAGCCGCAAGGAGCGGCGGCGCAAGGTCGCCGACGCCGTGGCGCAGGTCGGCGCCGAGCACTACGCGCACGCGCCGCTGGATTCGCTGTCCGGCGGCGAGCAGCAGCGGCTCCGGGTGGCACAGGCCCTGGTGGGCGATCCCCGGGTGCTGCTGTGCGACGAGCCGCTGCTGAGCCTCGATCCCGCGAATCAGCGGCTGGTCTCCGAGCTCATCGATAAGCGCCGCCGGGAGCACGACACCGCGGTGCTGTTCGTGACCCACGAGCTGAATCCGATTCTGCCGCTGGTGGATCGGGTGCTGTACCTGGTCGACGGAAAGTTCCGGATCGGGACGCCGGACGAGGTGATGACCTCGGAGGTGCTGTCGGAGCTGTACCGCACCGAGGTGGATGTGCTGCGGGTGCGCGGCCGGCTGGTCGTCGTCGGCACCGGCGATTCGGTCGACGCGCTGGGTGTCGCCGGTGGCCACCAGCACTCGCCCGAACCCCGCCACCCCGAGCCGAAGGCGTCGTGATGGACAAGCTGTCCGAGGTCTTCGCGACCATGTTCGACTTCCACACCACCGCCGACCTGCTGTCCTACGACTTCGTCCAGCAGGCGATCATTGCGGCGGCGCTGCTGGGCCTGCTGGCGGGCGCCATCGGGCCGCTGATCGTGAGCCGGCAGATGTCGTTCGCGGTGCACGGCACCAGCGAGCTGTCGCTGACCGGCGCGGCGGCGGCGCTGCTGGCCGGAATCGGCGTGGGTTTCGGCGCCATCGCCGGTTCGGTGGTCGCGGCCGTCATGTTCGGTCTGCTGGGATCGCGTGCGCGCGAACGCGATTCGGTGATCGCGGTGGTGTTGTCGTTCGGGCTCGGGCTGTCGGTGCTGTTCCTGTGGTTGGGCCCCAGCCGCGCCGGATCGAAGTTCTCACTGCTGACGGGTCAGGTGGTCAGCGTGGGCAACGGCGGCCTGACCGTGCTGGCCGCCTGCTCGGTGGGCGTGCTGGCCGTGCTGGCCTTCGTCTACCGGCCGCTGCTGTTCGCCAGCACCGATCCGGAGGTGGCGGTGGCGCGCGGCGTCCCGGTCCGCGCGCTGTCGGTGGTGTTCGCGGTGCTGCTCGGCATCACCGCGGCCTTCGGCGTCCAGATCGTCGGCGCCCTGCTGGTCCTCTCGCTGCTGATCACCCCGGCCGCGGCCGCCGCCCGCCTCACCGCCGACCCGGTCCGCGCCACCGTCCTGGCCATCGTCTTCGCCGAGATCTCCGCGGTCGGCGGCATCCTGCTCTCGCTGGCCCCCGGCGTCCCGGTCTCCACCTTCGTCACCGCGATCTCCTTCGCGATCTACCTGGTCTGCCGCCTGATCGGCACCCGCGCCCGCGCCCACCGCGGCCGCCGGATACCGGCAACCGAGACCCCCGTACCGGCGTAGTCCACTGCTGGACGCCTACCTCGACATGCCCGAGGAGCTTTCCCGGACTATCGAGGTCGAAGGCGGGATGGTCGTCTCCTGCGAGGCGGCATTGCCCAATCCCTCGACGTCGGTTACCGCGCCGTCCGCCGGCATCGGCCCGGGGCCGCCCGCGCGGGCGAGCACCAGGCGTTCCCATCCGGGCTCTACGACCGCACCCCGCCCTCGCCCGCGAGCGCGAACAGGCCGTCGGAGGTCTGCTCGATGAGACCGTCCACGAGCAGCGAGTCCAGGGCGCGGGCACGCTGGCCCGGGTCGCGGGTCCAGGCCAGGTCCAGGGCGACTCGTTCGACCGGGCCGGTGGCGGCGCGCAGGACGTCGAGGAGGCGGCCGCGGGCCTGGCGGTCGGTGCCGTCGTACTTCTGGGTGCGGCGGACCACGTCGGAGGCGGGGCGGCCGGCGGTCACCCAGGCGCAGTGCGGGAGGGGGCAGCGGTCGCAGTCGGGGGTCCGGGCCGTGCAGACCGTGGCGCCGAGTTCCATCAGTGCCGCGGAAAACGTTGCGGCGCGGTCGATTCGCTCCGGGAGCAGGGCCTGGGCCTCGGCCAGGTCGCGGGTGGCCGGATTGCCCGCCTCCGCCCGGCCGTGCGCGGCCCGCGCGATGACCCGGCGAACGTTGGTGTCCACCACGGGAACTCGTTGCCCATAGGCGAAACAGGCCACCGCCCGCGCGGTGTAGGCGCCGATCCCGGGCAACCCCAGCAGCACGTCCACGTCATCGGGCACGACGTCACCGTGCTCGGCGGCCAGCACCCCCGCGCACTCGTGCAGGCGCAGCGCCCGCCGCGGATAGCCCAGCTTGCCCCACGCGCGCAGCACCTCCCCCTGCGTCGCGGCCGCCATCGCCGACGGGACCGGCCAGCGCGCCACCCATTCCCGCCACACCGGCTCCACCCGCACGACCGGCGTCTGCTGCAGCATGATCTCGCTCATCAGAATCTGCCACGCCGACACCCCGGGCCGCCGCCACGGCAGATCCCGCGCCGTCTCGCCGTACCAGTCGATCAGGGTGTCCGAATCGATGCTCACGCACCCGTTCCTTTCCGTTCCGCGCCGAACCACGCCACCGCCTGGCGATACGAACTCTCCCGCTGCCCGATCGCGATGCGCGAATTCACGCCGGCAGCGAAACCCCCTAACCCGGCCTCGGCCGCGGCGCCCCGGGACCGAACGACCCCGGGACCGGTCGTCCGACGTTCGCCGCCGGATGCCGACGGCTCCGGAACAGGCCGCGCATCGTACGTACACCGACCATCCAGACCTGATAGCGAATCAGTTGCCGGAATATCAGATCGCGCCGGATACCACACGGCATTCATTCCTTCACCGCCGCGTCCCGCCGCATGCCAGGGCGTATTTGCCGGACCGTAACCCGAGAGACTCGCGAGTAATGGGCACGCTGTGGAAAATAAGACACATGCCACATACCAACCCGATCAGTGCCTGGAAGGCCCTCCGCGAGGGCAACGACAGGTTCGTCAACGGCACGTTGCAGCATCCTAGTCAGGGTGCGGCCGACCGGGCCAAGCTCGTCGGCGGCCAGCAGCCCTCGGCGATTCTGTTCGGGTGCGGCGATTCCCGGGTCGCCGCGGAAATCATCTTCGACCAGGGTCTCGGCGATATGTTCGTGGTACGCACGGCCGGCCACGTCGTCGACTCGTCGGTCCTGGGATCCATCGAGTACGGCGTCGAGGTGCTGCACGTGCCGCTGATCGTGGTGCTCGGCCACGACACCTGCGGCGCGGTCCGGGCGACCATCGACGCCCTCGACGGCGGCGACGTCCCCGGCGGATTCATCCGCAGCGTCGTCGAGCGGGTCACCCCGTCCATCCTGATCGGCCGGCGCGAGGGGCTGACCGGGGTGGACGAGTTGGAGGCCCGCCATGTGGTGGAGACCGGCCGCTTGCTGATGCAGCGGTCGATGATCATCTCCCAGCGGGTCGCCACCGGCGAGTGCGCGATCGCCTGTGTCACCTACAAGCTCGAGGACGGCAAGGTCCACCTGCACCGCGCCGTGGGCAATATCGGCGAAACCAGCTGAAACCGCACCACTGCGACGTGTGCGAACGCGGCTCCGCGACGTGCCCGGGGCCACGGCCGTTCCGCACCGACACGCCGGGCCGCTGAGCGGGGCCTCCCGGATCGTGCGCTTACCGTTGTTGCGTGCTGGAACCGAATGGACCGCTGCCGCCGGAGATCTATTGGCGCCGGCGCCTGATCGCCATCGCAGCCCTGGTCATCGCCCTCGCGCTGGTGATCTGGCTGGCCGTCGCGCTGCTGCGCGGGGGCGACGACGGCGACGATCCCCACGCCGCCGCGGCCACCGCGTCGACCACGAGCACGGCCGCGGCGAGCCCCTCCGGCACGGCCGGGCCGGGCGCCCCGCCCTCGGGCACGGCCTCCTCGACCGCGACGACGAATGCCACCGCCAGCGGTTCGCCGGCGCAGTGCGCGGACCGGTCGCTGGCACTGAAGGTCACCGTCGAACAGCCCACCTACCCGGTCGGCGGGCAGCCCGTGTTCGGCCTCGTCGTCACGAATATCTCCACCGCCGCCTGTCAGCACGACATCGGCTCCGGACTGCTGCAGGTGACGGTGCAGTCGCTGGACGGCCAGCGGCGGCTGTGGTCCAACCAGGACTGCGATCAGGGCGGTCCGGCCGATGTGCGCGCGCTCGCCGGCGGTGAGCAGGCACGGTTCACCCTCACCTGGTCCGGGACGACCTCGCAGCCGCAGTGCGCCGGCGAGCGGGTCCAGGTCCCGGCGGGCGCCTATGCCGTCGTCGCGCAGCTGGGTTCGGTGCACAGCGCACCGGAGACGTTCAATATCGGCTGAGCCGTATCCGGCCGGCCCCGAACGCGGCCGGCCCCGAACGCGGCCGGCCCCGAACGCGGCCGGCCCCGAACGCGGCCGGACCTGGACGTGGCCGACCCCGGACGTGAGCGGATCGGGACGTGAGCGGATCGGGACGTGAGCGGATCGGGACGTGAGCGGATCGGGACGTGAGCGGATCGGGACGTGGCCGGACCTAGACGTGTGCGGATTCGGCGAGCCGGGACAGTCCCTCCCGAATCTGACGGGCGACCGCCACGTCGATCCCGCCCACCGTCTCGAATTCGGCCGCGGTGGCGGCCAGCAGGCCCGACAGCGAGTCGAACGCCGCCACCAGCGACTCCACCGATCTCGGTGCCACCCGGGGGATCTCGGCCAGCAGCCGGTAGCCGCGCGGGCCGACGCCGACGTCCAGGGTGTCGAGCGCGGCCGGAAAGCCCAGCGGCGGAGCCAGATTGGCCGGTTCCAGCAGTTCCACCTCCAGCAGCTCGGCCAGCTGCCCGAGGGCGCCGTCGACGGCGGCGTCGTCGACCGGCTCGGCCCGCAGGTAGTCGCGCACCACCAGCCGGCGCACCGACTCGGTATCGCCCAGCACCTCGGCCAGTTGCAGCGCCAGCTGGCGGCCGTCGATGCCGAGTTCGTCGACATCGGATTCGATCTCGCGGCCCACCCGCCGGATCAGCTCCAGGCAGTGCACGACGGTGAGCACGTCCCGCAGCGTCGCGTAGTCCTCCAGTTCCACCAGCGACAGCTGCCTGGTCATCTCGTCCAGTCTGGTCCGATAGCGATCCAGCGTCGCCATCGCCTGATTGGCCCGCGACAGGATGACCTCGGACGGCTGGATCAGGTGCCGGTCGCCGTTCGCGTACACGGTCACGATCCCGGTCGACCGGCTCACCGACACCACCGGATGGCCGACCTGGACCGCGGTGCGCTCGGCGGCCTTGTGCCGGGTGCCCGATTCGGCCGTCGGCAGCGCCGGATCCGGCACCAGATGCACGTTGGCCCGGCGGATCCGGGTGCCGTCGGCGGAAAGCACCACGGCCCCATCCATTTTCGACAACTCACGCAGCCGGGTAGGGGAGAATTCGGTGTCCAGGTCGAACCCGCCGTCACAGATCCGCTCGACCGACTCGTCGTAACCGATCACGATCAATGCGCCGGTGCGCGCGAGCAGTATGCGATCGATACCGTCGCGCAGCTGCGTGCCGGGCACCAGGCGCGCGGCGCTGGTTCGCGCCGATTCCCCCGCGGCGACCGGTTCCGGCGCACCGGTCGGCCCGGTATCGAGCCCGGCCGTCACCGTGCCGCGCCCCGGCCGCGACGCAACCGGATCCGGTCCGGCCGCACCCGGCGCGGACCTGCCGAGCAGGTTGGTGACCCACCGGCCTCGGTTCATTCGGCAGCCTCCGCACGCTTGCGATTTCGTTTCGACAACCCACCCCGGGCAATTGCCGCGCGGACACTTGCCACCTCGTGCACTTTCATGGCGATACCGAAGAGATCCACGCCCGGCGGCACCAGCGCCTCAGTGAAACCTAGCCGCTCCGCCTCGGCGAGTCGACGTCCCAGGCCCGTGACGCGCCGGACCTCACCGGCCAGCCCCACCTCACCCAGGATCACCGTGCCGGCCGGCAGCGACTCCTCACGCTCGGCGCTGGTGAGCGCGAGGGCGACGGCCAGGTCGGCGGACGGCTCGGTCAGCCGCATGCCGCCGACGGTCGCCGCGTACACGTCGTGCTTGCCGAGATACACGCCGCACCGGCTCTGCAGCACGGCCAGCACCATCGAGACCCGGTTGTAGTCGAGACCGCTCACCGCCCGCCGGGGCGCCGGCACCGAGGTGCCCACCGTGAGTCCTTGCACCTCGCCGAGCAGCGGGCGCTTACCATCCATGGCCACCGTGATCGCCGTGCCCGGCACGCGGTCGTTGCGGTGATGCAGGAACAGCCCGGAAGGGTCGGAGACGCAGGCGATCCCGTCGTCGTGCAGTTCGAAGCAGCCCACCTCGTCGGCGCTGCCGAAGCGGTTCTTGATCCCGCGCACCATGCGCAGCGTCGAATGCCTGTCGCCCTCGAACTGGAGCACCACGTCCACCAGGTGCTCCAGGGTGCGTGGACCGGCCACGTTGCCGTCCTTGGTGACGTGACCGACCAGCAGGACCGCGATGCCGCTCGCCTTGGCCAGCGAGGTCAGCGCCGCCGTCACCGCGCGCACCTGGGTGACGCCCCCGATCACGCCGTCGGCGTCGGCGGCCAGCATGGTCTGCACCGAGTCGACCACCAGCAGGCTGGGACGCACCTGCTCGACGTGGCCGAGGATGGTCGCCAGATCGGATTCGGCGGCGAGATACACCCTTTCGTGGACCGCCCCGGTGCGGTCGGCGCGCAGCTTCACCTGGCCGGCCGACTCCTCGGCCGTCACGTACAGCGATCGCTCGTCGCGCTGCCGCGACCAGCGATGGGCGACCTCGAGCAGCAGCGTCGACTTGCCCACGCCCGGTTCGCCGGACAGCAGCACGACCGATCCGGGCACGACACCGCCGCCCAGGACCCGGTCCAGTTCGCCGACGCCGGTCGACCGGGCCCGAGTGACCTGCGAGTCGATCGTGGAGATCGGCGCCGCGGCGGTGGACGGCAGCAGCGCCTTGCGCCCGGGCTGCGCCCCGGCCGATACCGGTGCGGCCGCCTCGTCGATGGAGCCCCACGCACTACACCCTGGGCACCGGCCGACCCACTTGGCAACCTCGTGCCCGCACGCGGTGCAGCGATACAGCGATTTCACCTTGGCCACCAGGGCAGCCTAGGGATCGGGTCCGACACAACGGCTCTCGGCACGCGAGCGGGCACGGCTCGGCCGCGCCCGGAGCCCGCGCGCGGCCGACGGCACGGCTGGGCTCAGTGCCCGCCCTTGTGCTCGCCCGCGGCACCCTCGGCGGCCGCCGGGCCGCCTTCCTTACGGGCGGTGTCCGGGCCGGCGTCGACGGGTACGTGCACCGAAACGGTGCCGCTCTCCTTGAAATTGAAGGTGACCTGGTAGGTCAGGCCCGGCGCGACGTCCTTGGTCAGGCCGTCGATCTCGACCAGGACCGGGCTGGCCGGCTCGGCCGGATGCTCGGCCACGCCCAGCCCCTCGGCGTGCGCCGATCCGGTCGACTCGGCATGCGCCGATCCGGTCGGCGCGGCCGAACTCGTCGACTCGGCGGAGCTCGTCGGCGCCGAAGAACTCGACGGGGCGGCGGAACCGGTCGGCGCGGCCTCGTGCGCCGCCGCACCGGCCTGCGGGCCCGCGGCGACGAGCGTCTGCTGGAACTTCAGTTCCGGGTTGGCCGGGGTGATCTTCACCGTGCCCAGATCGCTGGTGATGCTGGCGAGCCGGTCCGGCTCGGCCGCGTCGTTGACGGCGCTGAAGGCGAGAACGGCCTTGCCGCCCTTGGCATTGGTGTACTGCTCCGACTGCGGCAGCAGGATGCGCACATCGCGCAGCGCCACCCGGCCGACATCGGCGGAATTACCGTTCACGGCCGCCACCTGCGAGGCGGTCTGGGACATCTGCCCGGCGCTGCAGCCCGACAGCGCGAGTGCCGCACCCGCGGCGAGGGCGACGACGACAGCGGCACGCCGTGGTGTCTTCGACGCTGTGGTGGCATTCAGGGCAGTCACGGCTTGTCCTCCATGTCGACCGGCTCACTCCACGATGGAGAGTAGTAGTAGGCAGCGTAGTAGTCGCGTGCAGGTGGCTCGTGTCTCGCCTCTATGATTCGACACTCGGGCGCTCGCGACGGAACTCCGCGGCGGGCGGGAGCCGTCCTGCCCGGAAAGTCGTTCTGGCACAAGGGGATGCATACAGATGTCGTTCTGTCAACCCCCACGGCCCTCCCGTTGTGGCCCTGACCTGCGTCGTTGATCGCGCCGTTACCGAGTCGCATGTTAAACTGTGAGCATCGAAAGGGGCACGGGACACATGATTTTTAAGGTCGGAGACACCGTCGTTTACCCCCACCACGGAGCGGCGCTGATCGAAGCTATCGAGACTCGCACCATCAAGGGTGTGCAGAAAGAGTATCTGGTCCTGAAGGTCGCCCAGGGCGACCTCACTGTTCGGGTTCCCGCAGAAAATGCGGAGTACGTCGGCGTCCGCGACGTCGTCGGCCAGGAGGGTCTCGACCGAGTCTTCCAGGTTCTCCGCGCACCACATACCGAGGAGCCGACGAACTGGTCTCGCCGCTACAAGGCGAACCTCGAGAAGCTGGCCTCCGGCGATGTCAACAAGGTGGCCGAGGTCGTTCGCGACCTGTGGCGCCGGGAGCAGGACCGCGGCCTGTCCGCCGGCGAGAAGCGCATGCTGGCCAAGGCCCGTCAGATCCTCGTCGGTGAACTCGCCCTTGCCGAGGGCACCGACGATGTCAAGGCCGAGACCCTGCTCGACGAGGTTCTCGCCGCGGCCTCCTGACCGTGAGTTCACCCCACGACGACGATCACGTCGTCGCGCTGGTGCCTGCCGCCGGCCAGGGCGTACGCCTGGGTGAGTCGATGCCCAAAGCGTTCGTCCCGGTCGGCGGCAGTCCCATGCTCACCCTCGCTGTCGACGGCCTGATCGCCTCCGGGGTCGTGGACCGCATCGTCATCATGGTGCCCGCCGAACTGATCGCCGAGGCGGAGGTGCTCCTCACCACCCGCGCGGCCGCCCGCGCAACGACGGCGCCCGGCGCCCACCCGGGCCACCGCGAGCCTCGCCCCGTGCCGGTGAGCGTGGTGGCCGGCGGTACCGAACGCACCGACTCCGTGCGCGCCGGACTCGCGGCCGCACCGGAGGCGACCCATGTCCTCGTGCACGACGCCGCCCGCGCCCTGACGCCCCCGGCGCTGATCGCCCGAGTGGTCGGCGAACTGCGGGCCGGGCAGCGCGCGGTCGTCCCCGGCGTCCCGGTGACCGACACGATCAAGGCGATCGACGACCGCGGCGACGTGACCGGCACCCCGGACCGCGCGCGGTTGCGGGCCGTCCAGACGCCGCAGGGCTTCGACGCCCGCCTGCTGCGCGACGCCTACGCGCACGACGTGCCCGTGACCGACGACGCGGGCCTGGTCGAACGGCTCGGCGCGAGCGTCCGCGTGATCGCGGGCGATCCCCTGGCTTTCAAGATCACGACGCCGCTCGATCTGCACCTGGCCCGAACACTGCTCGACGAGAGCGGCATTCGCGAGGCGGTGTCCTGATGAGCGGACGCGGCGACACCATCGCGGACCCGCCCGACATCCGGGTCGGCATCGGCTCCGACGTACACCCGATCGAACCCGGCCGCCCCTGCTGGATGGCGGGCCTGCTGTTCGAGGGCGAGAGCGGGTGCGCCGGCCACTCCGACGGCGATGTCGCGGCGCACGCGCTCTGCGACGCTCTGCTGTCGGCCGCCGGGCTCGGCGATGTGGGCGCGGTGTTCGGCACCGGGCGGCCCGAATGGGCGGGCGTATCCGGAGCGGCCATGCTCACCGAGGTACGCCGGCTACTCGGCGAGGCCGGCTATTCGATCGGCAACGCCGCCGTACAGGTCATCGGGAACCGGCCCAAGATCGGGCCGCGACGCGGCGAGGCCCAGCAGGTGCTCGGCGAACTACTCGGCGCACCGGTCTCGGTATCGGGTACCACCACGGACGGCCTCGGGCTCACGGGCCGCGGCGAAGGCGTGGCCGCGGTGGCAACCGCGCTGCTGCGCCGCTGTACCGAGGACTGTCCGGGTTCGCACTGAACCCGCGCGTGCGTGCCCGATCGGTGCGCCCGTACCCTGCAATAAACCGCTCGTATTCTCGCTCTTTGCCCATAGCTAGGATGGCTGGTCGTGACTCTGCGCCTGTTCGACACCGAGACGCGGACCCTGCGTGATTTCACGCCGCTGGTCCCCGGCCGTGCCTCGGTGTACCTGTGCGGCGCCACCGTGCAGGGCGAACCCCATATCGGACACGTCCGCAGCGGAGTCGCCTTCGACGTGCTGCGCCGCTGGCTGGCGGCCGGCGGCTACGACGTGGCCTTCGTCCGCAATGTCACCGATATCGACGACAAGATTCTGCACAAGGCCGCCGCCGCGGACCGCCCGTGGTGGGAGTGGGCCACCACGCACGAGCGCGCCTTCGACCGCGCCTACGAGGCGCTCGGAGTGCTGCCGCCGTCGGTCGAGCCGCGCGCCACCGGGCACATCACGCAGATGGTCGAGCTGATGCGGCGACTGATCGACCGCGGCCACGCCTACGCCTCGAGCGGCAACGTCTACTTCGACGTGCGCAGCTACCCCGACTACGGCAGCCTGTCCGGGCACAAGCTCGACGATGTGCACCAGGGCGAGAGCGCCGGCGAGGGCAAGCGCGATCCGCGCGACTTCACACTGTGGAAGGCCGCCAAGCCCGGCGAGCCGACCTGGCCGTCGCCGTGGGGCCCGGGCCGCCCGGGCTGGCACCTGGAATGCTCGGCGATGGCCGAGTACTACCTCGGCGCCGAGTTCGACATCCATTGCGGCGGTATGGATCTGGTGTTTCCGCACCATGAGAACGAGATCGCCCAGTCGCGCGCCGCCGGCGACGGGTTCGCCCGGTACTGGCTGCACAACGGCTGGGTGACCATGGGCGGCGAGAAGATGTCGAAGTCGCTGGGCAATACGCTGGCGGTGCCGAACGTGCTGAAAACCGTTCGGGCCGTGGAACTCCGGTTCTACCTGGGCAGCGCGCACTACAGCTCGATGCTGGAGTACTCCGATCAGGCGCTGAGCGACGCGGCACAGACCTATCAGCGGCTGGAGGCGTTCGTCCGCCGCACCGCCGAACGCGGCGGCGAGATTCCGGTCGGCAAGTGGACCGACGCATACGCGGAGGCGCTCGACGACAATCTCGGAATCCCCAAGGCACTGGCCGAGATCCACCGCGTCGTGCACGAGGGCAACAGGGCCCTGGAATCCGGCGCCGCCGACACCGCCCGCGAGCTGGCCGGTTCGGTGCGCGCCATGCTGGGCATCCTCGGAGTGGACCCGCTGGATCCGCACTGGGACGCCGCGACGGATTCGTCGGCGGCCCTGGATGCCCTCGACGTGCTGGTGCGCGCGGAACTCGACAGGCGCCAGCGGGCCCGCGCCGACAAGGACTGGTCGACCGCCGACGCGGTGCGTGACCGATTGAAGGAGGCCGGTGTCGCGGTCACCGACACCCCCGACGGCCCGGAGTGGTCGCTGACCGCGGACACGTGAGGGGCGAGGACACGTGAGGGGCGAGGACACGTGAGGGGAGAGGACACGTGAGGGGCGAGGACACGTGAGGGGCGAGGACACGTGAGGGGCGAGGACACGTGAGGGGCGAGGACACGTGAGGGGCGAGGACACGTGAGGGGCGAGGGGCGAGGACACGTGAGGGGCGAGGACACGTGAGGGGCGAGGACACGTGAGGGGCGAGGACACGTGAGGGGCGAGGACACGTGAGGGGCGAGGACACGTGAGGGGCGAGGACACGTGAGGGGCGAGGACACGTGAGGGGCGAGGACACGTGAGGGGCGCCGCCTCCACGCCGGCAGCACGCACGATACGGAAGGCGAACTGATGGCAGGCAATTCGCAGCGGCGGGGCGCAATCCGCAAGGGCAGCAGCAAGAAGGGCGCGACCACGGGCTCCGGCGGTAAGCGCCGCCGCGGCCTGGAGGGCCGGGGTGCCACCCCGCCCGCGCACATGCGCACCAACCACCCGGCCGCCAAGCGCGCGGCGGCCAAGACCGCACAGACGAAGGGCCGCACCCCGGGTCGCCCGTCCCCCCGCAAGGGCGACGACGGTCCGGAGCTGGTGCTGGGCCGCAACCCGGTGGTGGAGTGCCTGCGCGCCGGCGTCCCCTCGACCGCGCTGTACGTGGCGGTGGGCACCGAGAACGACGAACGGCTCACCGAGGCGGTGAAATTCGCCGCCGATACCGGGATTTCGATCCTGGAGGTGTCGCGCACCGATCTGGACCGGATGAGCAACAACGGGCTGCATCAGGGGCTCGCGCTGCAGGTGCCGCCGTACCGCTACGCACATCCCGACGATCTGCTCGACGCCGCCCGCGCGGCGGGGACGCCGCCGCTGCTGGTGGCGCTGGACAACATCTCCGACCCGCGCAATCTGGGCGCGGTCGTCCGCTCGGTGGCGGCCTTCGGCGGGAACGGCGTGGTGATTCCGCAGCGGCGCAGCGCCAGCGTCACGGCGGTGGCCTGGCGTACCAGCGCGGGCGCCGCGGCCCGGCTGCCGGTCGCCCGGGCCACGAATCTGACTCGCACGCTGAAGAGTTACGCCGACGCCGGGCTCCAGATTGTCGGACTGGATCCCGACGGCGACACCACGCTCGACGAATTCGACGGCGGCACACCGACCGTCGTGGTGGTCGGCTCGGAGGGCAAAGGCTTGTCCCGGCTGGTCCGGGAGACCTGCGATGCCATTCTGAGCATTCCGATGGCGGGCCCGGTGGAGTCGCTGAACGCGTCGGTCGCCGCCGGCGTGGTGCTGGCCGAGATCGCCAGGCAGCGCCGGGCGTAAACCCCGAGTGCGGGCAAATCCCCGCACCACCACGCCGTTCGGGTTCCGCGCCGCGAACACGCGACGGCGGACCCGGCGCAAACCGGTACGGCTCACCTAGACTTGATCGGTGACCATGAACGACCCGTACTACTGGCAGGAGCAGGCGGTACCGAGCCAGGCGGTGGAACATCCGCAGGCCACCACGGTGCTGCTACTCGGCGTGCTGAGCGTATTCTGTTGCGGCGCACTGGGTCCGGTGGCGTGGGTGCTGGGCAAGCGGGCAATGGACCAGATCGAGGCCTCGCAAGGTGCGCTGGGTGGCCGCACGCAGGTGCTGGTCGGTTACATCCTCGGCGTCGTCGGCACCATCCTGATGGCGCTGATCGGGATCCTGTTCTTCCTGATGGTGCTCGGCGGGAACGCCGACGGAAACGCCTGAGCCGCCCGCACATCAATCCAGTCCGGGGCGCGTGGGGCTGATCGGCACGCCCCAGGCAGGCCATTCGGTGCTGACGCTGCCGGACCACTTCGGCTGCCGCCGATCGTGCAGGGCTGCCATCCCCTCGCCGCCGTCGACGCTCTGCGCCACATAGGTATTGAGTTCGCTCTCCAGCTTGCCGACGGCCTCCGCGCTCATCCCCAGGCTCTCCCACAGCAGCCGCTTGGACAGCGCCGCCGGCAGCGGGGCCGACCCGGCGGCGATGTCGTGCGCCACGGCCAGTGCGGTCGGCAGCACCTCGCCCGTCGGCAGGCAGCTGTTGGCCAGCCCCATCGCCTTCGCCTCGTCGCCGTCGAAGGTGCGGCCGGTGAGCATGATGTCGGCGGCGTTGGCCATGCCGACCAGCCGCGGCAGCGTCCAGTGCGCGTAGCCGTCGGCGAGCACCGCCCGCCGGACCTGGTTGAGTCCGTACACCGCGTCACGGGCCATATACCGCAGGTCGCACTGCAGCGCGAGCGCCAGCCCGATCCCGACCGCATGCCCGTTCACCGCCGCGATCACCGGCTTGCGCACCTGCCACGGCGGTGGATCGATGGTTCCGGTGACCTCGCCGGCCCGGTGCGACAGGTCGGCGCCCGCGCAGAAGGCGGGCGGCGTACCCGTGATGATCACCGCGCGGATGGCGTCCTCGGAATCGCAACGCCGCAGCGCCGCACCCAATTCGGCGGCCATGGCCGGCGTGATGGCGTTCTGCTGGGCGGGACGGTTGAGCGTGAGCACGGCGATCCCGGCCGAGGCATCGACGTGCAGTTCCGAACTCATGCGAGAAGATCCTAGTTCTGTGACGCTGCGCGGCGCCCGGCTTCGAACCGGCCGAACGCCGCCCTGCCGACTACGGCTGACTACCGCGAACAACCAGAACACAGACCCGCGCGGCAGCGCAACCACGACGGATCACCGGGACATAGGGGGAACCGAGCCGCCGCCGGTCGGCGGCGCCGGCAGGGCTCAGCGGAGCACCTTCCGGCCGATTGCCCATTTGTGCACCTCGGTCGGGCCGTCGTAGAGGCGGAAGGCGCGCATATCCCGGAAGATCATCTCCACCACCGTCTCATCGCTGATGCCGATGCCGCCGAGCACCTGCACGCAGCGGTCGGCGACCTTGAACAGCTCCTCGGACACCGACGACTTGGCGATCGAGCTCTCGTGCCGGGCCTTGTGCCCCTGATCCATCAGCCAGCACGCGTGCCAGATGGTCAGCCGGCACTGGTGCAGCGCGATCTCGTTGTCCGCCAACAGGAACGACACACCCTCGTGCTCGCCGATCGGCCTGCCGAAGGCGGTGCGGGTCTTGGCATGCTCGACGGCGATGCTCTGTGCGCGCTCGGCGGCACCGAGCCAGCGCATGCAGTGCGTGAGCCGGGCCGGGGCCAGCCGCAGCTGCGCGTATCGCAGCGCCTGGCCGGTCTCGCCGAGCACCGACTCCTTCGGCAGCACCAGGTTCTCGAACCGGACCACGCCGTGGCCACCGACGTAGTTGCGATCCATCGTGTTCATGGTGCGTTCGACGACGATGCCCGGGCTTCCGCCTTCGGCGAGGAACAGAGTGGGCCCCTCGGGCAAGTGCGGATTGGCCTCCAGGCGGGCCATGATGATCCAGGTCTTCGCCCCGTCGGCGCCGGTGATCAGCCATTTGCGGCCGTTGACGGTGAAGTTCTCGCCATCGAAGGTGGCGGTGGTGGCCAGCTGCCCCGGGTCCGAGCCGGCGCCGTCCGGTTCGGTCATCGCGAACACCGAGCGCTGGCTGCCGTCGATCACCGGCATCAGGTAGCGGTCGGACTGTTCGGGATTCGCGACCTTGGACAGCAGGAACATGTTGCCCTCGTCCGGGGCCGCGCAGTTCATCGCGACCGGGCCGAGGGTGGACCAGCCGGCGGCCTCGTAGAGCACCGCCTGCTCGACATGCGACAGGCCGCGCCCGCCCAGCTCCACCGGGGCCTGAACGGTCAGCAACTTCTCGGCCCGGGCCAGCTCGACCAGTTCCCGGCGCAGATCGTCGTTCGGACCGTGCGAGGTCAGCCGGGGATCGCGCTCGTACGGAACGATCTTGTCGATGACGAACTGGCGGATCCGGTCGCGTTCGGCGGCCAGGTCGGCGGGAATCGAGAAGTCGATCATCGTGTGGTCACCTTTGTTCGGGGGCTGCGACGAGCATACGACGACCACCGGGGCCGACTGAAGGCACGTGCCATCAAACGATGGTCCCGCCGGTCCGGCGAGCCCTCGACCGGAATCCGTGCAGGTATCCGCCCGGACGAGGGGCTCAGGCGAGGATCTCGCGGAGGAACTCCTCGACCTCGGTGCGGTAGCGCTCCGGACGGTCGTCGTGGACGAGGTGGCCGGCGCCGGGAACCAGGACGTGGCGGGCGTTCGGGTGGACGGCCGCCATCTCGCGCATCTGCCCCGGCGGCGTGATGGTGTACTCGCCCTCGACCAGCAGGGCCGGAACCCGGATCGCACGCCACTGCGCCCAGAAATCGCGGACTCCCCACTCCTCCGAGATGTCCCGGAACGTGGCGACGGCCCCGTGTAACCGGTAGCCGTCGGGGTCGCGGCGGAACGACTCCAGGAAGTAGCGGCCGGCGACGGGGCCGAAGTAGTCCAGCACCGCGTCCTCGTCCGGGAACGGCTGCGGCCAGGACTCGATCATGGCCGCCCAGTCGCGGGCGGTGCGGCCGCGGAAATCCGGGGCGATGTCCTCGATCACCAGGGCCCGCACCCGCTCGGGATGTTCCGCCGCGAACACCCAGCCGTGCAGCCCGCCCATCGAATGCCCGACCACCACCATCGGCTCGGTGATCGCCGACGTGGCCGCCGCCAGATCGGCCACGAACGCCTCGGTGGTCAGCTCGGGCGGGGGCGGGCGGCCGTGTCCCGCGGCATCGAAGGAGTACACGTGCCCGAACGCGCGCAGCCAGTCCAGCTGCGTCCGCCAGGTGCGCGCACTGCCCATCAGCCCGTGCAGCAGCAGTATCGGCACACCCGTGCCGCCCTCGTCGTACAGCATCGTGTCGACGATACGTCGGGCGCCCGCGGCCCGGAGACGGCGCTAGCCTGGTGCACATGGCTGTTGTGAAGATCAATGCGATCGAGGTTCCCGAGGGCGCGGGCCCCGAACTGGAGAAGCGGTTCGCGCACCGTGCGCACGCGGTCGAGAACTCCCCCGGATTCCTCGGCTTCCAGTTGCTCCGCCCGGTGGCCGGTGACGACCGGTACTTCGTTGTCACGCACTGGGATTCGGAGGAATCGTTCGCCGCGTGGCGGGACGGCCCGGCCAAGGAGGCGCACGCGGGCAGCGACCGCAAGCCGGTGGCGAGCGGAGCGTCGCTGCTGGAGTTCGAGGTCGTGATGGACGTCCCGGCCAAGTCCTAGACCGGCTGCCGGACCGCCACGCGGGCACCGTCGAGAACGCCGGAGCCGACATCGCCGGAATGACGCCGCTGCCGTCATTCCGGTGCGCGAATCACGTCCAATTCCCGAACACCTGTCTCCGCACCGGGATCCACGCCTGCGAGCCGCAGGCGGACGTAGCGGGCGTAGGACGGAACCGACAAAGAGCCGTCGGTTCCGCGTGCCACGGTGGTCCAGGTGCGGTTGTCCCGGGATATCGCCACCTCGGACGACGGCGGAGGCGGACCGCTCCATACCGGCGCCACCCGGCTCACGGCGGTGACCGCACCCAGGTCGACGGTGAGGTCGGCGCGGTCGGTGGCCGGTAGCCAGCGGGTGGCGGGATCGCCGTCGACCGCCGCGGCGGCGTAGTCGCCCGGGCGCTCGGTGGACGCGGCCGCGGTCTTGCAGCGGGCCGCGTCGGAGGTCGGGGTCAGGTCCGGCCGCCGAGTCGGCAGATCCAGCGACCGGCCCGGATCCACCTGCCGCACACCATTTCCTGTCTCGACCGGCAGCCGCTCCCCCGACCTCAGCGTGACCTCGCTGCGCTCCGGACCCACCGAGACATCGAAAATCCTTCCCTGCCAACGTAATCCGCGCACCGTAACGCCCGCACTCAGCTGCGGCGGCAACAACGGATCCAGTCGCACTCGGTCTTCCCGCCACCGCAACCCGGCCAGCCCGCCGGTGAACTCCTGCACGAAACCACCGGCGAGAGTGGCGAAATCGAATGCCGGCGATCCGGCCAGCGGATCGGTGGCGCCCGCCTTCTCCCCGCGCGCCTCGGCGAACTGCCCGAAGGGTTCGCGGACGAACGGGCGGGCCGAACGGTCCAGATAGGTGCCCACCGAACAGCCCGGCACACCGCTCGCGGCCGCATCGATCTGGTGCACCGAATCGGTCATGGCGGGTCCGTCCGGATCGGTGCGCTCGGCGTAGTAGTCCAGCGTCCGCTCCGCCACCTGCGGCGCCATCGGCCATTCGAGCGGATATTGCAGCAGCACGGTGTCGGCCTGTTTGATCCGCGTGCCACGGTAGCCGTCGTACTGCAGGAATATCCCGTCTTGCGCGTCGAACGGCATGCGCAGGTGGTCGGCGACGGCGGTCCACTCCGGTGGCGCGGGGGCACCGATTATGCCCGCGGCCGTGACGGCATTGCGGAGCGCCACGGCCGCAACGCCGTTCGTGTAGGCGCCGTCGTCCACGCCGTTGCTGTATTCGTCCGGTCCGGCGACATCGCGGACGGAGTAGCTGCCGTCCGGATTCGGCGTCGCCCGCGCGGCCCAGAACTCGGCCAGGCTCGACATGATCGGCCAGATGCGTTCGCGCAGGTAACCGATGTCCTTGGTGGCCAGGAAGTACTGCCAGGCGGCGAGCGAGACATCGCCCTGCAGATGGATCTGCGTCACGCAGTGCGGCGGTGACCAGCTGTGGCACTCGCTCCACAGGTCACCGGTGTGCGCACTGGTCCACGGGTAGAACGCGCCCGGATGTCCGAGCCGCCGGGCATTCTCCCGCGCACCGGGCAGGGTCTCGAATCGGTAGTCGATCACCGACCGGGCCAGTTCGGGTCGAAACGCCAGCAGCGCCGGGTACATCCAGATGTCGGCGTCCCAGAAGATCAGTCCGGCGTAGTTGTCACTGCTCAGCCCGGTGGGCGAAATACTGTTGTCCTGCTGCGGATTCGTCGCCGAGTACAGCGCGTAGAGCGCGCCCCGGACCCAGCGCTGCACGTCCGGCCGGCCGGGCACCTCGATATCCGAATCCCACAGCGCACGCCAAGACTTCGCCTGCGCCGCAAGCAGATTCGACCACCCCCGCGCCGCGGCCCGGTGCGCGGCGCCGACCGCGGCACGGCCCGGATCGGGCGCGGTGCGACCGGTGTCGACGCCGACGAACTTGGTGACCTCGTGCGACCGCCCCGAGGCGACATCCATCGTCGCCTGCCTGCCGGATTCCCCCGCCCGAGCCGGGCTCCCGGCATCCAGAACCGACGCCACATCTCCGGTCACATTCGTTGTCCTGGTTCGGAATTCGGCCAGGTACGTGGCGGGGTCCGGGTTCGGCACCGCGATCGGGTCGACGCGGCGCGCCCCGGCGAAGTCGATCCGATCGATGACCGTCAGGCGGCCGCTCCAGTGCGGTGTCGCGGTCAGATGCACCGCGGCGGCATGCTGATCGGTGCGATCGGTGAGCACGTCGTACACCAGGTCGGTGGCGCGGCCGTCGCGCGTGGTCCAGGTCAGCTCGGTCCGCACCAGCCCGCAGCGCAGGTACTGCGTCTGCCGGAAATTCGACACCTGAGCGGACGGCGTTGCGGGCGAGAAGGTTTCGTCGCCCACCCCGACCAGCAGAGTCGACCAGTTCGGCAGCGCCGCGGCGGTCGCCAGTCCGTCGGCGACGGCCGGATCACGCGCGTACAAACCGGCCGCGAACGCGCCGTCGTAGCGCGGCGTATACAGCGGCCAGCCGGTCTTCTCCCCGGTCTCCGCGTAGCCCGTACCGGCGGGCGGTATCCGCAGTCCGAGATAGCCGTTGCCGACGAACGGATGCGCGTCGTAGCCCGCGCCGAACGACGTCGCCGCCGGCGCCCATCCGGGCTGCGTCGATGCACTGTCGCCGGGACAGGGAAAGCCCTGCGGTGCGGCGGGCGCCCGCGGCACCACCACCACGATCGCGGCGACCACCACCACCGCCCCGATCGCCGCACCGATGCCGATCGGCAATCGTGAGCGGCGACCGGATGCCGGTCGGGCAGTTGACGCCACGTCACTCAGGGTGTCACAGTTCAGAGGACCAGAGCGACGGTGACGCGGTAACCCGGTGTGATTCCGGGGCGGTCGCGCCACTGTGATCCGGCATCCGCCGGAGAGCCAGACACCGGCACCGTCGTTGCTAGATCGGCTCGCGGGGACGCGACCATCCCCGAAGGAGGACCACCATGGCCGTTGCGCATACCCCGAGCCGCGCAACCGATTCCCTCGCCGCCGTGCTCGTGACGGTGGGCGTCGTCTTGTTGGCACTGCTCACGCTGTACCTGGTCGGCTTCGATCAGGGCGCGGTCTCCCGCAGCGGGATGTACCTGCACGAGCTGATGCACGACGGACGGCACCTGCTGGGCGTGCCGTGCCACTGACCGGATCGTTCACCACCCTGCTGCTCCGCGGCCTGCTGGCCGGACTGATCGCCGGGCTGCTCGCCGGAACGGTCGGATTCGTGATCGGCGAGCCGAAGATCGAATCGGCGATCACCCTCGAGGAGTCGAGCGCCGAATCCGGCCACTCCCACGGCGAATCGGAGGAACCGCTGGTCAGCCGCGGCGGCCAGAGGTTCGGCGAGTTCCTGGCGCTCGGCCTGGGCGGCCTGGCGCTGGGCGCGATCTTCGCCGCCGTCGCCAACGTCGCACGCCGCCACACCGCCCTGCCCGGGCCGAAGCTGGCCGTATCGCTGGGGCTGTGCGGCTGGCTGGCGATCACCGCGGTGCCGTTCTTCAAGTACCCGGCCAACCCACCCGCGGTCGGCGAACCGGACACGATCAACCAGCGCACCTGGCTGTGGCTGGCGGCCGTGCTGCTCGGACTCGCGGCGGTCGGCGCGGCGGTGTACGTCCATCGGCTGCTCTCGGCACAACCCGGCACGCTGCGACTCGTCGCCGCGGTGGCGGTCTTCGTGATCGTGGTGGCGATCGGCTACATCGCGCTGCCCGGGGTGAACGAGGTGAAGGGGGACTTCCCGGCCACGCTGCTGTGGCAGTTCCGGGTGTCGTCACTGGCCGTGTCGGCGACGCTGTGGGCCGTGCTCGGGCTCGCCTTCGCGACCCTCACCGAATTCGCCGGCCGGAAGAAGGCCGAGGTCTCCGCGTAGGCTCGCGCCTTCTCCGGTCGAACTTGCGCGGCTCCGACCTGCTCGCGGACGAGCCTGACGGCAGGAACATCGGACCCGTGGCCGCGCTGGCCGCCACGGGGCGGGGCGAACTCGAGAAGACTCAGGTGGCCGGGCTGTCGGCGCTGCTGCGCACCGCGCATGTGGGTGGCGGCGGTGCTCGTCGCGGTCGCCGCCCTGTACCGCGCCGACGCCCGGTCCTACTCGGTCAGGACTCCAGCGCGGCATCCAGTTCGATGGTGCCGACGCCCGCCAGGGCCTTGCTGATCGGGCAGCCGACCTTGGCGCCCTCGGCCGCGGCCTGGAAACCGGCGGCGTCGAGGCCGTCGACCTTGCCGCGGACGGTCAGCTTGATGGTGCTGATGTGGAAACCGCCCGCCGGATCCGGGCCCAGGGTGACATCGGCGTCGACGGCCAGGCTCTGCACGGTGCCGCCGGCGGTGGCGATCTGCCCCGACAGCGCCATGGCATAACACGACGAATGTGCAGCCGCGATCAGTTCCTCCGGGCTGGTGGTGCCCTCGGCGGTGTCGGCGGTCCGCTTCGGGAACGACACATCGAACTTGCCGACGCCGGAACTCGCCAGTTCGACCTGGCCCGAGCCGTCCTGCAGACCCCCGGTCCAAGCGGTGCGCGCGGTACGTGTTGGCATCACTGTCCTTTCACAGTCGGAAACGCATTGCCGTCCGCTGTCGAACCTACCGGCTCGTGGCGGACTGCCGTACCTCTTCATGGAGTCGGCTAGGAGAAATCGGGGGGACGGTCACTCGTCCGGACGACCGGCGCCGGGCGCGCCACGTACGGCGTGGCCTGTCCCGGCCGACAGCGACCCGGACGGCCGGAGCCGCCGGAGCCACGGGCACCGGCGGCTGCCGAACAGTGTTGCCGCTCAGATCATGTCGCGGCGGCGGACCAGCCACACCGTGCCACCGACGAACGCCACGACATAGGCGGCCAGGACCACGAACGATGCCGGGCGGGACAGAATGTCGAGAACCCCGGGCGTCGCCGCTCCCCCGGCCGTGCGCATCGCACCGGCCAGCGAGCCGGCGGCGGTGCCGGGCAGATGGTCGGTGATGACCCGGACCGGGGAGAAGATCGCTCCCACACCGCGCAGCAGGTTCTCCACCACCAGCACCCAGACCAGGCCCAGACCGACCGCGAGCGCCGGGCCCCGCGCGAGCGCACCGATCAACGCTCCCGCCAGCGTCCACATGCCGAGAATTGCCGTGCCCGTGGCGATACCGATCAGAGACCGGCCGGCCGACGGCAGCGCCATCGACTCGTGCTGCGTACCGGCGATCACGGCGGCCACGCCGGTGTCGATCACGAAGGCCGCGCATACCAGCGCCACCGCCACCGCCGTCAGCGCCAGCACCGCCCCGCCGATCACATTCGTCCGCGAAGGCCCTTGGGTGAGAACGGTTTTCCAGCTCCCCCAGCCGTATCCGCCGCCGACCACCAGCGCACCGAGCACCAGCATCAACGCACCGCCGAACATCGCCATACCCTGAGTGAACACCTCCGGCACCGCGGCCGGGAGCATCAGATGCAGCAGCACGTCGCGCGGCTGACCGTTCGACATCCGGGAGCCTTCGCCCGAGGTGTAGGCCAGATAGTTGAACAGATAGGCGAACGTGAGATTCAACAGGATCCACGTGCCGAGCACGATCCAGAACGCGGGCCACTTCCGCAACCGGGTGAATTCCGCTCTGGCACAAGCCAACAGGTCTTTCATCGTACTTCCTCCGTTTGCGTCATCTCGAAAAAGACCTCCTCCAGCGACTTTTCGTCGGTGCGTAGCTCCAGCAGGTCCGCACCGGCCGCGATCACCGCGCGCGCCACCGCCGGCGCCATTGCCGTGCCGGCATCGACTCTGATGCCGGTGGCGGTCAGCAACGCGGATCGATCGCCCGCCACGCCCCGAACGGCCGGGAAGGCCAGCTCGATCGGTTCTGCTCGCAGGAAAAGCGTTGCGGCACCGCGTAGTTCGCTCACCGTCGCCTCGGTGAGCAGGCGGCCCCGCGAGATGACGCCGACGCGATCGCAGATCTCCTGCACCTCGCCGAGCAGGTGCGACGACAGCACGACGGTGTGCCCGTCGGCGGCGAGCCCGGTGATGAGCTCGCGCATGTCGGCCATGCCGGCCGGGTCGAGCCCGTTCGTGGGTTCGTCGAGGATGAGCAGGTCCGGGCGGCCCAGCAGCGCCGCGGCGACACCGAGCCGCTGCTTCATCCCCAGCGAGTAGGCGCGGAACTTCTCGTCGGCCCGATCCGTCAACCCGACCCGGTGCAGCACGTGTTCCACATCGTCGTGCAGCGCGCGGGTGTCGCGGGTTCGGGTGCCCGCGGGGAGACCGTTGCGGCCGCTCTCGCGGGAAAGAGCACTCGGCGCGTCAGCGGTGCGCACGTCGGCGGGGCCGCCCGAACCGGAACGCCGACGACGGTCGAACGTCCCGCGATAGCGGGCGAGCACCCGCAGATTGTCCCGGCCCGAGAGGTACGGATAGAAGCCGGGCCCTTCGATGAGAACGCCGATGCGCCGCAAGGTATCCGGATCGCCCGGCCGACCACCCAGCACGGTCGCCGTTCCGGAACTGGGTCGGATCAGGCCGACCAGCATGCGCAGCGTGGTCGTCTTGCCGGCGCCGTTGGGCCCCAGGAAGCCGTAGATCTCGCCGCCGCGGACGGTCATATGCAAGGCGTCGACGGCGGTGTGCGAGCCATAGCTTTTGGTCAGGGCCTCGGTGACCACAACCGTGTCGGCCGGGGCCGGCCGGGCAGTGACCGTATCGGACCCGGCCGCGCCCGGGCGGACGGCGGCCGAGTCCGGGCGGACGGCGGCCGAGTCCGGGCGGACGGCGGCCGAGTCCGGGCGGACGGCGGCCGAGTCCGGGCGAGCGGCGGCCGAGTCCGGGCGAGCGGCGGCCGAGTCCACACCAGGGGCGGCCGGGGCCGGTCGGGCAGCAGCCGGATCCGGCCGGACGATGGCCGAGTCCGGGCGAACAGCAGCCGGATCCGGCTGGGGTGTGGCCCGGTCGGGCCGAGCGGCAACCGGGTCCGGTCCTGCGACGACCGTCGCCGAGAGAGTGTCGGGACGGCCACCGGCGTCGCCGCCCGGGACTCGGCCCGGGATGGCCGGAGTCGGCGCATCGGTGGTCCGGGTGCCGTCGCTGTCGTGTGCCGAATCGTTCATGGCATCGAGAATCCGCCTGGGACCTCGGTCGACACATCCGCCGCACGGAGCGATCCGGCATACGTATCCAGACGTAATTCGCCGCGCGATGCCCCCGTTTCCCCGTAGCCCCGGCTACCGTGCGAGTGTGCAACCGAAGGCGCGGCCGCACGGCCGGGATGTGCTGCCGGCGATGATCGTCGCCGCGGTGCAGCTCGTCTTCGGGAACCTGGCCAACCTGCACCAGAGCGGAACCCGCGACCTCGACGCGCTCGGCTTCGCGCTGCTGCTCGCCGGACCGCTGCTGCTGGTGGTACGCCGCACTCACCCGCGGACCGTGTTCCTCGGCGTACTGGCCGTCACGGCGGCGTACCTGCTCATCGGATACGGGTACGGACCCATCTTCCTCTCGCTGGTGTTCGCCTTCCTCACCGCCGCCGCCCGGTGTTCGCGCTGGTACACCTACCCGTTCCTGCCGGTGGGCTATCTGCTGATGGTGTGGCCGGTGCCCGCGCTGCGCGGCTACTCGACCAACGGCTGGCAGGCCGCCGGCCTGCTGGCCTGGCTGGCCGTCCTGGTGGCGGTGGCGGAGGGTATCCGGCAGCGCCGGTCCGTGCTGGTGGCGCGGCGGGAACGCGCGGAGGCCGCCCGTGCCAACGAACGGGCCGAACGCGCCCGCGAGCTGGCCCGGCGCGAGCAGCGCGCCACCGAGGAACGCTTGGCCATCGCCCGCGAGCTGCACGATGTCCTCGCACACAGCTTGTCGGTGATCAATGTGCAGTCGTCGGTGGCGCTGGAACTGCTGGACCGCAAGCCGGAGCAGGCGGCCACGTCGCTGGCGGCGATCAAGGAGGCCAGCCGCGACGCCCTCGGCGAGGTGCACGCGCTGCTGCGCTCCATCCGGGCCGGCGCGGGAACCGTTGCGGTACCGACGAGTCCGGCCGTCGGCATCGGCGACCTCGATACGCTGCTCGGCCCGCCCCGCGCGGCCGGCCTGACCGTTCGAACCGATATTCGCGGGACCGCGCAGCGGCTGCCCGCCGTGCTGGACGGCGCCGCCGCGCGCATCGTGCAGGAATCGCTCACCAACGTGCTGCGCCACGCCCCGAGCTCGGAAGCGGTTGTCACCGTGGACTACTCGCCCGGCACCGTACGCCTGACCATCGACAGTTCACCCCCTCGCGAATGTCCACAATCGTCCACAATCGGCGGTTACGAAAGAACAGCCGCGGCCGGCGACAAGGACGCCTCCGGGACGGGCTACGAAAACGCCACGGCCGGAACGGACTACGCCGACACACCTCCCGCAAGCCCCGAAGCCGGCGGATCGACGACCAGCGGTCCGGTTGCGGCGAACAACGGCGGCAACGGAATTCCGGGAATGATCGAGCGCGCCCACGCCCTCGGCGGCGAACTGACGGCCGAGCCGAGACCCGGCGGCGGCTTCCGGGTCCGCGCCCGCCTCCCGGTCCCCCAGCACGACACCGACAGCGGAACCGACCGATGACCACTCGACACCACAGACCGCGGGCGAGCGAGCCGAGGTTCGACGGCCTCCTCCGGGCGCACGCCCGCCTCCCGGTCCCCCCAGTTCTACACCGACAGCGGAACCGACCGATGACCACTCGGCACCACGGACCACGGGCGAGCGAGCCGAGGTTCGACGGCCTCCTCCGGGCGCACGCCCGCCTCCTGCTCCCCGGTTCGGCACCGGCGACCGGACCGGCCGCCGACCGCTCGGCGCCACTGCACCTTGCCTCCGGATTCCCCTTGCGGCCCTTGGACACTCACGGACGTCCAGGCACGCGGACAGCGCGCACGGCTCGGTACGGTGTGCGACGGGCGGCGCCGGACAACCCGGGTACCGGATCTCACCGCATACTGGATCACCTGTGGGAAGCCGGTTGCACGTCGGTGGCCGCTCCGATCCGAGCGGCGCGCCGAGGTCGTGTGCCGACGGACCGGCCGAGGCTGGAGGTGCCGTGAGCATTCGGGTGCTGGTCGCCGACGATCAGGCGCTGGTGCGCGGCGGATTCGTCGCGCTGCTGGACGCGCAGGAGGGGATCGATGTCGTCGGGGAGGCCGACAACGGCGCGCATGCAGTGCAGATGACCAGGGCACTGCGGCCCGACGTGGTGCTGATGGATATCCGGATGCCCGTCCTCGACGGGTTGGCCGCCACCCGGGAGATCGCCGCCGACCCCGAGCTGACGGCGGTCAAGGTGGTGGTGCTGACCACCTTCGAACTGGACGAGTACGTCTTCGAGGCGATGCGTTCGGGCGCAACGGGATTCCTCGTCAAGCACACCGAACCGGCCGATCTGGTGAAGGCGGTGCGGGTGGTGGCGGCGGGCGACGCGCTGCTGTCGCCCAGCGTCACGCGGCGCCTGGTCGCCGAATTCGCCTCGCGTGCCAAGCCCGCGCCTGCCGTCGAGCTGACGGGGCTGACCGACCGCGAGCGCGAGGTGATGCGGCTGGTCGCCGAGGGCCTCACCAATGCGGAGATCGCCGAGCGACTGTTCCTGAGCCCAGCGACCGCGCGCACGCACGTGAGCCGAATCCTGCTGAAACTCGACGCGCGTGACCGCACCCAGCTGGTGGTCATGGCGTATGAATCGGGCCTGGTACGTCCGGGGTGGCAGTAGCCGCGCGACGTCCGCGTGCGGCGAACCTGTCGGTGCCCCCGGCTAGCCTCGGCGGCACGAAAACCGCTATCACATCTGGGGGGATCTGCGATGGGTATGGTGATGTCGTTCAGCCGGGTGACACCGGCCGAACTGAACCGGATCGATGCGAATCCGGAGAATGTGCACGAATTCCTGTGGTCGCTGGATCGCGACGGCGAACCGGACGGCTATCTCGACAAGGCATGGGACGGCCTGCGCTACCTGTTCGAGGCCGCCCACCTGGGGCTCGACCTGTACATGGAGGGCGAGTCGATCGGCTCCGACGGCACGCTGAGCGCATGGGATGCCGACCTGGTCCACCGCGCCGCGGACCTGTTGCGCAGCACGCCGTTCGAGCGACTGGCCCGCTGTTTCGACCCCGGACGCATGACGGCGCAGAACGTCTACCCGAACATCTGGTACGAGGGTGCCGAGGCCCTGGACTATCTGCGCGTGAACTACGACAACCTGGTGCGGTTCTTCGAGTTCGCGGCCGCCGGCGGTTCCGGCGCGATCATGTCGTTCGGTTGAATCGCTCCGGCCGGCACCGGGCCCGGGTGAGCCACCTTCGCATCCGGCCCGGTCCGCGAATCCATCGCGGCGCCGGTGGCGATCGCCCAGCCGATCGACCCGCCCCGGCCGATACCATCCGCGACCTGTCGCGCCGAGTTCCGCGCGAGGCCAGGAATGCCGGCGCTCGCTACCGGGTCTCCACCGAGGCAGCGGGAATACCGTCCAGTCCACGCAGAATCGCCTGTTCGACGGGGGAATACGCGTCGTCGGGCCGATTCAGGGTGCACGGCTCACGCGACAGCAGCGGCGGCTGCGCCATGAACTTGGGCCGCCCCGTGCGATTCGGCTGCGCCGCATGCACCAGGAACGGATGGCACAGATAGACGTCCCCGGCCTCGCCGGTGGCTCGGACCTCCGGCAGGTCGGCGGTCGCCGCATACGCCTCGAGCATTCCTCCGGGGCCCGCACTCCCCATCCCCACGCCGTCCTCGCCGAACGGCGCCAACACCTTCGGCATGCGCAGATGCGAACCCACCCGGATACGGGTCGGGGCATCGTCGACATCCACATCCGAGAACAGGAACAGCATGAGCAGCGCCCGGCCCTTGGACCACAGGTTGATCCGCCAGGTCATGAAGTCGTCCGGGTCGTCGCCCGGAAAGCTCGCGTCGATATGCCAGCCGTCACCGCCCGGATCCGCCGAGCTGGGAAAGCGAATGGGGAAGCTGCCCAGGCTGATCCGCGGCAGCCAGCGCCCCGGACCCACCAGCTGATCGAACGCCTCGTGCAGCGACGCGGTATTCACCGCCTGCCCGAACGGCTCCTCGGCATGGTCGCCCAGCCAGATCACCGGCTGCGTCCACGTCGACCGGTCGTCCGGATCGCAGCCCGTTGCCCGCCACAGGACCTCCCGCCCGGCGTCGGCGACCTCCCGGGGGAACGCCCGGTCCACCTTCACGAACCCGGCGGAGACGAACTCCGCTATCTGTGTCTCGGTCAGCATGCGGTCCTTTCGCGGTCGGTCCGTTCGACGATGCCTCGAACCCTGCGAGTTCCGCCACCGAATTTCCGGCGCTGCGAGCTGTCCCCCATCCGTTCACGGACATGCGAGAGCCCCGCTTCCCCAGGAAAAACCTGGGGAAGCGGGGCTCTCGGTGCGATCTACTCTCCGGACGCCGCCGAGGACTCGCCGGCCAGCGCGGCCACCGGCTCACCCTCGTCTTCGGCCGGCTTGGCGGGCTTGTCCCGGCCGGTGAAGGTGAACTTGGCGTCCTCGCCGGCACCCTCGCCGTCCCAGCCTTCGACATCCACCTCGACGATCTGGCCCGCGACCAGCTCGCCGAACAGGATCTTCTCCGACAGCTGGTCCTCGATCTCGCGCTGGATGGTGCGACGCAGCGGCCGCGCACCCAGCACCGGGTCGAAGCCGCGCTTCGCGAGCAGGCTCTTGGCCTGGTCGGTCAGCTCCATCTCCATATCCTTGTTCTTCAGCTGCACGCCGACGCGGCCGATCATCAGATCCACCATCTCCACGATCTGATCCGTGGTGAGCTGGTGGAAGACGATCACGTCGTCGATGCGGTTGAGGAACTCGGGCCGGAAGTGCTTCTTCAGCTCGTCGTTGACCTTGAGCTTCATCCGCTCGTAGTTCGAGCCCTCGCTGTTGGACTGGGTGAAGCCCAGACCCACGGCCTTCGAGATGTCCGAGGTACCGAGGTTCGAGGTGAAGATCAGCACGGTGTTCTTGAAGTCGACCGTGCGACCCTGACCGTCGGTGAGGCGGCCGTCCTCCAGGACCTGCAACAGGGTGTTGTAGATCTCCTGGTGGGCCTTCTCGATCTCGTCGAACAGCACGACCGAGAACGGCTTGCGGCGCACCTTCTCGGTGAGCTGGCCGCCCTCCTCGTAGCCGACGTAGCCCGGAGGGGCACCGAACAGCCGCGAGGCGGTGAAGCGGTCGTGGAACTCGCCCATGTCGATCTGGATGAGCGCGTCGTCGTCGCCGAACAGGAAGTTCGCCAGCGCCTTGGACAGCTCGGTCTTACCGACACCGGACGGACCGGCGAAGATGAACGAACCGGACGGACGCTTCGGATCCTTCAGGCCGGCACGCGTGCGGCGGATGGCCTTGGAAACGGCCTTGACCGCGTCCTCCTGGCCGATGATCCGCTTGTGCAGCTCGTCCTCCATGCGGAGCAGACGGGTGGTCTCCTCCTCGGTGAGCTTGAACACCGGGATACCGGTCCAGTTGGCCAGCACCTCCGCGATCTGCTCGTCGTCGACCTCGGCCACGACGTCCAGATCACCGGAACGCCACTGCTTCTCGCGCTCGGCGCGCTTGGCGACGAGCTGCTTCTCCTTGTCGCGCAGCCGCGCGGCCTTCTCGAAGTCCTGCGCGTCGATCGCGCTTTCCTTCTCCCGGCGGGCGTCGGCGATCTTGTCGTCGAACTCGCGCAGGTCGGGCGGTGCGGTCATGCGGCGGATGCGCATGCGGGCGCCGGCCTCGTCGATCAGGTCGATCGCCTTGTCCGGCAGGAACCGGTCGTTGATGTACCGGTCGGCCAGCGTTGCGGCGGCCACCAGGGCACCGTCGGTGATGGACACCCGGTGGTGCGCCTCGTACCGGTCGCGCAGGCCCTTGAGGATGTTGATGGTGTGCTCGACCGTCGGCTCCCCCACCTGGACCGGCTGGAAGCGGCGCTCCAGCGCGGCGTCCTTCTCGATGTACTTGCGGTACTCGTCGAGGGTGGTGGCGCCGATGGTCTGCAGCTCACCGCGGGCCAGCTTCGGCTTCAGGATGGAGGCCGCGTCGATCGCGCCCTCGGCGGCACCGGCACCGACCAGCGTGTGCAGCTCGTCGATGAACAGGATGATGTCGCCGCGGGTGTTGATCTCCTTCAGCACCTTCTTCAGGCGCTCCTCGAAATCACCGCGGTAGCGGCTGCCCGCGACCAGGGATCCCAGGTCGAGGGTGTACAGCTGCTTGTCCTTCAGCGTCTCCGGGACCTCGCCGTTGACGATGGCCTGCGCCAGGCCCTCGACCACGGCGGTCTTACCGACACCGGGCTCGCCGATCAGCACCGGGTTGTTCTTGGTGCGGCGGCTGAGCACCTGCATGACGCGCTCGATCTCCTTCGAGCGGCCGATGACCGGATCCAGCTTGCCCTCCAGCGCGGCCTGCGTCAGGTTGCGGCCGAACTGGTCGAGCACCAGCGAGGTGGACGGGGTGCCCTGCTCGCCGCGGGCGCCGGATTCGACCGGCTCCTTGCCCTGGTAGCCGGACAGCAGCTGAATGACCTGCTGACGCACCCGGTTGAGGTCGGCGCCGAGCTTGACCAGCACCTGGGCGGCCACGCCCTCGCCCTCGCGAATCAGACCGAGCAGGATGTGCTCGGTGCCGATGTAGTTGTGGCCGAGCTGCAGCGCCTCGCGCAGGCTCAGCTCCAGCACCTTCTTGGCGCGCGGGGTGAAGGGGATGTGGCCGGACGGCGCCTGCTGGCCCTGCCCGATGATCTCCTCGACCTGGCTGCGCACACCTTCCAGCGAAATGCCCAGGGACTCCAGGGACTTCGCCGCGACACCCTCACCCTCGTGGATCAGGCCCAGCAGGATGTGCTCGGTGCCGATGTAGTTGTGGTTGAGCATCCTGGCCTCTTCCTGGGCCAGGACAACGACGCGCCGCGCGCGGTCGGTGAACCTCTCGAACATCGCTCCCTCACTTCCTGCTCCGCTTTCTACGGCTGTCCGGCGCTGCTCTGCCGTGTGCTTCACACCTGCTGCGCCAGCCTGCCATGAAGCCCTGGGGTTGCCTCCCCAGCCTCCACTCTAGTTGCCGGGGGTCACGGTCGTCGTCCGTCCACCCTATTGCGAACCGGCGACAGTACGACTCATTCAGTCATAACGCGACCACCGCCCGTAACGTTTCCCCAGTACGTACGCCGACAGCGAACAGGGCCGGCCGCCCGCGACGGCTACAGATCGCGCTCGGAAATTATCCCGCTCTGCATGGCCAGCATCGCCAGGCGCACCCGCTTGCGGTTCTGCGGCAGGTCCTCCACCCCGAACTTGGAGAACAGCGTGCGCAGGTGCGTCTTGATCGAGTCCACGCTCAGGAACAGCTCATCGGCGATCTGCTGGTTCGGCGCGGGCGTCGCGAACCCGGCGTTGTTCTTGTACGGGCGGCAGAGCGCGATCAGCACCGCCCGCTGGGTCTCGGTCAGCGAGCGCAGCGTCGGCAGCGATCCGGTCGAGGTCCGGGTGGCGTCGTCGGCGACGCCCGTGAAATCGTGGAACGACAGCAGCGAGGTCCCCATCCGGATGCGGTCGCCGGGAGCCAGCCGGCGCCGGCCGACCAACCGCTCGCCGTTGACGAACGTCCCGTTGCGGGACAGGCCGTCGTCGACGATCGTCCAGTGTGCACCCAGGTACTCCAGCGAGGCGTGCAGGCGGGACACCTCGGCGTCCCAGGACAGGGTCAGGTCCGCCTGCTGCGAACGTCCGATCGTGACACGCTCGCGGTCGGCAGAAAGGACGAACTCCTCCTGCCGCCCCGTGTCATCGATGAATCGCAAGAACGATTCGTGAAATGCGGTCACTGTGCCGATCCCTCAACTCTCCACTCGGCCAGTGACGTCGTTCGCACCTTTCCATGGTGCCGCGCCGCCCCCGACCGAGCAAGATCACGCACCACGCGACGGAGACAAACGCCACCCGTCGGTTATGCGGAATCGATATGAAAATACCGCTGCCGCCCGGACGGCGCACGATTCCTCCGGACGGCAGCGGCGAAAGCGACAACGGACGTCGCACCCGCTTGCCGGTTGCGACGACCAGAACTAGTTGCTACGACCGACTTCCTTGTTGTATGCCTCGGTAATGTCGGCGGAGATACGTCCGCGCGCGGATACCTTGTGCCCCTTGCGCCGCGCCCATTCCCGAATTGCCGCGCTCTGCTCACGGTCCATCGACACCCGGCTCTTGGTCGCGCCCGTAGTCCCGCCGGCCGGCTTGCTCCGCCGCCGACCACTCACCCGGCGTGCGCTGGTGACCCACTGCTCCAGCCCGTCCCGCAGCTTCGACGCATTTGCCGCGGACAGGTCGATCTCGTACGACACACCGTCGATCGAGAACTCGACGGTCTCGTCCGCGGTGGACTCACCGTCGACATCGTCGATCAAGCTAACGGTGACCTTCTTTGCCATGAGATGAACGTCCTCTCGAAATCGTGCGACCCGCATACTAGGCCGATGCCCGAGTCGAGAATACCTCGAATTCCGAGATTTCCAAGACGAGACTTCGACATTCGATTCCGACTGCTCAGCGAGCCGTCGGACGCACAATTGGGAACAGTATCGTTTCCCGGATTCCCATGCCGGTCAAGGCCATGAGCAACCGATCGATTCCCATGCCGGTACCCGTTGTCGGTGGCATACCATGTTCCATCGCCGCGAGGAAGTCCTCGTCCAACCGCATGGCCTCGTCGTCGCCCTGGGCGGCCAATCTCGCCTGATCGATGAACCGCTCGCGCTGAATCACGGGATCCACCAGTTCGGAATAGCCGGTTGCCAACTCGAAGCCACGAACATAGAGATCCCACTTCTCGGTCACTCCCGGCTCGCTGCGATGCTCCCGGGTCAGTGGTGAAGTCTCCACCGGGAAGTCGCGCACGAAAGTCGGCGCATACAGCTTGTCGCCGTAGGTGTGCTCCCACAGTTCCTCGACCAGTTTGCCGTGGCCATACCCCTTGTCCGGCGGAATTTCCAGGCCCACCCGATCGGCCAGCTTCAGCAATTCCGGCACGGTCGTTTCGGGTGTCACAACGACGCCGAGGGCGTCGGAGAGCGACGGGTACATCTCCACGGTGTTCCACTCGCCGCCGAGATCGTATTCGGTGCCGTCGGCCAGCGTCACCGCCTGGGTGCCGAAGACCTCCTGCGCCACCTCCTGCACCAATTCCCGCACCATCCGCGCGGAATCATCGTAGGTGCCGTAGGCCTCGTACGTTTCCAGCATGGCGAACTCCGGCGAATGGGTGGAGTCGGCACCCTCGTTGCGGAAGTTCCGGTTGATCTCGAAGACCTTCTCGAGGCCGCCGACCACGCAGCGCTTGAGGAACAACTCCGGAGCAATGCGCAGGTAGAGGTCCATATCGAGGGCGTTCGAGTGGGTCACGAACGGCCGTGCGGCGGCACCGCCGTGCAGCGTCTGCAGCATCGGCGTCTCGACCTCGAGAAAACCCCTGCGCTCCAAAGCATTTCGCAACGCCCGCACCACCCGCACCCGGGTGCGCGCCATTTCCCGCGCCTCCGGCCGCACGATCAGATCGACATAGCGCTGACGAACCCGGGACTCCTCGCTCATCTCCTTGTGCGCCACCGGCAACGGCCGCAGCGCCTTCGCCGCCATCGACCAGGAATCGGCCATGACGCTCAATTCCCCGGTGCGCGAGGAGATCACCTCACCGTGCACGAAAACGACATCGCCGAGATCCACGTCGGCCTTCCAGGCGGCCAGCGCGTCCGCGCCGACGCCGTTCAGGCTGATCATCGCCTGCAGCTTGGTGCCGTCCCCCTCCTGCAGCGTCGCAAAACACAACTTGCCGGTATTGCGCGTGAATATGACCCGCCCGGCCACGCCGACCTGCTGCCCCGTGGCGGTATCGGCCGCCAGCTCAGGATAGGCGGCACGAATTTCCGCCAGGGTGTGCGTGCGGGGCACCACCACCGGATACGCCTGGCCGCCGTCGGCGAGCAGGCGATCACGCTTCTCCCGGCGAATCCGCATCTGCTCGGGAACGTCGACTTCCGCTGCGGCAGGTCGGGATTGCCCCGCGGGAACCGAACCCGCGGAGCCACCGGACGAAGGGGTGTTCGGGGTGCTCACAGCGAACTACCCTATCGTGCCGCCGGAAAAGGTTTTGCGCGCCGCCCGAGCGGCCCCGCGGGCGGCGGCAAAACGGCATCGGCGGAACGCTCGGCCGGTCCTCCGGCACCCACCACAACCGATCGAGTAATTGCGACGCAACGGACACGATGTCGAAATCCGCTGTGTCGCGCTCGAATTCGGGTGCGATCGGCGAAATTACAGCGAGGCGAGGGCGGCGGCCTCGCGGGCGATGTGCGGGGCGCCCGCGGCGACCGACAACAATCCGGCGGCCTTCAGCGCCTGATACCCGCCCACCAGATCGGTGGCCCGATGCAATCCCAGTTGCTGCAACGAGGCCGCGGCCAGGCTGGAGGTGTATCCCTCCGAGCAGACGACGATCCATTCCACGTCGTGATCGGTGGCCGAGGCCAACCGGGCCGAACTGGTCGGATCCAGCCGCCATTCCAGCACGTTCCGCTCGATCACCAGCGCGCCGGGCAACGTGCCCTCCTTCACGCGCTGCGCCTGCGGCCGGATGTCGACCAATCGCGCGCCTCTGCCGATCGCCTCCGGCATCTCGAACGCGAAGACCCGCCGCAACTGCGACCGCGCGTTCTCCAACATGGCATCGATCGTCAAGTGGGTCATTTCACATCGCCTTCGGGCTGGTCGGTGAGGACGGTCCGGGAGCGCCGCAGCGTGCCGTGGCCGGTGACCTCGTAGTAGGACATGGCGGTGAGCGGTGGGGAATAGGCGTGCACCGACAGCGTCGGATTCGACGGTTCGGGCGCGCCGGCGAACTGATCGGGCGCGCGGACCACGTCGTGCACCCAGCCGAGCGGGAACGACGCCTGGTCCCCCGCCGACAGCGTGCGCTGGCGTAATTCCGTTCCGTTCCAACGGAATTCCGATAACGCGCCGCTGAGCACGGTGAGCGCGCCGAGCGAACCCGCGTGATCGTGCAGTTCGGTGGAACGGTCGGGAACCCAGCTGATCAGCCAGACGTCGACCTCTTCGTCGCTGAGCAGCCGGGCGGCCCAGCGGTTACCGGCGGGCCAGGTGCCGCCGGCCGGGAACAGGTGGTCGTAGCGCCCGGCCAGCACGTCCTCGGCGCCCTCGTCGGTCAGCCGCAACAGGTCGGCCGGGCGCAGCCGGGTGGGCAGTGCGGAGGCGACCGGTCGCTCGGTGACCTCGGTGGGGAGCCGGACACCGGCAACCGCCGGAACGGCGGCGGGCGAAGACGCCCGGATACGCGCGGGATAACTGACTGCAGAGGAACGCATGAGCGAGGCTCCAGGAGAAGTGGGAATGGTCGAGGGCGATTGCGAAGCCTCGACATCGGCCGAGGCGAATCAGCCTCGACAACACTCCTGAACGCGCACGCGGAAAGTCACGGCAGCGAGTTTAGCAGCGGTTCCACCGGCCGCAAGCATCGTGTCGGATTCCCCACATCCGCCGGTGCCGGGCGGGCGCAGCACAGCGCCGGCGCCGCAGATTATCAGCGTCGGCGCTGCAGATTGCGCTCGAAGACCACCCGCAGCCCGTCCAGCGTCAGATGCGGTTCGTGCCGTTCGATGGTCTCGGACTCGGGCACGATCAGCGGCGCCGTCCGACCGGTGGCCACGACCACGACATTGTCACCGGCGAAGGTGTCGAGTTCGTCGCGAATGCGGTCGATCAGCCCGTCGACGAGCCCGGCGAAACCGAAGACGGCCCCGGCCTGGATGCACTCCATACTGTTCTTGCCCACCACCGAGCGCGGCCTGGTGAGCTCGGCCCGGCGCAATGCGGTGCGCTCCACGATCGCCTCCGTCGCGATCTCCACGCCCGGCGCGATCACGCCGCCGAGGAACTCGCCCTTCGCCGACACCAGATCCACGCAGATGGCGGTGCCGAAGTCGACCACGACGGCCGGGGCGTCGAAGCGGTGAAAGGCGGCCAGGCAGTTCACGATGCGGTCGGCGCCGACCTCCTTCGGATTGTCCACCAGCAGCGGAATGCCCGTGCGCACACCGGGTTCCACCAGCACGTGCGGCACGTGGCTCCAGTACCGGCTCAGCATCTCGCGCAGCTCGCGCAGCACCGGCGGCACCGTGGACAGCGCCGACACCCCGACCACCCGATCGGCCTGATCGCCGATCAGCCCGCGCACCTGCATGGCGAATTCGTCGGCGGTCAGCAGCGGATTGGTATGCACCCGCCAGGTCTGCTCGAGTTTCGCGTGCTCGCCGCTCCCGGAGAACAGCCCGATCTCGATGCTGGTACTGCGCACGTCGATGGTCAGCAACATCCGACCCGCCCCCTACTCTCCTGCCCCCGACCCAGACCGCTCACGCCGGGGTCAGTGACCGCGGGGAGGTCAGGCCCGAGCCCTCCGGTGCGTGCGCCGGGTCGGAGCCCAGCTGCACCGCGCGGTTGCATTCGTCCACGAACACCACGCGCGGGGCGTAGTCGCGCAGCTCGGACTCGTCCAGCATGCCGTAGGCGATCAGGATCACCAGATCGCCCGGATGCACGAGATGCGCTGCGGCGCCGTTGATTCCGATCACTCCGGAACCGCGTTCGCCGGCGATCACATAGGTCTCCAGCCGGGCGCCGTTATCGATGTCGACGATGCAGACCTGCTCGCCCTCGAGCAGATCGGCGGCGTCCAGCAGGTCCGGGTCGACGGTCACCGAGCCGACGTAGTGCAGGTCGGCGTGGGTCACCGTGGCGCGGTGGATCTTCGATTTCATCATGGTGCGCAACATCGTCGTCGCCCTTCCTACGAGTTCGCCCGGGTGGGCTGGGCATGCGGAGTGGTCGGATGGCCGTCTACGCGCGCGAGGGAGACGGCCGTGTTGTCTATCAGGCGGGTGCCGCCGAGGCGGGCGGCGACCAGCAGCCGGGCATTTCCGCTCCACTCGGGCGGAGCGGGCGCGGTGAGCGGGCTCAGATCGGAGCGGCGCAGCTCGAGATAGTCGACGTCGAGACCGGACACGCCGTCCAGCACGGCGCGCGCGGCATCGAGCACCGCGTCCGGCCCCAGACCACCGGCGTGCCGGCCCGCTGCCAGCGCCGCCGACAGGGTCGTGGCGAGTTCGCGCTGCACCGGATCGAGATACCGATTGCGTGAGGACAGGGCCAGGCCGTCGTGCTCGCGGACCGTGGCCACGGGGACGATCTTCAGATCGAAGTTCAGGTCCCGCACCATCTGCCGGATCAGCGTCAGCTGCTGATAGTCCTTCTCGCCGAAGAACGTCTCGTGCGGGCGGGCGATCTGGAACAGCTTCGCGACGACGGTCAGCACGCCGGCGAAATGCGTCGGCCGGGACGCGCCCTCCAGTTCGGCGCCCAGCGGTCCCGCGTGCACCGACGTGCGCGGACCATCCGGGTACATCTCGGCGGCGCTGGGGGCGAACACCAGCTCGACACCCTCACCACGCAGCAACTCCACATCGGAGTCCAGGGTGCGCGGATACTTGTCCAGATCCTCGCCGGCCCCGAACTGCAAGGGGTTCACGAAGATCGAGACGATCACGACCTGATTGGTGCGCCGCGCCTGCCGCACCAGCTCGAGATGGCCCTCGTGCAGCGCACCCATGGTGGGCACGAGCGCAACCTTGCGACCGGCCGAACGCAGCGCGTTCGAGACCGCTGTCACCGTCGCCGGGTCGTGCAGCACGGTCGTCTCGCCGGGCCGGTAAGCCGCACGCAGCGCCTGCTGACGCGGCATCGGATCGGACATCAGCATCCCTTCTCTCCTCGTCCGGGGCCTGTCGTGGTCGTGCCGGGCCGCGCCGTCCGGGGGCAGCGGGTACCGCACCCGCGGCGCTCACGCACCGCTTTCACCTTCCGGTCCGCCGCGCCGCGAACGGCGCGGACGGGATTCCGTCAACAGGTCGATCAGCGCGGTATCGGCGCCTGCGCGTTCGGCCGTACGCAGCGACAGGGCTCGATAGCCGGCCGCCAGCCGCGGATCGACCTCGTCGAGCGCGCCGAGATGGGCGGCGACCGCCTCGGTGTCGCCCCGCGCCACCGGACCGGTCAGCGCCGCCTGTCCGCGCCGCAGCGCGTTGTCCAGCGCCGCCGAGGCCAGCGGCGCCAGAATGCGCTCGGCCAGCCCGTTCGGCTGCTCGTCCACCTGCTGCTGACCGAGCAGGCCCGGGCCGTCGAGCGCCGCCCGCAGCGCGGCGACCGCGTCGACGATCAGCGTGACCAGGTGATTGCTGCCGTGGGCCAGCGCCGCGTGATAGAGCGTGCGATGTTCCTCGGGCACCCGCACCGGCTCGCCACCCATCTCGATCACCAGCGATTGCGCGATGGCGTAGCCGACCTCGTCGGCCGCGGTGATACCGAAGCAGGCATTGCCCAGCCGGACCACGTCCTCGTCGTGCCCGGTGAATGTCATCGCCGGATGAATCGCCAGCGGGCGGGCGCCGAGTTCGGCCAGCGGCGCCAGCACCGCGATGCCGTTCGCGCCGGAGGTGTGCGCGACGATCGTGCCCGGGCGCACCGCCCGCGCCGCCGCCAGACCGGCGACCAGACCGGCCAGTTCGCTGTCGGGTACCGCCAGCACCAGCAGTTCGCTGCGCGCGGCGACCTGTTCGGCCGGCAGGATCCGGGAATCCGGCAACCGGGTCTGCGCCCGCCGCACCGACGCGTCCGAAATCGCGGACACGCCGAATACGACGTGCCCGGCACGCTCCAGCGCCGCGCCGACGGCCGAACCCACGCGTCCCGCCGAGACGATTCCCACCGTCAGGCGTGCGGGCGCCGGGTCATTCCCCGAAACACCGCCGCTGTCCGAAAGCCCACGGCCCGCATCGGGCCGCGAAGAATCAGAGGTCACCATTGTCCTCTCGAAGTCGTTCCAGTCCCGCCGCGCGGGTACCGGACGTTATCGCTTCGAGAATAGGCCCGGCCGCGCACCGCGGACAGGGCCGGGGCCGGTGATGTTCCCCACCGCCGACACGACCGGGGCGGGCCTGCTCAGCGGTTCGAGTTGTTCTGCTCCGAGCGGAGATTCGCCATGATCTCGGCCACCGACAGCTGGCGGCCCGGATGGTCCCCGCCGGACTCGATGCGGCGGCGGCGACGCGAACCCGCCGACGGCGACCACGAGGGCTGGGTTTCGCCGTCCTCGAAGGAGGACCGAGTAGCACTGTCCTCGAAGGAGGACCGAGTAGCACTGTCCTCGAAGGAGGACCGAGTAGCACTGTCCTCGAAGGAGGACCGAGTAGCACCGTCCTCGAAGGAGGACCGAGTAGCACCGTCCTCGAAGGAGGACCGGGCAGCCCCGCCCTCGAAGGAGGACCGAGCCTCACCGTCCCCGAAGGAGGACCGGGCAGCCCCGTCCACCGCGGGACGGTCGGACAGCCGAACGGGACGATCGGTATCCGGAGCGGAGGCAGCGGTCCGGCCGTTGCTCCACGCGCCCGTATCGGCGCCGCGGTCGGCGGATCCGGCATCCGATGACGGCGGCTCGAATTCCCATGCGCGCGATCCGGATCGACCGGATTCGCCGGACTCGTCGTCGGACTCGGGCTCGTACTCGGCCTCGGCCCATGCCTCGAAGTCCGGCCGGGTGCGGTCCGGCGTCACGATGGACGTTTCGGCCGTCACCGGATCGTCGTCGGGGCTGGCGAACATCGGGGCTTCGGGGTGGTCGGACTCGAAGACCGGCGTCAGCGATCCGCGCGGCACGGCGGGCACACTCCACGCGTCCCAGGTGTCGGCTTCCGGCGAGTTACCGTTCGCCCGCTTTCCGGGTAGTTCCTGAATTCGCACGGCGTCGGCGCGCAGGGCGGGCCGCTCCACCGGCAGTTCGCCGTCGAACAGCCGCTGCAGGCTCTCCCGGAGCACCGCGAGTTCGGCGCGCAGGGCGGCCAGTTCGGCGGCGTCGGCGCCGACCTCCTCGCGAACCCGGGCCTCGACCCCGAGTTCGTACTCGCGGCGGGCGTTGATCTCCTTCTCCAGCTGTAGCTCGTACACCGTTTGCAAACCACGCACCTTGGCCTGGTCAGCGGCCGCCTCGCGGCGGTACCGGGTGGCTGCCAGGACGCCGATCGCGGCCGCCCACAGGGCCGCCACCAGGCCGATGCGGATCAGTTGCAGGTTGTGGCTGAAGACCAGAAAAACACTGGCAATCAGACCGAGCAGAATCAATACACCGACGACCAATTTTCCCGCGTCTACCCGCCGCCGACGGGAAGTACTGCTACGGGAGGGTGAAACCATGCCCGACAGGGTAGCTCGGTTGACCGAATTCAGCTTGCGACCAGGTCGGAAGGCCCGTCCGCAAGGGTCGCTGTCACGTTGCCGGTTCGTCCGGAGGGTCGATCGGCGCGCGACAGCAATGCTCCAGCCACAGCGCGGCCGCCACCAGCAGCACGCCGGCCACGAGGCCGATGATCGCGCCCGGGGTGTCCGCGGCCGCCGCGCGCAGCGTCGACCGCTGCGGGAACACCCAGACGAGGAAACCCAGCCAGACGCCGGCGGCCAGCGAACCCACCTGCGCCGACGCCTTGGCCAGCGCCACCGCCCGCGCCACGGTGATCGGATGCAGATCCTTCGGGCCGTCCCCGACGCGCTGATCCTGCACCCGGGACCGGACGAGGAACGCCAGCACCACCTCCAGCGCGGCCACCGGATACAGGGACGCGCCGGCGATCACGGAGATGGACGGAAAGCTGGAATACGCCCAGCGCGTGGCTACCCAGGCGACAACCGCCGCCAGCAGCACATTCGCCGTCAGATCCAGCAGCCGGGTCGGCTTCATGGCGTTCATGACCGGGTCCGATCGGATTCCGGCCGCTCCGGCGCGGCCGGTCGCAGCGTCAGTTCGGTGCGGTGCACCCCGGCGCGCTCGGCGGGGTGCAAGGCGGCCAGCAGTTCCCGCACCGGGCGCGGCTCCTCGGATACCTCGAGCACCGCCCCGGGATCCGCCTCGAGCCACGGCACCAGCACGAACGCGCGATGGTGCGCCTGCGGATGCGGCAGCGTGAGCTCCGGATCGGTACTGCGGACCGGGTGGGCGCCATCGGTCCGCCGCTCCTCGCACCGGATCACGTCGACGTCGAGAGTCCGTGCGCCCCAGCGCACTTCGCGCACCCGGTCCGCGGCCCGCTCCAGGTCCCGACCGCGTCGCAGCCAGTCCCACGGACTCGCCACCGGATCGTCGACCAGCAGGATCGCGTTGAGATAGGGCTCCTGCGGCACCGGGCCCCACGGTGCGGTCTCGTACACCGAGGACACCGCGACGAGGTGCGGGGCGAATGCGTCGACCACGCTGCGCAGATGCGCCCGGCGGTCGCCCATATTCGATCCGATCGACAGTACGGCGCGACTCATCCGACCGTTCCCGTGCGACTGCCCGACCCGGCCCGCGCCGGCACCGCGTCCGCGCCGTCGGTGCGGCTGCGCACGGCCACCACTCGGACGTCGCCGAAGGTGTGCGGAATCGGCGCCGACGGCTTGTGCACGACCACCTCGGCGGCGGCGACGCGCGCATCGGCCATCACGTCGTCGGCGATCTCGGCGGCCACCGTCTCGATGAGATTGCGCGCCGGGCCCTGCACGATCGCCACCGCCCGGCCCGCCAGGGCGCCGTAGTCGACGGTGGCGGCGAGATCGTCGGTGGCCGCGGCCGCCGCGAGATCCAGCCGGAGGGTGATGTCGACGATGAACTCCTGACCGTCGCGACGCTCGAAATCGAAGCAGCCGTGGTGCCCGAAGGCGCGCAGCCCGCGCAGCTCGATGCGGTCGGAATCGGCCGGGCCGCGCTCGCTCCGCCGATCGGTCATCGAGCGGCCCCTTTCGCGCGGCGCCGGGCCGACCAGGCGTCGGTGACGGCGACGGCGTCCAGCGAAGAACGCACGTCGTGCACCCGCACGCCCCATGCGCCGTGCTCGGCCGCCAGCGCCGAGATGGTGGCGGTCGCGACCTCGCGGCCGTCGGGAGGCCGCAGGGCCTCGCCGTCCGCCAGCAGGGCCCCCAGGAACCGCTTGCGGGAGGCGCCGATCAGGATCGGCAGCCCCTGCGCGGTCAGCTCCGGCAGCGCGCCGAGCAGGGCCCAGTTGTGCTCGGCGTTCTTGGCGAAGCCCAATCCCGGATCCAGCACCAGCCGGCTCGGATGCACACCCGCCGCCATGGCCAGATCCACCTGGACCGACAACTCCGCCAGTACCTCGGCGACCACGTCGTCGTACCGGTCGGCCGGACCGGTGTGCCGATAGTCGGCATCGGCGCGCCAATGCATGAGGATCCACGGGACCTCCGCCGACGCAACGACTTTCACCATATCCGGATCGGCCCGCCCGCCCGATACGTCGTTGATCACGCCGACCCCGGCATCGACCGCGGCGTCGGCCACCCGCGCCCGCATGGTGTCCACGCTGGTCGGAACGCCGGCCGCGACCAGTTCCCGGATCACCGGAACCACCCGGGACGCCTCGGTCTCCGGATCGACGCGGACCGCACCCGGGCGGGTCGACTCGCCGCCCACGTCGATGATGTCGGCCCCCTGCTCGTACAGCCGCACCCCGTGTTCGACCGCCAGCGCCGGGTCCAGATAGCGGCCGCCATCGGAGAACGAATCGCTGGTGACGTTGACGACCCCCATCACCACACAGGAGCGCCCCGCACGCGGAGTGATCAGACCGGTCATCAGCCGCCGCTCACTTACGCAGGATCAGGTCGAGGGCCTCCGCGCGCGAGGACGCGCTGGTCTGCAGCAGGCCGCGCACCGCGGAGGTGGTGGTGCTGGCGCCGGGCTTGCGGATGCCCCGCATCGCCATGCACAGATGTTCGGCCTCGACCACCACGATGGCCCCGCGCGGATCCAGCTTGCGCATCACCGCGTCGGCGATCTGGCTGGTGAGCCGCTCCTGCACCTGCGGCCGCTTGGCATACAGGTCCACCAGCCGGGCCAGCTTCGACAGGCCGGTGACCCGCCCGTGCGGGCCCGGGATATACCCGACGTGCGCGACACCGTGGAATGCCACCAGGTGATGTTCGCAGGTGGAGTACAGCGGAATGTCGCGCACCAGGACCAGCTCCTGATGTCCCTCGTCGAAGGTGGTGTTCAGCACCGAATCCGGTTCGGTGTACAGGCCCGTGAACATCTCCCGGTAGGCGCGCGCGACCCGGGCCGGCGTATCGGCCAGGCCCGGACGGTCCGGATCCTCGCCGACCGCGATCAACAACTCCCGCACGGCCGCCTCGGCCCGATCCTGATCGAACGGCCGCCCGGTGTGGAGCGCGACGTCACCCGCCGCGACCGCGGAGGACGACCCATCGGACCCGGCAACGACACGGTTGTTGACCGACACTCGAGGACACCTCCACAACTCAGTACTCGACGCGCCCGGCATCACGGGCCGACGCCCCTGCAGCCTCGAACGCGACGGAAACACCGGCAATTCCCCGGCGCTTCAACAGTCGAGCCTAATCACCGGTCGTTCAGTGCCGTCCGTTCGGTCCGTCCCAGTCGCCGCCTTCCCCCTCGCCGTTCGGCTGCGGGTAGCCCTCCTGATCACCGGGACGGCCCCAGCCCGGGCGCCCGTAGCGCTGGCCGCCACCCGGCGCCCAGCCGCCCGGCCCGCCGCCGTAACCAGGGGCGGCCGAGCCCTGGGGACCCGAACCGGGCCGGCCGGACTGCGGATCCTCCTGCGGCGGCCAGCCCGGCGCCGACCATCCGGCCGGGGCGCCGTAATCGGGCCGCGACCCGTGCGTACCGCCGCTCTGACGCGGATACGCGGGTTGCTGATAGCCCGCCGGTCGCGGAGCCGGCTGGTTGTAGCCCGGCTGCGGATTCGGGTAGCCCTCCGGCGGATAGCCGTTGGCCGGAACCGGTTGCGCGGCGGCCTTCCGCACCGCCTGCTCCTGCTCGTCGGGCCACGGCTCGCCGCGCTCGGCGGCCAGCTCGCGCGGCGTCTTCACCGGCGGCCGGTCGGACGGGACGCGCTCGCCGAAGTCGTTGAACGCCGTTATCCGCGGCCGCTTGTCGACGGTCGACAGGACGCCCTCGAGCTCCCGGCGATGCAGGGTCTCGTTCTCCAGCAGCGCGGTGGCCAGGCTGTCCAGCTCGTCGCGGTAATCGTTGAGGATCGCCCACGCCTCGGTGTGCGCGGCCTCTATGAGGTTGCGCACCTCCTCGTCGATCTCGCGGGCGACCTCGTGCGAGTAGTCCGAGGCCGTGCCCATCGTGCGGCCGAGGAACGGATCGCCCTGTTCCTGCCCGTAGCGGACGGCGCCCAGCCGCGCGCTCATGCCGTATTCGGTCACCATCGCGCGGGCGATCTTGGTGGCCTGGTCGATATCGGAGGAGGCGCCGGTGGTCGGCTCGTGGAACACCAGTTCCTCGGCGGCGCGGCCCCCCATCGCCATCACCAGGCGGGAGATCATCTCCGAGCGCGTCATCAGGCCCTTGTCGTCCTCGGGCACGGTCATCGCGTGACCGCCGGTGCGGCCGCGGGCCAGAATCGTCACCTTGTAGACCGGCTCGATATCGGGCATCGCCCACGCGGCCAGGGCGTGGCCGCCCTCGTGATACGCGGTGATCTTCTTCTCGTGCTCGCTGATGATGCGGCTCTTGCGGCGCGGACCGCCGATCACGCGGTCGACCGACTCCTCCAGCGCCGGACCGGTGATGACGTTGCCGTGCTCGCGCGCGGTGAGCAGCGCGGCCTCGTTGATGACGTTGGCCAGGTCGGCGCCGGACATGCCGACGGTCCGCTTGGCCAGGCCGTCCAGGTCGGCGTCGGGCGCTATCGGCTTGCCCTGCGAATGCACCCGCAGGATGGCGCGCCGACCGGCGAGATCCGGATTGCTGACCGGAATCTGGCGATCGAAGCGGCCCGGCCGCAGCAGTGCCGGATCCAGGATGTCGGGGCGGTTGGTGGCCGCGATGATGATCACACCGGTGCGGTCGCCGAAGCCGTCCATCTCGACCAGCAACTGGTTCAGGGTCTGCTCGCGCTCGTCGTGGCCACCGCCGAGGCCGGCGCCGCGCTGACGGCCGACCGCGTCGATCTCGTCGACGAAGATGATGCACGGGCTGTTCTGTTTGGCCTGGTCGAACAGGTCGCGCACGCGGGACGCGCCGACACCGACGAACATCTCCACGAAGTCCGACCCGGAAATGGTGAAGAACGGCACACCGGCCTCACCGGCGACGGCGCGGGCGAGCAGCGTCTTACCGGTGCCGGGCGGGCCGTACAGCAGCACGCCCTTGGGGATCTTGGCCCCCAGCGCCTGGTAGCGGGCCGGGCTCTGCAGGAAGTCCTTGATCTCGTAGAGCTCCTCGACCGCCTCGTCGGCGCCGGCCACGTCGGCGAACGTGGTCTTGGGCATGTCCTTGGACAATTGTTTGGCCTTGGACTTGCCGAAGCCCATCATGCCGCCGCGACCACCGCCCTGCATGCGGGCCATGACGAAGACGAACAACCCCAGCAGGATCACCATCGGTAGCACGAACAGCAGCACCTGGGTGAACCAGCTGTCCTGCTTGACGCTGGTGTTGTACGGCGCGCCCGAGTTCTGAACGTCTCTCAGGATCTGCGAGGAGACCTCGCTGCCGCCCGGATATTTGGCGATGATCTGGGCCTGGCCGCCGGTCGCGTCGTTGCCCTTGTTCAGGGTGATGCGAAGCTGCTGTTCCTTGTCATCGATCTGGACCTGCTTGACATTGGACTTGTCCTGGAGCTGGGTGAGCGCCACCGACGTGTCGACGTTCTTCCAGCCGCGTGTGTCGTTGCTGAAGTACGTGACCAGGTAGATCACGAGCAGGATGCCCGCGACTATGGCCAGGTTGCGGAACACTGTCTTGCGGTTCATAGAGCGTCGGCCGACGGGGCCAGTCCTTTCCGGTGTATCCGGTGCGTGCCTACGATGCTTCGGGCGGGTCCGCCTCCGTGCCGAAACCCCGGCGGGTCCGGCGGAACGGATGCGGACATGCCACGTTACCGCGTACGGTCTACTCGTTACATCGCGCAGTTCGGCAGCTGATGCAGTTCAACTGGTAAACGGTCGGAGAACGCGAGTGGTTCCCGGCCTATCGGGCGGATACCTGGAGGTGTCAGCCCAAGTGGTAACAATCATGGCATGCACGTCCCATTGTGACCGACGACACAAGATGAGCGCAGGGGGTATGGACATAGTCGAGCTACGGACACCCACAGCGATTTTGCGTCACGGCGGCGGGCGCCTGCAGGTGCTGCGCCCCGGCGGGACCGACGGCGAGCGCGTGCTCGACGTGCCGATCTCCGATCTGCTCAAGGTCCGCCTGAACCGGCGCTCCGACGACGCCGTCGTCATAGAAATCTACCTGCGGTACCCCACCTCGCTGCTGACCGGCACCCCGGCCGATCGCACGCCCTTACCGGTGCTGATCGCCGAACACGACGTGCCGGCCGCCACCGTGATCGTGGAGCGGATCAACGCCCAGATCGTGGCGACTCAGCGCATCGACATGTCCATGCCCGACCTCACCCCGCCCGCCCCCGCCTGGGGCCGGGCGGGGCCGACCCGAGCCGACGTGGATCGCGCGGTGCGCCGGATGGTGCCCCGCCGCGAGGCCCGCTCGGCGATCGCCGACTTACATCGGCTCGTCACGCCGGAGGAATTCGCGCTGGAGACGGCATGGGTCGACGCCGAACCGCCGACCGGGCGGGGGCGCGGGCTGCTCGCGGTCACCACCGGACGGATGCTGTTCGTCTCCGGCGGCGGTTCGGGCAGCCACTATGCCTACGAGATGCCGGTGGCGGCACTGCTGTCGGCGCGATTGACCGACGACACCGGCAGCACCGGCGAATACGGCATCGACGTATCCGACGGCAATGTGACGCTGCACTTCACCGGCATCGACCGGGCCGACACCGACCGCGCCGTCGGCGCACTCACCTTCGCCATCCAGCGGGTATCCGCCGACGGCGCCGTCGCGCCGCCGGATCCCGGTGTGACACAGCTGTATTCGGAATGGGAGCTGCTGGTGGAGCGGCACTCGCTCGGGATGGTCGACGACGCACAGTTCCAGCGCTACGGGCGCGGCATCCTGCGCTCGTTACCGGACTGAGCGCATACCGGCGGCGCCGGGCCCGTGCCATACCGGCGGTGCCGGGCCGTACTGCGGAGCCTCAGCCTGCGGAGCCTCAGTCGCTGGGCTGCAACGAGATTCGACGCCACGGGCTGGTCGGGCGCATCCACAGCCGGACCAGCTCCATGCGGCGGTCCACCCCGCCGGACTTGAGTTCGGCCAGATCCTCGCACGCCTGCCAGTAGGTCCAGCCGGTCAGGAACGAATCACCGAACTGCCGCCAGTTGCGGTACCGGCGCTGCGCCGGCGCCAGCGTCCGCATCACGTAGTCCCAGGCCACATCGGCATCGAGGTAGCCGGCGGTGAACGCCATCCGCGCCACCGCCACCACCCGGGCCAGATCCCACGCCTCGATATCGGAGGGCAGCGGCTGCACCAGGTGCTCGATCAGGCCGAGCTTGATCGCCTGCGACCAGATGTCGTAGTCGCGCACCAGCGCCTCGGGATTGTCCATGCCGCGGAACGAGCCGACCTGCCGCAGGAACGCGCGGTGCCGGTCGGCGCGCTCGCCGAACCGGTCGCGCTCCGGGGCGTTGATGGAGGCCGACACCAGCGGGTGCACCAGGGCGTACAGCGGAGAGTGCATGCCGTCGAGCAGCTGCTCCATCGAGGCCATCGCCTCGGTGCCGTCGGTGATGCCCCAGGCGCCGGTGAGGGTGTCGATGGCCAGCTCGCGACGGTCGCCCATCGGATGCTCGCGCTCGGGGCCCAGCAGCAGCGCATCGTGGAAGGCGTCCCAGCGCGACGAATAGAACGCGCCCAGCGACAGCGCGCGCAGCTCGTCGTCGGAGACCTGCGCACCGGACCAATGGTCCTCCTCGCGCCGGTCCAGCTCTTCGTAGGGGAAGGTGGTCAGCGTCGGGACGTCGCGGGCAGCCATATCTCCGATTGTGTCCCACCGCGCCGGATTGCGCTGCCTCCCCCGTCGCGTGTTTGCCACGACGCGCCCACGGGGTAGCGCGAGAGCGCAACACACAATTTTCACATCAGTACAGTCTTAGCCTGTCGTGGCTGGGAACCTAGCGCTAATCTCTGGCCATGAGTGGAAACATCACCGTCCTGCGTGGGCTCGAGCCCCCTGCGACAGAGCAGGAAATATACGCGGCCGCACAGGAATACGTGCGGAAGGTCGGTGGGCTGTCCGGCCTGTCGTCCACTACGAAGCCCGCCTTCGACAAGGCCGTGGCGGCCGTCGCGGCGGCAACCACCACGCTGCTGTCGGAGCTGCCGGAGCGCGGCCTGCCGCCCACCACCGATTCGCCCCTGCGTCGCTGACGAGCGACTCCGGTCCGGCGGATAGCGCGCCGACGCCCTCGGCACGGCGCCGACCGCTCGAGATCGGACACCGTAGATCGACGTGAGCGATCTGCCACCGCGCGCTGCGGCGCTCGATCGGGTGACCGAGCGGCTGCTCGATCCGCTGAATTCTATAGCGGACCGTATTTTTGTGTAGACCAAGGGTTTTCGCGGTGGCATCCGGACCGCGACGGCAGCGCGGGTAGGCGTGCGGACGCAGCATCCGGGAGCACCGGTACGCCCCAGTTCACGATCGATCAGCGCCCGCATCGCCGCCGAGGACCACCAGGGCGTGTGCCCGGGTGCTCGCCTCCAGATCCCGGCGCATTTCACGATCGGCCAATTCCGGGATGCGCCGGATGATCGACTCGTCGAGCCGGTGCACCGCGTGTTCGAGGGTTTCGGTGCGCAGGGTCTCGGCGACGAAGTCGACGATCCACCGGCGAACCGGCACGTCGGTCGCCCCGATCGCCCTGGGAAACCTCCGAACTTGTTCTCCCGAGCACAAGATCACCCACACCGGTTGACAGTAGAAGCCGAGAACTCGACCGGCGATTGTGTCACGATCATAGGTCAGTGAAGTAGTTCACAGTCGCACCGCAGCGCACCTGGGAAGAGCAGATCGTGACGAATACCGACCCGGCCCCCGAGGCGAGAGACCCGGGGAACTCCCCGGATGCCGCCGGCGACTCCGACGGCCGGACCCCGGCCCGCAAGGCCACCGGTTCCCGCGCCGCGGCGAAGACCCCGGCAAAGAAGACCCCGGCAAAGAAGACCGCGGCGAAAAAAGCTCCAGCGAAAAAAGCTCCGGCGAAAAAGGCCGCGGCGAAGACATCGGAGCCGACGAAGGCCACGGCGAAGAAGACCGCGGCGGAGAAACCGACGCCGGCGAAGCCCCCGGCCAAGAAGACCGCAGCAGAGCAGACCGCGCCGGAGGAGAAGGCAGCGCCGGAAGAGGCCGCACCGAAGGACACCTCGGACAAGAAGGCACCGCCGAGGAAGACACCGCGAAAAGCGGCCCCCCGGAAGCGAACCGAGCCGAAAGACACCACCTCGAACAAGCCCCGGGCAGCCGAACCACGGACGAACAACCGCACCGGATCGCCGCCGACCGAGGCCACCGAAACACCGACCACCGAGGCACAGCCGACCGACGTCACCGAACCGCGGGAAACGGCGCCCAGGAAGCGACAGACCGCCGCGAACGCCGAGCCCCGAGCAACCGAGACGACCGGTCCACAGGCAGCCGAGGCCACCGAACCACCAGCGACCGGGACCACCGAACCGCAGGCAGCCGCGACCACCGATGCATCGGCGACCACTGCGCCGCAGGGAACGACGACGATCCCCGAGCGACAGCCGGCCGAGAGCGCCGAACCGCAGGCCGCCGAAGCAGACGGACCACAGGCGGCCGAGGCAGACGGACCGCAGGCGGCCGAGATCGAGGTTCACAACCCCGCGACCGGCGAGGAGGTCGGCCGGGTGACCGTGGATTCCGCGGACGAGGTCGCGGCGAAGGTCGATCGGTTGCGGCAGCACCAGCCGGAATGGGAGGCCATCGGTCCCGCGGGCCGCAAGCGGTGGCTGCTGAAGTTGCAGGACTGGCTGATCGACAACACCGATCACCTGGCCGACGTGCTGCAGTCGGAGACCGGCAAGCCGCGGATGGACGCGCTCATCGACCCCGGCTTCGCGGTGGATCTGATCGGCTACTACGCGCGCCGGGCCGGGAAGTTCCTCGCCGACGAGCATCCGTCACCGCACAGCCCGCTGGCCCGGGTCAAGCGGCTCACCACCGTCTATCGGCCGTACCCGGTCGTCGGGGTGATCACGCCCTGGAACTTCCCGCTGGCCATGCCTGCACTGGACGTGATTCCGGCGCTCGCGGCGGGCGCCGCGGTACTGCTCAAGCCGTCGGAGGTGACGCCGCTGTCGGCCCTGGAGCTGGCCCGCGGCTGGTCCGAGATCGGCGCGCCGCCGGTGCTGTCGGTGTCCACCGGCGCCGCGGAAACCGGTGCGGCCGTGGTGAATACCGTCGATTACGTGCAGTTCACCGGATCCACCCGGACCGGCCGGGCGATCGCCGCGGCATGCGCGGAGCGGCTCGTTCCCTACAGCCTGGAGCTCGGTGGCAAGGATCCGGCGCTGGTGCTCGCCGACGCCGATCTCGATCGCGCCGCCTACGGCATCGCGTTCGGTGGCCTGTTCAATGCCGGGCAGGTGTGCATCTCGGTGGAGCGGGTGTACGTCGAGGCACCGGTGTACGACGAATTCGTCACCAAGCTGACCGAGCACGTCCGCGAATTACGCCAGGGCGCCGACGGCCGCGAATCCCGTTACGACATCGGCGCTCTCGCCAGTCACGCGCAGCGCGACGTCGTAACCCGCCACGTCGATGACGCGATCGCCAAGGGCGCGAGGGCCGTGACCGGAGGCAGGCCGACCGGCGTCGGCACCTTCTTCGAACCGACCGTGCTGGTGGATGTCGACCACGGCATGGCGTGCATGACCGAGGAGACCTTCGGCCCGACCCTGCCGGTCATGAAGGTGGCCGACGAGGCCGAAGCCGTTGCGCTGGCGAATGATTCGATCTACGGGCTGTCGGCGTCGGTGTGGACCGGCGACCGGGCGCGCGGCGAACGCATTGCGCGGCAACTGGATGCGGGCGCGGTGAACGTCAACGACGTCTTCGCCAACCTGTTCAACTTCGCGCTGCCGATGGGTGGCTGGCAGCAGTCCGGCGTCGGCGCCCGGTGGGGCGGCGCGGAGGGGCTGCGGAAGTACTGCCGCAAGCAGGCGGTCACCGCCCCGATACTGCCGACCCAGCAGAAGGAACTGTTCTGGTTCCCCTACAGCACAAGGAAACTCGGCTTCGCGTTGACGGCCATGCGCGCGGCCGGCGCCCGCGGCCTGCGGCGCCTGGGAGTCCGGGACGTGATCAACACCGTGGGAGGTAAGGGCAAGTGACGGAGTTCGGAACGATCCGCGGCAAGGTAGTCGTCATCACCGGTGGAGCCCGCGGGATCGGCCTCGCCACGGCCACCGCGCTGCAGCGGTTGGGCGCGAGGATCGCCATCGGCGACGTGGACGAGACAGCGGTGAAGGAGTCCGGCACCGCGCGGGAGTTCGACCACTACGGTCGGCTCGACGTCACCGATCAGCAGTCGTTCGCGAATTTCCTCGACGAGGTGGAGCGGCAGCTGGGCCCGATCGACGTGCTGATCAACAATGCCGGAATCATGCCGACCGGCAAGCTGATCGACGAGCCGGACGCGCTCACCCGGCGCATTCTCGACATCAACGTGTACGGCGTGATCCTGGGTTCGAAGCTGGCGCTGGAGCGCATGCTGCCGCGCCACAGCGGGCATGTCGTCAATATCGCCTCGCTGGCCGGCGAGACCCACATTCCGGGCCTGGCCACCTACAACGCCAGTAAGCACGCGGTGCTCGGCTTCACCGACACGCTGCGAGAGGAGTATCGCGGCAGCGGCGTGTCGTTCTCCTCGGTGCTGCCGACGCTGACGAACACCGACCTGGGCTCGGGCGTGACGGCGCCGAAGCTGCTGCGGCCCGCCGAGCCGCAGGAGATCGCGGAGGCCATCACCAAGCTGCTCGTCCAGCCCCGCTCCAAGGTCCGGATCACCCGCGTGGCGGGGGTGTTCTCGCAGGTCTTCGGCCTGATGCCGCAATCGGTCGCCGACAGCATCGGCCGGGCGATGGGTTCGCAGCGCGCCTTCCTCGACGACGTCGACTCGGGCGTCCGCAAGGCCTACGAGCAACGCGTGCGCACCGGGACGGAGTAGACCGCGCCGGTCCGCCCGGACGGGGCCTCGGTGGTTACTCTCGCCCTATGGCCACAGCGGTGTTCGTCGGGCTCACTACGCTCGATATCGCGTACGCGGTGCGGCGCTATCCGGACGAGGACAGTAAGACCCAGGCGCAAAACCAGTTTCTGGGGGCGGGCGGGCCGGCGGCCAATGCCGCGGTGGCCTGCGCGTTCCTGTCCGGCCGCACCCCGGCGCTGATCACCGCGCTCGGCGAACATCCACTGGCACAGATGATCCGGCGCGACCTCGACGATCACGGGGTCGCCCCGCTGGATGTCACGCCGGCGAGCGGCCGTCAACCGCCGGTCTCGTCCATCGTCGTGGCGACCGAGACGGGCACCCGCACCATCGTGTCGCTGGACGGCGCGGAGATATCGGCGCCGTTCGAGGCGGGCCAGCTCGGGCCGCTCAACGACGCCGCCGTCCTGCTGATCGATGGCCACTATCCCGAACTCGCGATCGGATTCGCCACGGCCGCCAGGAAATCCGGGGTCACGGTGGTGCTGGACGCCGGTCGGTGGCGGCCGGTGCACGCCGAATTGCTGCCGCTGACCGATATCGCGATCTGCTCGGCCGCCTTCGCACCGCCGGACACCGACGGCTCCCCCGACCAGGTACTCGACCGGCTGCGCGCCCACGGCGTACGCCAGGCGGCGATCACGCGGGGCGGCGGTTCGATGCACTGTTCGGCCGATGGCCACCGGGTCGACATCGAGACGCCCGCCGCGACCGCCGTCGATACGCTGGGCGCGGGCGATATTCTGCACGGCGCCTTTTGCCACTATCACAGTGCCGGGCAACCGTTCCCGGAGGCGCTACGCAACGCGGCGGCCGTCGCGACGCTGTCGTGCGAATATCTCGGTACCCGAGAATGGATGCGGCACCTGCCTTCTCGGCCTCCGCGGACATGACCAGCCGATCAGAGGACGCGGTAGCGCCGCCCGGCGGCCCGCAGCACCAGATCCGCGCGCTCGCGGGTGGTGGCGACGAGTTCGGCGTTCAGCAGATCGCTGTCGGCCACCTTCGACCGGGCGAACTGCTCGCTCTTACCGCCGTGAACATGTCGGCGCACCAGGCGTTTTCGTAGTACATCGGCGGGGGCGTCGACATACCAGACCTCGTCGAGGTACTCCCGCACCGAGGACCAGCCGGCCGGCCCGACATCGTCGAACAGCAGGAAGTTTCCCTCGGTGATGGCGATCCGCTGCCGGTCGAACACCACCCCGCCGGGCACCGGCTCGTGCCGCAGGCGGTCGTAGGAGGGCAACGAAACACGCTGTCCCGGTGGCGTTTCCCGGAGGGTGCGCAGGCCGTCCAGATATCCGGCGACGTCGAAGGTATCGGGCTCGCCCTTGCGGGCCAGCGCGCCCGCGACCCGCAGTTCCGCGTTGGTCAGGTGAAATCCGTCCATCGGCGCCACCTCGGCCACGGCCTTGCCGGCCTGCTCGTTCACGGTGTCGCGCAGGGCCGCGGCCAGCGTCGACTTGCCCGCGCCGGGCGGCCCGGCGATGCCGAGCACGTAACGACCGTCCCGGTTCGCGGCCCGGTCGCGCACGCGCGCCGCCAGTTCCGTCAGCGATATCTCGCCCTCACCGACCACGTGCCCGACCCTACCGGGACCGCCGGCCGATCCCGCCAGTCGGCCTGTCCCCGCCGCATCCCTCCCCAGCCGTCCACGGCTGGGGAACGCGCACGAACCATCCGAGCGCCACCACACCGACACAGCCGAACACCGTCATATCGGCGCTCTCGGCCGGAATCCGTCTACAACACGGGTATCCCGGCCGAGGGTGCCGGAATGACTGTCGAGTGGTGGGCAGCGGCACCACTATCCGAACGACACAACGATCCGATCGGCCCGGCCGCCGGCTCCCCAAGCGGCACCGGTTCCCTGAGCGAATCGGGCGCATCGGCCGGCACCGTCGGCGGCCGCTCAGCACGGAATCAGCGCATACACTCCCGCGGGCGACCCCGATCCGCCGCGGTGAATCGCACCACCCGCCAGCACCCACGCACCGGTATCCGGCAGGTCGGCGAGGTTGGCGAGGCATTCGAGGCTGATGCGGTGCTCGCGATACAGCAGCTTGGATACGGTGTAGGACTCGTCGGTGCCGAGATCGGGCCCGAACGTGTCGATCCCCAGGGCTCCCCGGCGTCCCAATCGGCCGGTGTCGAGCAGCCAGCGCACCGCCGCTGGCGCGAATCCCGGCTGGTGACCCGAGAATTCACCCGTTCCGGCGAAAGCGGGTGTGCCCCACAGCCCGTCCCACCCGGTCCAGGCGACGACGGCGGCGCCGCGCGGAATCGGCCCGAACCGCCGCTCCCAGGACTGGAGATCCGCCACGGTGATCGCGTAGTCCCGATTCCCCGAGCACTGCGCGCGGACATCGATCCGCACTGCCGGAAGCAGCAGGTCCTCGGGGCCGAGCCGATCAGCGGCGAGGCCGTCCGGATCGAAGTGAATCGGTGCGCCCCAATGAGTCCCGGTGTGCTCGCCCTGACACACCCGGCGCAGGTAGTACCCGTCGTGTTCGATGGTGGCGACGGTCTCGGCGGTGAACTCGGGATCGCCCGGGTACAACGGTGTCGTAGCCGGGTCGTGCACATGCGACAGGTTCACGATCCGCGCGAACGGCGCGGTCACTTGCTCCCCTTGAAATGCGACATGCGCTGAGCCGCAGCGGGGTCCACCACCCGCTCCAGGGCGCGCAGATCGGCCTCGAGCGCCCGGAACAGCACATAGGACGCCACGAACGCGACGATCGCGCCCACACTCAGCACCCGGACCGCCACGACCACCCGCGGAATATCTTCCGGCGGAAGCAGAGTCACCCCGGCGACCGCGAGCAGCGGTACCGATGCCGCCACCGCCAGGTAACTGGTGGCGCGCCGGCCCAATCGGCGCAGCCGTTGCGCATCGCCGGCGCTGACGTCGCCGTGCCGCAGGAACACCGGATAGATGCAGCGCATCGTGTACAGCGCCACCAGGAAGAACGGATAGGCCACCGCCATCGCGCCGCACACCAGGACCGAGGACAGAAAATGCAGCACGGCCTGCATGCCGACCTCCCCGGTGGCCAGCCGCAGCGCGACCGGAAAGGTGATCGCGGCAACAACCCACGCCGAAAAGGCCACCATCACCACACGATCCGCCATCAGCAGCGCATCCACCCGCGCTCGCGCCAGCTCCGCCGGATCGTATTCGCGTCCCCGGCTCAGCCCTCGCGGCACCGTGATCAGGCGGCGAGACAGATACGCCAGCACCGCGACTCCGATCGGCCACAGTACCGCGTTCACCGCAGCCGTCACGAGAATGAACGTCTGCTGGGACGGCTGGCCCAGCCGCTCGATGATCAGCGACCTGTTGTGCTGGATGTTGTACAGCGCCGCGGCCACATTCGGAATCGCGATGGCCAGTGCACCCAGCGGCACCCGCCACGCCCGCAGCAACAGCCGCCAGCTGCCCGGCGGCGGATCGACCAGATCACGCGCCCGTTCATCCAGGCACAGCTGTAGCTGCTGTGCCAGCTTCTCCCCACTCGCCCAGCGGTTTTCACGTTCAGCCGCCAAGCAGGTCAGCAGCACCCGGCGCAGTGCCGCCGGGCAGTCGGCCGGAAGTTGTTCCAGCGCCTCGTCCTCCACTCCGGCGCGACGCCGCCGCAGCATCCTGGCCAGGGTCGTCGCATCACCGTACTCGTCGGCCGTATCGTCGTCGAAAGGCTTTGCGCCGGTGAGCAGTTCCCACAGGACGACGCCGAGGGAGTAGATGTCCGCGCGGGTGTCCAGATCATCGGCCGTGCGGTCACAGCCGGGATGACATGCCTCCAGCTGCTCCGGCGACATGTAGGACAGCGAACCGCCGAAGTAGGCGACCGGACTCGTGCCGGTCAGGGTGCGGCTGAAGCTGATATTGAAATCGGCCAGCTTGGGCACCGCCTCCGCGGTGAGCAACACGTTGGCCGGCTTCACATCGCGATGCAGCACTCCCTGCACGTCGGCGTACGCCAGCGCCTCGGCCAGCCGCCGCCCCAGCCACGCCACGGTCTCCGGCCAGGACAGGCCGGCGATCTCGGCGCGCACGCTGGAGTCGGTGGGCCGGATCTCCCCCTTCTCCTCCATCGCGGCGTCGACGGCGTCCAACAGCAGCCGCCCGCTGCGCAGCGCCGCCGGGGTGGCGCGCACCCAGCGCAACACCCCGAGCAGGGTGCCGCCGGGCAGAAATTGCATGTACAGCAGGCGAAGTCGGCGTGCCCGCGGATCGGTGCCCGCGGCCGGATCGAATTCCTCGAGCAGCCGCTGGTCGAAGACCCGCACGATGTAGTCGTGGTCGAGCTGGGCCAGCGTCTGCGGTTCGGCGCCGCGGTCGGCGGACAGCTTCACCGCCACCAGCCGCTGCATACTGCGCTGCCGGGCCAGGAACACCCGCGCGAAAGCGCCGCTGCCCAGCGCCGTCAGCAGCTCGAAATCGTCGAAGCGCTGGCCGATCTCGATGGCGTCCAGGGCATCGAACCGGCTGCCCGACGGTTCGACGGATTCGACCAGCAGGTCGGCGGTGGTACGGGTCGACGCGGCGGTCCAGGTGCCCGAATCGTCCGGCGGTCGCGCGGTGTCGGTGAGATCGGGGCCGGCCCGCCGGGTGCTGCGATCCTCGTCATCGGCGTTCAGCAGTTCCCGCAGTTGCCGGGCATGCTCCGGATATTCGCGCAGGCATTCGCGCGGATCCACTCGTTCCCCGCTGTGGCGGCGGATCACGAACTCCTCGTACACCAGGCTTGCCGGAATCGTCTCCGGCGCCAGCTCCGGGAATTCCGCGCAGTATTCGCGCAGCCGCTTGGTCGGTACCGCGGACCGCTCCGCGCCCGGAGCGGACAAACGAGACAACCACCGGTAGCGCATGTCGATCCGGATCAGCTCGAGCAGGGCGTCCCGCCGCAACGTCCGGGCGTCGGGCAGGTAGTCGGCGATCACCGGCGGCCGGGAGGCGGACTCCCACGCCGTGGCGAATGCGGACACCGCACCGAATTCGATTCCGGCCGTGGGGCGTCCGAAGAACCCACCGAAGTCGGAGCCGTCAACCATATCCGCACCCATCCAGACCTGTCGCACCGACCGCGGACCGAAATCCGCACCGGTCGGTCGGCGGTGGGGCGGATAGAATCCGCCACACCCGAGACCATCATCCCCGAGCGTTGCCCGAAATGATAATTTGCGCGTCGACACGCAACCACCCCATTTCGACCACGACGCGACGGGGGCAAGCAGGATGCACAACGACGGCACGGCGCTAGCGGACGGCATCTCACCAGCGAATACCTCCCCTGAGACACCGACGCCCGGCACCGGCGCCACGCAGGAGGTACCGGTGGGCGCGAACGAGGCGACCGACCCGGCATCGCCACGGGTACCGGATCCGACCACGGCGACGGCGATCGCGGCCGCGGTGCGCGACGGTGCGTTGCGGCCCGAGCAGATCGTCGAGTCCGCACTCGATCGCATCCGGGCCGGGGACCCGAAGGTCGACGCCTTCAGCCTGGTTCGCGGCGAGCGGGCCCGGGCCGAGGCCGCGGAGCTGGCCGACCGGCCGGACCTCGACATGCTGCCGCTGGCCGGTGTGCCGCTCGCCGTCAAGAACAACATCGACGTCGCGGGCGAGGTGACCCTGGCCGGATCGCTGGCCGGTGATCGACAGCCTGCCGCGGCGGACCATCCGGTCGTGCGACGACTGCGCGCGGCCGGGGCGGTGATCGTCGGGCTCACCGAGACACCGGAGTTCGGGCTGTGGGGCACGACCGACACGCCCGAACGAATCGCCCGCTCACCCTGGAACATTCGCTACAGCGCGGGCGGTTCGTCGGGTGGCTCGGGAGCCGCCGTGGGCGCCGGCCTGGTGCCCGTGGCGCACGGCAACGACGGCCTGGGGTCGGTCCGCATCCCGGCCGCCTGCTGTGGCGTCGTGGGGGTCAAGCCGGGCCGCGGCGTGGTACCCGCCGAAGTCGGCCTGGACTCCTGGGACGGGATGACCGAGAACGGCGTGCTGGCGACCACGGTCGCCGACGCCGCGCTGATGCTGTCGGTGCTGGCCGACCGTCCCGCGCTGGCCGAACTGGATCCCCCGGCGCAGTTGCGCATAGGCGTGACGGTCACCGCGCCGTCGCCGCTGCTGCGGGTGGACCCGCGGTGGGCGGGCGCGGCACGCACGGCGGCGCAGACCGCCGCGGCCGCCGGACATGTCGTGGCGGATGCCGATCTGCCCGACGCCGGCGCACCGACCGCGCTGGCGCTGCGCTGGCTGGCCAACCCGGTGCGCGAGGCCGCCGCGCTGCCGAATCCCCGGCTGCTACAGCGGCGCACCCGCGCACATCTGGCCCTCGGCCGGGCGGTGCTGCGCACCGGACTGGTCCGCCCCGGACAGATCGACCGCATCGAGTCCCGGCTGCTGGATTACTTCGACGACCACGACGTGGTGCTCACGCCCACACTCGCCGCCGCGCCACCGCGCGCGGCCGCCTGGCACCGCCGGGGCTGGGTCGCCAACGCATGGACCAGCATTCGCTTCGCGCCCTTCACCGCGCTGTGGAATCTCGTCGGCTGGCCGGCACTGAGTGTGCCGATGGGCATCCATCCCCGCACCGGAACCCCGCTCGCCGCACAGTTGGCCGGTCCACCGGGAAGCGAATCCACCCTGCTGCGCCTGGCCGCTCAGCTCGAGGCCGCACGCCCCTGGCGACGGGTCGCCGGCGCGCCCGGAGACTCCGCTCAGTCCTGAGCCTTGTCCGGCGCGCCGAATCCGCCGGCGAGCACGCGGTTGGCGAAATCGAGGATCGTCGGCCGATCGTCGTCGGCCCGCCAGGCCACCGCCAGCTCGCACGGCGGCAGCCCGGTCACCGGGCGCGCCGACAATCCGGGCCACCGATACATCGGCACGTTGTTCTCCGCCAGCAGGCAGACGCCCAGGCCCAGACTCACGGCCTCGAGGCGCTCCTCCGCCGTCGCCGCCTCGCCGCCGATCTTCGGCTGCCGGCCGCCGCGGGCGTCGTTGCCCAGCCAGAACTCGCGCGCGGCGCCGGCCTCCGGGGGCATCGCGACGAACGGCTCGTGGGCCAGGTCGGCGAATTCGATCGCCTCCCGCTCGGCCAGCGGATGATTCTCCGGTAGCAGCACCCACCGCGGCTCGGTGCGCAGCACCTGCCAGCGGTACCGGCCGGCGTCGGGGACCGGCAGCCAGGTCAGCGCCAGATCGGCCTGACGCCCGGACAGCCCGCTGGAGGGATCGGTCCACGACGCCGAGTGCAGCGCCAGCCGGTGCCCGCTGGCGCTTTCCAGATCGGCGATCAGGCCGCGGCCGATCGAACTCTGAATTCCCACCCGCAGCACCTCGCCCGCCTCCTGCAGGGCGACGTTGGTGACCTCCCACAGCTCGAGAATCTTGCGCGCACCCTCGAGCAATTCCTTACCGGCCACGGTCAGCGCGACACTGCGCTGATTCCGGTCGAACAGCACCACGTCGAGCTGCCGCTCGAGCTGGCGGATCTGCCGCGAGAGGGTGGGTTGAGCGATGTGCAGCCGCTGAGCGGCATTCGTGAAGTGCAGTTCCTCAGCGACGGCGACGAAATACCGCAAGTCGCGCAAATGCGGGTCCATAGCCCCTTGCTATCAGAATCGGTTCTAAAAATCCAGCTGGTTCAGACCTCAAAGTTTAAAAGTTCGCCTGAAAACAGCCATCAGGTTTGTTACTGCCAGCATATTACCTAGACAAAACGGGCGCACGGCCGCCTCCGCGAATTCGCAGAAAATCCAATCTTCAACCGACCCGGCGGGCCATAGAAGTAGGCGACCAGGAGTAATCCGGGCCACTCCCCACCGGCGACAGATGAGTTTCCTCGCCCGCGATGCAGACCACCGGGTCTCAGCAACACTCGACACGCGGAGACACGCGGACAGTGCAATCAAACTGTGACATTTATCACACACATTGTGTGGCGCGACAAAACACGCCGAATGCGGTTAGTCGACCGGGCCCGCGGCCCGGTCACTCGCCGCTGTACACCTTGGGATCCAGCGTGCCGATGTACGGCAGGTCCCGGAAGCGCTCGGCATAGTCCAGCCCGTAACCGACCACGAATTCGTTGGGGATGTCGAACCCCACGTGCGCGACCTCGACCTGGGAGCGCAGCGCGTCGGGCTTGCGCAGCAGCGTCACCACCTCGAGCGAGGCCGGGTTGCGGCTGGACAGATTGCGCTGCAGCCACGACAGCGTGAGACCGGAGTCGATGATGTCCTCGACGATCAGCACGTGCCGCCCGGCGATGTCCTTGTCCAGGTCCTTGAGGATGCGCACCACGCCCGACGAGGACGTGGACGATCCGTAGGAGGACACCGCCATGAACTCCATCTGGGTCGGAATGGGCAGCGCCCGAGCCAGATCGGTCATGAAGAAGATCGCGCCCTTGAGCACGCCCACCAACAGCAGATCGCCCTCGGGCCCGATCGAGGAGCTCGTCCCGCCGGCCCCTGCGGCATCTCCCGCATAGCGTTTCGCGATCAGCTCGGCCAGTTCCTCGACCTTCGCCTTGATCTGTTCCTCGGTGATCAGCACCGACGCGATGTCGTCCCCGTACACGTGCGCTGGTTTCCCTTCACTGAAGTCCGATCACGGCGCCGGCGCCACCGGGATCACTATCGTGCAAAACGCAGGGTCAGCTTCCCATGTTCGCGCGTGGCAACCAACCGGATCCCCGGCTTTCCGCCGCCGACGGCGACTCCGCCCTGTCCGCGCCAATCCGTGACCAGCGCATCCACGGCGCGTAAATGCTTGTCGGTCAACGCCTTTGCGCCCCCAGCCAACAACCAGGCACGGATGGCGCGCCGACGCAATGCCGCGGGGGCAGTGGTGAGAGTCTCTATCGACAACTCCGGACCGTCGGTCGCGGTGTCCAGCAACTGCCCGGCAAGCATATCGAGGACGTCGCCGTCCTCGCGTAGCTGTTCCGCGGTGCGGGCCAGCGCCGTCGCCACGCCGCCGCCGAGCACCTCCTCCAGCTGCGGCAGCACCTCGGTCCGCAGCCGCACCCGGGTGAACTCGGTCGCCCGGTTGTGCGGATCCTCGTACGGGTGGAGCCCCAGATCCGCGCACAACTGCCGGGTAGCCTCGCGCCGCACCCGCAGCAGCGGGCGCCCCCACGGGTCGGAGAACTCGGCCATCCCCCGGATCGACCGCGCACCGGAACCGCGCGCCAGGCCCAGCAGTACGGTTTCGGCCTGATCGTCGAGGGTGTGGCCGAGCAGTACCGGAAGCCCCTCGCGGGCCTCGTCGAGCGCGGCGTATCTGGCCTGCCGGGCCGCCGCCTCCAGGCCGCCGTCGTCACCCACCTCGACCGGGAGCACCCGGACCGCCCGGCAGCCCAGCGATTCCGCCGCCGCGGCCGCCTCCGCGGCCACTCGGTCCGAACCCGTCTGCAGCCCGTGATCGACGATCAGGGCGTCGACCACCTCGGCCTCGGCGAGCGCGGCCGCGGTCAGCGCCAGCGAGTCGGCGCCGCCGGACAGCGCCACCGCGACCACACCGGTGGGTGCATACCGCGCCAGCCAGTCCCGCAGCGCGTGCCGCAGATCCAGAGCCGCCGACGTACGCGGCAGCGGCCGTCCTCCGGCGGGCGCCGCCGACGTCCTGCGGGATGCGCCCGGCGGCCCCATCTCAGCCGAGTACCCGAGCGATCCAGCGCTGTGGTTCGCCGATCTCGTCGGTGCGCGGCAGCGTGTCGCCGTCGGTCCACACCGTGTTGAACCGCTGCATGCCGACCGTGCCGACCACCTCGTCGACGAACGCCTTGCCGCGCACGTACTGGGCCACCTTGGCGTCCACCCCGAGCAGGGCACGCAGCAACCGCTGCAACGGATTTCCGGGCCGGCGCCGACGCTGGTCGAAGGCCCGCCGGATCTGCTCGACCGAGGGGATCACCGCCGGGCCGACCGCGTCCATCACGTGGTCGGCGTGGCCCTCGAGCAGCGTGCCGAGCATCAGCAGCCGGTCCAGCGCCTCGCGCTGCGGCGGCGCCTGGGTGACCCGCAGCAGTCCCAGTACGCCGCGATCGGCGGGATCGTCGCTGTGTTCCCGGGTGCCGCGGCGCCGCTCGCGCACCGCGTCCAGCACCCGCGACAGCATCTCGTCGAGCGGCTCGTCACCGACCTCGCCGAGCACCTCGACGTTGCGCTTCATATAGCCGGCCAGCCAGGGCGCCGAGGAGAACTGCACCCGGTGTGTCACCTCGTGCAGGCACACCCAGAGCCGGAAATCGCTGGGGGACACGCCGAGTGCCCGTTCCACGCCCACGATGTTGGGCGCCACCAGCAGCAGCGTGCCGTCCGGCCCGCTGAACGGGTCGTACTGGCCGAGAATCGCGGTGGACAGGAACGCCAGCATCGCGCCGGCCTGCACACCCGCGGGCTTGCCGGTGAACCGGCCGCGGTCGGGATCGGGGTCGCCGATCAGCTGCGCCATCGAGTCCGCGGCCGCGCCGATCCAGCCGGGCCGGTCCACGATGCGCGCCTCCGGCACCGCCCGGTCGTCGGCCAGCAGGCTCACCTCTCGCACCGGGGATTCGGCGCGGGCGGAGGCCGCCGACAGCTCCTCGACCACCTGTTCTGCGGAGTAGCGCGTGGTGCGCGGGCCCGACGGCACCAGCGCCGCACCGGTTCGGGCGGCCAGCGCCCAGTCGACCGCACCGGCCATGGCGGGGCGGCGGGACGTGAGGGGCGTGGCCTCGGTCGCGGCGTCGACCATCACCTGCTCGGAACGGTCGGGGGTCTGGTCGCGGGCCGCCCCGTCGTCCGGGGCGGCATCACCGGGTCCGGTCATCGTCTTCCCAACGTCAGGAGCATCCACATCTGCGCAGTCCGGCGGCGATGGCATCCAACGCCGGCCGGCTCGCCTCCGGTGGCCGGTCGTTCGACATCAGCGCGAACGTCAGCACGCGACCATCGCTGTCCAGGACATACCCTGCCAACGCGCTCGATACCGACAGAGTTCCGGTCTTCGCTCGCACCCAACCCGCGCCGGTGCGGTCGGCCGGGGTCACGAAGCGGTCGGCCAGTGACCCGCTGCCCGCCGCGACCGGCAGATAATCCAGCAACGGCGCCAGCGGCGAACCGGTCCCCGTCGATCCGTCGGCGGCCGTCGTTCCGGTGGTGTCACCCTGTCCCGCGGCACCGCCTGTTGCCGTCGCACCGCCCGTTCCCGTCGTAGTGCCGGAACCGGGCTGCGGTGCCGCCGCCTCCACCAGAATGCGGTCCAGCAGCCGCGCCGGAACCCGGTCGTCGGTCGAGAGCCCGCTGTTGTCCAGCATGGTCGTGCCGGTGGTGTCGAACCCCGCGGCGTTCAACGCGGTCACCATGGCGGTGGCCGCCCCGGCGAAGGACTGCTCGTTCCCGGTGACGGTCGCGACCTCGCGGCCGATCGTCTCCGCCAGCACGTCGTCGGAGTGGATCATCATCTCGCTCAGGCGATCCCGCAGCGGTGCCGACTGCACCTGCGCGACCTCGGCCGCCCCGGCCGGTGCGCGGCCCGAACGCACCCGGCCCGGATCGATCCCCAGTTCCGCCGCCAGCCGCCGACCGGCGTCCAGCGCGGGAGTCGGTGTGCGAGGCGAGTATTCGACCAGCGGATCCAGTCGGCCGCCGTCGATCATCACCGGCTCGATCGGGGCCCAGGAGCCGCCGGCGATATCGGCCGGATCCCAGCCCGACGGCGAGGTCGGGCCGGTGTACAGGGACGTGTCCACCACGATCGTGTCGGCTTGGCGGCCGGACGCGCGGATCTGCTGCACCAGATCGGACAGCCGTGGCCCGTTGCGGTAGTAGCCCTTGCCGTCGGCCTGCGCGGTCAGGGTGGGGTCGCCCCCGCCCACCAGCACCAGTTCGTTCGGGCTCGCACCCGCCACCACCCTGGTCGAGACGCGGTGCTCGGGCGGCGCGACGAGCAGGGCCGCGGCGGCGGTCATCACCTTCGCCGTGGAGGCCGGGATGACCGGCTTGCCGGGATCGACGCTCCACAGCGTGGTACGCGTGTCGGGGTCGCTGACCGAGGCGCTGAACGCGCCGAGATCCGGGTTGCCGGCCACCGGCGCGAGCGCGGCCGCAAGCCCCTGCGGACTGGGGCCAGGCTTCGTCGACGAGGCGGTAGCCGGCTGCGCGGCCGGCCGCAGCGGCGCGGGAGCCGCCGCGATCTGTAGGCCGCCGTGCCGGAATTCCTCGGTCCACGGGCGCACCGTGACCAGAACCACGGCGGCGGCCACCGCCACCACGATCACCACCAGCCCGGTGAGCACACCGATCCAGATGTTGCGCCGCCGCCGAGCGGGCGGCCCACCCATATCCATATTTCCTCGATCTACCACGTGATCGCGTTCTCCCTCGGCACCCGTGACAGGGTCGCATCGCGACAGGTTTCACCGGACCCCGGTCCCTGCCGCACCCATGCGCCCGCGGACCACACTATCCTCACTTCGCCGGCGTTCCCCCGCACGAGCTGGCGAGTCGGGAGCGACGGGCCCGGCCACGGCTCGAGCCACCGCGGAGCCCGCGGACGCCGCACCGACACAGGCACCAGATTAAGGAGACGACGTGGAGTTCGACGTCACCATCGAGATCCCCAAGGGACAGCGCAACAAGTACGAGGTCGACCACGAGACCGGTCGGGTGCGTCTGGATCGCTACCTCTACACGCCGATGGTCTACCCGGCCGACTACGGCTACATCGAGAACAGCCTCGGTTCCGACGGCGATCCGCTCGACTGCCTGGTGCTGCTGCCCGAATCCGTATTCCCCGGCGTGATCGTCGAGGCCCGCCCGGTCGGCGTGCTGCTGATGAGCGACGAGGCCGGCGGCGACGAGAAGATCGTGGCGGTGCCCGCGGGCGACAAGCGCTGGGACCACATCCAGGAGGTCTCCGACGTCGGCGAGTTCGAGCGCAAGGCGATCGGGCACTTCTTCGAGCACTACAAGGACCTGGAACCGGGCAAGTGGGTCAAGGTCGACGGCTGGGACGGCCGGGCCAAGGCCGAGACCCTGGTCGAGGAGGCCTTCGCCCGGCTGAAGGAGCAGGGCAGCCACTGACGAACCGGCACCCGGTGGGAGTTCCGGAGCATCCGGCTCCCACCGCGCGCCGTCTCACCGGCCCTTGAACTCCGGCGACCGCTTCTCGAAGACGGCCTGGATGGCCTCGGTGAGATCCTCCGACGGCAGGAACGCCGCGTTCCACGCCGACACGTAGCGCAGCCCGTCGGCGACCCGTCCGGCCTTCGGCTGGTCCAGCACGTCCTTCACGCCCTGCACCACCAGCGGCGGGTTGGCGGCGATCTCGCGGGCCAGTGCGTGCGCGGCGTCCAGCGCCGCCGCCTGATCCGGGTACACGTCGTTGACCAGGCCGATCTTCTCCGCCCGCGCGGCGTCGATGTCCTTGCCGGTGTAGGCGAGTTCGCGCAGCTGGCCCTCCCCGATGATGCCGGGCAGCCGGTGCAGCGAGCCGACGTCGGCCACGATGGCCACCTTGGCCTCGCGCAGGCTGAACGTCGCCTCGGCGCTCGCCACCCGGATATCGGCGGCGGCGATCAGATCCAGCCCGCCACCGACGCACCAGCCGGAGACCGCGGCGATCACCGGCTTGCGGCAGTCGGCGACGGCGGTCACCGCGGCCTGCAGCCGCCGGATGTCGATCAGGAAGTCGGTGCGCGGGGCCGCCAGGGCCTTGTCGGCCAGCAGCGGGCCGAACGTCGGGCTCATCGCCTGCAGATCGAGACCGTAGGAGAAATGCTTGCCCGAACCGGTCAGCACGATCGCGCGCACCTCCGGATCGGCCGCGAGTTCCCCGAAGACCAGCGGCAGTTCCCGCCAGAAGTCCGGGCCCATGGCATTGCCCTTACCCGGGCCGGTCAGCGTCACCTGCGCGACGTGGTCTTTGCTCTCCACAGTGAAGGCCGTCCATTCGGTCATTCGCCCAGCGTAACGACTCGGCCCGGAGCATCCGAACGCATGTAAAACCTGTGCAAATTCTGCGGCGGGCGGTGGCCGGCGATCCGGGCGCGGTGAGACCATCGGCTACTCAGGATTCGCCGCCACCGGTTACTCGGAGGCCACCATGTTGATGCACAACGGCATCGGCCTGAATCGATTCAATTCGTTGTCCCGCAGCCGTGCCGTGCACGCCCTCTACGAATGCTGTTGCAGCGTGACGTGGGCGGAGAAGATCGCCGACGGCCGCCCCTACCCCGATCGGGCGACGTTGCTCACCGCAGCGGACGTCGAGCTGCTGGCACTGTCCGCGCCGGATCTGGATCGCATCGTCGATTCGCTTGCACACGTCGATTCGCTTGCACACCAAGACGTTCCGGACCGCTCACCGCAGCGGCTGGTGCGGATCGCCCGCGAGCGGGTCGACCGAATGCTCGGGCCCGCCGACGGCTATCCCGACTACTGAGCCGGTTCGACGCCGAATTCCCGGGGCCCCGGGCCGACATCGTGCGCAGGGCCGACATCGTGCGCAGGCCCTGGCCGCCCCGGGAACTTCCGGCACGGTCCGGGGACCGGCGATCGATGTGGATTGAGCCACGACCGCGAACACTCGCGCCCGGCCCGACGTAGGTTGGAACGGTGGATGAGTCAGCGATGCAACGTCCGCTGCCGGTCGGCCGGGTGGTGACATGAGCAGTTCCTCCGACGTCGAGCCGGAGTCGCCCGACGACCCCAGCGGGATCACCGCGTCGCGGTATCGCGCCGCGATGCGCCGGTATCCGGCCGGTGTCACCATCGTCACGCTGGGCTCCGAAACCGGCCCGATCGGCTTCACCGCCACGTCGTTCGCGTCGCTGTCGCTGGATCCGCCGCTCATCTCGTTCAATATCGCGCACACCTCGTCGAGCATCGAGGCGATGCTGGCCGCCGAATCCCTGGTGGTGCACTTTCTGGGCGACCATCAGCGGCATCTGGCGCAGCGGTTCTCCCGCACGGCGGACGAGCGTTTCGCCGATCCCCAGCTGTGGACCCGGCTGGATACCGGCGAGCCGGTGCTGCACGACACCCCGATCTGGGTGCGCGCCACCGTGTACCGGCTCATCCCGGTCGGGGACCACACCGTGGTCGTCGGGCTGGTCACCCGGGTTCACGACGACACCGACGCCGACCCCGCACCACTGCTGTACTACAACGGCGGTTACCACCGTCCGCACGACCTGGACTAGCACCGAATCGCCCATTGCCCCAGCGTGTTCAGAGTCGGTACCGGAGCATGCCGGGTGGTCACCGATCAGGCCCGGTGCGCGGGGCGCCGATCAGGCCGCGGACGTGGCCGTGCCGATCCCGAGCGCCGCGAGCACACCGGCGCTGATCTGCTCCAGCCGATCCCGGACGCGCGGCCGCCGCAACAGCGCGACGGCACGCGCCGCCGCGATCGCCAGCAGCACCATTTCCGCTGCGGCGACGGTGGATTCGATCGCGCCGAGGACCAGCACGTTGCCGAAGGTCACCTCGGTCAGGAACTGCGGCAGCACGGCCAGATAGAACAACCCGACCTTGGGGTTGAACAGGCACGACACCAAACCCGCGGTGAACGCCGCACGCACCGTGGCCACGTCGGCCGACGGCGCCTCCGCCGATTCCCGCACCTGCGCCGTTCGCGCCCGACGATGTTCGACCAGCGTCCGAATACCCAAGTACACCAGGTAGATTCCGCCGACCACCTTCATCGCCCGGTAGGCCGTCGCGGATTGTTCCAGCAGCGCGGCCACCCCGGCCGCGACCACGACGGCCCAGACGATGCCGCCGAGCGCCGACCCGATGGCGGCGGCGATCCCCGGACGCCGCCCCGCGATCGAGAACCGCAGCACCAGGAACGAGTCCGGCCCGGGCGTGATCGCGAGCAGCACGCACAGGCCGACGAAGCCCAACAGCAGAGAGATGCTCACCCACACCATGACAGCGCGGCCCGGGCCCGGAGGCAATCGGTTTTACCGGTCCGCGAGTTGACAAGATCTGCTCGAATCTGCCACGCTCGGTAACAGGTCATGAGTGCCAGCGTGAAGCCCCGGCTTGCTGGCCGGCAACCCTCCTCCGCGGTGGGGTGCTCCGGGTGACGACCGGGCCGCTGCCCGACCGGGCACGGCAAGCGCGGACTCCGATCACCTTTCCCTGCGGAGTCCCCGGACCCGAAGGGATTGCATGATGACCCCCGTTCTCGACCAGACCCGCGCCGCTCCCGCCCGTGTCTCCGGATGCGATCTGCGAGTTCCGTTGGTGCAGGGCGGAACTCGCACGTATGCCAACTTCGACTGCGCCGCGAGTGCGCCGGCCCTGGCACAGGTCACCGACCGGGTCGCCGAGCTGCTGCCCTACTACGCCAGCGTTCATCGCGGCGCGGGCTATCCGTCCCGGATCTCCACCGACTGCTACGAATCCGCCCGCGGCTCGGTGGCACGCCTGCTGCACTGCGCCGACGACCAGGTGGTCGTGTTCACCCGCAACACGACCGACGCACTGAACCTGCTGGCCTCCTGCGTGCCCGGCGACACCGTCGTGCTCGATATCGAACACCACGCCAACTTCCTGCCCTGGACGCGGCACGGCCGCCGGGTGGTGCCGGCGGCGGACACGATCGAGGAGACGATCCGCCGCCTGGTCGCCGAGCTGTGCACCAAACCCGCTGCGCTGCTTGCTGTTACCGGTGCATCGAATGTCACCGGCGAGGTCCTGCCGCTGCGCCGCCTGGCCACGATCGCGCACCAGTGCGGCGCCCGGATCCTGGTGGACGCGGCGCAACTGGCACCGCACCGGCGAATCGACCTGCGCGACACCGGGATCGACTACCTGGCCTGCTCCGGGCACAAGCTGTACGCGCCGTTCGGCGCCGGCGTGCTGGTGGGCCGCCGGGACTGGCTCGATGCCGCGGCCCCCTATCTCGCCGGTGGCGGCGCGGTCCGGGAGGTCACCACCACCGGCGCCGAATGGGCCGCGGCCCCGCAGCGGCACGAGGCCGGCTCCCCGAACGTGCTGGGCGTGGCCGCCCTGGCCGCCGCCTGCGACACCCTGGCGGAGCTGGACGAACCGACCGTCACCGAACACGAGCACCGCTTGACCGAACGCCTGCGAGACGGGTTGAAAACCATTGCGGGAGTTCGATTTCTGCGCATCTGGCCGGACAGCACCGACAGCGTCGGCATCGTGACACTTACCGTCGACGGTTTCGAACCGGGCCACATCGCCGCCTACCTGTCGGCCGAACACGGCATCGGCGTGCGCGACGGCCGATTCTGCGCCCACCCCCTGCTGGCCCGCCTCGGCGTCGACACCGCCGTCCGCGCCAGCATCGGACTGGGGACCTCCGCCGACGACGTCGACCGGCTGATCGAGGCCATCGGCACCATGGTCGAGCGGGGTCCGGACTGGGACTACTCCTGCCGCGACGGCCGCTGGGATCCGACCCCCGAGACTCGTCCTCGGCTGGCTCCCGACACCCCTGCCGGCTCGGCACCCTGCACGTTCTGATCAAGATCGGGTGCCCTGGGCACGGTTCGAACCCGTTGCACGCCAACCTGATTGCCCCGGGACGGCGGCACCGAGCACCGTTCCGCGCCGCGTTCGGGGGATCCCTGCCGACCGGTCCGCCCACCGCACACGGCCGGGAAGCGGCCGGACTTCGGGTACGGGCGTGCGGGCGGCAGTGGCGGCTCCTCCTGAGCTTCCCCAGCTCACAGCGAGTGCCGTGGCGGTAGCTCGCTCCGGTCGCCCGTGCACCCGGCGAGCGCGGAGGACGCGTTCCGCAGTCACATCACCCGGCCGAGCCCCGCAGCCCAATGCGGCGCGGAACCATGGGCGCGGCGGTGCGGCTCCCTCTGAGCTTCCCCATCCCACGGCGAGTGCCGTGGCGGTAGCTCGCTCCGGACGCCCGTGCAGCCCGGCGAGCGCGGAGGACGCGTTCCGCAGTCACATCACCCGGCCGAGCCGCGCGACCCAATGCGGCGCGGAACACGTGCCGTGTCAGGGCACGAGATAGCGCGCCGCGAGTTCCTCGAGCAGCGGATCGTCGTCGGCGACCGCGTCCAGTGCCTCCAGATCGTTCTCGATCGAGATCTGGCGCGGGTCGTCCTGCTCCGAGTCCGGCGAGCCGTCCTCGTTCAACTGCCGCAGCATCTTCTCGCGCAACCGTGCCTTCAGCGATTCAGCCATACCGTCAGCATGCCCAGTCTGCGGCGACTGCCCCAACGGCCACGCCGCGCGCCCCTCAGACCGGCGCCAGCCACGTTCCCCACGGGGTGTTGCGAAACACCGTGAACACCGTCAATACCGCCACTATCACCAAGAGCTGGATGCGGCCGAGCGCGAACGGGAACGGCCGTTCCCCCTGCCCGCGCCAGCGCCGCAGCGCCCAGTTCCCCCACCACACCGCGAATCCCACCAGCAACGGCAGCAGCAGCACATTGCTGTGCACCGCGTCGAGCAACCGCCCATCGGTGAGGTTGTGCATCGCCCGCAGACCACCACAGCCCGGACACCACCAGCCGGTCACCGCGTAGAACGGGCAGATGCTGTAGGACCCCGGCACATGCGGATCCCGGAAGTGCAGCACCGCGACCGCCGCCGCGGCGGCGCCCGCCATGACGAGCGGCTGCCCGAGAGCCCGCCGGCCCCGACGGGTTTCGGCCTGTGCAGGTGCGATATCCACAGTCGTCCACGGTAGCCGCCACGGACGACGATGCGCCAGGTCAGTCCGGCTGCGCGAACCGCAGCTCGTTGCCGAACGGGTCGGTCACGGAGAATCCCGGACCGCCGGGACCGTCCTCGGGCGCGCCGGGCCGCGCGTAGGCATAGCTCTTACCGGCGACCTCGGCATACAGGCCGTGGATATCGCTCACGGCGATCCACACCACCGTCCCCGGCGTGCCGTCACCGTGATGCTCGCTGAGATGCACCTTCGCCGACGACCGGGAGACCTGCGCGTACAGCGGCAGTCCGGGCTCGAACCGGTGCTCCCAGTCGACAGCGAAACCCAAGTAGTCGCAATAGAACTCGTATGCCTTCGCCACGTCGAAGATGCGCAGCACGGGAATCGGAGCGGCGAGCCGGATGTCTGCCATCGTCCGATAATGGCAGAGGGGAAGCGCCCGGAACAGTCCCCTGCGCACCGATTACCGGGCCGGCGCGCGTTCGGTGACCGGAGCGGTCAGGGTGCCCGCGAGGATATCGATGATCTCGGTCCGGGCCGCCGGATCGTCGGCCGCCGCCCGGCCGGACTCGATCGCCCGCTCATGGTCGGCGAGCAGGGCGAACAACACCGTCGGCAGCATGCGCAGCCGGCGATGCCGCAACCGTGCCGGCAGCATCGGCAGGCCGCGCTCGAGCCCCTGCATGATGAGCCGCACCGAAGTGCGCCGCTCGCTGTCCAGATTCGCCGCATCGGTCACCGCGGGATGGGTGCGAATCTGCTCCAGGAACCGGGCGTAGTGGCCGATCCCGTGCCGCGCACCCAGTTCGAACATCGGCAGCACGAGCGCCTCCAGCAGCGCGTGCACCGAGCCGGCGGCGGCCGAACCCGCCTGTTCGGCAAGCAGTTCCAGCCGGCGCACCTCGAGCATCGCCAGCCGGTTCTCCACCACCGCCGCGACGAGTTCGTCCCGGGAGCCGAAGTGGTACTGGATCGCGGAATTGTTGCGCTGCCCGGCCGCGGCCGCGATGTCGCGCAGCGGGACCGTCGGGCCACGCTCGGCGATCAATCGCTCCGCCGCTCGGATCAGCCGCTCCCGCGCCGTCGTCGTCTGCACAGCTGAACGATAGCGCCCCACCAGCATGTTGAGCACTACTCCTTGACAGTTAAGAAATAGTTCTTAACACTGCCGTGTGACCGCCCTCACGGTCGCGCAGACCGTACAGCAGGACCCGTCCGCCGGGTCCGGACAAGGAGCCTCGCCGCGATGATTCTGGACAATTTCCGCCTGGACGGCCGCGTCGCGGTCGTGACCGGAGCCGGGCGCGGCATCGGGGCCGCGACCGCGCTGGCCCTCGCCGAGGCGGGCGCCGACGTCGCCATCGCCGCCCGCACCGCCACCCAGCTGGACGAGGTGGCCGACAAGATCCGCGCCCTGGGACGCCGGGTGGTCACCGTCCCCTGCGACCTGTCGGAACTGTCCGCCGTCACCGCCTTCGCCGATACCGCGGCCGCCGAACTGGGCCGCCTCGACATCGTCGTCAACAACGTGGGCGGCACCATGCCGAACACGTTCCTCACCACCGGCACCGAATTCCTGGAGGAGGCATTCCGTTTCAATGTCTCCACCGCGCACGCGCTGACCCGGGCGGCCGTGCCGCACATGCTGAACGGTGACGGCGGATCCGTGGTCGGCATCTCGTCGATGATGGGCCGCACCGCCGGCCGGGGTTTCCTCGCCTACGGCACCGCGAAGGCCGCGCTGGCGCACTGGACCCGTTTGGCGGCAACCGATCTGGCGCCCCGCATCCGGGTCAATGCCGTCGCCGTGGGTTCGGTGCTCACCTCCGCCCTGGATGTCGTTGCGCAGCAACCGGAGATCAAGCAGCGCATGGAGGACGCCACACCGCTGCACCGGCTGGGTGAACCGTGGGAGATCGCCGCCGCCATCGTGTATCTCAGCTCGCGGGCGGGCGGCTATGTCACCGGCAAGGTGCTGGAGGTGGACGGCGGCATCGAAAGCCCGAATCTCGAACTGGGACTTCCCGATCTGTGAGGAGACGACGATGACCTATCGCGTAGTGCAGTGGAGCACAGGCAACGTCGGACGGTGGGCGCTACGGTCGATCATCGCCCGGCCGGAACTGGAGCTGGCGGGCGTGTGGGTGTCCAGCGACGCCAAGGCCGGCAAGGACGCCGCCGAGCTCGCCGGCCTGGACGAACCGACCGGCGTACTCGCCACCACCGATGCCGAGGCGCTGCTCGCGTTGCGGCCCGACTGCATCGTGCACACGGCCATGGCCGACGACCGGCTGGTGGAGGCCGTCGAGGATCTGAAGACCATCCTGCGGGCGGGCATCAACGTGGTGTCGAGCAGCCCGGTTTTTCTCCAGTTCCCTTACGGCACCGTGCCTTCGGAGATGATCGACCCGATCGTCGAGGCCGCCCGGGAGGGCGGTGCCTCGCTGTGGGTCAACGGCATCGACCCCGGCTGGGCCAACGACTGGCTACCGCTCCTGCTGAGCAGCGGCAGCGAGCGCATCGACAAGATCGTGTGCTCGGAGCTGATGGACTACTCCACCTACGACAACCCGAAGGTGCTGTTCGAGATCATGGGCTTCGGCCGCGACCTCGACGACCTGCCGCTGCTGTTGCAGCCGGGCGTACTCACCCTGGCCTGGGGCAGCGTGGTGCGCCAGCTGGCGGCCGCCCTCGACGTCGAACTCGACGAGGTGACACAGCATTTCGAGCGCCTCGCGACACCGGAACCGCTGCGGGTGGCCGGCCACACGATCGCGGCGGGCACCGCGGCCGCCCTCCGCTTCCAGGTGAACGGCGTCCGCGCCGGCCGCACGGTCATCGCCCTCGAACACATCACCCGCCTACACCCCGCCCTGGCCCCGGACTGGCCCCAGCCCACCGGAAAGGGTTGCTACCGCGTCGAGATCGAGGGCGAACCGGACTACCAACTGGACCTACAGCTCTACAGCAACGGCGACCACGCCCGAGCCGGCCTGGTCGGCACAGCTGCCCGCCTGGTCAGCGCGGTCCCAGCAGTCATCCAGGCCGAGCCGGGCCTCCTGACCGCCACCGACCTCCCCCTGACCACAGGCCGCGGCCTGATCCGCTGACCGGCCGATGCCACCCTGCCGACGCCGGCAGCACACGCAGGCAGGGCCGGGCTACCGCCTGACGGACAGTCCGGCCCTCGGCGAGCCCGAACATCTTGCCGCCGCAGCGAAATGACGCACTCACCGGTGCCGTATCAGTCGCGGGGTTTCCCACCGGGAGGCAAGTTCGGCGTGGATCGCGTGATGCCCCGGCGCCGCGATCCCCTGCCCGCCAGGCTTTCGTCGCCGTCCTCATCTTCCGGTTCGTCGTCCGCGTCGGCATCGGGCCTGTCGTCCGGGCTCGCCCCGCCGATTCCGATAAGCCAGATCAACGGTGTGTCCGACGGCATCGGGCGGAAGCCCCGCAGGGACTCGGGGAGCGCTGTCGGCTCTGGCACAGTGCTGTCGGTTGATGCGCAGGCGACCCGCCGCCGTAATGACGGCTCGTGCGCAGCGCCTCACGAAGAACCTCATCAAAGGTCCGCTTGTCTGGGCAGGAAAGTTTGGTATGCGAGCCAGATGATGAACGCCTGGTGGTCGAGCGGGACGGCCGATGGCAGGGAAAGCCACTGGCGGTGGATGAAGGTGGCGGTGAACCAACCGTTGCCCAGTGGGTCGCCGTGTTCGGTGACGGTATAGCGGTCACGTTTGCCCTGGACCATCTGGTAGCGGCGGTCTGCCGCCTGAATTTTCCAGGAGTACTGCACGGGGCGAGTGGTGGTGGCTGTCATCGTCGCCGGGGCCGAGGGTGGCGCCGGCGGATCGGTGTCGGCGGGGATGGGATAGGCGCGGATGTCGATGTTGGAGTGGTTGCGGAAGGTCAGTGTCGCCGTGGGCAGTTCAGCGATGGCGCCATGCCATCGCTGCCGCAGAACACCGACACGCTGGTTGTCACGGGTCAGTTCCAGACGGCGCCACTTGGCCCGCGCTACCAGCATGCGCCGACGATAACGCGGCGGCGCTTCTACGGCACGCCGGTATTCACGTGCCGCCGCGGAGCGGGTAACGCTCGCCGGAGGCGACTGTGCCAGGTCGGCGGTGAGACCACCCACGTCGAGACGTTCACCGGCCAAGAAATGCCGACCCGCTGCCACCAGCGCTCCGCGGACATGACGACGTCCGGCGACATACAGAACAACCACACACCGCACCCCGACAGGCGCCCCACGCGCCTCCCAGAAACCCGAAATCAGCTGAAGGACAACGACAATGACAATGACCACTCATGACATCGACGCCGACCTCTACGCTGCTAGGGCATCCACCAGCGAAGCGCATGCGCCGTGCAATCAGCGCAACAGGATGGTGCCGCTCGCTGAGAGGAAACCTGCAAAGCTCTCGAACGACTGCTCGGTGACACCGACACGCACACCGAATCCTTGTTCGACCAGCAAAAAGACCCCGACACACGCTCGGCATGTCAGAGACCTTTTGTGGAGCCGCCTGGGGGAATCGAACCCCCGACCTTTTCATTACGAGTGAAGCGCTCTACCGACTGAGCTAAGGCGGCGTGCCTTGCGGCGGTGCGAGTCTATCGTCTCGCGGGCGGATCGCGAAAACGGGTGGTCTGGGACACTCGGTATGGGCCGGTCAGGGGGTGCGGGCGGCGATCAGGCCCGCGACCATGGCGGCGACGGCGAAGCGGGGCTTGACGTTCTGGTCCAGGGCCTCCCGGCACTCGAGCACCGCCTCGATCGAGCGGAGCAGGCCCTCGGGGCGGACATCGGTGGCCAGTTCGCGGATCTGATCGGCGAGGTCGGGATGAGTCAGGGCGATGCCGGACGCCGTAACCGGCTTCGCCGCGCCGAAGCCGACGGTCAGCGCATCGCGGTAGAGGCCGGCGACGTCGATCAGGGCGCGGTCGAGCGAATCGCGGCTGGTGCGGGTGGCCCGGGATTTCTGGCGGCGCTCCAGCTCCTTCAGCACGCCGGCCGAGCCGCGGGTCGCCGAGGCGGTGCCCTTACCGGTGCCGCCGGCGCCCATCGCGGTCGCCAGTTCTTCCTTCTCCCGCTCGTCGCGGGTGGCACTGACCTGCTTGGCCTCCTCGTCGGCCGTCTTCACCAGTTCGTCGGCGGCCGCATAGGCCGCGGCCGGGCGCGCGGTGGCCGACACCAGGGCCAGGGCTCGCTTGCGGCGGGCCTGCGCCTCCTCGTCGGTGGCCAGGCGGCGTGCCCGGCCGACGTGCCCGCCGCTGATCGAGGCCGCCCAGGCCGCCGTATCGGCGGGCAGACCGTCGCGCTCGCGCAGGACCCGGGCGATGGCATCGGCCGACGGTGTCACCAGATGTACGTGCCGGCAACGGGACCGGAGCGTGACCGAGATGTCCTCCGGATCGTCGGACGGTGCGCACAGCAGGAACACCGTCCGCTCGGGCGGCTCCTCGACCACCTTGAGCAGCACGTTGCCGGCCGCCTCGGTCAGCCTGTCGGCATCCTCGACCAGCACCACCTGCCAGCGGCCGGTGCTCGGGCGCCGCGAGGCGACCTGCACGATCTCGCGCATCTCCTTGGTGCCGATGCTGAGCCCCTCCGGAATCACCCGGCGCACATCGCCGTGTGTGCCCGCCATCGTGGTCGTGCAGGCGTGGCAGTGACCACATCCCGGAGTCTCCGGATCGGTGCACTGCAGGGCCGCCGCGAAACACAGCGCGGCGACCGAACGGCCCGAACCGGGCGGGCCGGTGAACAACCACGAATGCGTCATCGCCGCCGACACAACGCCACCGCGCGCGGCCACCGCCGCGGCGGTCAGCGCGGACTCGACCACCTCCTGGCCGACCAGCCGATCGAAGACACCCACCACGCTGTACACCCTAGCCGCCGCCACCGACAGAACAGCGCGACCAGCAACGGCACGCCACGACGCCGCCTGTCCGACGAGCGCCCGCACCCCCGCCGGCCGACAGCTTCGGATCGGCCTCGTCGAAACGACTCGCTCCCGGATCGCACCACAGCACACCGCCGATCCGAAATGCACTCGGCTCCTGCGGTATTCGCCGTGGTGTTGCCGGCGGTGCAAGGCTTCGGACCGAATCGCCCGCTGCCGCGCCCGTCTCGGCACACTCGACTCGGCGCCGGCCGGATCCCTCAGAAAGCCCGCTGATAGGTCGTATTGGCGCCGTCCAGCGCCTCGCGAATGATGTCGGCGTGCCCGCTGTGGTGCGCGATCTCGCGGAGGATGTGCAGCAGCGTGAACCGCACTGTCCACCAGACCCTTTCGGGCGCCCACGGCGCGGTCGGGGTCGGAATCGAGACGTCCAGGCTGTCCACCTCGCGGATCAGCTGCGCGGTGCTGTCGGCCACCGCGTCCCATTCCTTCAGCAGACCTTCGATCGTTTTCTCGGCGACCAGCTTGTACTCCGAATCCAGCTGGGACACATCGATCTTCGCGTTCTCGTCACGCTCGACGATGACCGCCGTCCAATGCTGCTCGATGTGCACCAGGTGGTGCAACAGGCCGCCCAGCGTCAGCTCGCTGACCGTGGTGCGCTGGCGCGCCTGGTCGTCATCGATGCCCCGCAACGTAATTCGGAAGAGTTCACGCTGATTCGTCAGCATCTCGATCAGGGTTTCGCGTTCCCGGCCGGTGTGCTCGATCGATGGTGCGGTCATCGAAGGTCCTTCCGCTGGGCGTGACCGAATGGCTGCCCAGGCTACGGCAGAACCGTGACCCAATTCGGACACCGGCCGATTTCCGCCATCACACTTACGTACCGGTAGCCTCGGTGCACCGGCCGCGGGTCACGACCTGGTCGAGGTCGTCTTCTTGGCGGTGGATTTGGCGGGCGCCTTCGCGGTGGACTTCGTGGCCTTCTTGGCGGTGCTCTTCTTGGCCGTGGTCTTCTTCGCGTCGGACTGCTTGGCCGTGGTCTTCTTCGCCGGCGCCTTCTTCGCCGCCGCCTTCTTGGCCGGAGCCTTCTTGGCCGCCTTCTTCACCGGCCCCTTGGCCCGGCGTTCGGCCAGCAGTTCCGAGGCGCGCTCGTCGGTGATCGACTCGACCTCGTCGCCCTTGCGCAGGCTGGCGTTCGTCTCACCATCGGTGACGTACGGGCCGAACCGACCGTCCTTGACGACCATCGGCTTCTCGCTGACCGGGTCGTTACCGAGTTCACGCAGCGGTGCGGCCGCCGCGGCCTGCCGACCGCGCCGCTTGGGCTCGGCGAAGATCTTCAGCGCCTCGTCCAGCGTCACCGTGAAGATCTGATCCTCAGACCCCAGCGACCGCGAGTCGGTGCCCTTCTTCAGATACGGCCCGTAGCGGCCGTTCTGCGCGGTGATCTCCTCGCCGGATTGGGGATCGGCGCCCACCACCCGCGGCAGCGACAGCAGCCGCAGGGCCTCCTCGAGCGTGACCGTGGACGGATCCATCGACTTGAACAGCGATCCGGTGCGCGGCTTGGGACCGGCCGCCTTCTTCGACCCCTTCTTGGCGCCCGCGTCCTCTTCTGGCTCGGGCAGGATCTCGGTCACGTAGGGCCCGAATCGGCCCTCCTTGGCCACGATGCGGTGGCCGGTCTCCGGGTCGACACCGAGCGGACGGCCCTCCTGCGGTGTCGCGAACAGCTTCTCGGCAATCTCGAGATTCAGCTCGTCCGGCGGCAGATCGCTGGGCAGGTTGGCGCGCTGGGCAACCGGATCACCGCCCGGGTCATCCGGATTGGCGATCATGCGCTCCAGATACGGGCCGTACCTGCCGACCCGCACGACGACATCGCGCCCCTCGTCGTCGCTGAACATCTTGATCGAGTTGATCTTGCGCGCGTCGATGTCGTCGAGTTGCTGGTCGACCATCTTCTTCAGCCCGCCCGAGCGTGCGACCGACCCCTCGGCGCCGTGCTCGCCGCCGAAGTAGAAGCTGGACAACCAGTTTCCGCGCTGCTCCCGCCCGCCGGCGATGGCGTCGAGATCGTCCTCCATGGCGGCGGTGAAGTCGAAGTCGACCAGGCGCCCGAAGTACGCCTCGAGCAACGCGACCACCGCGAACGCCACCCACGACGGCACCAGCGCGTTGCCGCGCTTGTAGACGTAACCGCGGTCCAGGATCGTCTTGATGATCGACGCGTAGGTCGACGGGCGGCCGATACCCAGCTCTTCCATGGCCTTGACCAGCGAGGCCTCGTTGTAGCGCGAGGGTGGGTTGGTGGTGTGGCCGTCCGGGTTCAGTTCGGCGGCCGAGACGCCCTGTCCCTCGGTCAGGGCCGGCAGCCTGGACTCGGCGTCATCGGACTGGGAGCCCGAATCCTCGTCGACGCTCTCGACGTACGCCTTGAGAAAGCCCGCGAAGGTAATGGTGCGGCCGGACGCGGAGAACACGCACTCCTCGCCGGTTCCGGCGCGACCCGTGATCCGCACGGTCAGCGTGGTGCCGCGGGCATCGGCCATCTGCGAGGCGATGGTGCGCTGCCAGATCAGCTCGTAGAGGCGGAACTGGTCGAGTTCGCTGGGCCTCAGCCGGGCATGCAGCTGGCCGGGGGTGAGGAAGGTGTCGCCGGCCGGCCGGATCGCCTCGTGCGCCTCCTGGGCGTTCTTGACCTTGCGGTTGTACTGCCGGGGCGTCGCATGCACGAACTGCTCACCGTACAGCTGCGTTGCCTGCGACCGGGCGGCGGCGATCGCCGACTCCGACAGGGTGGTCGAGTCGGTGCGCATGTAGGTGATGTAGCCGTTCTCGTACAGCTGCTGCGCGACCTTCATGGTGTATGCCGAGCTGAACCGCAGCTTGCGTGCGGCCTCCTGCTGCAACGTGGAGGTCATGAACGGCGCGTACGGCCGGCGCGTGTACGGCTTGGATTCGACCGAGCTGACCTGGAAGGCGGCGCCCTCCAGCGTCTCGGCCAGCCGCCGCGCATACCCCTCGTCCAGCACCGTGACGCCGTCGGTCTTCAGCCGGCCGTCGGCGCCGAAGTCCCGGCCGCTCGCTACTCGGGCACCGTCGACCGTCACCAGTCGTGCGCCGAAGGTGCGCGCGTTGGTGGCGTCGTCCCGTTCGTCGCCGGTGTCGAACTTGGCTGCGATATCCCAATACTCGGCGGAGCGGAACGCTATGCGCTCTCGTTCGCGCTGAACGATGATCCGGGTCGCCACCGACTGCACCCGGCCCGCGGACAGCCGCGGCATGACCTTCCGCCACAGCACCGGGCTGACCTTGTATCCGTACAGCCGGTCCAGGATGCGCCTGGTTTCCTGCGCGTCGACCAGGTCGTTGTCCAGATCGCGGGTATCGGCCGCGGCCGCCTGGATGGCGGGCTCGGTGATCTCGTGGAACACCATCCGCCGCACCGGAACCTTCGGCTTCAGCGTCTCCAGCAGGTGCCAGGCGATGGCCTCGCCCTCGCGGTCGGGGTCGGTGGCCAGATACAGCTCGTCGGCATCGGCGAGCAGGCTCTTCAGCTCGGATACCTTGGCCTTCTTCTCCGGGCTGACCACGTAGATGGGTTCGAAGTCGTTGTCGACGTCGACGCCCAGGCTCGCCCAGGACTGCCCCTTGTACTTCGCGGGCAGGTCCGCCGCACCGCTCGGGAGATCGCGGATGTGGCCGACGGAGGCCTCCACCGTGTAGCCGCGGCCGAGATAGGGGGCGATCTTCCGGGCCTTCGTCGGTGATTCGACGATGACGAGACGACGCAGCGGGCGGCCTTGACCTGCCTGGGACTCCTGCGCTGCACCGCGGTCTCGTGCTGCCACCGGCGAACACACCTTTCCTGTCGACCCGCGCGGCGCAGGCGGCGCAGCACGCGGCTGGGGCAGGCGGCGGAGACCGATGTCCCCCCGCCGATGACGTTTATACCGTGTCGCACCGCCACGTTTCTGCTGCGGCGTGTTGGACAGCCCCGGTTTGCGGTCGAGTGTACTGCCCCAGATACGGCTCGTCCCCCACCGCGTCGAGCGGTGAGGGACGAGCGATCGGACCTTGTTGGGGTTGACCCGCTCAGCTGAGCGCGCGAACTCCGGTGGCCTGCGGGCCCTTGGTGCCCTGGCCGACCTCGAATTCGACCTTCTGGTTCTCCTCGAGGGTGCGGAAGCCCGAACCCTGGATCTCGGAGTAGTGGACGAAGACGTCAGCGGAGCCGTCCTCGGGCGCGATGAAGCCGAACCCCTTCTCCGCGTTGAACCACTTCACAGTTCCCTGTGCCATTCTGTTCCTTCTCTTTCCATACCGGAACGGCGGACACGTTTGGTTCGTCCACCGGGTCCGTTCCGACCGCTGTACTCTGTTCCCCCTGCAGGAAGCATCAAGCACACCGTTCGCAACATCGATCCTGCTGATGGTTTGGACCTTTGATCCGTTCCCTCGAACACAGAAGCTTGCGACCAGGACCCAGTGAACCATGTCTCCGAGCAATTCGACAGTCGGGTTAGCGACAATTTGCAAAAAAGATGATCTTGCGAATGCGCAGGTGAGGGGCGCAATGGCCAAATCCAGACTTCTAGTAGGTTTGCTTCCGGATAACCGAGTGGGTGTCAGGCAAACGAGCTGTGACGCAGATCGCTACTCGGTAGTGAAAAGGCAGGTGGGGCTTCTGCAACACACACGATTCACACATTCCTTGCTCGCCGGGGTCTCAGCAGGATGAATCCGACCGAGCCGTCTGCTCCAATCCGGCCGAGCGAACGAACCGGTTATGGTCGATCGTTGCTGAATCGTGTCCTCTTCGGACTGCCGGACGGAGAGACCCGTCTCACCCACGTGACCGACCTGCCCGCGCGGGCGGCGCACGTCACGGACTGGCCGTCCTGGGCATCACCGGACGTGGTCACGGCGCTCCGCGAGACCGGCGTGGACGCCCCGTGGTCGCATCAGACGCGCACGGCGGACCTGGCCGCGGGCGGACAGCACGTGGTGGTGAGCACCGGGACCGCTTCGGGCAAATCGCTGGGATATCAGCTGCCGGTGCTGACCGCGCTCCAACAGGAGCCGCGGGCCACGGCGCTGTATCTGTCTCCCACCAAGGCGCTCGGCGCCGACCAGCTGCGCGCGACCGCCGCTCTGACGCACGAGGGCCCGCTGCGCGATATCCATCCCGCGACCTACGACGGGGACACCCCGGCCGAGGTGCGGCAGTGGGTGCGGGCGCACGCGCGCTGGGTCTTCACCAACCCGGACATGCTGCACCTGGGCATCCTGCGCTCCCATCCGCGGTGGGCCCGGATGCTCCGGCAGCTGCGCTACGTCGTGGTCGACGAATGCCATGCCTACCGTGGCGTATTCGGTTCGCACGTGGCGCTGGTACTGCGGCGACTGCGCCGGATCGCGGCCCGCTACGGCGCCGATCCGGTGTTCGTCCTGTGCTCGGCCACCACCGCGGACCCGGCCGCCACCGCGTCCCGGCTCATCGGCGCGCCCTGCGCCGCGGTCACCGAGGACGGATCGCCGCAGGGTGCGCGCACGGTCGCACTGTGGGAACCCGCCCTGTCGCCGGTGATCAGCGGCGAGAACGGCGCTCCGGTGCGGCGACCGGCGACGGCGGAGGCGGCCCGGATCATGACCGACCTGGTCACCGAGGGTGCCCGCACGCTGACCTTCGTGCGCTCCCGCCGGGCGGCGGAGGTGGTGGCCCTGGAAACCCGCGGCATGCTGGCCGAGGTCGATCCGGAACTGGCCGGCCGGGTGACCGCCTACCGGGCCGGATACCTCGCCGAGGACCGGCGCGAGCTGGAGGCGAAGCTCTCCGACGGCTCGCTGCTGGGCGCGGCGACGACCACGGCCCTGGAGCTCGGCGTCGATATCGCCGGGCTGGATGCCGTGGTGATCGCCGGATTCCCGGGCACCGTCGCCTCGTTCTGGCAGCAGGCCGGGCGCGCGGGCCGGCGCCTGCAGGGGTCGCTGGTGCTGCTCGTGGCGCGGGACGACCCGCTCGACATGTACCTCGTGCATCATCCGCACGCGCTGCTCGGGCGCCCGGTCGAGGCGACCATCACCGATCCGCGCAATCCCTACGTCCTGGCGCCGCATCTGCTGTGCGCGGCCCTGGAACAGCCGCTGACCGATGCGGAGGTCGAGGAGTTCGGGGCGTCCGAGCTGATCGACGAGCTAGCGGCGCAGGGCTCGATGCGCAGGCGGAGTAACGGCAAACCTCCGGCGCGGTGGTACGCGACCGGAGTGGATCAGCCGCACGACGCCGTCGACGTGCGGGGCGGTATCGGCACGCCGGTGGCGATCGTCGACGAGGAAAGCGGGCGGCTGCTCGGTACCACCGATGCCGGGCGGGCGCCGGCGACGCTGTATCCGGGTGCGGTACATCTGCATCAGGGCGAGACCTTCGTGGTCGACGAGCTCGATCTCGAGGCCGGCGTGGCATTCGTGCACGCCGAGCAGCCGGGATGGACGACCAGCGCGCGGGCGCTCACGTCGATCACCGTCGACGAGGTCACCACCGAGCACGTCCACGGCCCGGTGACGACGGCGCTCGCCCGGGTCCGGGTGAGCCGTCAGGTGGTCGGGTATCTGCGCAAGCTGCCGTCCGGCGAGGTGCTGGATCTGGTGGAGCTGGAGCTGCCGGAGCAGACACTGCCGACCCGGGCCGTGCTGTACACGGTCACGCCCGGACTGCTGGCACGCGCCGGACTGGACGAGAAGCGGGTGCCGGGCGCCCTGCACGCCGCGGAGCATGCCGCGATCGGCATGTTGCCGCTGGTGGCCAGCTGCGATCGCTGGGATATCGGCGGAGTGTCGACGGCCGAACACCCCGACACGGGGCTGCCCACCGTTTTCGTCTACGACGGCCACCCGGGCGGTGCCGGATTCGCCGAGCGCGGTTTCGCCCGGCTGCGGACCTGGCTGGCGGCCACGCTCGCGGTCATCGAGTCGTGCGGCTGTCCCGGCGGGTGCCCGTCCTGCGTACAGTCCCCGAAGTGCGGAAACGGGAACCATCCGCTGGACAAGCAGGGTGCCGTCGCGCTGCTGACCGCCGTGTTGGCGCACCTGCCGGACGATCCGCCCGATCACGACGGCGACCTCGAAACGTGATGGCGGGGTCATCACCGCGAGACCGCATCGCTACCACCGCAAGGCGCCGGGCCCCGGTGGGACGAGGCCCTGTCTACGTTGCGGGAGCCGCGCCGATACCTGAATAAGAAGGAGTGAGTTCATGTTAACCAGTTCATTGCTCCGGCAAATTCCCTTCGCTCTGCCAACCCATGTGAATAGCTGTTCACTTATAAATTGAAAAGCAGTGATACGAGAATTCTCATCGCAGCAATTGGTCACTCTCCCAGGAGGGCGCGACTGCGCGCGGGCACCGCTGTATGTGGCCCGGGTCACGCATTCTTTCCGACACCAACCGTTCGGTATTCAGAATCACGAGGATCCGCCCCGCCGCCGCACCGCGTGGCCGCCGCGGCGGGACCGGCACGAGCGAGGGCGTGAACCGTTCTCGTGCCCAGCGGGCCGAGCGTCACCGTCGCGGTCACGACGACGGTGACGTCCCACCCGACGATCGTGCAGGACTGGACCCGTACCCGCATCCGGCGCGCGAGTTCGTCGGCCCGGGCACAGGCGGCGTCGTCGCCCGAGGCCGACGCACCGGCCGCCGCCAGGGCGCCCAGATCCGCCGCCGCCTGCGCCCGGTGACGCGCCACGACCACCGCTCCGACGTGGGTGATCAGCAGCGTGACCGCAAGCAGCGCAGCCAGCACCAGACACGCCGTGACCGTGGCGACCCCGTCGTCGGCCCGCCATCGCCCACCCGCGCTCCGCCTTCGACTGCACAAAAATCCCCGGGAACGCGGCGATCCCCGTTGCGTAACCGAGCACAGAGTCGTTTCCGTGGCCGGAGCCGCGGCCGTAGCCGTGCCCGTAGCAGCACCACCGCCGGTCGCCGGTGTGTGGAGCCCGGTCACTCTGGCTCTCCCGGTTCACGAACCGCGACCGCCTCGGCGTGCAGTTCGAGCGGGAGCAGTGGCGTCGCGGCCGTCACGACCGCGACGACACGGTCGCCGTCGGACCGGATGCTGATCTCGGCGCCCTTCGGCGCGATCCGCCGAGCCGCGGGCAGCGCGTCGGAATCGGCGCCGCGGGCGGCCAGCCGGGCCGCCTCGCGAGCGGCGTCGACGCAGCGAATCTGCGTCGGCGCCGCCAGCAGACCGCCCAGGCACAGCACCACCGCGAACACCAGCGCGGCGAGCGCGATGGCCGCCTCCACCGTCACCCCTCCGGTCTCGCCGGTACCGGACCGCCGCCCGAAAGGCGCTGTGGCCGAAGGCAACACGAGCCCGACCGTGGCCGAAGGCAACACGAGCCCGACCGTGGCCGAAGGCCAGCCGAGCCCGACCGTCACACCTCCGTGTTCAACGCCCGGTCGATGATCTTGGTCAGCGCATTCACGATCGAATCGCCCGTCACCACGGTGTACAAGACCGCCCCGAAGGCCGCCGCGGCGATAGTGCCTATTGCGTATTCGACGGTGCTCATGCCCGCGTCGCCCACCGCCGCCTGTATCAGGCGTGAGCGCACCTCCAGCACCGCCGTCCGCACTGCCAAGCGCACAGTCGTCCCCTTTCTCCCGCACCGGCGCGGCCGGTCCGCGCCGGAGTCCTCGCGTATTCACAGCAGGCCGCCCTTCAGCACGTGCTCGCCCAGGCCGACGACCACCGGCACGATGCCGAGGCAGAGGAACGCGGGCAGGAAGCACAGTCCGAGCGGGCCACCGATCAGTACGCCGGCACGTTCGGCCCGGGCGGCGGTCGCGTCCGCCACCGCGGCGCGGAACTGCTCGGCCAGTTCGGATATGGCGCCGGCCAGTGCGGCACCCGACCGCGCCGAGCGCCGGACCAACCGGGCCACCGCCCGGATCTCATCGGCCGCGGTCTCGCCCGCCACCTGGTCCCAGGCGGCGACCGGGTCCGCACCGAGTGCCATCAGATCGGCGGCCCGGCGCAGTGCCGCACCCACCGGTGCGGGGGCCGTGGGCGCCACCGCCTGCGCGGCGGTGGCGACCGGCAGCCCCGCCCGCAGGCAGGCCGCCATCAGATCGAATGCCGATGCCGCGGACAACGGATCCGGCTGGGCCCGCTCCGCGCCCAGCCGATCTCGTCGGCACGGCTGCCCGGTCGGCACGCTCCGCAACCGGCCGAGAGGAGCGATATGTCCCGGAACCACCAGAACGGCAACAGCGAACAGCAGCAACGAAATCTGTGAACAGATCACATCAACCCCCTGCCGACCTCGACACCGACCCGCCGCACTACCCCGCCCCCGGAAAGCACCGAGCGAAAGAACACGCAAGCGACCAACTGTTCGCCGCATTCGCCGCGGACACCGACTACGAGACTCCCGACCAGGCAGCGACAACGTGCGGCGACGACATCGATGTGCCGATCGCCTTCTCGAACCACCGGCGGGACTCGCCGCGTTGTGTTGCCGGCCCGGACCGACCGAGCGGGGCGGTGGGCCATACCGAATCCCGGTCGGCGGGCCGGCCCGTGAAGCTGTGGATCTCTCGAAGTAGTTCTGCTCGGCCGGGGGGACGTACCCGGGTGGTGGCCGGGTGAGGTGGGCCGGAGCGCGGTCCCTGCGGCAATCGGTAACGGCGGCAGTGAGATCGGTGGTTCGGTCACGGCAGCACCCTTCGTGTGATGGCGTCGGTCCACAGCAGGCCCGCGCAGAGGAGGGCGGTGCCGAGCGGCAGCAGGACGGTGCCCATGCCGTGACCCAGGAGGACGCGCAGTGGTGCGGCACCGAGCAGTTGGCCCAGCACGATGCCGAGCAGGGGGAGGCCCGCCAGCACGGTCGCGGTGGCCCGCGCACCGGCCAGGGCGGCGGTCGTGCGGGCCCGGAAGCGGATGCGACTCAACAGATCCGACCGAGCGGCGGACACCAGCTCGGCGAGGGCCAGACCGTGTCGCTCGGCGACCTGCCAGGCGTCGGCGATGCGCGACAGTTCGTCGGCGACCGCCGCGTCCGGGTCACGCAGCCCCTCTGCCGCCGAGCCACCCAGCCGGCTCCGCGCCGAGCACACCGCGAAGGCACGGCCGACCGCCCCTGGCGTATCGCTCGCCGCCGCGGCGGCCGCCGTGCTCGGGTGCGCACCGACCCGCAACTCGCCCACCACCGCCTCGAGCCCCTCGGCCAGAGCCGCACGTTCGACCGCGCGCCGCCTGTCCCCCCGGGCTCGCCGCATACGCACGAGTACCGTGCCGGCCACCATCACGGCCGCGAGCAACGGCCCGATTCCCACCACCGACAATCCGGCCACGGCCATTCCGGCAAGCACACGAAACAGCAGGCGCGGCGGTATCTTTCGCGGCTTCCGTGGAGCACCGAACAGACCGGCGAACCTGCGCCGGCCGGCCGATCCGGGCAGCAGCACGGCCGCCAACGCAAGACAGCAGAGCGCCGCACTCATATACCTACCCCCACAACGGTTCTCGATGCTGCCCGAAACTTCGCGCGCTTACTGATGTGCTGCAACAACCCGGTATCGGCCCAGAGCGGCGTACACCCGCGTGCGGGCGACGCCGGAGCCCATCGAAACGACAGCCGGGCCGACCACGCTGCGCGACCCTCTACCGGCCGATGAACACCACCCCGGCCCACCGGCCAACGCGAACCCGACAGGAGCATCGCGACCGGATTCGGACCGAAATATTGTCCGCGACAGTCTTTTTCGCCACGGCCGCGGGATGTGCCGCCGGAAGCCGCGGAAGCGGGCAGGGCGTTGCAGGATCCGGCGGGTTCTGTCCGGGGCCGCGCTCATGGCGCCAGCCGATCGGTCAGCAATCCGTCCAGGTCCGATGCGGCGGGGGTGGCGGAATCGTCGGCGCGCCAGGCCGGTTCGATGTGGACCCGGCCCGTCGGATCACGGACAACCAGGCCGATCTCGCGCAGTATCCGGAAACCGTCGGCGCGGCGATGGACATGCAGGATCACCTGGACGGCCGCGGCCAGCTGGCTGTGCAGCGCCGCACGGTCCATCCCGCCCAGGGCCGCCAGGGCCTCCAGCCGGGCCGGCACCTCCTGTGGAGAATTCGCGTGGACGGTGCCGGCGCCGCCGTCGTGGCCGGTGTTGAGGGCCGTGAGCAGGTCGACGACCTCGGCGCCGCGGACCTCGCCGATCACGATGCGATCGGGGCGCATGCGCAGCGCCTGACGGACGAGATCACGCACCGTGACCGCGCCGGCGCCCTCCACGTTCGCGGTGCGGGCCACCAGGCGGACCACGTGGGGGTGTGGCGGGGCCAGTTCGGCCGCGTCCTCCACGCACACGATGCGTTCCGCGGCATCGACCTTCGCCAGCAGGCCGGACAGCAGGGTGGTCTTGCCGGCTCCGGTGCCGCCGACGACGAGGAAGGCGAGCCGGGCCCGCACGATCCGCTCCAGCAGGAGCGCGGCCACGACAGGCACCGAGCCCGTGGCGGTCAGCGCGTCCAGCCCCTGACTGGCCGGCCGGAGCACGCGCAGCGACAGGCAGGTGCCGCCGTGCGCGATCGGCGCCAGGACCGCGTGCATCCGCACGCCGAACGAATGTCCCAGCGCCCCTTCGACTCCCGGCAGCCGGCCATCCACCCACGGCTGCGCATCGTCGAGACGACGGCCCGCCGCCAGCGCCAACCGCTGCGCAAGCCGCCGCACGGACGCCTCGTCCGGAAAGGTGACCGGCGCCCGCCGCAGCCCGTGCCCGCGATCCACCCAGACCGCATCCGGGCCGGTGACCAGCACATCGGAGACGTGCGGATCGTGCAGCAGCGATTCCAGCACCCCCGCGCCGGTCAGCTCCGTCTGCAGCAGGCGCAGCACCCGCAGCAGATCGGTATCCCCCAGCACCCCACCGGCTTCCGCGCGGATCGCCGCCGCCATCCGCGCGGGATCCAGCTCCGCGGACTCCGCCGCCAAGCGCTCACGCACCCGGTCCAACAGTTCGGCCGGGACGATCGCGCTCATCGCTCCGGCTCCGACAGCACGGCGAGCACCGCCGCGGCGGCGGTGCGCAGCGGGCCACGTGGTGAACCCAGGCCGCCGCGCTCGAGCCGGGTCGCCAGCCCGGGCTGCGCGCGGACCGCGGCCAGCAGCGGCAGGCCCAGCGTCTCGGCCACCTCCGCCGCACGTAGACCTCCGGGTGCGGGACCTCGGACAACCAAGCCCTGGTGGGGGTTTCGACCGCGGACATGGGCAGCGACGGCTCCGGCCGCGGCCACCGAACGCAGTCGCGCGGGAACCACCAGCACCACCAGATCGGCGGCCTCGAGCATCCGGTCCGCCTGTGGGCCACGCTCCCCGGATACATCGCAGACCACCAGATCACCGGCCGATCGGCCGGCCTCGACCACGGCGCGCACCGCACCCGCGCCGATCTCCGCCACCGACGCACCCGGACCCACCCGACCGCAGGCGAGCACCGCGAGCCCGGGAACCACCGGCGGCAAGGCATCGTGCAGCGCCGCTGCCGCCACCCGGCCCTGCTCGACGACGAGATCGGGCCACCGCAGGCCGGGCGCCGACTCGACGCCGAGCAGCAGGTCCAGGCCGCCGCCCAGGGGATCGCCGTCGACCAGGATCGTGTCGGGCCGGAACCGGCACTCGGCGGCGGTCCGCGCGACGGCCGCGGCGAACGTGGATGCCCCGGCCCCGCCACCCGCACCGACGACGGCCAGCACCACACCGTCGCCCGGAGCGCGATGGGTGTGCTCGGCAAAGCATTCGATCAGCAGGTCGGCCTCGTCGGGCAGCGCGATCACCTGCTCGGCACCGATCACGGCGGCCGCCTGCCACTCCGGCAGGCCGGGCTCGCCCTCGGTGACCAGCAGCGCCCCGTCGCGGCGCGGATAGCCCGCGGCGTCGCAGTCGCACGCCGACGCCGTATCCAGAATCACCATGGCCGCACCGGCCCAGGCGTGCCGCCCCACCGGCATTCGGCCCTGTGCGAGGGGGCGATCGGCCGCGGCCGCCACCCGGCCGATCTCTTCTCGGAGCCGCTCGTCGGCGACGAGAACCAGCACGGGGTTCGACGGAGCGTCACCCGAATCCAGGCTCGCAGCAAGGGAATTCATGCCGATCAGCGTCACCCGGCGACGAGGGCGGCACCAGTGCCCGAGTGCCGAATGTGGATAACCACGGGGGTGTGAGCACAGAGTGCACCCCGAGTACCGCATAAAGAGAAGAACAACAGACCCCGAAATAGAGGACGGCCCCAGCCGGGGGGGGAGGAGGCTGGGGCCGTCGGGGTTCAGCCCCGGGGGGTCGGGCTGAACGCGCCTGGACCATGTCCAGGTGCCAGCAATACTACACCCAGGCCCCGGCCGAAACGCAAGTCCGACCGCGACCGAGTTTCGTGCCCGGACATCGGGCGTAACGGTGGCAAACGACGCGAACCCGGCACCGGACAGCCGCCCCGACCACCACGGCGGCGCGGATTCTCCCTATCCTGAACGGCGTGACGGCCGAGCACGACCTGACAGCTGCGGAGGATCGGACGAGCGCCACCGAGAGGGGCGCGCAGCGGCGATCCGCACCCGACGCGCGACCCGGCCGGGTCGCGGCATTCTTCGACCTGGACAAGACGGTCATCGCCAGATCCAGCGCATTCGTCTTCAGCAAGCCGTTCTTCGCTCAGGGCCTCATCAACCGCCGGACCGTGCTGGAGAGCAGCTACGCGCACTTCCTGTTCCTGCTCTCCGGCGCCGACCACGATCAGATGGAGCGCATGCGCGAGCACCTGACCAAGATGTGCGCCGGCTGGGATGTCGGGCAGGTCCAGGCCATCGTCGCGGAGACCCTGCACGAACTGGTGGACCCGCTGATCTACGCCGAGGCGGCCGATCTGATCGCCGATCACAAGATCAGGGGGCACGACGTGGTGATCGTCTCGGCCTCCGGCGAGGAGATCGTCGGCCCGATCGCCGCGGCGCTGGGCGCCACGCACACCGCCGCCACCCGGATGGTCGTCGAGGACGGCAAATACACCGGCGCGGTGGACTTCTACTGCTACGCGGACGGCAAGGTCGAGGCCATGCGCCGGCTCGCCGAGACCGAGGGCTACGACCTCTCGCGGTGCTACGCGTACTCCGATTCGATCACCGATCTGCCGATGCTCGGCGCGGTCGGGCATCCGACCGCGGTCAATCCGGACCGAAATCTCCGGCGCGAGGCCGTTTCTCGCGGCTGGCCGGTGCTGACCTTCTCGAATCCGGTCTCCCTGTGGGCGCGACTACCTGCCCCGTCATCCACCACGGTCGCCGCGACCGCGGTGGTGAGCGTGAGCGCGGTGCTGGCCGGTGCGGTCAGTTATCGGCTGCTGCGACGCCGGCGCTGAAATGTTTCCGCAGGTCTTGCTGTGACCGGGCCCACAGAGTAACAATGGGAGCCAAGGAAGGACGGAAGGCCAAGGTCGGAGCGGAAGAGAAGGTTCGATCTCCCATCCCACCCTTCCGAGCACGGACGCCAGGCACCCACGCGGAGCACGCCGCGCAAGGGCAATAGCGTTGTGGGCTTGCGAACTCCGGGCATCCAGCGGCGAGAGCCTCGCACAGGTTGTGGGGATGAACCGCGGAGGCGCGGACGGTCGCCGAGGCCGCAGAACACAACCCCGAGAAGCACGCATGGTAACCGGGTGGTCCGTGCTAGCGGGCGGTGAGGTCGCTAACGACAACGCCGCCCGCTTTGATGTGTGGCGGTCCGCTCCTACGGGCCGCCGGCCGCGTCGGCGATCGAACGAGCCTCGCGCGCACCGTCTTCCAGGGCCTCGCAGCACAGGACGACCCATCCCCCGACACCCTCCGGCGTACCGGCGCCGAACCCGGCCGCCGCGTCCAGATACGCCTGCCGCCGCCGGAGCTGGTAAACCTCGGGCACGCCCAGCCCGTGCGGATCCAGTCCACTCGACACGGTGACCAAACGGGACGCCGCCCGCGCGACGACACCGTCCGCGATGCCGAACGGCCGCAGCGCCATCAGCTCTCCGTGCACCACCGCGGCTACCACCGGAGCGGGGGCGGTGGAGGCCAGCAGGGTCTGGGCCAGCATGTCCAGGCGGTCGGCGACACCGGTATCGGGGCGGGGACGACCGAGCCGCTCCTGATCGTCGACGAGGTCGGCGGCGGCCAGCAGATGCAGCCGGGCGAGCGCCTGCAGCGGTGCTCGCTGCCACACCCCGACCAGGTTCCGCTGCGCTTCGCCGTCGAGGGCCTGGCCCACCCGCAGCGCCCCGGCCAGAATCGGATCGGCGGCGATGCCGTCCGGCGGCAACTCGGTGCTACCGCCGTCGATCGCCGACGACGAACGCGCCGCACGCACCGCCGCCTCGGCCGCCGTCGTCGGCCAGCCCCGCCGATTCGCCCGGTGCATATGCACCTCGGCCAGCGCATCGCGGGCACGATCGGCCGCCTCGCGGACACCGGGCAGCTCGACAAGGGGCTGGAGCACGTCGTTCACGACCCAACACGCTACTCGAGCACCCGGCGCCTCGCGCACGGCGTCACGGACACGCTCTGGCGGCGCGTGCCCGGACCCGCCGTCACGCCGTGCGCAACAGATCCCGCCCCGGGATCGCGTCCAGCAGGCGGCGGGTGTAGTCGGACTGCGGGTTGTCGAATACATCGGTGGTCTCGGCCGCCTCCATGATCCGGCCCTGCTGCATCACCACCACGTCGTCGGCGATCTGCCGGACCACGGCCAGGTCGTGGGTGATGAACAGGTACGACAGGCCCAGCTCGGCCTGCAGCTCGTTGAGCAGGTTCAGGATCTGGGCCTGGACCAGCACGTCGAGCGCGGACACCGCCTCGTCGCACACCACCACCTCGGGTGAGAGCGCCAGCGCCCGCGCGATCGCCACGCGCTGGCGCTGACCGCCGGACAGTTCGTTGGGATATCGCCGCATCACCGAGGCCGGCAGCGACACCTTGTCCAGCAGATCGCGCACCGTGGCCTCGCGCTCGGCCGAGGTGCCGATGCCGTGCGTGCGCAGCGGTTCCTCGATGGTGCGGTAGATCGAGTACATCGGGTCCAGGGACCCATAGGGATCCTGGAACACCGGCTGCACGCGGCGACGAAAGGCCAAGGCGGCCTTGCGATCCAGCGTGGCCACCTCGCGACCGTCGAAGGCGACCCGCCCCGACGTCGGCGCGAGCAGCCCCAGCACCATCTGCGCCACAGTCGATTTACCGGAACCGGATTCGCCGACGATCGCCGTGGTGGTGCCCCTCCGCAACCGGAACGACACGTCGTCGACGGCGGTCAGGTCCGAGGACTTCCAGGGTGCGCTGCCGCGGATCTTGAACACCTTGGTGAGATTCTCGGCGACCACGACATCATCGGCGGCGGTGCCGAATTCGGTATCGTCGGGCTGGTCGGCCGCGTGCAGGACCGCCTGCTTCCGGATCTCGGCACGCTTGCGCACCGACGACAGCCGCTGCGAGGCCAGCGACGGCGCCGAGTTCACCAGCCGCTGGGTGTAGAGATGCTGGGGATCGCGCAGGATCCGCAGAGCCGGACCGGATTCCACGACCCGGCCGCGATACATCACCACCAGATGTTCGGCCCGCTCGGCGGCCAGGCCGAGGTCGTGCGTGATCAACAGCACCGCGGTACCGAGTTCACCGGTCAGCCCGGCGAGATGATCGAGGATCTGCCGCTGCACGGTGACGTCCAGCGCGGAGGTCGGCTCGTCGGCGATCAGCAGCTTGGGACGGCAGGACAGCCCGATCGCGATCAGCGCGCGCTGCCGCATACCGCCGGAGAACTCGTGCGGATATTGGTTGACCCGGAGCGCGGAATCCGACATCCCCGCCTCGTCCAGCAGTTCGACCGCCCGGTCGCGCGCGGCCTTGCCCTTGGCTATTCCGTTGGCCTCCAACGTCTCCCGGATCTGGTAACCGATCTTCCAGACCGGGTTCAGATTCGACATGGGATCCTGCGGAACGAAACCGATGCCGCGCCCGCGCACCGCGACGATCTCCCGCGCGGAGGCCGCGGTCAGGTCCTGGCCGTCGAAGATCACCGATCCCGAGGTGATCGATCCGGTATCGGGCAGCAGATCGATGATCGCGTGCGCCGTCGTCGATTTGCCCGAACCCGACTCCCCGACGATCGCCACGGTCTGGCCCGGATACACCGACAGATCGGCCCCGCGCACCGCGGGAATCTGCCGGCCGTCGGCGGTGAAGGAGACGTTGAGATCGCGTACTTCGAGCAGGGGGTCCATCGTCGTCACCTCTTGCGAGCCTTGGGATCCAGCGCGTCGCGCACCGCATCGCCCAGCATGATGAAGCTGAGCACGGTGAGCGCCAACGCCGTCGCGGGATAGAACAGGATCGCCGAGGTGCGTATCTGCTTCTGGTCGGCGGCGATATCCGAACCCCAGGAGACGATCGTGCGGGACAGGCCGACACCGAGATACGACAGGGTCGCCTCGGTGACGATGAATACGCCCAGCCAGATCGTGGTGAGCACGATCAGCGGCCCGGCGGAGTTGGGCAGCACGTGCCGCAGCAGGATCCGGAACTGGGATACCCCCAATGCCTTTGCCGCCGTGACATATTCGCTGTTCTTGGCCTGGATCACCGCGCCCCGCGCGATGCGCGCGGCCTGCGGCCAGGTGAACGACGCCAGGATCAGCATCACCGTGAACACGGTGCGCGACTCCAGCAGCTGCATGATCACGATGGCCGCCAGCATCAGCGGCAGCGCGTAGAAGATCTCCGCGACGCGCGAGATCACCGAGTCCAGCAGGCCGCCGAAATAGCCTGCGAGCGAACCCAGTACGCCACCGAACAGCACGAACAGCACCGTCGCTCCGACACCGGTGACCACCGACGCCCGGGCGCCGTGGACGGTGCGGGCGTAGATGTCGCAGCCTTGCTTGTCGAAGCCGAACGGATGCCCGCCGGTGGGCGGCGCCATGCTGAAATCGCCGTTGCAGTACCGCGGGTCCTGATCGGTGAACAGGCCCGGCCACACGACCACCAGCAGCACGAACACGATCAGCAGCGCGGAGACCACGAACAGCGGGTTGCGCCGCAGCCGCCGCCAGGCATCGCGCCAGACACCGACCGGGGCGGTGGTCTCGTCGAGCCGGTCGGTGTCGAGCACCTCGACCTCGTCCGGCGGCGCCACGAAATGGTCTTGCCCGGGCCGGATCTCCCGGGGTTCGGCCGGCTGCTCAGGCATAGCGGATCCTCGGGTCGAGTGCGGCGTAGAGCAGGTCGACGACCAGGTTGGAGATCAGGAAGATCACCACCAGCACCGTCACGAAGGCCACCACCGTGGTCGGCTCGCCGCGGGTGATGGCCTGGTAGAGCGTCCCGCCCACGCCGGGGATGTTGAAGATGCCCTCGGTGACGATCGAACCGCCCATCAGCGCACCGAGATCCGCGCCGAGGAAGGTGACCACCGGGATCATCGAATTCCGCAGGATGTGGACCCCGATCACCCGCCGCCGGCCCAGCCCCTTCGCCGTGGCGGTGCGCACGAAGTCGGCGGTCATGTTCTCCGCCACGGCATTGCGGGTCAGCCGCAGCACATAGGCGAACGACAGCGCGCCCAACACGATCGCCGGAACCAGCAGTTCCCCGAAGCTCACCTTGCTGCTGACGGTGGGCTGCACGATCCCCCACTTCACGCCGAGCAGGAACTGCGCGAGGAAGCCGAGGACGAAGATCGGCACCGCGATGACGACCAGGCTGAACACCAGCATCGTGGAATCGAACAGCCTGCCCTTGCGCAATCCGGCGACCAGGCCGAACGCGATGCCGAACACGGCCTCGATCACGACCGCCAGCGCGGCCAGCCGCAGCGTGATCGGGAACGTCCGGGCCAGCTCGTCACGCACCGGCCTGCCGGAGAACGAGGTGCCGAAATCGAAGGTCAGGATGCCCTTCAGGTATTCCAGGTACTGGATGATGAACGGCTGATCCAGGTGGTAGCGGGCCCGCAGCGTGGCCTCCACAGCCGGGGTCATCGGACGGTCGCCGGCCAGCGCCCGGATGGGATCGCCGGGAACCAGGAAGACCATCGCGTAGATGAGCAGCGTCGCTCCGAGAAAGACCGGAATCATCTGGAGCAGCCGCCGCACGATGTACCAAGCCATATTTCACTCCATCGAGCAGCGGGGCCGCGGCATCCGGCCACGGCCCCGCGGGGCGGCTACTTTTCGATGTTCTCGAAGTCGAACAGGCCGCTCCAGGTGACCTCGGCCTTCGTCACCCGGTCCGAGCGGCCGGCCGCGACGTTGTAGTCGAAGATCGGGATGTCGGCCATGTCCCGGAACAGCACCTCCTGCGACTTCGCCACCAGGTCGTAGGCCTGGTCGGGAGTCGGGGCGGCCAGCGCTGCGAACAGCAGCCGATCGAACTCGGGGTTGCTGTACTCGGTGTCGTTGGTTCCCGAACCGGTGAGATACATCGAGGTCAGGAACTCGAACATGGAGGGGTAGTCGCCCTGCCAGCCGTACCGGAACGCCTTGCCGACGGTCTTCGACTTGATCTCGTCGCGAATGTTCTTGAACGTCGGGTACGGCACGCCGACGGCGTCGACACCCAGCGTGTTCTTCACGCTGTTGGCGACCGCCTCTACCCACGCCTGGTGACCGCCGTCGGAGTTGTAGGCGATCTGATAGGTGCCCGACCACGGCGAGAGGGCGTCGGCCTGCGCCCACAGCTTCTTCGCCTCTTCTGGATTGTATTGCAGCACTTCGGATCCGGGCAGATTGTCGCGGAATCCGTCCAGGGTGAACGCGGTGAAGTCGCGGGCCGGGACGCGGGTGCCGTGGAAGATGTTGTCCGCGATCTGCTGCCGGTTGATCGCCATCGAGATCGCCTTGCGGCGCAGCAGCCCCTCCTGGCCGCCGAAGTGCGGCACGCTCGGCTGGATGCCGATGTGCTGGCTGTAGGCGATCGGCTTGCTGATCGCCCGGTCGCCCAGATCCTCCTTGTAGGTGGCCAGGGCGGTGTCGGGGATGACGTCGAGCGCGTCCAGGTTGCCGGCCTGCAGATCGGCGTAGGCGGTGTCGTAGGACTGATACATCACGAAGCTCAGGCCCTTGTTCTTGGCGGGGCGGCCGCCGTGATAGTCCGGATTGGGCGACAGGTCGAGCTTGACGTTGTGTTCCCAGCTGTCGAACTTGTAGGGGCCGTTGCCGATCGGATGTTCGCCGAAGGCCTTCATATCCTTGTACGCCGACTCGGGCAGCGGATAGAACGGCGCGAAACCCAGTTCCAGTTCGAAGTCGATCGACGGCTGTTTCAGGTCGACGGTGAAGGTGTGGTCGTCGACGATCTTCAGCCCCGACATCGTCTGCGCCTTGGGCGGATCCGCGGAGACCTCGTCGTAGCCGGCGATCGAGGAGAAGGCCCAGTTCTGCACCTGGCCGTTGGTGCCGAGGGCGCCGTAGTTCCAGGCGTCGACAAACGATTTCGCCGTCACGGGGCTGCCGTCGGAGAAGGTCCAGTCCGGTTTGATCTCGATCGTGTAATGCTGACGATCGGCCGTCTCGATCGACTGCGCCATCTCGTTGTGCGCCTTGCCCTCCGCGTCGTAGAACTTCAGCCCCGCGAACAGCCGGTCGACCACCCGGCCGCCCATGTTCTCGTTGGTATTGGTGGGCACCAGCGGATTCTGCGGCTCGCCGCCGTTCACGGTGACGACGTCGGTATCGGTTCCGCCCGTGGAACATCCGGTCAGTGCGAGGCTCATCGCCACCAGTGCTGCCGCGGCCGACGCGGTGATCGTCCTCAATCTCAACGCAATCTCCGATTCCACGAAGGGTCGGACGGACCGGCGCTCCGCACCGGGGTCTCCGGTACGGGCTCCGCGATCCGCCTGGGTGAGTCGGACAGTAGCCACCCGGCCGACGGTTGTCAGCGGTTCCGATCGGGTTTGTTCGCCGTGTTAGCAATCCGGCAACACGTTTGACTCACGACGGCCGCTATCGGGTGACACATTGCACAACCACTGCGGAGACATATATCCGATCGGCTCATCGATAGGTCCGGACACTGCACAGTCGGCCGAAGCGCCTTGACATCGCCGCAACCCCCGGACATCCACCGGAGAGGACTCGGGGACGACGCAGGTCACGGTCGACTAGGGTCGCATAGTGGCCGCGGTCACCCCCGGCCGAAGCGCATGCGAAAGAAGAGACGAGATGACCGATACCACCGAACACCGGGACGTGTATCCGCCGACCGCGGAGTTCGCCGCCGCTGCCAACGCCGACGCGTCTCTCTACGACCGGGCCACCGCCGACCGCGAGGCGTTCTGGGCCGAGCAGGCCGGCCGCCTGCACTGGCACCAACCGTGGACACGGGTCCTGGACTGGGACGACGCCCCGTTCGCGCGCTGGTTCACCGGCGGGAAGCTGAACGTCGCCTACAACTGCGTGGACCGCCACGTGCTCGACGGCCACGGCGACCAGGTCGCCCTCCACTGGGAAGGCGAGCCCGGCGACTCCCGCGCGATCACCTACGCCGATCTGCTGGCCGAGGTGTCCCGCGCCGCGAACTACCTCACCGAGCTGGGCCTCGAGGCCGGTGACCGGGTCGCCATCTACATGCCGATGGTGCCCGAGGCGATCGTGTCGATGCTGGCCTGCGCGCGGCTGGGCCTGACCCACTCGGTGGTGTTCGCCGGCTTCTCCCCCACCGCCCTGCGCCAGCGCGTCGACGACGCCGAGGCCCGCCTGGTGATCACCACCGACGGGCAATGGCGGCGCGGCAAGGCGGCACCGCTGAAGGAGGCCGTGGACGAGGCGCTCTACGCGCACGGCGGCACACCGTCGAGCGTGGAGCACGTGCTGGTGGTGCGGCGCACCGCGATCGAGATCCCGTGGACCGAGGGCCGCGACCTGTGGTGGCACGACACCGTCGCGAAAGCCTCCCCCGAACACGAGGCCCAGCCCTTCGACGCCGAGCACCCGCTCTACATCCTCTACACCTCCGGCACCACCGGCAAACCGAAAGGCATCCTGCACACCTGCGGTGGCTACCTGACCCAGGTGTCCTACACCCACCACACCGTGTTCGACCACAAACCCGGCCGCGACGTGTACTGGTGCACCGCCGACATCGGCTGGGTCACCGGGCACAGCTACATCGTCTACGGGCCCCTGTCCAACCGCGCCACCCAGGTCGTCTACGAAGGCACCCCGAACTTCCCCGACGAGCACCGGCACTGGCAGACCATCGAAAAATACGGCGTCACCATCTACTACACCGCACCCACACTGGTACGCACGTTCATGAAATGGGGCCGCGAGATCCCCGCCGGCCACGACCTGTCCAGCCTGCGGGTCCTCGGCTCGGTCGGCGAACCCATCAACCCCGAGGCATGGCGCTGGTTCCGCGAGGTCATCGGCGCCAACCGCACCCCGGTCGTGGACACCTGGTGGCAGACCGAGACCGGCGCCATCATGCTCTCCCCGCTGCCCGGCGTCACCGCCACCAAACCCGGCGCCGCCATGCGCCCGCTGCCCGGCATCTCCGCGAAAGTCGTCGACGAAGAAGGCAATACGGTGCCGCTCGGCGACACCGAAGCCAACGGCTACCTGGTACTCGACCAGCCCTGGCCGTCCATGCTGCGCGGCATCTGGGGCGACCCGCAACGCTTCCAGGCCACCTACTGGCAGCGCTACGCCACACACGGCTGGTACTTCGCCGGCGACGGCGCCAAACTCGACACCGACGGCGACCTGTGGATACTCGGCCGCGTCGACGACGTCATGAACATCTCCGGCCACCGCATCTCCACCGCCGAGGTCGAATCCGCCCTCGTCGGACACCACGGCGTCGCCGAAGCCGCCGTGGTCGGCGCCAGCGACGACACCACCGGCCAAGGCATCGTCGCGTTCGTCATCCTCACCGGCGCAGCGACCGACACCGGCCAGGACCTCGTCGACGAGCTGAAAGCCGAAGTCTCCCGCGAGATCTCCCCGATCGCCCGCCCCCGCGAAATCCACACCGTGCCCGAACTACCCAAAACCCGCTCCGGCAAGATCATGCGCCGCCTGCTACGCGACGTCGCCGAAGGCCGCGAACTCGGCGACACCTCCACCCTGGTCGACCCCCACGTCTTCGAAGCCATCCGCGCCCGCAAAACCAACTGGTAACCAGCGCAACGCGCCGTCGACCGGCCCGGCCACCGCGACACGTTCGTCCGTCGGTACCCGGGCCGGTCGGCGGCACCGCTAGCCTCTTGGTGGCGGAACTCGCGTCGGCGAACGACGCGACCACCGCCGAACCGACGACAGGGACACGTGCGAACCGGCGAAAGGGACACGTGTTGCCGAGTCAATGGCGGCTGCCCCGATCGGTTCGGCGCTAGGGTTGCGACGGGGCCGCGTGCGTCGGGCACGACCGCGTGGCCGCCGCGAGTGAAGGCCGGACAGCACGGGACATCGAGAAGGGTCGAGCATTGAGCGTCACAAACGGCGGTAACGGGCACGACGGGGGTCGCGATCGGACCATCACCGCTATTCCGCTGTCCGAGGTCGACACCGCGAAGGGCGCCAGCGTCGGCGATCTCGTGCGCGATGCCGCCGAGCAGATGTCGACGCTGGTCCGGGCCGAGGTGGCGCTGGCCAAGGCCGAGGTCACCGGGGAGATCCGCAAGGGCCTCCAGGGCAGCGTGTACTTCGTCGTCGCGCTGACCATCCTGCTGTTCTCCTCGTTCTTCTTTTTCTTCTTCCTGGCCGAGCTGCTCGATGTGTGGCTGTACCGGTGGGCGTCGTTCCTGATCGTGTTCGGGCTGATGGTCCTCGCGGTCGCGGTGTTCGGTTTCCTCGGCTATCGGAAGGTGCGCAAGCTGCGCGCACCGGAGCGAACCATAGAGTCGCTGAAGGAGACCCGCACGGTGCTGCCGCAGGGGTTCGGTTCGCACGGCGAGCACGCCACCCTCGACACCTCCGCCCTCGACGCTCCCGTCACCTCGACCGATCGGCGGGAAAGGTAGTCCCGCCGACTACGCTCTATCGGCGTGTCGCCGAACCCGATCCCGGATCCGTCCAGCGTCCGCTACGACGGCCCGTGGGCCCACAAGGATGTGCATGCCAACGGCATTCGGTTCCACGTCGTCGAGGCCGAGCCCGCGCACCGCGGGCGCGCGTCGAATGCGCCGCTGGTACTGCTGTTGCACGGCTTCGCCGACTTCTGGTGGTCCTGGCGGCATCAGCTGACCGGCCTGTCCGAACAGGGGTTTCGCGTCGCCGCGGTGGATCTGCGCGGCTACGGCGATTCCGATAAACCACCGCGCGGATACGACGGCTGGACCCTGGCCGGCGACGTGGCCGGCCTGGTCCGGGCGCTCGGGCACAGCGAGGCCACCCTGGTCGGACACGCCGAGGGCGGGCTGGTGTGCTGGGCGACGGCCGTACTGCATCCGCGGCTGGTCCGCTCCATCGCGCTGGTGAGTTCGCCCCATCCGGTCGCGCTCAAACAGGCCGTGCTGCGCGACCCGCCGCAGCGCCGGGCCTGGCTACCGAACTTCCTGCGCTATCAGCCGCCGCGGTACGGCGAGCGGCTGCTGACCATCGATGACGGCTTCGAGGTGGAGCGGCTGCTGCGGCAGCGGGCGGGCCGACGCTGGGCACACACCGCCGAACTCGTCGATACCGCCCGCCGGATGCGCTCGGCCATCCGCGTTCCGGGCGCCGCGCATTCCGCACTGGAATATCAGCGCTGGGCCTTCCGCAGCCAATGGCGTCCCGACGGCGCGCGGTTCATGTCGGCGATGCGCGAGCCGGTCCGGATTCCGGTGCTGTCGCTGTACGGCGAGGCCGATCGCTACATCCTCGACGGCACGCTGCGCCGCGAGCATCGGCTCGCCCCCGGCCGCCGGCTGATCGGCATTCCGGAGGCGGGCCACTACGCGCATCAGGAGAGCCCGGACGCGGTCACGACCGAACTGGCGAAGCTACTCGGCTGACCGCCGGGCGCAGCCCGATACGGCGACGACAGCTCCGCCATTCCCGGCATGCTCTCGGCCGGAATCCGCCGCTGGTGGAGACGCACTCCGGCCGGAAGCACGGCGGGACGCCGCCGATTCGGACGACTCGGGGCCGAGGACGCAGGCGAGTGCCGCTGGAACTAGCTCAGCACACACTCGCCCGTCGGGACCGGGCTGTTCACCGACTCGGCGGAGTCGAGGGCCCGCCGGACCTCGTTGAGCGTCAGCGCGTAGCCGGTGTCCTCGTCGACGACGGCGGCACCGAACACCAGGCCGAGCACCTGACCGTCCGGATTCACCAGCGGCCCACCGGAGTTCCCGGCGCGCACCCGCCCGCGCACGGTGTAGACCTCGCGCTCGACGGTGCCGGTCTTGTAGATGTCCGGCCCGGTCAGCTCCAGCGTCTCGCGCACGCGAGCGGCGCTGGCGGTGTACGGCCCGCCGCCCGGATAGCCCAGCACGATCGCGCTCTGCCCCGAGTCGGCCGCCTCCGGGGCCAGCGGAATCGCCGGTGCGTTCAGGCCGGGCACGGCCAGCACCGCCACGTCCTCCGACGGATCGAACAGCACGACGGTGGCATCGAGCCGGCCGCGCGCGGTGTCGACCTGCACGGTGTTCGTACCGGCCACCACGTGCGCGTTCGTCATGACCCGCTCGGGGCCCACCACGAATCCCGAACCTTCCAGGGCGCGTTGGCAACTCGGTGCGACACCGCGAATACGCAGCACGCTGTGCTGGAGGTTGAGCGCCACCGGACTGTCCAGCACGGTGGGATCCGGCGGCTCCACCGCGGCGATCGGCGCTCGCCCGAACGGCCCGATCACGTCCGGCAGGCCGGAGGTGTTGAGCAGCCGGGAGAACTCGTTGGGCAAGCGCCGCAACCAGTTCGGCGCCACCTGGTTGACGTCGGAGAGCACCCGCGACCCGTTCACGGCGGCCGCGATCGCGGGCTGCGACGACGAGGCCAGCGGCAGCGCCAGCAGCCAGGCCGTCACCAGCACGGCCACCGCCTGCAGGGCCGCGCCCACCACGCTGTCGACGCTGCGGGTGAACGGATGCCGCATACCGCTGCGGGCCGCGCGGCCGAGCACCATGCCGGCCACCTCGCCGACGATCACCAGCGCCACGATCAGCACCACGCCGACCAGCACGCGTTTGCGGCCCTCGCTGATGTGCACCAGGATGTGCGGCGCGATCAGGATGCCGGCCACCGCGCCCAGCACCACGCCGAGGAACGCCAGCGCGGACGCGACCGCACCCTGCCGCCACCCGGAGGAGGCGGCGAGCAGCGCAATGATCACGACCGCGATGTCGAGCCAGGCCGACGAGGTCATAGCGTCATCCCCACTGCTTCGAGCGAGGCCTGTAAATCACGCACATCGTGGTAATCCCAGTTCCGCTCCCATCCCGACACCGCCAGCAGGCCGGCCAGCACGCCGGCGGTGAATCCCCAGACGAGCATGCCGTGCACGGCGAACGCGGGGCCGGTGTAGCCGAGCGGATGGCGCACCACGAACCGGTTGGCCGGATCGATCAGATCGGCGACCGGAACCCGCACCACGCGGGTGGCCTCCGCCTCGCTGACCACCCCGACCTCCCCCGGGGTTCGCCAGTACGCGACGACCGGGGTCACATCGAATCGCGAGGGCGGGACGAAGATCTTCGGCAGCACCGCGATCGGTTCCACGCCACCGGGTTCCAGGCCGGTCTCCTCGCGCGCCTCCCGCAGCGCGGTCGCGATCGGCCCGTCGTCGCCGGGTTCGACGCCGCCGCCCGGGAACGCCACCTGCCCGCGATGCTGGCGCAGCGTCTTCGAGCGCTGAGTGAGCAACACATCCGCATCCGCGGGCAATCCACCGGGGGTAGCGGGATCGGGTTCGGGGGAGCCGCCGAACAGCACCAGCACCGACGCCGGGCGGGGACGCACGGCGGCCGCGACCACCCGTTGCGAGGTCCGATTCAGCACCTGGTTGACCCCGGTCGGGTCGGCGGGTTTGCGGTCGACCACGCCCCGTAGCCAAGCGGGAATACCCTCGGTCACCACTCTCGGTCTGGCGCCGGACTCCTCCTGCCCGTCCCGGTTGTGCACGCTGCCTCCTCCCGCCCCCATCCGCACGCTGCCTTCCGCACAGCAACTTCCCGCCACACCGATTCGATCACGAAACGGGATGCGGCGCCGAGCCGGTCGCCCACCCGCGCGTATGTGCCCACCGCCGCTCGGGCCGGTTCCACACCACTTCACCGACGCTGTCTCGCGCTCGGACGGACGACCGGCGGCGCGCCTGCGGGCGAAAGGAGCCGACGCGCCCCGCACGCCCGAAGCATTCGCCCCGTTGCGATCGCCCGCGCCGCACCGGCCTTCGTGACGTCCGCAAGGCACCGCACCGCCGGCTACATATCGCTCACCCGGGACGACCCGCTCGGCGTACGCGCCCGTCCCGCACCGCCCCATGCGATCTCCCCGAAGCACCACACCGCCGGCCACGTATCGCTCACCCCGGACGACCTGCTCGGCGTACGCGGCCGTCCCGCACCGCCCCTCATGACCTCCGCAAGGCATCACGCCGCCGGCCACGTATCGCTCGCCCGGAACGACCCGCTCGGCGTACGCGCCCGTCCACCGGCACTGATGATCTCCGCGGGAGACGACGGCCCCGCCCTGGCTCACGCCGCGACTCCCAGTTCGGCGGCGACCGTGGCGGCGATGTCGTCGGCGCTGTCGAACGGGCGGACAACGACTTTCGCGATCGAGCCGTCGGCGCGGACCAGTACGGACACCGGTAGCGCCGCGGGGGCGCCGACCGCGGTGCGCACCCGGCCGTCGCCGTCCTGGACGCCGGGCAGGCGCACCTCCAGATCGCGCAGGCGGGCCAGTGCCTTGCTCTCGTCGGGATCGCTGTGCGCGGTCAGCACGGTCACGGCGCCCGCGGCACGGGTGGCGTACTGCTGCAGTGCCGGTAGCTCCCGGGCACACGGTTCACACCAGTACGCCCACAGGTTCACCAGTGCGGGACGTCCCGCCAGAGCCTGACCCAGATCCAGCGGGCGGGCATCGGCGAGACATCCGACCGTGACCCCGGCCAGCGGGCCGGTCGCGCGGACAGGCGGTTGCTGCGGTGACTGCGCCGGGCACTCCGCCAGGGCGGCGGCGGCACGTTGCCCGTCGGAGGCGGCCGCGGGACCGCCCGCCACCGCCGTGGCGGTATACCTCCGAGCGCCGTCCTGTTCGCCACCGCGCGGCCAGAGCGCGACCGCCAGCGCGACGACGACGATCAGCGCCGCGAGCGTCCAGCGCCACGCCACCGGTATGGAACTCACCGGTCCACCAGATCTCACCGGCCCACCAGATCGAGCAGATGCTCGGCCTCCGGCCCCTTGACCAGGGCGGCGGCCGTCGCCGGATCGGTGGGCCCGGCGCCGAAGGACGGGCAGTCCTTGGCCAGCAGGCAGGCACCGCAGGCCGGCTTGCGGGCGTGGCAGACGCGGCGGCCGTGGAAGATCACCCGGTGCGAGAGCATGGTCCAATCCTTGCGCTCGATCAGCTCGCCGATGGCGTGCTCGATCTTGACCGGATCGTCCTCCGTGGTCCACCGCCAGCGCTGCACGAGCCGGCTGAAATGTGTGTCGACGGTGATGCCGGGGACGTCGAACGCATTGCCCAGGATGACGTTCGCGGTCTTGCGGCCGATTCCCGGCAGCCGCACCAACTCGTCCAGCGTATTCGGCAGGACGCCGTCGAACCGCTCCGTCAACGCCTGGCCCAGGCCGATCAGGGCCGTGGTCTTGTTGCGGTAGAAGCCCGTGGGGCGGATGTACTCCTCGAGCTCCGTACGGTCGGCCTCCGCGTAGGCGCGGGCATCCGGGTAGCGGGCGAACAACGCCGGGGTGGTCAGATTCACCCGGACATCGGTGCACTGCGCGGAGAGAATTGTCGCAACCGCGAGTTCCAGCGGCGTCGTGAAATCCAGCTCGCAGTGTGCGTCCGGGAAGGCCAGCGCCAGCGTCCGATTCATCCGGCGGGCGCGGCGCACCAGCCCCAGCCGGGTTTCCCCGGCGAACTTACGGGCCTGCGCACCACCATTTTTCCGGCCTCGGACCGGCTTGCCGTCGGCGGCCGCGACATCCGGAGCACCGGCGGATGCGGGCACTGTGGATCGGGGTTCACGCACGGACCCACCATACGGAACACCACCGACGGGAGCGCGCCCGTGCGGATACGCCGTGTTCCATCTGAGACCTATTCCGTGTTTACTCACGGATATGCAAGGACTCGCCGTGGTGCTCTTCCCGGTACTGCTGATGTTGTTCGCGCTGTTCATGGAACGCGTCGAAGATCGGCTCCGCAAACTGCTCGAACCTGAGGAAGAAGTCCGGCAATACCTGGACCGCGCCAGCAATGCCGAGGTCAACGAGCTGGCGAAACTCGGCGTACCACCCACCGCGGCCCATCCCGGCCGACGGCGCGCTCGTGGCGACGAACTGGATGTCGCCCAGGCCAGCTGACCCCGCCCGACGCCGTCGCACCGGATTCACGCGGACGGCCCCGGGAACCAAATCGGCATCGCGGGCGTTTCACAGACCGTTCGTTACGTGGTGTCTGTCACTGCGCTGCCCGGACGCAAAGTAGACTGCACTGTCGGCCGGATCGCTTCGGTCCAGGACAGACAGCGACAGCGCTGGGCTCGGAGGCGGCAGCGTGCGTGACAAACGCACAGACCAGCTGTCGCCCCAGGACAGCACTGCCAATCCCAAAAGGAGCACATTCGTGGACGAGGCCCTCGCCAGAGCAGGCATCTTCCAAGGCGTCGAGCCCACCGCGGTCGCGGCTCTCGCCAAACAGCTTCAACCCGTGGATTTCCCGCGCGGCCACGTCATCTTCAACGAGGGCGAACCCGGCGACCGGCTGTACATCATCACATCGGGCAAGGTGAAGATCGGGCGCCGGTCCCCCGACGGCCGGGAGAATCTGCTGACCATCATGGGCCCGTCGGACATGTTCGGTGAGCTGTCGATCTTCGATCCGGGGCCGCGCACCTCCACGGCCACCACGGTCACCGAGGTCCGCGCCGTCACCATGGACCGCGACGCGCTCAAGTCGTGGATCGATCAGCGCCCGGAGATCGCCGAGCAGTTACTGCGGGTGCTCGCGCGCCGCCTGCGCCGCACCAACAACAACCTGGCCGACCTGATCTTCACCGACGTTCCCGGCCGGGTCGCCAAGGCGCTGCTGCAGCTGGCCCAGCGCTTCGGCACGCAGGAGGCGGGCGCGCTGCGGGTGACCCACGACCTGACCCAGGAGGAGATCGCCCAGCTGGTCGGCGCCTCCCGCGAGACCGTGAACAAGGCGCTCGCCGACTTCGCGCACCGCGGCTGGCTGCGGCTCGAGGGCAAGAGCGTGCTGATCTCCGACTCCGAACGGCTGGCCCGCCGGGCGCGGTAGACCTTCCCGGTCGTTCCGGCACAGGGCCTGACCGTCGTACCGGCGCAGGGTCCCACCGTCATTTCGGCATGCTTTCGGCCGGAATCGCTGTGGATCACGGCCGAAAGCATGCCGGGACGACGATCGAGGGAATGCCGGGGTGACGTGCGACGGACCGCCGGACAGGTCAGTTCTGTTCGCCCCGCAGATACGCCAGCTGCGCCTTGACGGAGCTGCGTGCTGCCGGCCACAGGCGCTTGTCGACGTCGGCGTAGACCTTGGCGACCACCTGGAGGGGCTTGGCGTTCGGGCCGAGTTCGACCAGCGCCTGCCGCACCTGGTCCAGCCGCTCCTGCCGGTGCCGGATGTAGTGGCGGAGCACCGGCTCGGCCGCCTCGTGATCCGGGCCGTGCGCGGGCAGCAGCCGTCGGCCGGGCGCGGCCTCGGCCAGCCGGTCCAGCGATGCCAGGTAGTCGCCGAGGGCTCCGTCGCGCGATTCCAGCACCGTGGTGCCGCTGCCGAGGACGGTGTCGCCGGTCAATACCGCGGCGTCCGATGCGGTTCCCTCCGGGACCCGAGCCGCCGCCTCCGGGTCCGCCGGGTCGAGCAGGAACGAGACCGAATCCGTGGTGTGCCCGGGGGTGGCCAGCACGGTCAGCCGCAGCCCGGCGGCCTCGATCACCTCACCGTCGGCCAGTGGCGTCTCGGAACCCCGCAGGTACCGGGAGTCGTGTGCCCGCACCGATGTCCCGGTCAGCTTCACCAATCGGTCGATACCGCCGGTGTGATCGTGGTGATGGTGGGTGATCAGCGTCAGGGCGATATCGCCGCCGGTCTCCCGGGCGATCGCCTCGCTGTGCGCGCGATCCTGCGGCCCCGGATCGATCACGAGGCAGTCGGATCGGCCCGGGGCGCGCAGGATCCAGGTGTTGGTGCCCTGCAGGGTCATCTTGTTCGGGTTGTTCGCCAGCAGCACCGAGGCGGTCGTCGTCACCGGGCGCAGCTGTCCGTACGCGGGATGGGTGAGGGGCTCCCCCGCCTCTCCGCGATTTTTCGCCGGTCGTGAGTCCATGGAAAGTTCCTCCCGGGCTGGCGGTCGTGTGCCTGGCCAAGTTCTGGTGCGTACCCGACGAGGTACCCATGTTCTTACGAAACCAGTTGGAACGTATGTTATTTCACATTTCAGCCCGTAATTTCGGCGATCAACTCCACCTCGACCGGGGTGTTCTTCGGTAGTTCGAAGACGCCGACGGCGGAGCGCGCATGCACCCCGGCCTCGCCGAACACCTCGCCGAGCAGATGCGAGGCGCCGTTGATCACCAGCGGCTGATCGTTGAATCCGGGCGCGGAGGCGACGAAGCCCACCACCTTGACCATCCGCACCACCGCGTCCAGTCCGACCAGGTCGTGCACGGCGGCAAGCGCGTTCAGCGCGCACCACTTCGCCGCCTCCTGCCCCTGTTCGAGGCTCACCTCGGCGCCGACCTTGCCGGATACCGACAGCTCACCGCCGATGAACGGCAGCTGGCCGGAGGTGTAGACCAGCGAGCCGGTGCGCAGCGCCGGGATGTAGGCGCCCGCCGGGGTGGCCACGGCGGGCAGCTCGAGGCCGAGCCGCTCCAGGTTCTGCCGCCACGGCTGGACCATCAGCTCTTCACCCGCTTCAGATAGGCGACGTGCTGTTCACCGGTCGGACCGGGCAGCACCGTGACCAGTTCCCAGCCGTCGGCACCCCACTGGTCCAGGATCTGCTTGGTCGCATGCGTCAGCAGCGGCACGGTCGCGTATTCCCACGCGGTCACATCACTCATGCCGCCGAGCGTAGCCGTAGCCGATCACGCCGCCGCGTCGGTCCGGACCGAGCCCGGACTCGGCACGCACGGGCCGCACACGCGCCGCGCCGCACGCAAGTCCCGAGTGGTGTACCAGACAGTCCGAGGATCCCGTGGCCGCATTCTCACATCGGGCTATAGGCTCGCGAACGTGGGATTACCGACAGCAGTGCCCGTTTCGGCAGAGCCGGGGTTGAAACTGGGTTGGCCGGAACGTGCCACCGAGGCCCGGCTGCACTACGTCTCCGGCAAGGGCGGGACCGGGAAGTCCACCGTCGCCGGGGCGCTGGCGCTGGCACTCGCTGCGGGTGGGCGCCGGGTGCTGCTGGTGGAGGTGGAGGGCCGGCAGTCGATCGCGCAACTGTTCGACCTGCCGCCGCTGCCGCCCACCGAGACCAAGATCGCGACCGCCGACGGCGGCGGCGAGGTGATGGCGCTGGCCCTCGATATCGAGCACGCCTTCCTCGAATATCTCGACATGTTCTACAACCTCGGCTTCGCCGGCCGCGCGATGCGCCGGATGGGTGCCGTCGAGTTCGTCACCACGATCGCGCCGGGCCTGCGCGACGTGATACTGACCGGCAAGATCAAGGAGTGCGCCGTGCGCAGCGACCGGTCGGGCCGGCCGGTCTACGACGAGGTCGTCATCGATGCGCCCCCGACCGGGCGAATCGCCAGCTTCCTGGATGTCACCAAGGCGATGGCGGAGGTGGCCAAGGGCGGGCCGATCGCCACGCAGGCCGAGGGCGTCGCCAAGCTGCTGCACTCCGATCAGACCGTGGTGCACCTGGTCACGCTGCTGGAGGCGCTGCCCGTGCAGGAGACGGCCGATGCGATCGCGGAGCTGACCGAGGCGGATTTCCGCGTCGGCACCGTGATCGTCAACCGCGCCACCGAAAGCCACCTACCCCCGGCCGTGCGCGCCCGGGCGGCGACCGGCGACATCGATGCCGAGGCGCTGCGCACCGGCCTCGCCGAGGCGGGAATCACCCTGTCCGATGCCGACTTCCAGGGACTGCTGCGCGAGACGGTGGAGCATTCCACGACGCTGCAGGCGCAGGACGACAGCTCGTCCGAACTGGCCAGGCTCGATCTGTGTCGGCTGTACCTGCCCGCCCTGCCCGACGGGATGGACCTGGGCGGGCTGTACGAACTGGCCGAACATCTGAGCGCACAGGGAGTCCGGTGATGAATCTGCCGAAGACGGTCACGCCGCTGGACATCTCCCGCATCATCGAGGACCGCACCGCGCGCGTGGTGGTGTGCTGCGGCTCGGGCGGCGTCGGCAAGACCACCACCGCCGCGGCGATCGCGCTGCGCGCGGCCGAACGGGGCCGCAAGGTCGCGGTGCTGACCATCGACCCGGCCCGCCGGCTCGCGCAGTCGCTGGGCGTGAACGATCTGGGGAACGTCCCGCAGCGGGTCGACCTCGGCCCCGAGGTGACCGGCGAGCTGTACGCGATGATGCTGAACATGCGCCGCACCTTCGACGAGATGGTGCTCGAGCACACCGGCCCGGAGAAGGCCGAGCAGATCTTCGGCAACCCCTTCTATCAGACGGTCGCCTCCTCGTTCGGCGGCACGCAGGAATATATGGCGATGGAGAAACTCGGCCAGCTCGCGAGCGAGCGGACGTGGGATCTGATCGTGGTGGACACCCCGCCGTCGCGCAACGCCCTGGACTTCCTCGACGCGCCCAAGCGCCTCGGAAACTTCCTCAACGGCAGGATGATCCGGGTGATCATGGCGCCGGGCCGCGGCGTCGGCCGATTCGTCACCGGTGCGATGAGCCTGGCCGTGCGCGGCGTGTCCACCGTGGTCGGCGGTCAGATGCTCAAGGACGCGTCGCTGTTCCTGCAGTCGCTGGAGTCGATGTTCGGCGGGTTCCAGGACCGCGCCAACCGGACCTACGAGATGCTGTCCCGGCCCGGCACCCACTTTCTCGTGGTCGCCGCCGCCGAACCGGATGCGCTGCGGGAGGCCTCGTTCTTCGTCGACCGGCTGTCCACCGATCGCATGCCGCTGGCCGGGCTGGTCCTCAACCGCACCCACCCGGTGCTGTGCTCGATGTCGGCCGAACAGGCCCTGGCCGGTGCCGATCGCCTGGGCACCGCCGAATCCGCCGAAACCGATCGGGACGACCACGATCCGGCCGCGCTCGCCGCGGACGTCCTGCGCGTCCACGCCCATCGCGCGATTACCGCCAAGCGGGAGCGGCACCTGCTGCACCGGTTCACCGGCGCGCACCCGCGCGTGCCGATCGTCGCCGTCACCGCGTTGCCCTACGAGGTCTCCGATCTGGAGGCGCTGCGTGCCGTCGGTGATCAGCTCACCGAACCGGGCCCTGCTGCCTGACAACCGAGCCGCCCGACAACCGGGCCGCCCCACACCCGAGTCACCCGAACACCAACCGGGCGACCGGGGGCAGAAACGGTCCGAGCCCGCACTCGCGGGCTCGGACCGTTGCCGTGGCAGGGACTACATCGCCACTTTCTGCTGCCGCTGGGCGCGGAAGAACTCCGCCCAGGACGTCACCTCCGGATGCTGTTTGAGCAGCGCACGACGCTGCCGTTCGGTCATTCCACCCCACACCCCGAACTCCACTCGATTGTCCAGGGCGTCGGCACCGCACTCCATCAGCACGGGGCAGTGCCGGCAGATCGTCGCCGCCTTGCGCTGAGCTGCGCCGCGCACGAACAACTGGTCGGGATCCACTTCCTTGCATCGGGCCTGGGAAACCCAGGCGATCCTCGCTTCGGCCTGCTCCACGTCCAATCGAGCGATGGGGGTAGTCATGTGCATTTGGTGTGCCCCTTTGCAGTCCGAACACCGGGTCAACGGCGCTCCAGAATCGCGTGCAGTGCGCAACAACCCAACCCCGCTGCGTCCTGCACCACATTCCACTTTGAGTGTTAGCTCTATCACACTGGGTTCTCAATCTAGGTAAAGGTATGGCGACTGCGCAAGACCGTCCCCAGATTTTTTGGTACGCCCGTCCATGCAAATGCGACCGAGAACCGGGCAGTCGGAAGGAATCGGGCGACACGCCCGGTCCCTCGGCCCGACGCGCCGAGTGGTCCCCGTAAACCCCTAGCGACACGCGAGATCGCCAGTCGATCGAAACAACCGAAATCAATGCCGCGCCGGGCCCGGCACGGCACTGTTCTCAGGGTCGCGCGTACGCGCGGAAGTGGCAAGCGGCGATCCCGGACAACCGAGTCGCCGGGCCGCCGCACCCGGCGGGGCGAAGCCGAGCCGAGCGACGCGGCGACAACAATTAGGCTGGGTCCGTGCCGATCTCACAAACGCTCGCGAGGCTCCTCGGTGCGTGTGTCCTGGCGGCGGTGCTCATCGCCGGGCTGCTGTTCCCGGTTGCCGGTGGCTTCGGGTACATGTCCAACCGGGCCGCCGACGCCGTCGACAACGTCTCCGCCGAGCTGGTGGAGGGTAATGCCCCCGCGGTGTCGACCATGGTGGACGCCGCCGGGAACCCCATCGCCTGGCTGTACGAACAGCGACGCTTCGAGGTGCCCAGCGACAGGATCTCCAACGACATGAAGTTGGCGATAGTGTCCATCGAGGACCGCCGATTCGCCGAGCATCGCGGTGTCGACTGGCAGGGCACCATACGTGCCTTCCTCACCAACACCTCCAGCGGCGAGGTGCAGCAGGGTGCCTCCACCCTGGACCAGCAGTACATCAAGAACTTCCAGCTGCTGGTGGTCGCCAAGACCGACGCCGAACGCCGGGCCGCGATCGAGACCACCCCCGCGCGCAAGTTGCGTGAGATCCGCATGGCGCTGACGCTCGAGAAGCAGCTGACCAAGGACGAGATCCTGTCCCGGTACCTGAACATCGTGCCGTTCGGCAACGGCGCCTACGGGATTCAGGATGCCGCCCAGACCTATTTCGGCATCGACGCCAAGGATCTGAACGCCGCGCAGTCGGCGATGCTGGCCGGCATGGTGCAGAGCTCGTCGAAGCTCAACCCCTACACCAATCCGCAGCTGGTGACGGACCGCCGCAACGTCGTGCTGGACACTCTGATCCAGAACATCCCCAGCCGCGCCGAGGAGTTCCGCGCCGCCAAGACCCAGCCGCTCGGGGTGCTGCCGGAGCCGAAGGGCCTGCCGCGCGGATGTATAGCGGCCGGCGATCGCGGCTTCTTCTGCGACTACGCGCTGCAGTACCTGGCCAACTCCGGCATCAGCAAGGAGCAGATCGACAAGGGCGGCTACACGATCCGCACCACCCTCGATCCGTCCCTGCAGGATTCGCTGAAGAACGCGGTATCCAACGTGACCAAGCCGGACCTCGACGATATAGCCGAGGTCTCCAGCGTCATAGGAACCGGACAGGACGCGCATCCGGTGCGGGCGATGGCCTCCAGCCGCAACTACGGGCTCAGTTCCGAGGGGCACGAAACGGTGCAGCCGCAGCCGTATTCGATGGTCGGCGACGGCGCGGGCTCGATCTTCAAGCTCTTCACCACCGCCGCGGCCATGGAGAAGGGCCTCGGTATCAACGCCCAGCTGGACGTGCCGTCGTTCTTCTCCGCCAAGGGCATGGGCTACAGCAGCACACCCGGCTGCCCGCCCGACGCGTACTGCGTGAAGAACAGCGGCAACTACCGGTCGCCGATGTCGGTCACCGAGGCGCTGGCGCAGTCGCCGAACACCGCGTTCGTCAAGCTCATCCAGGATGTCGGTGTCACCCCGACCGTCGATATGGCCGTCCGGTTGGGCATGCGCACCTATGCGGCGCCCGGCAGCTCGGGCCACGGCAACCAGAGCCTCGCCGACATGGTCAAACAGGGGAACCTCGGCTCGTTCACCCTGGGCCCGTTCGCGATAAATCCGCTGGAATTGTCCAATGTCGCCGCGACGCTGGGGTCGGGTGGCAAGTGGTGCCCGCCCTCGCCGATCCAGGAGGTCGTCGACCGCGACGGCAAGCAGGTGCCGCTGAACCAGCCCTCGTGCGAACAGGTCGTCGAGCCCGGGCTGGCGAATACGCTGGCCAACGCGATGGGCCAGGACCACATCAACGGCACCGCGGCCGGTTCGGCCCGCGCCGCCGGATGGACCGTGCCGATGTCGGGCAAGACCGGCACCACCGAGGCGCACCGGTCCTCTGCTTTCCTCGGTTTCACCAACTCGCTGGCCGGGTCGGCCTACATCTACGGCGACTCGCCCACGCCGGGCGAGATCTGCTCGTTCCCGCTGCGCAGCTGCGGTGACGGCAATCTGTTCGGCGGTAACGAACCGGCCCGCAGCTGGTTCGAGGGCGTCAGGCCGGCGCTGGACCACTACCCGCCGGCGACCTTGCCGCCGGAGGACGACAAGTACGTCCGGGGCGCCAACAACTCGCAGATCCCCGACGTCACCGGGATGACCGAATCCGAGGCCCGCGCAGCCCTGATCGGCGCGGGCTTCCAGGCGACGATGGTGACCGTGCCGGGCTCCCCGGCGAAGGGCACCGTCATCAACACGACGCCGAACGGCTCGGCGATCCCCGGTTCGGTGATCACGGTCAACATCAGCGACGGAACGCAGCGGGAGGCACCGGCGCCCGGACCCGCACCGGTGCCCAACCTGCCCGGGCTACCGGCGCCACCGCGACTGCCTCCGATCCCGATACCGATCCCGATCCCGCGCTGAGCCGATGAGGCTGAGCCGATGAGATCGCGAGGGCCCGCTACCCCTGCCGGGTAGCGGGCCCTCCGGCGTTCCGGCACCAGGCCGCCGCGGCGAACGCCTAGAGCCGCGCCTTCACGGCGGCCGAGATGCGCGAACCGTCGGCGCGACCGGCGGCCAGGCCCGAGGCGATCTTCATGACCCGGCCCATCTGCTTCATGCCCGGTCGTTCGCCGAGTTCCTGGGCGACCTCGGCGATCGCGGTATCGGCGAGATCGGCCACCTCCGCGTCGGTCAGCTGGGTGGGCAGGTACTCGTCGATGATCTCCTCCTCGGCCCGCTCGTTGGCGGCGAGCTCGCCCCGGCCGGCCTGCTCGTAGACGACGGCGGCCTCGTTGCGCTTCTTCGCCTCCTTGCCGAGCACGGCGAGCACGTCGGCGTCGGTGAGTTCGCGGGCCTGCGCGCCGGCCACCTCGGCGGTCTGGATGGCGGCCAGCAGCATCCGCAGCGTGTTGGTGCGCAGCGCGTCCTTGCCCTTCATCGCGGCGGTGAGGTCGGCGCGCAGCTTCGATTTGAGTTCCGGCATGCGCCAACGGTAACGGCTGGACAGCGGTGCTCCCACAGCATTGACGCCACGCCCGAACGTGTCCCTGTGCGGAATCACACTCGGTGTGACTTGCACCGGTCGCCTATTCTGAGCGAATGCCCGTCTTCTCGTCCCCCGCACTCCGACGAGCCGCGCTGGGTACCGCCGCAGCGGGCGCCGCCGGGATCGGATACGCCTCGCTGGTCGAACGCAATGCCTTCGTGTTGCGCGAGGCGACGCTACCGGTCCTGCAACCGGGTTCGGCGAGCCTACGGGTGCTACACATCAGCGACCTGCACATGACCCCGGGCCAGCGGCTCAAGCAGACGTGGGTGCGCGAGCTGGCCCGGCTGGAACCCGATCTGGTGGTCAACACCGGCGACAATCTGGCGCATCCTCGCGCCGTGCCCTCGGTCGTGCAGTCGCTGTCGGAGCTGCTGTCGCGGCCCGGCATCTTCGTATTCGGCAGTAACGACTACTTCGCCCCCGTTCCGAAGAACCCGCTGAAGTACTTCGACAAGAACCACAAGCGGGTGCACGGCGCGCCGCTGCCCTGGCAGGATCTGCGCGCGGCGTTCACCGAGCGCGGCTGGCTGGATCTGACGCACGTGCGCCGCGATCTCGAGGTGGGCGGTATCAAGATCTCCACCGCCGGCGTCGACGACCCGCACCTGAAGCGGGACCGCTACGAGACGGTGTCCGGCAGCCCCAATCCGCTGGCGGAGTTGAGCATCGGCCTGACCCATTCGCCCGAGCCCCGCGTGCTGGACCGGTTCGCCACCGACGGCTACGACCTGGTACTGGCCGGGCACACCCACGGCGGTCAGCTGTGCCTGCCGTTCGTCGGCGCGCTGGTCACCAACTGCGGGATCGACCGTTCCCGGGTGAAGGGCGCCTCCCGGTGGGGCGCGCACACCCGGTTGCACGTCTCCGCCGGTCTCGGCACCTCGCCGTGGGCCCCGTACCGATTCTGCTGCCGCCCCGAGGCGACGCTGCTCACCCTGATCGCCGCGCCACCCGAACGCCCGGTTGCCGACAGCGGCCACGGGGTATCGGAATCGGAGGCGGTCGCGCGCTAGGGTAGCGCCGACGTGGAACGGCAGGCAGGGGCGAGGATTGACCGGGTTCGAGCAAGGACCGTGGAATCCGGCCTCGACGGGCGGATCCGGCCCCGATGTTCCCGCGGGGCGGTCCGGCGGCTCGCGACCCGACACCGGGCGGCCCCCGAGCGAGGCGGGTACCGAGGATCCGGCCCATCGAGAATGGGCTCGGCCGGGATTGCAGGCACGGCCGAACGATGAATTGACGAATCTCGGCGCCGCACCCGCGCCCGGCGACGATTCGGTGGCAGCGCGGTCCGATGCGGCACAGCTGAGCTTCGGATCGGTCGAGGGCCTCGGCGCGCACGGACCCGATCCCGCTGCGGCGCACGGCAGTCCGCCGCTCTCGGCGGCCGTGGCCGCGGCCTCCGGTGCGACGCAGCCGACGGATCCGGCACCGATCGAGTCGCACCCGGCACCGGCGCCGAATTATGGTTCCCCGCACCGTATTCCGCCGTGGCAGTCGGCGGCGCCACCGAACTCCGGTGTGCGATACCCACCCGCGGCGTCGGGGTCGAACTGGGCCGCGGCGCCTCCCGGGCCGGGCTCATACCCGGGGCCGGGGAATGCTGCGCCGCAACCGAATTCACCTCGATGGCCCAATGGTCCGCAGCATCCGCCGACGTCGAGTTTCCAGGTGCCGCCGTTCGCCACCGGCAGGCCACCGGGCCCCGGCCACAACCGCACCGCGTGGATCGTCGCCGGGGTCGCGACGGTGGCCGTGCTGACCCTCGGCGTGGCCGTCGCGATGATCGTATCCGGCCGCAATACCCCGAGCCCGAGCGCGCAGACCGCTCCGCCGTCCATGGTCAGCGCGCTCACCAGTGGCAAGGGCACGCCGCAGAGTTCCGCCCCGGCCACGGCGCCGCCGAGCGCGGCCGGGCTCGCCCCGGTGGTCCCGGGCTATCGGCCGGTGCCGATCCCGGAACGCGGAGCGGCCTACGACGTGCCCCCGGAATGGCAGATCAATCCCGTCGGCACGGCCGTGTGGGGAAATCCGCCCGACACCGTGGAGGTCGCGGGGCTGGCGCAGGACGGTAAAGACTACTGCCCCAGTTACATTCGCACCAACGCGTTCCTGACGATGTCGCCACAGGCCGACCCGGCCGCGGCCGCCGCCGATGTCGGGGCGCGGATGGCCAAGGTGGGCTGGTCGGCCGCCGCCGGCGCCACCCCGGGCCGGGCCGAGTCGCTCGAATCGCTGGACGGGCAGTTGCGCGGCGTCTTCGTGGAGACCACGGGCAGCGCACCGCCGCCCGTGCCCGGCTGCGCCACCACCTTCTCCGTCTTCGCCTTCGCGTTCCCGAGCGAAAACGGCAACTTCGTCATGACGATCGCCGCCGATACCGGGGTCGCCAGGGCCATCGACAGGTCGGCCGCCAAACAGATCCTGGCCAGCATCCGGCCGCTGCCGGACCGGTGACCAGCCGATTTAACGTCGAAGCCGACCCTGCTGTAAGCTACGACAGGTTCGCCACGGGGTGTGGCGCAGCTTGGTAGCGCGCCTCGTTCGGGACGAGGAGGTCGTGGGTTCGAATCCCGCCACCCCGACTCGTGTGTGGAGACACGACAGGGCCCCTGATCAGCAATGCTGGTCGGGGGCCTTACTCGTTCCACAGCCGACAGCCCCGCCGCGGTGGACGAAGTCGGTGCCGACGCGGATCGGGCGGCAGTCGGGCGGCAAAGCGCTCCAGCTTCGATCCAGCGGCTCGAAGTCGCTGCCCAACGGCAACCCTTCGCCAGCCGGGGCGCATGGTCCCACCGGCGAACAAGCCGCGGAAACAAGCCCGCGGATTCCGACTGCTGCACAGTGCCTTCTGAATAGGATCCACAGGACGATCGACGGATCATGGCCGGGCAAGGTCGCCAGGACACAACGGACTCGCTCGAGGCTCGGCCACCGCATCTCCGCCCGTGCGGCTCCACGAAGTGCCGGCGCCTGAACGGTGGAAATGCAATGGCAATGAGCACACGAAGGCTGCTGGGCATAGTCCCGGACGCCCAGGGGCGAACCGGCACGCCGCGGAAACGGCTGTCCGGGAAAAGTTCCGGCTCCTGCTGCTCGCGGCCGTCATCGTCTGCGCCGCGATCATCGTGGCCGTCGCCGTCGCACTGTCGAGCGAGCACGCGGTGAGTGGCGGTGCGGCCCACCCTCGCTCAGCTCACCCTGCCGGCACCGACTGCCGACAGTCACCTGTCCACTGCGTCCCTGGACACCCTCGATCGGGATGCAGTAGCACGAACCGGAGGCGGCGCCGATCCGGACGCGACTCGGAATCGCCCGGACCGGCGCCGCACGTCGGTGACCGAAAGGGGTTGCGGCTCAGCGGATCCGCAACTTGCGCATCAACCGCAGCGAGATCAGGGTGCTCTTCAGCTGCTTGGGGTAGGGCATGTTCGCGCGGGCCGACAGCACCTGCTTCTTCTGCACGCCGACATGGATGGTGTCGGTGTACTTGAGCAGGCCGTCGTCGCCGTGGCGGGTGCCGACCCCGGATTGCTTGATCCCGCCGGACGGGGTGGCCTTGGCGGAGAAGCTGGCGACGAAGCCGTCGTTGATGTTGATATTGCCGGCCTCCAGCCGCTGCGCGAGCCGCTCGGCGCGGGCCAGGTTGCGGCTCCACACGCTGGCGTTCAGGCCGTAGGTGGTGGCATTCGCCTGCCGGATCGCCTCCTGCTCGTCGGTGAACTTGTAGATCGTCACGACCGGCCCGAAGGTCTCCTCGGTGGCATGGGCCATCTCGGCGGTGACGCCGGTCAGCACGGTCGGCTCGTAGAACGCGGGGCCCAGATCCGGCCGCGCCTTCCCGCCGGTCAGCACGGTCGCACCCTTGGCCTCGGCGTCCTCCACATGCCCGGCGACGCGCGCCAGGTGGTCGGTCGACACCAGCGAACCGAACTCCGGTTCGTAGTCGTAGCTCGCACCGGCCTTGGCACCCAGATCCTCCGAGGCGGCGACGAACCGGCGGACGAACTCGTCGTGCAGCCGCTCGTGCACGTAGATCCGCTCGATGTGCATGCACGCCTGGCCCGAGTTGCCGTAGACGGAGAAGACGGTGCTCGGGACGACCTCGTCGAGATCGGCGTCGTCCAGCACGATCATCGGATTCTTGCCGCCCAGCTCCAGGCTGCAACCGATCAGGTGACGGCCGGCCAGCTCGCCGATGGTGCGGCCGGTCGCGGTGGATCCGGTGAACATCACGTAGTCGGAGTTCTCGATCAGGCTCGGACCGACGTCCGGGCCGGCGCCGCAGACCACCTGCACCAGCCCGTCCGGCAGCCCGGCCCGGCGCAGCAGCTCGACGCCGTACAGCGTGCACAGCGCGGTCTTGTTGTCCGGCTTGAGCACCACGCCGTTGCCCGCGATGAGGGCCGGCGCCGAATCCGACATCGAGACGGCGAACGGGAAGTTCCAGGGGGCGATGACCGCGACGACGCCCTTGGGCCGGTGGTGCTCGGTCGAGGAGGCGATGATCGGCATCGCCCCGCCGCGCTTGACCGGCTTCAATATCCGCTTGGCGTGCTTGAGGTAGTGGCTGATGACCATCGGGGGATCGCACGATTCCTCGATCGACATGCGCCGGGTCTTGCCGGAGCCGATCTGGATCAGATCGGCGATGGTCTCCAGCTCGGACAGGATCAGCTCGTGCATCCGCTCGAACACCGCCAGCCGCCTCGCCAGCGGCCAGCTCGCCCATTCCCGCTGCGCGGCACGGGCCTTCGCGGCCGCGGCGGCCACGTCCTCGGGCGAGGACTGCGGCAGCTCGCCCACCACGGCGCCGGTGTAGACCTCGATCATCTCGTAGGGGTCGCGCTTGTCCCCGGCGGTGCCCGCGGTCACCATCGCGGTCAGCCGGTCGACGAACGTCTTCGTGATCCGCGGCGGCAACGTGGTCGCGCCGCTGTGCGTGATTGTCTCCATCGGAACTCCCTAACTTGCCGCCTCGTGACGGCGGTCACCACGCTCCAAACTAGAACACGTTATTGTTTGGGACAACGTTGCGGGGTAACTTCGACCGCACCACGCAGGTAATGCCAGGAGAAAGAGGGTCGGCGATGACGGCAGCCACGGAAACCGGGAGCAACACGGAACCGCACGCACTGATCGAGCGGCGCGGTCACACGCTCGTCGTCACCATGAACCGCCCGACGGTCCGCAACGCGCTGTCCGGCGAGATGCTGGAGCTGATGGTGCAGGCGTGGGACACCGTCGACAACGACCCGGAGATCCGCTCCTGCGTGCTGACCGGCGCGGGCGGCGCGTTCTGCGCGGGCGCCGACCTGAAGGCGATGTCCAAGCAGTCTCCCGGCGACAACATGAGCGAGGGCGGCAAGTTCGACCCCAGCTATCTGCCCGGACTGCTCAAGGGCCGCCGCCTGACCAAGCCGCTGATCGCCGCCGTCGAGGGCGCGGCCATCGCCGGTGGCACCGAGATCCTGCAGGGTACCGATATCCGCGTGGCCGGCGAGAGCGCGAAATTCGGTGTGTCCGAGGCGCGCTGGAGCCTGTTCCCGATGGGCGGATCGGCCGTCCGGCTGCCCCGGCAGATCCCGTACACCCTCGCCGCCGAGATCCTGCTGACCGGCCGTCACGTCACCGCCGCCGAGGCCAGGGAGATCGGCCTGATCGGCCACGTCGTCCCCGACGGGACCGCCCTGGACAAGGCGCTGGAGCTGGCCGAACTGATCAATGCCAACGGGCCGGTGGCGGTGCGGGCCATCCTGCAGACGATTCGCGACACCGAGGGCATGCACGAGGAGGAGGCGTTCGAGATCGACGCCAAGCTCGGGTTGCAGGTCTTCCGCAGCGAGGACGCCAAGGAGGGCCCCCGGGCGTTCGCCGAGAAGCGCAAGCCGCAGTTCAAGGGCCGCTGACGAATACCCGTCCGGACATCGGGAAGCCCTGCGCCCCGGTGTCGTTCGGACAGCGGATATCGGGCCGGCGCGGCCGCTGGAACCATTCTTCCCAGGGGATGGTCTACCGATCTCCGTGGAGGAAAAATGCCGAAGACCCTGGGAATGCGGAAGACCCGCCGGTACGCCGCCGCCCTCGCCGCGCTGGCGACGGCCACGCTGGGCGCGACGGCCGGCGCGGTCGCGGCGCCCGGTTCCGGTAGCTCGGGCAGCAGCGGGTTCGATACCGGAAGTTTCGGCGACGGATTCGGATCCGCGGTCCCGCGCTCGCAACAGTGCAACGCGTCGACCGAATCCGGCGGTGCGGGAGTCACCGATACGGTGCACGAACTGGGCAGGAGCGGCCCGGCCTCGTTCGTCCTGAGCTACGAGACCGAGAGCATCCCGGATCTGATCCAGGTGTTCTACGGGGGTGCGCAGGTCTACAGCACCGGCTATATCGGCGACAACATCAACGAGGGCACAGGTTCGGCGGTCGTCACGCTGCCGGCCGGGGGCGCGACCTCGGTGCTTGTCCGCGTCACCGGGCCGAGCGATACCGAGTGGAGTTACGTGGTGCGTTGTCCGGCGTGATTCCGGCTCCGGAAATGCCCGGCGGCCGGCGGCGAGATCTCGTCGCCGGCCTCGCCGTCACAGTTGTTCCAGCGAGATGTACCCATCCTGTAAGGCCCGGGCCAGCAGGGCGGCCTTGGTGGGCGCGGCGCGGCCGACGGCCTGATACTTGCCACGAATTCGCGCCAGGTGGGTGTTGACCGTTCCCGGCGAGATGTAGAGCTGTCGGCACACGGCGGTCTTGGAGTCGCTCCGGATCCACGCGAGCATGACCTCGATCTCCCGGGAGCTCAGGGCCGGCGGCGGTGGAGTGGCGAATTCCGGGTGACCCGGCGCGGGCGCCTGTCGAGACGCGGGAGAAGGTATCGAGACGAGCACAGCCGGACCCTTTCGTCTGCCAGCAAGTTGCCCGACCCAGGTCAAGTATCGCAGGCGGGCGAACTTTCAGCGATGCCGAATCAGACCTGTTCCCTGGCTATTTCGTAGATATCGGCCGAAATTCGGCAGTCACCGGCAAGATATTGCCGACCGTGCCCTCCAGGTGCGGGCGGACCGGCACGGCTATCCGGTCGGCTTGACCATCTTGGCGACCTGCTTGCGGAGCAGGTTGGGCATGAAGCGGCGGGCCAGGACGAGCGGGCGGGCCGGGCCGGGGAAGACGAACAGCGGGGCCTTCGGGTCGGCGACGGCCTTCTCCATCGCGTCCACCACCTTCTCGGGCGCGACGCCGTTGGTGCCGCCCAGAACGCCCGGGTCGGCGGCCCGGACGCCGTCCAGGAACGGGGTCTCCACGTGCGGCGGGCAGAGCGCGATCAGCCGCACGCCCGTGCCCTGCAGTTCCAGCGAGAGCGCCTCGGCGTAGCAGACGACCGCGAACTTCGAGGCCGAATAGGCGGCCAGCCCCGGGGACGGCAGCCAGCCCGCCACCGAGGCGAACAGCACCACCATCCCCGCGCCGGCGTCGCGCATGGCCGGAACGATGGTCTGGCAGATGTTGACGGTGCCGATGTAGTTGATGTCCATGATCCGGCGCAGCTCGGAAACGTCCTGGGACAGCGTCGAACCCACGCGGCACAGCCCGGCGGCGTGCACCAGGTGCTCGATCGGGCCGAGGTCGGCGCGCACCTTCTCGACGACCGCCTCGACCGCCTCGCGATCGGAGACGTCGCAGGTGTAGGTGGTGGTATTCGGTGAGCGCCGGGCGGTTTCGGCCAGCCCGGTCTCGTTCACGTCCACCGCGGCGACCCGGTAGCCCGCCGCGGCCAACCGCTGGGCGACCATGCGGCCCATGCCGCTGGCGGCTCCGGTCACCAGTGCTGTCTTGTTCATCGTGCCTCCTGCACAGGGATTTCCGTCGCCTCCTGGAAGGTCATGCGCAACGACCCGAAACTGCTGGTGAACAACGCGCGCGCGGGCAGGCCGAGGGCGCGCATCTCGTCGGCGATCGGATGGTCGCCGAGTTCGATGCGGCTGCCGCCCGGCCGCATTCGGACGTTCGCGGGATGCATCACCCACGGCGTGCCGCGCAGCACGCCGTCGCGATGGGTGTAGGTCTGCATCGAGCCGCCGACCGGCCCGGCGGGTGCGGGCACGCCACCGGGCACGTCCAGCGCCACCACGAGGCGGCCGTCCAGCCGGACCTCGCACCGGCGGCCGCGCCCGTGCGGCTCGATCCGGATGTCGGCGATCTCCTTGGGAAATCCCCACAGCTCACGCCCGACCGCGCAGGTGAAGGTCTGATTCACCGGCAGCCAGCGGATATAGGCGCCCGCACTCCCGCGCCGGCCCGGCAGCTGCGCCAGCGGGGCGAACGCGAATTCGTGATACGGGCCGAGGTCGGTGTCGAGATGCCGGACGAAGGCCAGCGCGCACAGAGCGCGCCCCGCGATCCGCACCGGTTCCAGCCCCGTGCCCGACAACAGTTCGCGCACCGCCACCGGGTCCACCGGAAACACGCTCGAGCAAGCCTGCGCCTCACGCACCTCGACCGGGACCTCGATCTTCTCACCGAGTATCGAGTACACCTGCGCCCTCACCTTTCAATTAGAACACGTTCTAGTATGGCAGCGTAGCGCGGCATCGTCCGGCGTTCGGCCGATCGGGCCCCTGCGACCGGTAGCAGTCCGGGGCCGGCCACGACAGCACAGGCTCGGGCCGGGCGGATCAACCGGCCGTGTAGTCCGGAGCGCAGCCTGCCGCACGGCCCGTCGCCGGGCGGCGGTCCGACTCGCCGCTCGGCGTGCGCCGACGGCATCGATGACCCACACCGGCACGGGCGTGGTCCGTGAGACCCGCGAAATCCGGCGGCCCCGAACTGCCCGGCCGTCCCCGGAACTACACGACCGTGAGCGGCAGCGACTGCCGTTCGCCGAAGGAGAAGTCGGCACCGGTGCTGAAACGCGTGATGGCGACCTCCGACGCCTCCGGGAACGGCTCACCGGCCGAGGCGATCTCGGCGACCAGTTCGTCACCGTCGGCGTGCACCCGTGTGTAGAAGTGCGGGTTCACGCCGCGGACCATCGCGTCCAGCGCCTCCGTATGCTCGGCATCGATCAGCGCGGGCCAGGCGCCGTCGGCCACACCCGGACTCTCGCGGGACAGCCGCAGCACGACGCTGTCGTGGAAAGCGGTGATCTCGGCGGCGGTGTAGGGCAACGGATTCCACGCCGGATGCAGCCGCAGCACCTGCGCCAGCGCCGCGAAATCGTCGCCGAGTCCCAGGGCCGCGCGGATCCGCTGGGAGGTGAGCCCGGCGATGCCCGTGAACTGCTTGCGGCCGATGTCGAGCGCCGTCTCCTCGCCGCCGCGCTCCCGCACGGCGATCAGGAACCCCAGCGTGAGCAGATGCTGCTGCAGGCACACCTCGTCGGCCATGCGCACCAGGGCCGACTTCGAGAAGTCGGCGAAGCGCAGATCGCTCAGCAGCGCGCCCGCGTAGTCCGCCTGCCCGGTGTCGGCCGGATCGACCGGCGCCAGCTCCAGCCGGGCGGCCGCGGAGGCCGCGATCAACGGGGTGTTCGGCGGGGTCGCCGGCGGCTCGTTGGCCTCGTCGATCGTGACCGTCCACGCGCAGACCGGCACCCGGTCCGCGGGCATGCGCGGCGGGCGGTGGATCGGCCGGACCTGCGCGTGCGGATTGGTCGCCAGCGCGGTCGCGTCGAAGGTCGGATCCTCGATGGTGTGGCACATGGCGAACACGTAGGGCTCGCCCATCGGCTCCACATCCGCCAGCGCGCCGCAGTGATCGAGCCAGAACTCACCGTGCCGGTCGTCGTCGACGCGGAACCGGAAGTCCATGAACTGCGGCGGCGCCCCGATATCGAGTTGCAGACCCTTGAAGATCGTGACGATGTCGTCGCCCGGGATCCGCAGCGCCGCACGCATCCGGCGGGTGTAGATCGGGCTGGCCAGCTGCCACTCCTCGATGGCGACCTCGGCCATGCCGTCCCGGCCGAAGGCCGAGATCGTGTGCGCCATTCCGGACCGATCGATGAGATGCCCGCACAGCAGCAGTTCGGGCACCAGGATGGCCAACTGTTCGCGGGACAGCTCCGCGTATCGGGACGACATGCCGGTCACCACAGCGAAGCCGGGGCTTCCCCGATCTTGTACCACCCCGGTAGCGGTCCCGCGCCCGACCGCTCGATGCGCTGCTGCATGCCCGACGACAGCGCATTGTCCTTGATCATGTCGAGGAACAGCGCCGACACATTGCCGAAGTCGAAGAAGTCGCGCTGCCACGACCACTGGAAGTTGCCACCGTAGCGGAACCAACTGCCGCCGATGCCCTCCGGGCTGTAGTGCCGGCCGTCGGCCCGGGTGTTCTCGTTGATCTGCTTCCAGAAGCCGATCACCGAACCGCTGCGCTCGTCCACCACGAATTCCTGGTAGGGGTACGTCCAGCCCTCCAGGCCCGCCATCTCCTGGCCGAGCGCCAGGTCGCGGATCTCGTCCCGGCCGACGGCCATGAACTCCTGGGTGGGGCCGTAGTTCCAGCCGTAGGTGGCGTCCTCGGTGTACATGTCCGCCAGCGGGCGCCAGTCACCGATGTCCTCGCAGCGCTTGTTCTCGTCCACCCAGCGGCGGACCATCTCGTCGAGTTCGTCCCGGGAAAAGCCGGCCATCTGAATTTCCTTCGCTCGCAGTGCTTCTGGTTGGCTATTGGTCGTCGTCGACGAGCGACAACGCCTGGGTCGGGCAGTACCGGACGGCATCGCGGACGGCCGCGAGATCGGCCCCCGGATCCACGCGCAGCAGCTGCACCTTGTCGTTCTTGGGCACGGTGAACACCTCGGGCGCCTCGTCCTGACAGACGGCGTGCCCCTGACACAGATCCAGGTCCACCTCGATATGCATCAGCGACTCCCTTCCTCGGTGCCGGTATCCGGTTCGCGCGGTGGCGCTGTATCCGATTCGCGCAGTGGCGCTTCGGGCTGTGCCTCCACCAGGACCAGGTGGGCTCCGCGCGGCGTGGCCGCGACCGCGACCACCGCGGCGGCGATATCGGAGGCACGCAGGAAATACGGGTGGCGCGCGAAACCCCAGCGCGCCCAGTCCTCCAGCAGCGGGCCGACGACGTCCGGATCGGCGGACATCCCCATGGCGGTCTGGGTCTGGCCGGGACGCACCACCGAGGCGCGGACGCCGGTGCCCTCCAACTCCATTCGGAGTTGTTCGGCCAGCGCCTCCAGTCCGGTCTTGGCGGCGTTGTAGGCGCCCATGCCGGGGCGCGGCCTGTCCGCGCAGTCGGAGCCGATCACGATGAAATCGCCGCGGCGGCGCTCGATCATGCCGGGCAGCACCCGGTATGCCAGCCGCTGCGCGCCCACCAGATGGACCTGCACCTGATGCAGGAACGTCTCGGGGTCGACCTCCCAGACCCGCCCGAATTCCAGGTCACCGGCGCCGGAGACCACGATTTCCGCTGGGCCCAGGGCCTTTTCGGAGGCGGCGACGAAATCGTCGATCGAGTCGCCGTCGGCGACGTCGAGCCGGTAGGCGAACGCCTCGCCGCCGTCGGCACGGATCTTCTCCGCCAGTGCTTCACAGACCTCCACCCGCCGGGCGCCGAGCGCGACGGGCCAGCCCTGTTCGGCGAGGGCCACGGCGGTCGCGGCGCCGATACCGGACGAGGCGCCGGCGACCAGTGCCGGACGGCGGGCGGGGTTGGCTTCGAACCGCGGCATCAGGCGCTCACTTCCTCGTCCCGGGCTGCGCGATCATCGAACCTCCACGGTGACAGGGAGTTTCGCGAAACCCCGGACATTGGTGGAATGCACGCGCTCGATCCCCGACTCGTCGATGCCGTAGGCGGCGACCCGATCGGTGAACTCGGCCAGCGCGATGCGCGCCTCCAGCCGCGCCAGGTGCGCACCGAGGCAGAAGTGCACGCCGCCGCCGAAGCTGACCAGCCCGCCCTTGTCGGTGCGTTCGATGTCGTAGCTGTCGGCGTGGGCGAACACGTCGTCGTCCCGGTTCGCCGAGCCGACCAGCAGCAGCACCTTGTCCCCGGCCGGGATGGTGCCGTCGTGCAGGTCGATGTCCTGCGTGGCGGTGCGGGCGAGGATCTGGCTGGAGGTGTCGTAGCGCAGCGTCTCCTCGACCCAGTGGCCGATCAGTTCGGTGTTGTCGGCGACCTTGGCGAACTGCGCGGGATTGATGGCCGACCAGTACAGCGCGTTGCCGAGCAGCTTGGTCGTGGTCTCGTTACCGGCGACGACCATGAGGAACATGAAGCCGATGATCTCGTCGTCGTCGAGCTTGTCACCGTCGAGTTCGGCGTCCAGCAGCGCGGAGGTCAGGTCCTCGGTGCGCGTCTTGCGCCGCTGACCGAGCATGTCGGCGTAGTACCCGACCAGCTCCAGCGACGCCTCCATCGCGGCGACCGGCACGTCGAGCACCCCGTCCTCGCGGTGCATCACCTGATCCGCCAGGCGCCGGACCTCGGCGCGGTCCGGTTCCGGGACGCCCAGCAGCTCGGAGATGACGTCCATCGGCAGCTTGCCGGCGAAATCATCGATCCAGTCGAAGCTCGTGCGCTCCAGCGCGGGCTCCAGGTGCAGCAGCGTCAGCTCCCGGATGCGGTCGGTCATCTCGGCGATCCGCCGGGGCGTGAATCCCTTGTTGACCAGCTGCCGCATCCGCACGTGCCGCGGGTCGTCCATCGCCAGGAACGACATCGTCTTGTGCGCGTGCTTGCCCCAGGCCGCCGGATCCAGCGAGACCCCGTTCGCGCTCGACAGCCGCACGTGGTCGCGGAAGCCGGTGGTGACATCGGCATGCCGCGACAGCGCCCAGAACCCCAGGTCCGGATTGTGGTAGAGCGGAGCCTCGGCGCGCAGGCGCCGATAGATCGGATAGGGATCCTCGTGGAAGCCGTAGTCGTAGGGATCGAACGTGACCGGCTCCAAGCGTGCCGCGGTCATCACCACCACCCCTTCTTCGAGAACGAGTTCAGCCGCTCGCGACGGCCCCTGGCGATCGCGGAAGACACATAGCTGGACATGTGTCTGGACGCTACCATCGGTCACGCGACGCGACAATCGGAAATTCATTCCCGCAAGGTGAATGCGGAACGACGGGGACACCGGAGAGGACGTCGACGGCCGCCGAGCGGCACCCCGGACGGATACCGTAAGCGTGTCGCGAATTGAAACAAGTTCTTGCGCCGCGACTGGCGCTCTACCTATAGTCCGTACACGTGTCCAGACACATGGGAGCAATCTGATGGGGAAGCTCGTCACCACCGACGGCTCACCGCTGTTGATCGGCGGCAAACTGGTGCCCGGCGGCGCCGGCGTCTTCGCGACCGAGAATCCGGCTACCGGGGAGGTCGTGGGCCAGGCGGCCAATGGCGACAGCGCCGATATGGACGCCGCCATCGCCGCGGCGCGCTCGGCGTTCGACGACACCGACTGGTCGCGCGATCCCGCGTTCCGGGCCGCATGCCTGCGGCAGCTGCGGGACGCGCTGCGCGAGAACATCGAGGAACTGCGCGAGGTCACCATCGCCGAGGTGGGCGCACCGCGGATGCTCACGAGCGGGCCGCAATTGGAGGGTCCGGTCGGCGACCTCGGCTACTTCGCCGACCTGGCCGAAAGCTACGAGTGGGAAACCGATCTCGGCGAGGCGTCGCCGATGGGTATCAAGTCCGGCCGCCGGCTGCGGCGCGAGCCGATCGGCGTGGTCGGGGCCATCACGCCCTGGAACTTCCCGCACCAGATCAACTTCGCCAAGCTCGGCCCGGCGCTGGCCGCCGGGGCGACCGTCGTGCTCAAGCCCGCGCCCGACACCCCGTGGTGCGCCGCGCTGGTCGGCAAGGTCATCGCCGAGCAGACCGATATCCCCGCCGGTGTCGTCAACGTCGTCACCTCCGACGATCACAGCCTCGGTAGCCAGCTGGTGACCGACCCGCGGGTCGACATGATCTCGTTCACCGGCTCGACACAGACCGGCCGGGCCGTGATGGCCGGTGCGGCGGCGACGCTGAAGAAGGTGTTCCTGGAGCTGGGCGGCAAGTCGGCGTTCATCATCCTCGACGACACCGATATCGCCGCCGCCGCGAGCTACGCGGCGTTCCAGGTGTGCGTGCACGCCGGCCAGGGCTGCGCGCTGACCACCCGCCTGGTGGTGCCGCGCGCGAGCTACGACGACGCGGTCGCGGCGGCGGCCAAGACCATGGGCGGCATCGCGCCGGGCGACCCGAACGAGGCCGGAACCATCTGCGGCCCACTGATTTCCGAGCGGCAGCGCGCCCGGGTGGAGCGCTATCTGGAGATCGCCCGGGCCGAGGGCGGCACCGTCGTGACCGGCGGCGGCCGCCCCGAGGGCCGGGCGAACGGCTGGTTCGTGCAGCCGACACTGATCACCGGCCTGCCCAACACCGCGACCGTGGCGCAGGAGGAGATCTTCGGCCCGGTGCTCGTGGTGATCCCGCACGACGGCGACGACGACGCCGTCCGCATCGCCAACGAATCGAACTACGGGTTGTCCGGCGAGGTGTGGGGCACCGACACCGACCGCCTGGAGAACGTCATCCGCGGCGTGCGCACCGGCACGCTCGGCGTCAACGGCGGCCTGTGGTACTCGGCCGACGCCCCGTTCGGCGGCTACAAGCAGTCCGGCATCGGCCGTGAACTCGGCGTCGCCGGATTCGAGGAATACTTGGAAACCAAGCTGATCGCGACCGCTCGATAAATCGGACTTCACCGCCCGCAGAGGAGATTTCATCATGGCCCGCTTCACCGGACGATCCGCGATCGTCACCGGCGCCGCGCAGGGCATCGGCGCCGTCTACGCCAGGGCGCTGGCCACCGAGGGCGCCAAAGTCGTTGTCGCCGACCTGAATTCCGACAAGGGTGAACAGGTCGCCAAGGAGATCGGCGCCGCCGGCGGCACCGCCGCGTTCCACAGCGTGGACGTGTCCGATCCCGAATCCGCCGCTGCCCTGGCCGAATTCACCGTTTCCGAGTTCGGCGGCATCGACCACCTGGTCAACAACGCGGCGATCTACGGCGATATGAAGCTCGACCTGCTGCTGACCGTGCCGTGGGACTACTACCAGAAGTTCATGGGCGTCAACCTGCACGGCGCGCTGAACGTGACCCGCGCGGTGTGGCAGGAGATGGCGAAGGACGGCGGCGGCTCGATCGTCAACCAGTCCTCCACCGCCGCCTGGCTCTACTCCGGGTTCTACGGACTGGCCAAGGCCGGCATCAACAGCCTCACCCAGCAGCTGGCCACCGAGCTCGGCGGCTCCAAGATCCGGATCAACGCCATCGCGCCCGGGCCGACCGACACCGAGGCCACCAAGAACGCCACCCCGGGCAATATCGTCCAGGACATGGTGAAGAAGCTGCCGATCAAGCGCATGGGTCAGCCCGAGGACCTCGTCGGCGCGTGCCTGTACCTGCTGTCCGACGAGGCGAGCTGGGTGACCGGGCAGATCCTGAACGTCGACGGCGGACAGATCGTCCGCTGATGGCGACCGAGGACTTCCGCGTAGGGTTCATCGGCCTCGGCAATATGGGCGCGCCGATGGCCGAGCGCCTGCTGACCTGGCCCGGCGGGCTGGTGGTGTGCGACGCGCGGCCGGAGGCCACCGAGAAGTACACCGCGGAGGGCGCCGAGGCCGCGCCCTCCGCGGCGGAGACGGCCGCGCGCGCCGCGGTGATCTCGGTGGCGGTCGTGAACGACGAGCAGGTCCGCTCCGTCGTCACCGGCCCCGACGGCATCCTGCAGGCGGCGAAGCCCGGCACCGTGATCGCCGTGCACTCCACCATCAGCGACCGGACCGCCGAGGAACTGGGCACCGAATGTTCCGGTCACGGCGTGGAATTCGTCGACGCGCCGATCACCGGCGGCGCCGCGGGCGCGCAGCAGGGCAGGCTCGCGGTGATGGTCGGCGGCAGCGACGAGGCCTTCGCCCGGGTGCGCGAGCCGTTCGGCTGCTTCTCCGATCTCGTCGTGCACGCCGGACCGGTGGGGGCGGGCACGCGAATGAAGCTGGCACGCAACCTGTTGCACTTCGTCTCGTTCACCGCCGCGTCGGAGGCGCAGCGGCTGGCCGAGACGGCCGGACTGGATGTCAAGGCGCTCGGCAAGGTGGTCCGCCACTCCGACGCCGTCACCGGCGGCGCGGGCTCGATCATGTTGCGCGACACCACCGCACCGGTGGCACCGGACGATTTCTGGTACTCGATCCTGACCCATGTCCGCGACCTCGGCGAGAAGGATCTGTCCCTGGCACTCGCGCTGGGTGAGCGGCTCGGCGTCGAATTGCCCTTGGCCCGAAGGGCTCTCGGCGATTTCGGCCCGGGCCTCGGCATCGGCCCCGGCGAGAACGCGAAGAAGGAGCAGCCGTGAGCGAGCTTACGAGTGAACCGTCGAAACAGAGCGACGAGAACGGCGAATCCGCCGCGGAACGCCGGCAGCGCGGCCTGAAGAAGATGTCCGAGGTGTACGGCTGGGAGTTCTCCGACGGCCCGGGCGACCATTTCGCGGTGACCGCCGACCACCTGTTCGCCGGCATCTGGTCGCGCCCCGAGCTCGACCTGCGCGAGCGGCGACTGCTGCTGATCGGCGCGCTCACCGCCCAGGGCCAGTTCGACGTCGCCGAGATCCAGCTCGGCGCGGCCCTGCGCAACGGCGAGTTCACCGCCGACCAGCTGCGCGAGATGGCGCTGTTCCTGTGCCACTACGTGGGCTGGCCGGCCGGCACCGCGCTCGACGGCGTGGTGGGCAAGGTCGTGGACCAGCAGCGAAAGTCCGAGCAGGCGAACAAGACCAAGTAAGGAACTCAGACGATGACCGAGACCCCCACCCTGCGCCCCGCGCGGGCCGACGCGATCACCGCCTGGGACTTCGAGGCCGATGTCGTGATCGCCGGATACGGCGTCGCCGGTGCGTCCGCCGCCATCGAGGCCGCCCGCGCCGGCGCCGACGTCCTGGTGCTGGAACGCACGGGCGGCTGGGGCGGCGCGGCCTCGCAGGCGGGCGGATTCATCTATCTCGGCGGCGGGACGGCCCTGCAGCGCGCGCTCGGCTTCGAGGACACGCCGGAGAACATGGAGAAGTTCATGGTCGCCGCCCTCGGGCCGGGTGTGGACAAGGAGAAGATCCACGACTACTGCCAGGGCAGCGTCGAACACTTCGATTGGCTGGTGGCCCAGGGCGTTCCGTTCAAGGAGGAGTTCTGGGGCGAGCCCGGCTGGGAGCCGCCGCACGACGAGGGCCTGATGTACTCCGGCGGCGAGAACGCCGCACCCTTCAAGGACACCATCCCGCCCGCGCCGCGCGGCCACGTGCCGCAGATGAGCAACAAGCGGACCGGCGCCAAGGGCGGCGGCTACATGCTGATGAAGCCGCTCACCGACGTCGCCGAATCCCTCGGCGTGCGAGCCGAATACGACCTGCGCATCCAGCAGCTCGTGGTGGACGACGACGAGCGCGTCGTGGGCATCGTCGCGAAGCGCTACGGCAAACAGGTCACCGTCCGCGCCCGGCGCGGCGTGGTGCTGGCGACCGGCAGCTTCGCCTATCAGCAGCAGATGATCGAGAGCTTCGCGCCGCGGCTGATCGGCCGCCCGGGCGCGGCCATCGAGGAGCACGACGGCATCGGCATCCGCGTCGCCCAGGCCCTCGGCGCCGACCTCGCCCACATGGACGCCACCGAGGTGGCGTTCTTCCTCGATCCGCAGCGGGCGGCCCGCGGCATCCTGGTCAACGGCCGCGGCCAGCGCTACGTCGCCGAGGACACCTACCCGGGCCGACTCGGCCAGGCCACGCTGCTACAGCAGGACAATCAAGCCTTCCTGGTGCTGGACGAGGAGGGGCTGGAAGCGGCCGACGCGACCGACACCTCCACCCCGTTCTTCCGGCAGCAGCCGACCTGGGTGGCGGAATCGGTCGAGGAGCTCGAGACCGAGATGGGCCTGCCCGCCGGCACCCTGCAGACCACGGTCGAGGTCTACAACCGGCACGCCAAGGACGGGGTCGACCCGCTGCTGGGCAAGAAGCCCGAGTGGGTCCGGCCGGTCAACGCCCCGCTGGCCGGCTACGACCTGCGCGGCATGACCGCGGGATTCACCCTCGGCGGGCTGCGCACCGATCTCGATGCGCGGGTGCTGCACGTCTCCGGTGCGCCCATCGCGGGGCTGTACGCCGCGGGCCGCGCCACCTCCGGGGTCTGCGCCGGGGGGTACGCCAGCGGCTGCTCGCTCGGCGACGGAAGCTTCTACGGACGCCGCGCGGGGCGGGCGGCCGCCACCGGCGAAACACCGCACGCCCCCGCGTCGGCGAACTGAAAGGAATACGGGCCCATGCGTTTCGGCATCGTCTTGTTCACCAGCGACCGGGGCATCACCCCGGCCGCCGCCGCCAAGGCCGCGGAGGAGCGCGGCTTCCGGTCGTTCTTCGTGCCCGAGCACACCCACATCCCGGTGCGGCGCGACGCGGCGCACCCCACGACCGGGGACGCCAGCCTGCCCGACGACCGCTACATGCGGACCCTCGATCCGTGGGTGGCGCTCGCCACGGCGGCCGCCGTCACCGAGCGCATCGAGCTGTCCACGGCGGTGGCGCTGCCCGTCGAGCACGACGTGATCACCCTCGCCAAGACCATCGCCACGCTGGACCATCTGTCCGGCGGCCGGGTCAGCCTCGGCGCCGGATTCGGGTGGAACACCGACGAGCTGGCCGACCACGGGGTACCCGGTAACAAGCGGCGGACGGTGCTTCGAGAATACTTGGAAGCCATGAACGCCCTGTGGACCCAGGAGGAAGCCGCCTACGACGGCCAGTTCGTCAAGTTCGGCCCGAGCTGGGCATGGCCGAAGCCGGTCCAGAAGCACGTGCCGGTGCTGGTCGGCACGGCGGGCACCGAGAAGGGCTTCCGGTGGATCGCCGAATCCGCCGACGGCTGGATCACCACCCCCTACGAGCACGAGGTCCTGCTGGAGCGCCTGAAGCTGCTGAGCAAGGTGTGGCAGGACGCCGGGCGGGAGGGACGGCCGCGCGTCGTCGCCCTGGACGGCAAGCCCGACCCGCAGCGCCTGGCCGACTGGCAGACCGCCGAGGTCACCGACGTGCTCTACGGCCTACCGGATAAGCCGGAGGCAGACGTGCTGGCGTTCCTGGATCGCCTGGCCGTCAAGCTGGCTCCGTTCGGCCTCGCCGCCTGAGCCACCGCTCCTCCTTTTTCAGTTCGACCACCGAGAGTGAGCCGAGAACGTGCGCATCGCCCTGCTGTCCTACCGCAGCAAGACCCACTGTGGCGGACAGGGGGTGTATGTCCGGTACCTCAGCGCCGGCCTGGCCGAACTCGGGCACCGGGTCGAGGTGTTCTCCGGACAGCCGTATCCGGAGCACCTCGACCCGCGGGTGACCCTCACCGAGGTGCCCGGCCTGGATCTGTACCGGGATCCCGACCCGTTCCGCACGCCGCGGCCGAGTGAGATCCGCGACCGGATCGACCTGCTGGAGCTGGCCACCATGTGGACGGCCGGATTTCCCGAACCCCGCACGTTCAGCCTGCGCGCCGCCCGGCTGTTGCGGGCGCGGGCGGCCGATTTCGATGTGGTGCACGACAATCAGTGCCTCGGTTCCGGACTGCTCGATATCGCGCAGCAGCTGCCGCTGGTGGCGACGGTGCACCATCCGATCACCCGCGACCGGTCACTCGATCTGGCGGCGGCGCCGTGGCGGCGCAAGGCGTTCGTGCACCGCTGGTACGGGTTCCTGGGGATGCAGCAGCGGGTGGCCCGGGAGATCCCGGACCTGATCACGGTGTCCTCGTCGTCGGCCGCCGATATCGTCGACGACTTCGGCGTGGCGATAGATCAGCTGAACGTGGTTCCGCTGGGCGTGGACACCGAGCTGTTCCGCCCGCGCGCGCGGCGGGTGCCGGGCCGCATCGTCGCCGTCGCCAGCGCCGACAAGCCTCTCAAGGGCATCGGCCACCTCTTGCAGGCGGTGGCGCGGCTGCGGCTGTCGCACGACATCGAGCTGCGGCTGGTGGCCAAGCTGGAACCCAACGGGCCCACCGAGAAGCTGATCGCCGAACTCGGCCTGTCCGATATCGTCACCGCCTCCGCTGGGCTGTCCGACCTGGAGCTCGCCGAGCTGCTGGCCTCCGCCGAGATCGCCTGCATTCCGTCTCTCTACGAAGGTTTTTCGCTGCCCGCCGTCGAGGCGATGGCCAGCGGTACGCCGCTGGTCGCCAGCCGGGCCGGGGCGCTGCCCGAGGTCGTCGGCGACTGCGCCGAACTCGTCGAGCCCGGCGACGTCGACGAGCTGACCCAGGCCGTCGGCCGGCTGCTCGGCTCCCGCCGCCGCCTGGACGAACTCGGCGCGAGCGGACGCCACCGCGCGCTGACCGTGTACAGCTGGGAAGCCGTTGCGGCACAGACGGTCGCGGTGTACGAGCGCGCGATCGAGCGCCACCCCCAGCGTCTGCGCGGCGACGGCCGCGACACGGGAACGGTTACGAACGAGGAGACCACCACATGCTGACCGTCGACTTCGATCGCCTGGGCGTCGGGCCCGGCACCCGCATCATCGACGTGGGATGCGGCCAGGGCAGGCATTCGTTCGAGGCCTATCGGCGCGGCGCGGACGTCGTCGCCTTCGACCAGAACGCCGACGACCTGGCGGACGTGAAGCAGATGTTCGGCGCGCTGGCCGAGGCCGGCGAGGCGGCGTCCTGCGCGAAGGCGGAGACGGTGCAGGGCGACGCGCTCGCTCTGCCGTTCGAGGACGAGGAGTTCGACGTCGTCGTCGCCTCGGAGATCCTGGAGCACATCCCCGAGGACGACCGCGCCATCGCCGAACTGGTGCGGGTGCTCAAACCCGGTGGGGCCCTGGCCGTTACGGTCCCCCGCCATCTGCCCGAACGGATCTGCTGGCTGCTGTCGGACGAGTACCACGCCAACGAGGGCGGCCACGTGCGCATCTACCGGGCCGACGAGCTGCGCAACAAGATCTCCGGGCGAGGTCTGCGATTCATCCACAGCGCGCACGCACACGCCCTGCACGCGCCGTACTGGTGGCTGAAGTGCCTGGTGGGCGTCTCGAAGACGGATAGCAGGGTGGTCGGCGCCTATCACCGACTATTGGTGTGGGACATGATGAAACGCCCCTGGCTGACCCGCGTCGCCGAGTCCGCCCTGGATCCCGTGATCGGCAAGAGCGTCGCGCTGTACTTCACCAAGCCGACGGTGCGCAGTGCCTGACCTGCCGGCGGTTCCCGGTATCCTCACCGCGGCACAGTGTCGGCAGACCGCCGAATCCATTGCCGCCGAGCAGGAATCCGACGGCGCACTCCCCTGGTTCGGCGGCGGTCACACCGAGCCGTGGGACCACGTCGAGAACGCGATGGCGCTGACCGTCACCGGCCTGCTGGACGAGGCGCGCGCGGCCTACGAATGGTCGGCCCGCACCCAGCGGCCGGATGGCTCCTGGCCCTTGCAGTTTCGTGCCGGCATCGTCGAGGACGCCCACGCGGACACCAATTTCTGCGCCTACATCGCCACCGGGGTCTGGCACTACTACCTGGGCACCGGCGATCGATCGTTCGCCGCGACGATGTGGCCGACCGTGCGCGCCGCCATCGACTTCGTCACCGCCATGCAGGGCCCGAACGGCGAGATCTATTGGCTGCGCAGCGCTTCCGCGGTCCTCCCCGAGGCCATGCTGACCGGCAGCTCCAGCATGTTCCACGCCCTCCGCTGCGCGCTCGCACTGGCGGAACTGCTCGCCGACCCACAACCCGACTGGGAGGTCGCGGCGCTGCGCCTCGGCCACGCCCTGCGCTACCACCCGGAGTCCTTCACCGAGAAGGACCGCTACTCGATGGACTGGTACTACCCGGTGCTGTGCGGCGCCTACCACGGCCCCGACGGCACCGACCGGATCGCCTCACGCTGGACCGATTTCGTCGTCGGCCAGATCGGCATCCGCTGCGTCGACGACCGCCCCTGGGTCACCGGCGCGGAAACCTGCGAACTGGCACTGGCCCTGGACACCCTCGGCGACCACCACCGCGCCCACGACCTCCTGGCATCCATGCAACACCTGCGCGAGAACGACGGATCCTATTGGACCGGACTGGTGTACGCCGACGGCAAACACTGGCCGGTGGAGCGCACCACCTGGACCGGCGCTGCCATGATCCTCGCCACCGACGCCCTCTCCCGCACCACCCCCGCCAACGGCATCTTCCGCGACTCCACCCCGTCGATCGACATCACCACCGGATTCGCCTGCGACTGCGTGGGATCGAGGTCGTAACGACCGGATGCGCCGCACCCGGCGTGATCCTTCGTCCCCCTTCGAAGGAGGATCACACCGGGTCTGAGCGCTCGCGGGCTAGCCGATCAGGTTCCCGAGGACCGCGCTGCCGGTGTTTGCCAGCGCGAGTCCGTTCACCGCGATTCCCATACCGAGTTGGATGCTGACAGCTACGAGTTGGATGATTGCGGTGGCAATGCCCATTGTCGGCTCGACTTTCCGTGATACAGATCTTCGCCGGGCTGCCGCCCGAACGGTCCGGTGGATCCGAACACCGGAAACGGTAGGAATCCATCGGTGCCCGGCGCCATCGATTCCGCCTGCGGGACAGGTGAATCCGCTGGTCCGAGCACCGATGAGGTTTTACGGACCGGAAATACCGAGCGGACGTCAGCCGATCGCGGCCGTCGTGCCCCCGGCCCTGGAACTCTGGACCGGAAAAGCCACAGCAGCGATGTGACCAGGGCGTTCGGTTCCCGGCAGTGAGCGCTGTGGTGGCGCCGCGCCGACGGCGGTCCTACTGTGACCGCGATCTCGTACAACAACGATCTCGCACAACAACACAGTGCACCCGACGGAGGAGTCAGGATGAACAAGCCGGTACCGACCTCGCGGATGGCCCGGGGTTCGAAGTTGGGCGTCCTCGTCGCCGGGCAGGCTGTTCACCAACAGCGCACCAGATTGTCGATGATCGGTCGCTCCGAGGAGGTCCGGGCCAGACTGGCCGACGAGTCGGTCTGGCAGTTGGCCGAGAAGCTGGTCGTGGTGCTCGGCGAGATGAAGGGCCTGGCGATGAAGCTGGGACAACTTCTGTCGCTGTTCGATCTGGATCTTGTTCCGCCGCAACACCGGGAGAGCTTTCGGCACAGCCTGGCGGTCTTGTTCGACAGCGCACCCGCCGTGACGTTCGAGACGATGCGCCGGGTAGTCGAGGAGGACCTGGGCGCGCCGCTGGAGACGCTGTTCGCCGAGTTCGACCCGGAGCCGATCGCCGCCGCCTCGATCGGCCAGGTGTACCGGGCGAGGCTCGCCGACGGCACGGACGTGGCGGTGAAGGTGCAGTATCCGGGAATCGACGCGGCGGTTCGCGCGGACCTGCGCAACCTCGCCCTGCTGCGGCCGCTGCTGCAGCACGCGCTGCCCGCCTTCACGCTCGAGGTGCTCGACGAGATGCGCGCCAACTTCGAGAACGAGGTCGACTACGTCGCCGAGGCGCGCACCCAGCAGCACGTGGCGAACCTGTACGCCGGCCATCCGTTCATCGCTGTGCCGCAAGCGTTTCCGGAACGCAGCGGTCGCCACGTCCTGGTGACCGAATACGCGCCGGGGGAAAGCTTCGAGGCGATGCGGGCCCTGCCCGAGGCCGAACGCGACCGGATCGGCGAGATCATCTACCGGTTCTATCTGGGTTCGCAGTTCGAGTTCGGCGAATTCTGCGGCGATCCGCATCCGGGCAACGTGCTACTGGGCACCGACGGCCGGGTGGTATTCCTCGATTTCGGCCTCTACAAGCGAATGGCCGTGGAGCACATCGCCTTCGAGGCCGCGTGTCTGCGCGCGGCCGCGGAGGACCGCGGGCCGGACCTCCACCGGCTCATGGTGGACCACGGTGTCATCGGCGATCAGGCGGGTGTGACCGCGTCCGAGTGCTACGACTACGTGCTGTCGGCTATGCAGTGGTGCCTGGCCGACCAGGACGTGCCGATCACCCCGGAGCTGGCCTGCGGTGCGCTGCTCAACGTCGTCGACCCGCGGCTGCCCCAGTTCTCGCGCATGCGCCGGCAGCACCTGCCGCCGGAACACTTGATCTCCCGTCGCACCGGCTTCTGGACCTGCGCCACCCTCGGACACCTGCGGGCGAGCACGAACTGGCACCGAATCATGCGCGAGTGGCTCTACGACGACGTGCCGGCCACCGAGTCGGGCCGCCTGCACCGAGCCTGGAAACTGCAACGGACGCCGGACAATCCGTAGTCCCGCACGCCCGATCGTCAGCGCCGGGTGACCGGCACCGGCCAGTCTCGCCAGACCCGGCGTTTCTTCCAGCGGATCTGGATCTCGCGGATCAGTCGAAGCGCGTCGGCGTAGGACACCACGGCATCCTGTGGCTTGCTCGACTCCTCCCAGGCCGTCGTGAGCCGCTCGAGCAGCTCGGCTCGCCGGGGGTTCTCGCCGATCGCGCGGAACAGCGCCAGCCCCTGCTGCGCCATATTGTCGATCCGGTCGTAGTCACCGGCCTTGTAGGACAGCAGACTTGCCCCGACGAAGGCGTATGCCTCTCCGATGCGGTCACCGATCTCCCGGAACAACGCCGGCGCCCGCTCGACCATGGCCACGGCGCCGGCGAGGTCGCCGTCCGCGTAGCGCAGCAACCCCAGACCGACGAACGCATAGGCGTAACAGACGCGATCGCCGATGTCGTGGAAGACGTCCGCCGCTTCCGTCGCCGGTCCGATCGCGCTCGCGTAGTCTCCTTCCGCGTACCGCAGCAACGCCAATCCGGCCAGGGCATAGGCGAATCCGAAGCGGTCGCCGATCTCGCGATAGGTCGCCACCGCCCGCGTGACGAGATCGACCGCGCCCGCGGTGTCTCCGGTGTCGAAGCCGAGCCTGCCCATGCTGCTGAGGACATAGGCCGCACCGACCGCGTCCCCGATGGCCTCGAATATCTCGAGCGCCCGGCCCAGCCGGTCGGCCGCGGCGGGATGGTCTCCGGTCGCCAGGGCGAGCCTGCCCAGCCCGGCCAGCACGTACGCCCGGCCCACCCGGTCACCGATCTCGTCGAAGATCGTCAGCGCCTGCCGCATCGGCTCGGCCGCGACGACGTATTCGCCGTCCGCGTACCGCACCAGGCCGAGTCCGAGAAGCGTGTACGCCTGCCCGACCCGGTCACCGATATCGCTGAACATCGCCAGCGCGCGGCTGATCTCCGCGACGGTTCCGGAGTAGTCGGCATTGGTGTATCGGGCCCAGCCGAGATCGTTGACCGCATAGGCCTCGCCCACCCGGTCGCCGATCTCGCGGAAGATCTCCAGCGCCCGGTTCATGTCGTCGACCGCCGACGACCAGTCCGCCGTCGCATAGTGCAGCCGGGCCAGGCCCGTCAGCGCGTAGGCCTCGCCCATCCGGTCGCCGAGATCGCGGCAGATCTCCAGCGCCTGCCACGCGGAATCGGCCGCGCCCGGATAATCTCCGGTCGCGAACCGCACCGATGCCAGGTCATTACGGGCGCGCGCCTCGGCGAAACGATCGCCCTGGGCCCGGTAGACGGCGAGCGCGCGCTCGACCGACTCGGTCGCGCCCGGATAGTCTCCGCTCGCGTACCGGACCTCCCCGAGTTCGTTGAGTGCGTGTGCCTCGCCGAGCGGGTCGCCGACATCGGCGAACGTCGTCAGCGCCTGCTGTACCCACTGCGCCGCGTCCCGGTAGTCGCCGGTCGCGTATCGCGCCATGCCCATGCCGATGAGGGCGTACGCCTCCGCCGAGCGGTCGCCCTCGTCCTGGTAGATCGTCCGCGCCTGCCGCATCAGGTCGGCCGTGCCCGGATAGTCGCCCGTGACGTACGCCAGCGCGCCGAGCACGCCGAAGACGCGCGCCTGATCGACACGCCGGCCGTCGTCCGAGTAGAGCCGCAACGCCTCCCGCATCGGACCGACCGCGTCCGGATAGTCTCCGATGGCGTACCGCATCATGCCCAGGTTGTAGTGCGCGTCGGCGGCGCCGAGGCGGTCGCCGACGAGCCGGGCCAGGGCCACGGCGCGTTGATGTAGCTCGACCGCGACCGGCCAGGGACCGTCCAGGAACAGCAACCCGGCCAGGACGCTCGTCAGTCCGATCGCCTGCCGCGGTCGGTCACAGCGGGCGGCGTAACCGAGGCAGTCCAGCAGGTTGTCCCGCTCGGCCCGCAGCCACGCCAACGCCCCATCGCGGCCGGGGAAGCTCGGTGCACCCTCGAAATCCCGTTCGCCGGAGGGCGGCCGTGAGCGGGTTCCGACCGCCAGACGCTTGCCGGCGGAATAGCCGACATGCCAGTAGTAATTCAGCAGCCGTTCCACGGCGGCTCGGCGATCCGGCTCCGGATCGCCGGCGGCGAGGTCGTGGGCATAGGTGCGCAGCAGGTCGTGCATCCGGTAGCGACCGTGCACATGTTCCTGCAGCAGATGGTCGACGAACAGCGCCTCGAGCTCGCGGCGGGCCGCGGCCACGTCGGTTCCGTTCAGCGCCGCGGCGGCGTATCCATCGATGTCGCGGGCGGGGTGCAGTCCGAGGCGACGGAACAACTGCTGCCGGGCCGGCGGCATGTCGCGATAGGACATCCCGAACGCGATGTGGACGGCGCGTTCACCGGCCTCGAACTCGCCCAGCGGATCGGCCGCCGCGGCGAGGTCGTCGGCCAACCCGGCGAGGGTCCACGTCGGGTGATGGGCCATCCTGGCCGCCAGCAACACGATCGCGAGCGGCAGATACCCGCACAACCGGACGATCTCGGCCGCCACCGCCCGCTCGCTCTCGGCCGGGGCGCGGCGGGCCAGCGTGCAGAACAACTCGGCCGCCGCGTCCGGCGCCAACGTATCCAGGCTGAACGAGTGGGCCCCGTCCAGGGCGACCAGCATCCGGCGACCGGCGATCACCGTCGCACAGTTCGGTCCGTTCGGCAGCAGCGGCTCGACCTGAGCGGCGTCCCGGGCGTCGTCGAGGACCAGCAGGATGCGTTTCCCGGCCGTCCGGTCCCGCCACACGGCACGGCGATTCTCCAGACCGTCGGGAATAGCGCGCGAAGCCATCCCCAGCAGGGTGAGCAGCCCGGCCAGGACGTCGGCAGGCTCCGCGGCCGGTCGTCCGCGATCGTGGGCATGCAGGTCGACGAACAGTCGGCCGTCGGGAAATCCATCCGCCAGGCGATGCGCCACCTTGATCGCGAACGCCGTCTTGCCGACACCCGGCATACCGCTGATCGACACCACCCCGCCGGACTCGACGCCCTTCGCGATGCGCTCCAACTCGTCGTCGCGACCGATCACCGTCGTATCCCGCGGCAGCGTATCGACCACCTGGTGACCCGAAACCGATTCGGCCCCAGCAGGATTGTCCCGCGCCGCCTGCCACAGCTGCTGCCACTTCCCCATCGTCGTCGAGTCGCCGGCGCCGCGCTCTCTCGCCATGGATCTCAGCGTCACCAGGATCGGCTCGAGCGATACGAACTTGGCCGGAACATGCTGCCCGGACCGCCACGAGCTGATCACCCCGATCGACGCGACCTTCCGCGTCGTGCCCGGACGATCCTTCCCGGTCTTCCGCACCACCTGTTCCAGGGTCGGATTCCCCGCCGCGTCGAACAGCTCGTTCAGGCGCCTGGCAAACCTTCTCCTCGCCGATTCGCCGTCGCCCACACCGTCCCTCGCCCTGCCCACCCGCACAGGCTAATCGGGCCCGACCAACCTCGTCCGGCGTTGGCGCGATCGACGATGCCGAACACCTTGTCGGCGACCGGCTTCCCGCGGCGAGCCGGCACCCGGCCACACCGCCGCGCCCGAACTTGCTCCGATGAACTGCGACTCCGGCGCATTTGCCTGCTGGACAGCCACTTTCGCGGCCTTCCGGCTGCGGGCACGAGACCGGACGACGCGCTATTCCTGTCCGCCGCACCCCGTGGTGTGCTCCAGGATGCGCAGCGACCCCGTCGCCGACACCTCGTGGAACTTCCCGCTGTCCAACGCCTTTCGGTAGATGTTGTACGGGGCCCGGCCGCCGTCGCGAGGGTCGGGGAACACGTCGTGGATGGCCAGTGCGCCGCCCGCGGCGACCCAATGCGCCCAGCCGTCGAAATCGCGCTGCGCCGCCTCCTCGGTGTGCCCGCCGTCGATGAACAGCAGCCGGATCGGGGTGCGCCAGATGCGGGCCACGGTCGCCGAGGGGCCCACGATGCCGACCACGGTGTCGGTGAGCCCGGCCCGCACGATCGCGCGCCGGAACTGGGTGACCGTGTCGAAGCGGCCGGTCTCCGGATCCACCAGCGAGCTGTCGTGGTACTCCCAGCCGGGCTGATGCTCCTCGGACCCGCCGTGGTGATCGATCGTGTAGACCGTCGCGCCGGTCGTCCGGGCGGCCGCGCCGAGGTAGATCGCCGACTTCCCGCAGTAGGTTCCGATCTCGACGACGGTGCCGTCCCCGCCGTAGCGGACGGCCGCCTCGTACAGCGCCTGACCCTCCGCGATCGGCATGAAGCCGGTAGTTTGCTCGGCAAGGTCGAACAACTCCGCGGCCGTGCTGGGAATCGCCGAATCGGCACGGGTCATGAGGGGGAAACCTTTCTCTCGGCGCGAGGCACACGGGCCGGTGCCGGGGGGCGGGCGAGTTGCCCGAACAGGGTGTCCATAGTAGCATCCGGACACGTGTCCGAACCCGTCCCCGTGAGCCTCGAAGCGACCCGTCGGCGCCTCACCGAGAAGCAGGCCGACACCGTCGACCGGCTCACCAGAGCCGCGCTCGAGGTGTTGTCCCGCGAGGGCTTCGCGGGGCTGACGGTGCGCATGGTGGCCGCCGCCGCGGGGGTCGGCACCGCCACCGCCTACACCTATTTCTCCTCGAAGGAACATCTCGTCGCCGAGGTCTTCTGGCGTCGCCTGGCCTCCACGCCGCCGCCCGCCGACGACGAATCCGGCAGCACCGCACGAACAGTCGCGGTGCTGCGGCAGATCGCGATGCTGGTGGCCGACGAACCGGCGCTGGCGGGCGCGGTGACCAGTGCGCTGCTCGGCACCGATCCCGATGTCGCCCACCTGCGGATGCGCGTCGGCACGGAGATTCGCAAGCGCCTGGTCACGGCCCTCGGCGAGGATGCCGATCCGGATATCGTGGAGTCGCTCGAGTTGCTCTACGCCGGCGCCCTGGTGCGGGCCGGCATGGGCTACGCGTCGTACGCGGAGATCGCCGACCGGCTCGAACAGGCCGCCCTCCGGATTCTGCGCGACTGAACTACGGGCCGCGACTGAACTACGGGGGCGACTGAGCGACGGACCACAGCGCCGACGCCCGGCCGTAACGCCGATACCGGCCCGCGGCACCGACGCCGCGCCAGGACACCGACACCGGCCTACAGCACCGACTCGATGGCGGAGACGACCGCCGCATCCTTCGGCTCGGTGCGCGGGCGGAACCGGCCGACCACCTTGCCGTCGCGATCGACGAGGAACTTCTCGAAATTCCACTGGATATCGCCGGCCTCGCCGTCGGCATCGGTCGTCCGCACCAGCTCCTGATACAGCGGGTGCCGATCGTCGCCGTTCACATCGGACTTCGCCAGCAGCGGGAAGTCCACGCCGTAGGTGGTCGAGCAGAACTGCTGGATCTCCTCGGCACTGCCGGGCTCCTGGCCCATGAACTGGTTGCACGGCACACCGACCACGCTGAAGCCGCGCGGGCCGTAGGTCTGCTGCAGCTCCACCAGGCCGGTGTACTGGGGCGTGAGGCCGCACTTGGAGGCGACGTTCACCACCAGCATCGCCTTGTCACCGGCCAGCTCGCCCAGGGTCGTGGAATCGTCGGAGAGGGTACGTACGGGAATGTCACGAATAGTCACAACGCCGATGATAGGGCGAATTCCGTCGAACCCCCCGGCCGAAGTACGCACCGCGGGCGGCGTCCGCACCCGCGACGGCGATAATCTCTCCGCATCGTTCGCACCGTCGCGAAGACCGCGAACTGAAACGAGTTCACAAGATTGACAGCGCCGCCAACGCTCGATCGGACGCCCCGGGAGAAGCCCGAAAGATCACCTGCACCACCGACTCGACCGCCGGTGGCGGCCGGGTCCGCGGCCGGAATTCGACCTCGGACCTTCACCAGTATTAGAACTTGTTCTACAGTGATCTCGGGCACGCTCCCGCGCGCGCCGATCTCGGGCACGCCCCCGCGCGCGCCGACGCCGACGACGACCACTTCGAGGACGAGGTAAGCACTATGACCGAATCTCCGCGCAACGCGGCAGCCACCGAAGCCGACTACATCGTCGTGGGTGCGGGCAGCGCCGGAGCCATCGTCGCGGCCCGGCTGGCCGAGCACGGCGCCAGCGTGATCCTGCTGGAGGCCGGCCGCAAGGACAACACCCGGCTGGTCCGGGTTCCGGGCATGATCACGACGGTGCACACGGTGCCCCAGCTGAAGCACCGGGTGACCTGGAGCCAGTACTCGGTACCGCAGAAACACGCCAACGAGCGCGAGATCCCGATGACCCGCGGCAAGGTGCTCGGCGGCTCCAGCTCCGTCAACGGCATGCTGTTCGTCCGCGGCAACAAGGCCAACTTCGACTCCTGGGCCGCCGAAGGCTGCGACGGCTGGAGCTACCAGGACGTCCTGCCCGCCTACAAACGCCTCGAGAACTGGGAAGACGGCGCCAACGAGCTCCGCGGCTCCGGCGGCCCCATCCAGGTCACCCGGCAGAAGGAACTGACCCCGATCGCGCAGGAATTCCTCACGGCCGCATCGGAAACGCTCGGGGTGCCGCGCATCGCCGACTACAACGGCGAGTCGCAGGAGGGCATCAGCATCTTCCAGCAGAGCGCCCGCAACGGCATCCGTTACAGCTCCTCTCGCGGCTTCATCACCGAGCGCCCGAACCCGAATCTCCGCGTGGTGACCGGCGCGCACGTCGCCCGCGTCGTCATCGAGAAGGGCCGGGCGACCGGCGTCGAGGTGATCGAGAAGTCCGGGCGCCGCATCATCCGCGCCGGCAAGGAGGTCGTGGTCTCCGGCGGCGTGATGGGCTCGCCGCACATCCTGCTGCTGTCGGGCATCGGCCCGGCCGGGCACCTGCGCGACATGGGCGTGGACGTGCACGCGGACCTGCCCGTCGGCCAGAACCTGCACGACCACCTGTTCGTCCCGATGACCTTCATCTCGAAGAAGGCGATCCACCGCGGCATCCCCTCGCACTTCGCGGCCGGCCTGCTGCGCGAGACCGTGCGCCCGGGCAGCTCCTGGATGGGCCGGACGGTGTTCGAATGTGTCGGGTTCGTGCGGACCTCGATGGCCAAGGACGTGCCGGACATGCAGATCCACACCCTGCCGTGGAGCTATCCGGTGCCCAACCAGGACGAGGACAAGCTGCACATGGTGGACCGCAGGCCCGGCCTGACCGTCTTCCCGACGCTGATCTACCCGAAGAGCCGCGGCGAGCTGCGGCTGGGCTCGAAGGATCCGCTCCAGCAGCCGCTCATCGACCCGGGCTACCTGTCCGACTCCGCCGACACCGACTTCCTGGTCGAGGCCATCGGCATGATCCGGGAGATCATGGCGTCCAAGACGATCGCGGGCGACGTCACCGAGGAGCTCTCGCCCGGACCGGATTTCACCGACGAGACCGCGCTGCGGCGGGAACTACCCAACCGCATCCACTCCGTCTACCACCCGGTCGGCACCTGCCGCATGGGCGCCGACGAACGCGCCGTGGTCGACCCGCAACTGCGGGTGCGCGGCATCGAGGGCCTGCGCGTCGCCGACGCCTCGATCATGCCGAGCATCACCGGCGGCAACACCAACGCACCGTCGTACATGATCGGCGAGAAGTGCGCCGAATTCATCACCGCCGGAGCCTGATCGCTCTGCGCGCCGGGTGATCGGTCACCCGGCGCGCACCCCGTACCCTGAAGCCGGAGCAACCTCGGGTCTGATAGACAGAAGGTATGAATGCGAGGAATCTGGCGCTCGCCACGGTTGCCTTCGCCATCACCTTCTGGGCCTGGAATCTCATCGGCCCGCTGTCCAGCAGCTACAGCTCCATGCTGAACCTGTCGGCGAGCCAGACCTCGCTGCTCGTCGCCACGCCGGTGATCGTCGGCTCGCTGGGCCGCATTCCCGCCGGCGTCCTCACCGACAAGTTCGGCGGCCGCCTCATGTTCGCGATCGTCTGCTTCCTGACGATCGTGCCGGTGCTGTTCGTCGGCTGGTCGAATTCCTATGGGCCGCTGCTGTTCTGGGCCTTCCTGCTGGGCATCGGCGGCACCTCGTTCGCGGTCGGCGTGCCGTTCGTCAACTCCTGGTACGAACCCGCTCGGCGCGGCTTCGCCACCGGCGTATTCGGCGCCGGCATGGGCGGCACGGCGCTGTCGGCGCTGTTCACCCCGCGGCTGGTGGACTGGCTGGGCAGGCCGGCCACCCATGTTCTGCTCGCCGTCGTACTCGCCGCCATGGGCGTTGTCATGCTGATGTTCAGCAGGAACGCGCCGGAGTGGCGCCCGGCGAACGAACCCGCGCTGCCGCGCATCCGTGACGCGCTGAAGCTCCGGGCGACCTGGCAGGGCGCCTTCCTCTACGCCGTGGCCTTCGGCGGTTTCGTCGCCTTCTCCACCTACCTGCCGACCGTGCTGCACAACGTATACGACTTCGCCCAGTCCGACGCCGGCCTGCGCACCGCCGGTTTCTCCATCGCCGGAGTGCTGGCGCGCCCGCTGGGCGGCACGCTGTCCGACCGGGTCGGCCCCATCTCGGTGCTGGTCACGTCCTTCGCGGGGACGGCGGTGCTGGCCGTGGTGCTGGCCTTCGACCCGCCCGCCGAGTGGCCCGCCGGGATCAGCTTCGTGCTCATGGCCTTCTTCGTCGGGCTCGGCACGGGCGGCGTCTTCGCCCTGCTGGCCAAGCTGGTCGAACCCGCCCGCGTCGGCACCGTGACCGGACTGGTCGGCGCGGCCGGCGGCCTGGGCGGCTACTTCCCACCGCTGGTCATGGGCGTGATGTGGAGCATCTTCGACGATTACACGGTGGGCTACCTGCTGCTGGCGCTCACCGCAGTCGCGGCCCTGCTGTACACGATGGCGCTGCGCCGCACGGCCCACGCCCAACCCGCCTGAACCACCGATGATCGCGGTGGCGCCGGTACGGAATGAACCGGCGCCATTGCGTGTTCCCCTGATGTGCCGCTACCGTAGGCACGTCGTCATCGTGTGGATGAGGTCGACACTCCCGCCCACCGGGCAGCAGTCCCTCCCACAGGATCTCTTCACCGCTCCGTTCCGCGTTATGTGACGGCGCGCAGCGCCACCCACCGGGCCGGTCCGGAGTTCTTCCCCCGCGGTTCCCCGCCGCGATCACGGCATTCGCCGCGACTACGACCATCCATCCGCTCAGGAGAAACATCATGGAACAGAACACAATTCACCACAGAGGCGGCGGTGCCGGCGGTGCTTCCGATGCCGGCGGTGCTTCCAGTGTCGGCGGTGCCGGCGGTGCCACCGAGACGGCGGTGACCGGCATCCTGGACATCGTCGACAACAGGGCCGCCCTGCACGTCGACGGCTACCTCGCCGGACCGCGCGACGCCCACGTATCCACCCGGCTGATCCGCGAGAACGGCCTGCGCCGCGGCGATACCGTCACCGGCGCGGTCGGCCCCAAGCGCGACAACGCCAAGTACCCGCCGCTGATCCGGGTCGACACCGTGAACGGGTTGCCGGTCGGGCAGGCGCGATCCCGGCCGCACTTCTCCGAATTGATCCCCATCTATCCCCAGGACCGGCTCCGGCTGGAGACCGAACCGCACGAAACGATCACGCGCGTCACCGATCTCGCGATGCCGGTCGGCAAGGGCCAGCGCGCTCTGATCGTCGCCCCGCCGAAGGCGGGCAAAACCCTTGCGCTGCAATCCATCGCGCACGGCATCGCCAAGAACCACCCCGAATGCCACCTGATGATGGTGCTGGTCGGCGAGCGCCCGGAGGAGGTCACCGACCTGACCCGCGCGGTACCCGCCGATATCGCCGCCGCCACCTTCGACCAGCCGCCCCACGACCACGTGGCGGTCGCGGAACTGGCCGTCGAGCACGCCAAGCGGCTGGTCGAGATGGGCCGGGACGTGGTGGTTCTGCTGGATTCGCTGACCCGCCTGGCCCGCGCGTACAACCTGGCCTCGTCCGCCTCCGGCCGCATCCTCTCCGGCGGTGTGGACGCCGCCGCGCTCGCGCCGCCGAAGAAGTTCCTCGGGGCGGCGCGCAACATCGAGGGCGGCGGTTCGCTCACCATCATCGCCACCACGCTGGTGGAAACCGGTTCGGTAGCCGATACCGTGATCTTCGAGGAGTACAAGGGCACCGGCAACGCCGAACTGAAGCTCGACCGCCGAGCCGCCGAGCGCCGCCTGTTTCCCGCGGTCGACATCGCCCAATCGAGCACGCGCAAGGACGATCTCCTGCTCCACCCCGACGAACTGGCCGCCGTGCAGTCGCTGCGGAACACCCTGTCCGGCCGCGAACCGCAGCAGGCCCTCGAGCTGCTGCTGACCGGCCTGCGCCAGACCGACACGAACGCCGAGTTCCTCGCGGGTATCCGCGCCGCCCGCAGCTGACCTGCGACGTCGCGGCGCAACCCCGAAAATTCGGGCCTACATTGTGGTGTCAGCCGGACACCTCTCGGGGGTAGCCTGTTCGACAAGATCAGCCGTGCTCACCCGCCGCCCGGCGGGCGCACAGCACCACCGCACAGCTCGTCCCGCATTCGGACTCCGGTGCCGATCGAATCGCCGGCGCCGGCCATGGAAGGGGCCGCCCATGCGCACGGCACCGTTCGCCGCCCGTGTCGGCGATGCCCCGTATCCCGGCACCCGCTACCGCGCAGACACCGCCGGGCGCGGCCGCCGCGCGCCGGGCGGCCCGCACGACCTCGCCGGCTCCACGCCCCTGCCCCGGCGCGAGAGGTCCCCGGCGGCAGCGATCGAAATCGGTACGAACTTCCTGGTCGCCGAGGCCGACACGAGGGCCACGGTGGAGTCCGAGGGCAACAACCCTCTGCGCCGGACGCGGCCCGATACCCTGATCTCGGTGGTGCGCGTCGAGAAGATCGTGCCGACCCGGCGCGACCTGGAGGTGTCCTTGCAACTGCTGGCTCGCAGCGCGACCGGGTGGACCGACAGCCGGCGGGCGCCCACGATCCCGGAGGAGTCGTTCCGTCGTCGGTGGCAGCGCCCCCGCGGCGCGTATGAGGGCAACGGGCATACAGGCACCGGGCACGGCGGCGATACGGGCCGACATCGCGCCCTCGGCACCGGCCACCCGCCCGGCGGCGCCGGATCGACCCCGGACGGGAGGACGCGGTGACCTCGCGCGAGGAGATCCTGCGCCGCGTGCGCGACGGACTGAAGGCACTGCCCGACGACGAACGGACCGTGACGGTGCCGCGCAATTATCGGCGGCACGCGCCGGACGTCTCCCCGGACGACCGCACGGCGATCGTCGAGCTGTTCGTCGAGCGACTGAGGCTATATGGCGCCCAAGTCAACCGGACCACCGAATCCGAGATCCCGGACATGGTGCGCACCGTCCTGCGGACCCACGACGCCACGTCGGTGGTGGCGCCCGACGGACTGCCGGAGGACTGGCTGCGGCCCTGGGCGGAGACGGACGAACACCGCGTGATCGATGACCATCCCCAGCTGTCCACCGACGACCTGGACGGGGTGGACGCGGTGGTCACCGCCTGCGCCGGCGCGGTCGCCGACTCCGGCACGGTCGTCCTCGACGGCGGGCCCGGGCAGGGCCGCCGCGGGCCGACCCTGGTGCTCGACTGCCACGTCTGCGTCGTGCGCGCCGATCAGATCGTGTCCGCCCTGCCGGAGATCCTCGACCGGCTCGATCCGCGCCGCCCGATCACGTTCTTCAGCGGCCCGGCCGCGACGGTCGACATCGAGATGGTCCACGTCGAGGGCGTGCACGGCCCGCGGCAGCTGGAAGTCGTCGTCGTCGAATAACCCTCACCGCAAGCGCTCCTTAAGACCCCGGCAAGCCCGGGGCGGCATCGTCTGTGTCACCACCGGATAACACCGGTGCCCCACCACCGCGTGGGGACAAGCGGAGGTGACCCGTCGACGAGGGGTGTCGGGTCTCATCCGACCGCCGGCGTGCTCCTGCTGCTCGAGGGGACAGCAGGATCACGTCCGGTGCGATTCGAGGGAGTCCAACGGTGTCCGTGAGCAGGGGTTTTGCACTTCCGCGAACACTGGCGGACGTACCAATACGACGCGAATTGTGACACGCAGGTGACACAGAAAGGCCCGCGCTCCATCGTCGGGCAGCGCGGGCCGTCTCTGTTCTTGATCTGCCGCTACGGCTTCCACCCGGGCTCTACAAGATCCAACATCGGCGTCAGCCATCCGGCGGACCGGTGAGCGGCAGGCATCGCCGCGACCCCTTGTGCGGCTTCCCGCTTGCCATCGCAGCGGCGGCCGAGGGTCGACAGCACGACACCGCGGTGAAGGCCCCAGAATCCGGCGGTATACCAGTAGCCCCAGGACGGTAGCTCGATACCGTCGGTCACGTCCGCCGCGTGCTCGGCGCCTGCCAGGGCCTTGGCCGACCGGCGGTTGTCGCCGCGCACAGCCAGGATCTCGGCATGCTGATGGCGCGCGTACACGCCGAGGATCGGGTGCGCGCCGTCCACCTCGGCCGCCGCTTCGGTGAGGTGTATCGCCCGTTCGGTGTCGCCCTGGCAGCGAGCCGTGTAGGCGCGGAAGCTCAGCGCGTGGGCGAGCTGGGACCGGTCGCCAGCAGTGTCGGCGAGCTGTGCGGCATCCTCGAATGCTTTGTTCGAGATGTGTGCCCGGCCGGTGTCGTGTTCGAGCCACCCTCGATATCCAGCTACTTCGGCCGCCAATCCTGCGGCCGTCGAGCCGCCGCCTACATTCTCCGCGGTCAATGCTCGTGCCAGACTGTCGATGCCTCGGACCACGGGCAAAACGAGGGCCGCCCCGGCGGTGTCCTCGAGGTGGCGTGTGCGTTCGAGGATCGCACTTATGTCCTCGAGGCTCGAGGCGCCGGCCTTCGCCGGATCGGCGACGGTCGCGCCGAGACGTTCCACGTCGACGCCGGTGAGGCCGAGTGTCGGATCACCGAGGGCCTTCCGGTAGGCCTTCACCACTGCGTCCGTCACCGGCTTCCGCCCGGTCTCGATCTCGGATAGGTAGCTCGCCGCGAATGTGGTGCGTGCGGCCATAGTGCGCAATCCGATGTCGGCGACCGTGCGCAGTTCGCGCAGCAGATTTCCGGTCACGGCTGATTCTGCGAACACCTGCGAACACTAACGCGCTCGTGTCACCACCGTGTCACGACGAAGGTTATTCGTGGCCCCGCCGCCGAGTCGAGTCGATGCCCGGCCCCTGGTCTGACGACTGATCCAACCTCGAACCCCGGTCGTCGGACCCGCTCCCCGGCGGCGGGTGCCTTCCACGAGGCGCGACCGAGGGAGAAGCGATGCGGGACAACGCAGTTGGGCTCATCCGATCGGACCTGAGCGAGGATGTGGCCGCCGACGAGAAAGCGATCCGCGAACTGGCCGAATGGTCGGATCTGGAATTCGCCGAGGGCCTGGTGTTCGACGCTGCCACCGACATGCCGACGTTACGGCTCATCGAAGCCGTGCACCGCGCCAAGGCGCAGGTCGTGATCGTCCCGACGGCCGCGCACCTGGGTGGCGGTCGCCGCGCGCTCGAGGAACTGGACGTGTCGGTGCTGTGCTCGAAGCTCGCCCGCCCGGTCACCACCGGCGACGCGGGGGCCTCGGCGGGACGGCCGCCGACCGGCGACGGACCCGATGCGGCGTGAGCGAGATAACGGCCTGGTGGATGCTGGCAGGGCTGCTGGTCATCGCCGGGGGCGTGGTGTGGCTTCTGCTGCGCTCGGGCCGCGACTACGAGCGGAAGGCACCGACACAGCCCCTGTGGACGATCGGCTGGACGCACGAGGCGCCGCCGTACGAGCCGGGGGTCGCGGGCGCCCACAAGATCATGCAGCAGCACCGAGCCTGCGACCGGGAAGACTGCCCGCGCAAGCGAGTGGCGTGGCAGGTGCTCGTCGAGGCCGGGCACATCCGGCCGGACTCGACGCGCGAGTACTGAGGGCCACCGGGATGAGCAGGCCGGGCAGCGGCAGCAACAGATCCTGCAAACACTCGCCGATGGGGCGCCCCGCGACTGCGGCGCCATCGGAGAGGACATCCGGCTCAGTCCGGACCGGGTGCACACGACGATCGGCACCATGCATGAACGCGGCTGGGTGAGCCAGGTCGGGAGGGCGCGGCATTGGCAGGCGCAGGTGTGGCGGATCACCGCGGCGGGGCGGAAGCAGATCCCGCCGCAGTGCAGCAGACGCAGGGAGTGACAATCTGTCACTCCCTCCTGCTGCACGGTATCGAGAGAGGTTCACCGCGAACCGCTGTCGCGGTCTCCAGCACGACCAAAACTGCACTGAAGATTTGGTTACGGAGAGTCCCGCAAAGACGCTGGTCAGCGAGCGGAGTTTGCCGACCAAACTCTCCTCGGCGCGGACTCTTCGCAGGTCAGATACTCCGCATCCGGTCGCGCCTGAGATTCGGCCCCGCACAAAAAATTCCATGACTACCGGCGGAGTCATGCGGGTGGGGGTCAGAATATTTTCCGGGGGTGGGGGTGCGGCAGACGCACACCCCCGTCGACCGGACGAACGGGGGTACTCATAGGCGAGTACCCCCGTCCCACCTGGCGGACGCCCTTCTACGCGGTCGTGGGCACCGACAACAGCCGGAATGCCTGGGGCACGACGACATCGGATCCTGTTCGGAACCAGAGCAATGCGCCCCGCTCGCCGCTCGGCCGGCGGTTGGCGCCCATCAGGTGAGGCACGAGTTCGAGCGTCGAGCCGAGGCGATCCACGATCACGAACTGCCCGAAGTCGCCGTAGAGCAGCGGGTAGTTGGCCTCGGTCGCGCCGGGGTTCAGCGTGCCGTCCATGTTGCTGTTCTCGTACATGGTGCGGCCGAGCAGTGACGGCGGATTACCTTGCAGCCCAGGGAATTTCAGCGCACCGGCCGCCGTCTCGAACTGGCGCAACGTGTTCAGAACGGCCAGGTTGGCGTTCCACGAGGCGTTCGGCTGCCACCGCGGCGGTAGCGCGTTCTGGACCGTGAACGGGTCGCTGGCCGCGATCGTCTCGGGTGTCGTCGGCGAGACCAGCGGCACGGTACCGGCAGCGGCGACCAGGGCCGTGATGATGCCCTTGGGCTGGCCGGTGCCCGAACCGGTGGTGTAGGCGGTCGCGGAGAGCTGGTCGGCGCCGTCCTGGAGCAGCCGCCCGAGTTCGGTCATGAATCCGACCGCGTCGCCTTCGATCTCGAAGGAGAACGGCACGAACGCATCACCCTTGTGCACGGGGATCGCTGGTTTGGCCAGGGTCGGCGAAGCGTCGGCCACCTCGGCGGCCTCGGCGGTCCACTCCGCGGTCACACCGGCCGAGGTGATGCCGTTCCACGAATCGGTAGCGGTCTGCACGACCCGCGAGATAGCACGCAGCGGGTTCGTGCTGCCGTTGCTCGTGAGCATGACGGCCGGATCGAGGGTCAACGGCACCATGTAGCCGCCCGCGGTGTCGGTCAGCGACATGGAGCGCTGCTCGACACGCAGCGCGTCGACCGCGCGGTACGCCTCGGCTTCGGCCGCCGTCCATGTCAGGTGACCGTGCGTCGGGTTGCCGACCAGCTTCGCGAACGCGCGCTCGTAGTCCTCGGCCCCGGCGGCCACGGCGTAACGCGCCGTCCACGACCGGGACAGCGCCGGGCCGTGGTCGACCAGCGTCTCCACCAGCTCCGCACCGCGGGCGGTCAGGCGATCGGTTCGCACCGCGGCATCGAGGCTGTACAGCGCCCGGTCCCGCTCGGAGAACCCGTCGCTACCGGCACCGTCGGTCCGGGGTCGGTCCACGATGCCCAGGCCGGCACCGCCTCCGCGCGCACCGCGGATCTCGGCGAGCGTCGCGTCGTGCTCAAGGTCGAGCCGCTGGCGGTGAACCTCGCGGAACTCGGCAAGCAGCTGCTCGCACTGCCGCACCTCGGCCGCTGCCTTGCCCGGCTTGGTCTTCAGGTGTTCGAGCTCGTCCTGAATGTTCTTCTCGCGGTCGAGGCACCGCTGGTAGACCGCGCTGTTGACGCGCATGTGCGTACTCCTCTGCACAGGGGGGAATCGAGGGAATCGACGGGTGCTCTCCGGCCTCGATCGGGTGGAGTTCGCGGCGCGTCGCCTTCCGGCCGACAGTGCACCGGCGGCGGCCGAGAAGGCGGTGCCGGTGCGGCTGTCCAGGAGCCGGTGAAGGCACCTGCGATCTTATCGCGCCGGGCCGACGCTCCCGCCGACCGTGACCCGAAATCTCGGGAGAGAGAAAGGGCGACTGACCGGCGGGTCGCCCCCGACCTGCGCTTTCTCGCGGCAACCCCCTCCCCCCGGGGGTTCACTCGCCGTCGGCGCGGCGCGACTGCGCGACACCGGCCACCATCCCGGACAACCGGGCACCGAGCAGCCCGGCCACGAGCACCAGCTCGTCACGACTCAGATCCGCAGTCTGCACGCGCACCGCCTCATCGAAGGCGCTGCCGCTGACCCAGTACCGCGCCGCGGTCTCGATCGCCCACGCCGCAGTGATATGCCTCGGGTTATCGGTCAACGTCCTTGCCCTTTCTCGCCGCACATCCGCCCGGCCCACACCCCGACCGCTTCCCGGCCGAGTTCGGCCGCCACCGCGTCACACGCGGCCCGCACCGGGCACGCCGAGCACAACCGCTCGGCCACGGTCACACGATCGATCCGCGCCTCGCTGCTCTCGCCGGGCACCACCTCATCGAAGAACGGCGCACACCCCACGCACACCGCACCCGACAGCCGCGCGTCCGCCAGCTCGGCCACGAGCGCCCGCGCGCCCCGATACCCGCCCATCAGTCGCTACCGTCCTGCTCGCGCCATGCCTTCAGTGCCCGGTTCGCGCGGTCGCTGCCCCAACCCATCCGATCCTGCACATCGCGCCGAGACTTCGGCAGCGGGTCGAGCGCGGCCAGCACAGCCACGTCATCGCTGACCTTCTCCGCGTCGGCGGCGCTGATAGCGAAGCTCGTCGGTGGACGGTCGCCGTCCTTGGGCGCGCGGATGACAGCCTCGAGGATGCCCTCGCCGAGCGGACTCGGGTCGAGGCGGAAAAGGCCGGCGGATGGTTCGCGGCCGCCGGTCGGGCAGTGCTGGCGCAGGCCGCCGTGCCGGTCCTTGTTGACCGTCAGCCACGCCGAGCCGCCCTGGCCCGGCGTGAACGCCTCGTTCAGCGTCACCCGCAGCGAGACGCCGCCGATGGTGCGGCGCTTGGCGGCCGTACCGCCGGGGCCGAGTGTCCGGGATTCGCTGCCCTTGGCGAGATGGTCGATCACCAGTACCGCGGCGCCGGTTTTCGCGAGCGGCTTGAGCGCGGTCCGGTGCGCGTCGGTGTACTCGTCGGCCGAGTTCGACGAGGACCCGAACAGCGGCAGCAGCTCGCCGAGGCTGTCGAGCACCACGATGCCCGGTCGCCAGACCTTCATGTCGGCGACCACACCGAGCAGGTGGCTACGGTCTTCGGGTTCGACGTACAGGAACCGCTCGCGGTCGGCAAGCGCGGCCTTGTCCGCACCGAGCGCCAGCAGGCGCGACACCATCGCGGCCGCGCCGTTGTGGTCGAGGTCGATCACTACGGCGCGACCGTCACCGTGCGCGCCCAGCAACTCTCGGGCAGCGACCAGCGCGAGCCACGTTTTGCCGGACTCCGGATCGCCGAACACGAGGTTCACCTCACCGGCGTAGAACAGCGCGTGCGCGTCGTCGCGCACACCGTAGGCAGGCGCGGGCGGGTCGGGCAGGGTGCCGTCGAGCAGTCCGGCCACGTCGAAATAGCGGCCGTAGTCCACCTCCGGCGAGTGGTCCTGAGAGTGGTCCTGAGTGGTCCCGGACCACTCCGAATCATGGTCCTGGGAGTGGTCCTGCCCGGAATCGTCCAGGACCACTCCATTCGATCGTTTCCGCTGGTTGCGGACGTTTCGGCGCGAGTGGTCCTGGTCCTGACCCCCTAGGGTCGAGGACCGAGGACCACCCGGGGGTGAGTGGTCCTGAGAGTGGTCCTGGGTCGTCGCCTCGCGAAGGCTCTGCCGGAGCATCTCTTGCTGCTCCTCGGCGAACGCCTTGCACGAGAAGCACACCTTGTCGTACACCGCGTGTGCCCGGCAATGCCAGGTCGGTTCGGGCAGATCCTCCGCCCCGGAGGGCGCCGCAACCGAAGCCGCGACGCCCTGGGTCCTCTTACTCAAATTGCAACGCCTCCTCCGTGCAAAGCCGCTCCAGCAACTCGTGCTCAGCGGCCCGTGCCTGGCGGTGCAGCAGCTCCACCAACTCGCGATCGGCACCGCCCCGCTTCCACAGCTGGCGGGCGACCTCGCGTGGAACGACCGGCGTGCAGCCTGACTGCCAAATATCCTGTGCCGCAGCGCTCCACGCGGACAGCTGGCGCGCGGTCGGCACCTGGTCGTCGTCGTGCAGCCCCTCAAGCCACGGATCACCGCCGGGCAGCCGCTCGGCACACCGCGCCCGGCGGCGCAGCTGCACCGGCACCGGCTCGGCGTCGGCGACCGAGTTGCTCACCGGCCCGCCACCTTCCGGCACGACCGGCACACCACCGGCACCGGCGGCGCGGGCGGCGTGCACCGGCCGCACTCGCGCCCGCACCTCGAGCAGTGCAAGGCGATGGTGACCTGTGCCCGGCCCACCCCATCCGGAACGGCGTCACGGGCGAACAACGTCGACGCCTCGAAGCCCAGCACGAGCGAGAGCAACACCACCTCGGCCACGAACAACGGGCGGCGCTCGTGCAACGTGGCCTCCAGCTCAGCCGGGCTGATACCCGCCGCAACCGCGATCTCGTCGCGAGGCCGGCCGTCCGCCTCGATCGCCTCGCCGAGACGGGCGAGCACCACGCGAGCCTTGGCGACGGCGTCGCCGTCGGGGATGTCATCGGCACAGCCGTCCGCGGGCACGAACTCGTGATCCGCGACCAGCTGATCGTGAACGTCGCGACTGTGGTCGCACCGGCCACACAACCCCGGGCGGTCGTCAGCGTTCGCGCTGGTCGGGTATGTAGTCTTGGACATAGAAATCTCTTCTCGTGAGGCGTTGGGGTTTCTGTTGGCCCGGCGAGCGGTTGCACCCGCTCCCGGGCCGCTTTCGTCGATGAGCGCCGACATCAGGCCGCGCCCTGATCTGCCGAATTAGCATCCGATGCACTCGACAGACCGTCGATGAACTCGACGATGGCAGCCTCGGGGATCAGGCGGCGGCTGCCGACCTTCACCGAGCGCAGGACGCCGGAATTCATCAGCTCGTACAAAGTCGAACGTCCGATGTCGAGCCGCTCGAGAGCGGCCGGAATGCTGTGAAGCTGAGCGGTGCTCACATTGAACTCCTCGTTACGGTAACGACATTTCTATCGTTCGTTGGTATCCATACGAGTTCTACGCTCTTCGTGTGGACACCGCAAGCAGGCTGTAATGTCGTATCCATGACGACAAATTGGGATGCCGAGACGGCCTTGAGGGTCGGCCGGGCGGTGAAACAGCTCCGCGAATCCGAACGGCCGAAGCTGTCCGCCGCGAAGCTCGCCCAGCGGACAACCGAATGCGGCTACGCGCTATCGAAGGCGCAGATCAGCGATCTCGAACTGGGACGCAAGAAGACCATCACCGTGCCCGAGTTGCTCATCCTTGCTACGGCACTGGGCGTATGGCCCGCATGGCTGCTCTACCCGGATTTGCCGCACGGTCGGGCGGAAGTTGTCCCAGGGAGGGACCTCCGCAGCATCGACGCCGTGGACTGGCTGGGCGGGCGGTACTGGTTCCAACCGGAATGGACTGGCCCCGACCACATCGCGCAAGAGAAGTTCGACCTTCCGAAAGCCTCACGGAAGCTGCGCGATCTGGACGAAGACCTGAAAACCCTTCGTAACAAAGCGATTTGGAGTATCCGCCGCGACCCCAAGAGCGCCGAGGAGGCAACGCGGGCGTATCAGGCCGCGGTCGAGGACATCATCAGCCAGCGGACCGAGCTTGCCGCCGCTATCCGGTCCCACGGCGGGACCGTAGACGACTTGCGAACAGAGCTGCCGACAGACCGTATGGAGAGCTGAAATCCCATGGCCCGCAAGAAGAAACTACCGAGCAGCATCACGTACAAGCCTCCCGGTCCGCGGTCGCCCGAACGGTGGGTGTTCCGCGGTCGCGCTGGCACCGACCCGACGACCGGCAAACCTCGCTGGCACGTGGTCACGTGCTACGACGAGGCCGAGGCGATCGAGTACGACGCGCAGCACAGCGTGAAATCGGCTCGAGGATCGCTGTCAGGCCGACCGCCTCGGCTCACGGTCTCCCAGGCCATCGAGGAATGGGCAGACGGGCTGGGCGTCGACCCGAACACCCGAGCCGATTACGTCGATTGGCTCCTGCAACCGCTGGTCGCTGCGCACGGCACGATGCCTGTGCGGCAACTACATCGGACTCAGCTGACCCGACTGCGGGACCAGCTTCGTGCCGGCACTTGCCCGCATCCCACCGCGGGCGGGCGCAAGCGGGTGCCGTGGAGCGCGGACCGGGTGAACCGGTTTCTCGACAAGATCGAGAACATGCTGGGCGGCCTTCGCGACGAGGGGTTTTTGGACGTCAATTCGGCGGCGCTCGTGCCCCGTTTGCGCGAGCGCCGCGGCACGGTCGCTCAGGCACCGAAGCGCGGGGTGTTCATCGAGAATGAGACGAAGACGGAGGTATCGACCATCCTCCAGACGGCCGCCGAACGCGGCATTCAGCTGTTCATCGTGTGCCTGCTCGCGTTCGCGGGTCTGCGGAAGAGCGAGATAGCCGGATTGCGTTGGGATGCTGTCGATTTCGAAGCTGGGCGCATGTCGATATGGGAGCAGCGCAAGCGGAATCGGCGCAAGAAGGCGGACCGCGACGAGGGAGAAGGCACGGCGCTGGTCACCGATACCAAGACCGAGGAGTCACACCGCGAGTTGCCGCTACCACCGACGCTCGCGGCAGCGTTGAAGATGGTGCGCCGCTGGCAGCGCGAGATGCATCTCGCCTCCGGCCGCCGGTTCGGAGTGAAGGGCGAGCCACCGACGCATGTGGTGGTGAACCCGTCCGGCGGCGCGGTGCACCCGGAGACGGTCTACGAGCGATGGGCCGACTTTGTGCGCACGCTCGGCGCCGCCCCGGAGGGAAGCGCTCGAACGGAGAGCGCGAAGACCCGTGCTGATGACGAACGGCCGCCCGTGATCTACCTGCACCTGCACGCCGCGCGGGACACCTGCGCGACCCTGTTGGCGCTGCGAGGCGTGCTGCCGCACCTCATCGGGGCATGGCTGGGCCACCAGCCCAAGGGCATGATCGCGTCGCCGGTCACCGGTGAGTACATCCACGGTGATTGGGAGTTCCGGGTGATGGTGGCCGAGCAGTGGGAGCTGATTTTCGGACCGATTGTGACATCTTGTGACATGGACAAGGCCATGAAGAGTGGAAAGTACCAGCTCAGTGCATGATCAACAGGCCGGAACCTGCCTACCGAGGGGACAGCAGGATCACGTCCGGTGCGGATATCCGGGGGGCGGCCCACCGGCCGGACACGCATCCGTTGCGGCGTTGTGATCTTGGTGAACGGCGCGTCTCGCCGACTCGAGGAATGATGGTGGTACGCGTGCCGAAGGTTGGGAGCGACGATGGAAACCGCGGTCGTCTTCGTACTGGCCTGCCTGGTCTATTGGTGGGGGCTGCTGTAGCAGCCGAGATTGCCGTCGCCCGGCGGGCGTACGCCCCGCGGCGGCATCACGACGACAGAAGGCCCGCACCGGAACCGGTGCGGGCCTTCGCATCTCACGCATTCGCGGCGGTCGGCCGCTGCCGATGGGTGATCAGCCGTTGCCGTTGAGGCCGGCGCGCACGCCCTCCTCGATGCGCTTGCCGATCTCCGTGTCGACGTTCTTCCAGTACTCGAACACCCGGCTCAGCACCGGTTCCTGCACGCCGCCCAGGACATGGCCGACGACGTTGCTCACCAGGCGGTCGCGCTCCGCGTCGCTGAACACCTCGCGGACCAGCGTGCCCGGCTGGGTGAAATCGCCGTCCTCCGCGTGCTGGATGTAGCCCGCCCGGACCTGCTCCGGCTCGAAGGCCCAGGCGGCCTCCTCCGGCGCCAGGGACTCGTCGGCGTGCGGGCCGCCGTACGAATTCGGCGCGTACACCGGGACTTCCGGCGCGTTGAACTCGTACCGCATCGGGCCCTCCTTGGAGTAGGAGTTCACCTCGGCGGCCCGGGCCCGGTTCGGCGGCAGCTGCGCGTAGTTGGTGCCGATCCGGTAGCGGTGTGCGTCGGCGTACGAGAACACGCGGCCCAGCAGCATCTTGTCCGGCGAGTAGCCGATGCCCGGCACGATGTTCGACGGCTCGAACGCGGCCTGCTCGATCTCGACGAAGTAGTTGCGCGGGTTGCGGTTCAGCGTCCAGCGCCCGACCTCGATCAGCGGGTAGTCCTTCTTCGACCACACCTTGGTCAGATCGAACGGGTTGAAGCGGTAGCCGTCCGCCTCGGCGACCGGCATGACCTGGACGTACACCGTCCAGCTCGGGTAGTCGCCGCGCTCGATGGCATCCCACAGGTCCTGCCGGTGGTAATCCGCGTTCTCGCCGGCCAGCCGGTCGGCCTCCGCCTGGGTCAGGAAGTCGTGACCCTGGTCGGTCCGGAAGTGGTACTTCACCCAGAACCGCTCGCCCTCGGCATTGATCCACTGGTAGGTGTGCGAGCCGTAGCCGTTCATGTGCCGGTAGGTCTTCGGCACACCGCGGTCGCCCATCAGCCAGGTGACCTGGTGGGCGGACTCCGGCCGCAGCGTCCAGAAGTCCCACTGCATGTTGTGATCGCGCAATCCGTTGCCCGGCAACCGCTTCTGCGAGCGGATGAAGTCGGGGAACTTGATCGGATCCTTGATGAAGAAGACCGGCGTGTTGTTGCCGACGAGGTCGTAGTTGCCGTCCTCGGTGTAGAACTTCATCGCGAAGCCGCGCGGGTCGCGCCAGGTGTCGGGGCTGCCCTGCTCACCGGCGACCGTGGAGAAACGCACCAGCGACTCGGTGCGCGCACCCGGCTGGAACAGCTTGGCCTTGGTGAACCGGCTGACGTCGCCGGTCACGACCAGCTCCCCGTAGGCGCCCGCGCCCTTGGCGTGCACGATCCGCTCGGGCACCCGTTCCCGGTTGAACTGGGCGAGCTTCTCGATCAGATAGTGGTCGTGCAGCAGGATCGGGCCCTGGGTACCCGAGGTGAGGGACTCGTTGTCGCTCGCTACCGGCGTCCCGCTGTTGGTGGTGGTCGGCTTGGTCATTCGACGCCTCCTTGACTGGTGAGCAACACCGGAGAGGGGCTGCCCGGGTTATCGGGATGGGGTGTCGGCCGTCCGACGGCAGTCTGGGCACTGCCCCCAGTACACGACCTCCGCCTCGTCGATCGAGAAGCCGTGTGTGTCGGACGGGTCTAGACAAGGGGCACTGCCCACGGCACAGTCCACGTCCACGACCGTGCCGCATGTTCTGCACACCAGGTGGTGGTGGTTGTCGCCGGTCCGCGCCTCGTACAGCGCCGCGGATCCGGCCGGTTCGATGCGCCTCAGCAGTCCGGCGTTCACACAGGCGCGCAACACGTCGTAGACGGCCTGTGTGGATACCGAGCCGATCCGTTCCCGAACCGTGACGGCCACCCGATCGGCATCCGAATGCGGTAGGGCTGTCACCACATCCAGTACCGCGACCCGCGGGGCGGTGACCCGCAAGCCGGCCGCGCGCAACCGCTCGCGCGGATCGAAGCCATCGGTGTGCATATCCCCAGTCTGCCCGTTTTCTGGAATAAGTCAATAAAAGACTCGATAGTCTTCCTATGGCCGGCTTCCTCCGACCGGGGCGGAATAGATCCGGATACCCGCCCGTTGACCACCACTGCCGGCGTCGGGACAGCCCCGGGCCGCACCCTCAGTCGCTACGAGCGACCACTCGCCGCGAGGCGCATGTCGGGCGTCGGCACTCGAGCCGCGGATCCAGGCGTGGCATCCGCGCCGCTCGGCGTGACGGCGCCGCCAGGTACTCCCCCCGAACCTGGCGGCGTTCACGGTCGGCGCCGACGGTTGCAAATCGGATATGAGCCGTCCGGAGTTCCCGCACCGGCCGCGAGCGGCGGGATAATCTGACGCCATGGGGCGCCTTCTCGGCCGGCTGGCGGGTGTGACTGTCTTCCTGGTGGCGATCGGCATCGTCAGCGCGCCGCCGGTCTCGGCGGCTCCCGACGAGTTCGCGCACTGCCGCGTGCATTCCGGCCGCGAGTTCGAGCGGGCGGAACCCGAGCAGGAAGGACTGAACACCGACCGGCTGGCGGCCGCGCTGGATTTCGCCGCCGGGCGAAATCGGTTGAATGTCCAGGTATTCCGGAACAATTGCCTGATCGGTACCGGACCGGCGAACGACGAGACGGGACGTATCCCCTGGAACGTCTGGAGCGCCACCAAGAGCGTGGTGTCGCTGATCGCCGGAATCGCCTGGGACCAAGGGAAGCTCGATATCGCCGCACCGATCGGCGGCTACCTGCCGCCCGGCCTCGGCGACGAGGCGCACCGGGCGATCACCGTCGAGAATCTGCTCACCGAAACCTCCGGGCTGCGCATCGGGCTGCTGAACGAGGGCGCCACCGCCGTCGTCCCGATCGATCCGAACAGCGCCGTCCAGGCGCTCGGCCTACCGCTGGATACGCCGCCGGGAAGCACGTTCTCCTACAGCCAGCGCAACGTGGATCTGCTCGCCTACGTGCTCGAGCAGGCAGTCGGCGAGCCGTTGCAGCAGTTCGCGCAGCGAGAGCTGTTCGATCCGCTGGGCATCGAGCGCGGCGACTACTACTGGGCCCGTGACCGTTCCGCGCACACCTACGGTTACGCCCATCTGCTGATCCCGCCCGACGATCTGGCCAAGCTGGGACTGCTGGTGAGCAACGACGGCCGCTGGGGCGCGGCGCAGGTGGTCTCCGACGAGTATCTGCGGCAGGCGCGGCAGCCCTCGCCCACCAACCCGTGCTACGGCTACCTGTTCTGGCTCGGCGCGGGCTGCGTGGAGATGCCGGAGTTCCTGCCGCCGGACACCTACGAGATGTCGGGGCTCGGGCTGCAGAACGTCTTCATCATCCCCAGTCTGGACCTGACCGTGATGTGGACCGGTTTCTACGGCAACCACAGCGAGCGCGGGGCGCTCGGCACGCTGCAGAATTCGGCCGAGCTGACGCACGAGTTCTTCCGCCGGCTGTTCGCCGCGTTCGACGAGCCGCCCGCGCCGGATCCGGGGCCGTACGTGGAACCGCCCCCGGAGGTGAATCCCGGCGACTACCTCGACCCGAACGTCACGCTGGCGGTGTTCGGCATCGGCCCGTACGCCTACCCCGGCTGTACTGTGCTGTCCTGTTTGAACACTCCCCTCGCCCCACCCTTCGCCGACAGCCCGCCCGGCTGTCTGATCCTCGCCTGCCTCGGGCCGGACCCGCGGACGCCGGGCATCCGCTGACCGAGCACGGCCGTGGTCTCGGCTCAGCCGCGTCCGGAACATCCGCTCGCCCGGCGCACGCGGTCTCCGCGGCGAAATGCGTGCGCGCCGGGAGCCGGAGGCGTCCGGTCAGGCACAACCGACCGGCGGGGTGATGAGATGCGCGCGCAGTTCGGCGTTGATCCGTGCGGCCGCGTGGTTCAGCCAGCTCTGGTAGTAGTCGAGAAAGGCCGGGCCGAGCGACCATTCGCCGCGGCGGTACCCCAGGTAGACGACTCGGCCCCGAGAGGGCCCGGCCGCGACCACGCCGATGAAGTCGCCGTATCCGACATCGCTGATCACCAGGACGCCGTGATCCGCCGGTTCGGGGCCGCGCGCGATCGACCCCTGCTCACCGTTCGGAAACGTTCGGGCACAAGCGTTGCGGGCCGAACGCACGAGACGTTCCCAGCTGATTCCGCAGTAGGGACCCGCGCCGACGCCGACATGCGCGAGAAAGGCCCGGAACTCCGGCTCCAGGACCCCGCCCATCGCGATCTCCAACCCGGACAGTTCGCTCGCCCGCACCGGCCAGGTGAGATAGGAGTGCAGGTGCCTCCCCGAGGGAACCTCGTCGCCGAAACCTCTCGGCAGCAAGGCATCCCGCTCGCGCAACCACTCGAGGCGGCCCCGAATCCAATGCAGCCGAGCCCGTAGTTCGTCCTCCATCAATTGATCATGACGACCGAACGCACCTGCGCGCCAACGTCATTCGACGCGGCGAAACCACATAACACCAGGTCGGAGCCGAAGTTACACAGCTTTCACCAACATGGAACATCGCCGCAAAGGCTCACGGCCGGACCGGCACCCCTCAGCGCTGGGACAGCAGGACCTCGGCGATCTGGATCGTGTTGAGGGCGGCGCCCTTTCGGAGGTTGTCGCCGGAGATGAACAGGGCCAGGCCGCGGCCCTCGGGGACGCCCTCGTCCTGGCGGATGCGGCCGACCAGGGACTCGTCGACGCCGGCCGCCTGCAGCGGGGTCGGCACGTCGACCAGCTTCACGCCCGCGGCGCCCGCCAGGATCTTCTGCGCCTGCTCCACCGAAAGCGGTTGGGCGAATTCGGCGTTCACCGACAGCGAGTGGCCGGTGAAGACCGGCACGCGCACGCAGGTGCCGCTCACCGGCAGATCCGGGATACCCAGGATCTTGCGGCTCTCGTTGCGCAGCTTCTGATCCTCGTCGGTCTCGCCCGAACCGTCGTCGACCAGCGAACCGGCCATCGGCAGCACATCGAATGCGATCGGCGCGACGTACTTGTCCGGCGCCGGGAACGACACCGCCGACCCGTCGTGGGTCAGCTTCTCCATCTCCGGGGCCACCGCGCGCACCTGCTCGGCGAGCTCCCGCACGCCGGCCAGTCCGCTGCCGGACACCGCCTGATAGCTGGAGACGATCAGGCGCCGCAGCCCGGCGGCGTCGTGCAGCGGCTTGAGCACCGGCATCGCGGCCATGGTGGTGCAGTTCGGATTGGCGATGATGCCCTTGGCCAGGTTCCGGGTCTGCTCCGGGTTCACCTCGCTGACCACCAGCGGGACCTCGGGATCCTTGCGGAAGGCCGACGAGTTGTCGATCACGGTGACACCGGCGGCGGCGAAGCGCGGCGCCTGCACCCGCGACATGGTGGCGCCGGCCGAGAACAGCGCGATGTCCAGGCCGCTCGGGTCGGCGGTCTCGGTATCTTCGACCACGATCTCGCCGCCGCGCCACGGCAGCTTCTTGCCGGCCGATCGCGCGGACGCGAAGAACCGCACCTCGTCGGCGGGAAAGTCGCGCTCTTCCAGCAGTTTTCGCATGACGGCGCCGACCTGCCCGGTCGCGCCGACCACTCCTACGCGCACGCCCATCAGTGCCCTCTCGACGTAATCGGGAGCGCTACGTGGTTACGCTCCGCTGCCGCCTCCGCGCTCGACCCGATCACGT